>JBHOQN010000051.1:0-17770 GCA_042408965.1 Ktedonobacteraceae bacterium
TGAATTAGTATTGTACTGTCAAGAGGCAAGGGTGCCCCGATGCCCAAGCCCCAAATAAGGAACGCCTGTTTCACCCCCGTAGCTGAAGCAAGGGGCACTCACAGGCGGTTTATGTGTAGAGCACGCTGGCGCCCCGCAGGCTCTCGACGAGGGCCTCGGGCCACTCGAAGTTGAAGGGAAAGACCTGGACGCACGTGCCAAAGGAGTGTGGGTGGCGTGGATGGCCCGTGAGGGTGCGCACGCTCTATCCTCGGTCAAGTAGGCGTTGGGTGATATACTTGCCGGTGTAGCTGAAGGCACCGGTAACGACCTGGATCTCGCCTTCTGCCATCGGAATGACTGTCTCCTTTCTTCCCTGGTGGAAGCTATGCGCGAAGATGGCCTCTTCACTGGAATCATAAGCTTGTGAAGCAAGTAGCCTGTTGAAGGCAGCGAGTAGAAGCAGATCAGTCCAGCAGCACTGTACCGCTGGTCACTTGATTTCTGCAGTTCAAGGCATAGCCTGGTATGCTATTTCGGCGCACACATCGTCAGTGGATACCAATCTTTCTCACCTCAACTAGTACATTTGGATATCTCGCGCAGTTTTCTTGACCGACGAAATTGCATATTTTATACTCGCTCCTGGAGCGATAGCAGACCAAAAGCCGATCGCACCCTCGTTCTATGCATACCAGCCGCGCTCGGTGCCGAGCGCGCGGCGGGTCGCGCAATCCAACCGCTGACCGGCGACGCTGGCCGGTGCGGAGAGGTAGGGATCGATGTTCAAGGGAAACGACCCCGATCTGGGGAAATTTTTATTGCGAACACTGACGCTGACGCTCTGCGCCTGCGTTCTTGTG
Organism: Ktedonobacteraceae bacterium; assembly: GCA_042408965.1. GTDB lineage: Bacteria > Chloroflexota > Ktedonobacteria > Ktedonobacterales > Ktedonobacteraceae > Thermogemmatispora. The sequence continues at coordinate 843 of JBHOQN010000051.1, forward strand.
GCCTCCTCCATCAGCCTGATTGCGAACGTTGTGCCGATCCGTGCAGCCTCCAGTACCCAGGCTGCGTTATTCCAGCCACAGGATACACCGACAGCCACGGCCACGGATACGAGCACGTCCACCCCCCCGCCGACCAACACTCCCACGCCGACCCCATCTCCGACCACGGCGCCTTCGCCTACAGCGTCACCAACGGCGAAGCCGACGAAGACCAGTACTCCTCCACCTGCTACGACGCAGGTGCCATCAACGGCAGTGCCTGGCGCGACGGTAACCGTCACCGCTCAGCCATCAGCCACGGCGAAGGCGAAAGGGACACTGATACCCACAGGGACAGTCCCGGTCTCGACAACGACAACAGTTGTGCCAGGCAGCACGAACAGCTCCGACAACAGCCAGCAGACAACTTCCTCTACGCATCAACAGGACAATCTGCCGTTCCTGCCCTTGGTGACGGGCGCAGTTCTGATCCTGCTGACGCTCATTCTCCTCGGCGTGCTTCTACTGCGGCGCTATATCGCCCCTGAGCCACTGGCACGACCACGCATCTCCGCCAGCGGTGCGCGCCCCTGGAGGCGGACCCGCAGCCCGGAGAGCCTGGCCGGCGATCAGGATCTTCAGGGGAATCCGATCCAGTCACCGACTACGGCGGGGGGATGGCAACCGCAATCAAGACTCTTTCAGAGCGCTACCAATGGCTCGACGGGCCTCAATGGCCAGACGATGAACACGGCCTTCGCCTCTGCACCAACGCAAGCGCAGTTGACGCCGTTCTCGCCCGCTTCTCCATCTGGCGGCGCATCTGTCTTCCCGGGGACAGCACAGGAGCTGTCGCCCGCCCTCAATGCCACGCCGAACGCCGGGCCTGCCACTCAGGCCGACGGCTCCTTCCCGCCGAGCCTGACGCCGAGCGTCGTACAGCGTCCCAGCCATAGCTTCAATGCCTCACCGACACAGAGCAATCCAGGCTCCGGTCGTCTAAGGAGGAACTTCCTCTTCCCGACCACCAGCCTGGTGCCGACGACCGGAGAACTGCCCGTTGCCTCGAACCTGGCCTTCCCTCCCAATGGGACGGGGCCTTTCAACGGGAATTTCCTTTTCCCCACCACCAGCCTGGTCCCGCCGACGCCGGAGAGTTTTCCCCCTGCCGGGACCACACCTCTGCCGCCCACGGCCACCAATGGGTTACAACCATCATCAGCGTCCCCCATGTCCCCTGCGCCCCCGGCTCCCACCTCCGGGCAACTGTCACCACAGCCACCGGGGCAACTGTCACCACAGCCATCACAGCTATCGCCACAGCCACCGGGACAGCTCTCCCCCCAAACGAGCTTTCCACCAGGCAGAGGGGGCCTTGTGAGTGGCCAGGATGATCTACTACCTCCCTGGCTCTCCAACCTGGGAGCGAGCGAGGATCATGGCAACGGCAGGCAGAGCTGAGAGAAGCGACGAGAAGCCGAAGCCTGGAGGTACGAATCTCTGCGCTGATGCAGATGAGAGCGGAAGCTTGTCGACCCCTGGATAGGGCCTGCAACCTTCCGCTCAAGCTTATTCAGTGCGCAGGGCGATGATAGGATCAAGGCGCGCCGCTCGGACCGCCGGGTAGAAGCCAAAGGTCACGCCGACCAGGGCAGAGACGCCAAAAGCGAGCAAGATCGAGTTCACCTGAGGCACAAAAGGGATCTGAAAGTTTGTGGTCATCAACCAGCCCCCCAGCAATCCCAGGGTAATGCCCAGGATGCCGCCAAGCGAGCTGAGCGTCAGCGCTTCGATCAGGAACTGATTACGAATGTCCCGCCGGCGCGCCCCAATCGCCATCCGAATGCCAATCTCGCGCGTGCGCTCGGTCACTGAGACCAGCATGATATTCATGATGCCGATTCCGCCCACCGTCAAAGAGATTCCAGCGATTCCGACCAGCAGGAGGGTCAGCGTCTGCGTGGCCTGCTGGGCCGTCTGCAGGAGCTGGTTGGCGTTGCGAATCTGGAAATCGGCTGGCATAGCGGCCGAAATGTGATGGCGCTGGAGCAGGGTCGCGTTGATAGTTCGCTGCACAGCATCGACGTTCTCAGCCTTATCCACCAGCACTTGAATCTGATCGACGTAGCCCGTGTTCTTCAGACGAGTCAGTGCTGCCGTGAAGGGAACAAAGATCACGTCGTCCTGGGTAAAGGCTCCGAAGGAGCCTTTGGGCTGCAGAACGCCGACGACGCGGAACATCTGCGTGCCAATACGGATCGTCTGGCCGACGGGATCGGTCCCAGAGGGGGCGAAGAGGCTGTTGGCGACCACCTGGCCAAGGACCGCCACGGGCATGCCTGTCAACTCGTCGCGCGAGCTGATCCAGCGGCCGTGGTCAATCTCCCACCCCTGGATCTGCTGATAGCCGGGATAGACGCCCTGGACACGAGTATTCCAGTTCTCGTTGTTGTAGACCACCTGCGAAGCGACGGAGAGGATTGGCGAGACCTGCAACACATGCGGAATGGACGTCAGCACATCGGCGTCCGCCTGCGTCAGGCTCTGCTGTGAGCCGAGGGAGCTGAAGGCTCCGCTGCTTGTGGAGGCTCCCGGGACGACAAGCAGGGTGTTGGTTCCCAGCACATTGAGGCGCGCCTGAATGAGGACACTTGCCCCCTGCGTGAGGGTCACGGCGGCGATCACCGCCGCGACACCGATGATCACCCCCAGAGTCGTCAGCAGCGAGCGCATACGGTTCGCCCAGAGCGATTCCAGTGCGCTGGCGAAATTGGCGCCGACGAGGGTGCCTCGGCGATGCTCACGGCGCCGGGCTGGCCGCGACGGCGAGGCAGGGGGTGCGGATCTGGCAGCCGGGGTAATGGCCAGGCTCCGGGTCTGGCTGTGCGGGTCTGGCTGAGGCAACAACTCAAAGGAATCCTTCAAGGCAGCTCCTTTCCAGGGAGGGACCAGCGACCGTCGCCGCCTCGCCCACTCAGGCGCTGCTGCGCCAGCTCCTCCGCGGCCGAGCGCGAGGCGGTGATCAGCTCGTCGTTCACGATACGCCCGTCGCGGAAGAGCACACGTCTCTGTGCATAGGCCGCGATATCAGGTTCATGGGTCACCAGCACGATTGTCAGGCCACGCGCATTGAGGGACTGCAAAATGGCCATGATCTCGACGCTGGTGCGGCTATCGAGGTTGCCCGTTGGCTCATCGGCGAGCAAAATGGCCGGATTGTTCACCAGCGCCCGTGCAATGGCGACGCGCTGCTGCTGGCCACCAGAGAGCTGGGAGGGGCGATGATGCAAACGTGCCGCCAGGCCAACGAGCTCGAGAGCTTTGCGTGCACGTAGCTCCTGCTCATGGCGCGGCAGGCCAGCGTACATCAATGGCAGAGCCACATTCTTGAGCGCAGAGGCCCGGGCCAGCAAATTGAACCCCTGAAAGACAAAGCCTATGCGACGATTGCGTACATCGGCCAGCTCATCGGCGCTCATCTGGCTGACCTTCCTACCGACCAGCCAGTAGTCGCCGCTATCCGGGCGATCCAGACAGCCCAGGAGGTTCATAAACGTCGTTTTGCCGGAACCTGAGGGACCCATGACGGCCACAAACTCACCCGCTCTGATAAGCAGGGAGACACCGCGCAGGGCGGGAACGACGGTCTCGCCCATGCGATATATTCTGGTGAGATTGCGAACGACGACAATCGGTGCCCTCCCGCGCTGGAGAGCGAGACCGCCACTCTCCGCCGGCTGGACTTCCCTGTTGAGCATCTGCGGTTTCTCCTGCTGATGATCTGCTCTTGCTCCAGGAGCAGGAGCCTGGCCAGACACCCACGCGCAGGTGGGTGTCGCTCTGGAGACTGGCTCCATCTTTGCTTCTTTCTTTCTTTAGATGACAGCTTATTTCAGATTACATTAGAGCACAACAGGGGCCCGGCTGCCTAGCTGTGTACCACTGTTGAACGGCCCGCCCTGGGCCGCTGTCACGATGGTTTCCCCTACGCTGAGGCCGGCCAGCACCTCATAGGTATTGCCATCGGTGAGGCCAAGCACGACCGGCCTGACCACCCAGTGATCACCGCTGCGCTCCAGCACGTAACCCGGCGTCGGTTGCTCGCCCGGCGGCAGATTCGGCAGATTCTGCAGCAACTGGCGCGCCTGGGCCACGGCTGCACTGATCTGCGAGGGGTCGATGACAGGAGTGCCGTTACGCTGCGTGAGGGAGCCGACCGTACGCGCGAAATTGACAGCATCAGCAGAGACCAGCAGCACATTATCGTGCTCCAGGGTGGTGATCGTCACATTGGCGGTCATGCCGGGCAGCAAGTTCGCTCCCTGGGCGCTACTGGTATCAACCGCAATCGTCACTGGATAGGTCACGACGTTAGAGACGCTCTGGCCAAGCGGCGAGATAGCGCGGATCTTGCCAGCAAACTGACGATCGCCATAGGCACTGACGGCGAAATGCACCTGCTGGCCCACACTGACCGAGCCGATGTCGGCTTCGTTGATACTGGCGGTGATCTGCAAGCTGGAGAGATCGACAATCTGGATAAAGGCCGCCGCGCTGGAGCCACTGCTGACTCCTACGCCAGTACCGCTACTGCTGACCCCATTGGAGGAGAGACCACCGGGATAGCTGCCCACGGTGCCGTTGACGCTGGCTACAACGCCAGCATGAGGGGCAGTGATGGTCGTATTGTTGAGATTATGCTGGGCTGTGGCGAGCTGCGCCTGGGCTGTATTTACCTGGCTCTGGGCATTATCAACCTGGGCCTGGGCCGAGGTGATCTGTGCATCAGCCTGGCTCTGAGCCTGTGCATATTGATCCTGAGCCAGCTTTTTGCAGTCTGGGGGAACCTGCTGATTGGGCGCAGGATGGTCACAATTGTACAGCGCGTTCTGCTCCTGATCATAGGCCGTGGCCAGGCTGGCATTGGCCTGAGCCTGCACCTTGCTGAGATTGGTCTCAGCATCGGCAAGCGAGGTCTGAGCAGCGTTGACCTGGGCCTGCGCCTGATTGAGTGCGTCCTGCAGCGAGGTGGTGTCGAGCTTCGCAAGGACGGCGCCGGCATGCACGTGCTGACCGACGCTGACATAGATCGCTGTGATTTTGCCCCCGGTGGGAGCGTTCACGTTGTAGACGGTGCCCTGCAGAGAGCCTGTGGCTGTCACTACCTGCGCGAAAGCTCCGCGGGTCACGCGCTGATACTGATAGGTGATACGCTCCCGCCGCAGATTCACGACCGCCAGGACACCACCCCCCAGCAAGGCGACGATGAGCATAACCGTAATGATCACGATCCAGCGACGCTGACGCCACCAGGGACGTGGCGGCTCGGAGCCTTCCGCCACTTCAAAGATCTGGGTCTCTTGCTCGTAGAAATCGGGCAGGATCGATTCGCGATCTGCGCCTTGCTCTGATTCCGCCATAAGGATACCCGCTCCTCGATAGATCAAAAATAGCCTGTTGTGATACTTCTATAGAGGCAATAGAGATTTTCGTTCGTCAACTACAGAAACGAGTGTGTCTCCCTCTGCATGCATTGTAAAGCAGAACGGTTGAGCTATGCCTCCCTTCGCTCTTCAAGAGTACCATAGAGCTAGCAACTTGGGAAAATACCCATATGCGAGTACGATAAAAACAGAGCAGAGTTGCAGGCTGGTCCCAATGGGTAGGGGCCAGGCCACCAGAGGAGTACCACCAGGACCATGCGGATCTACCGGTTCAACTGGACAGTCTACCGCGATCGCGTGATGCCGGCCTTTGCCCGCTGGCTGACCGCCAACGATGCGCGGGCGGTGCAAGCCCTCTACCAGGCAACACGCCTGGCACGTGAGGAGACATTTGTGCCTGCAGTGATGCAGTGTCTGCGCACCTGGCCGCGCGCCCTGGCCTTCGTGGAACATCTGCCGCGCGGACCTCACAGTCTGCATGAGTATCGCCTGCTCTGCTCGGCAGAGGCCTTCACTGCCCTCAGCGACCGCTATCTCTACCGCCACATTCCACACCTCTACCGACCGTCAGAGGCGCTGGCTACTATCTGGAGCGCGCTTGTCGAGCAGCACTGCCTCTACGCGGAAACGCACGAGCAGGTCCTATCCGGCGAGACAAGCAGTGCGGCGCTCACAGAGCAGAGCGAGAAAGCTGGCGCCGGCGCGACTGGTGGGAGCAAGAGCGAGACCTACTTTGAGATCAGTGAGCGGTCGGCGGCACTGCGCCGGCCGGAGGGGGTCTTTCTGGGACGTCACCCTAACGTGCTGCGGCTGCGTGGCTGGCTGGCGCGTACGTCGGTAGAGGCGCTGGCACTCTTTGAGTTTCTTGCCTGCGGGCGGCGCAGCCTGCCCTTTGATATGGAGACAGGTGGCACACTGGTCCAGGAGACCAGAGCAGGCGACACGCCAGACGAGGCAGACAGCGCCCCCCTCAGCTACAGCGGCTATCTGACTCCTAAGGAGGTTACCAGACTGGCAGACTGCCTGCAGGATCTGCGTGCTCCCTCAAACGTCGAGGCTGAGCACGACTACCGCAGCTTTCGCAGCCAGGCTGACAGCCAGACCCCACAACGCCTGATCGATGAGGTGCTGCCGGCGCATGGTGCGGCGTTCCTGACGGTTGTGCACCAGGCGGCCGCGCTCCAGCAAGGCCTGATCTGCAGCCGAGGCTAGAGAGGACCTGCCCCTCATCTGCACTGAGCTGGTCAGCGCGGCCGCGGCGTGATACTATCAGGATAGATATCGGCCACTACGAGATGAACACGAGAAAGCACTCTGCTGGGGAGAACTATGAACGAAGGTGCCTGCATCGCCCAGACGCTCGAACGCATTCTCCGCGAGACCCTCGCGCAACTTGAGGGACTGCCGGACGAACTGCTGAATCGGCCACTGGAACAACCTGAAACGAATACGCTCTTTGCACTGGCAACACACATCATCGGCGCCGCAGAGTACTGGGTGCTGGCGCTGGTGGGAGCACATCCACTCGTGCGTGAGCGGGCCGCTGAATTTCATACCTACGGCTCACTGGCCGAACTCAAGGAGCGCTATGAGCGCTATATCGATGCCATGCACGAATTGCTCGATGTATTGCCAGCCACACGCCTGGAGGAGCCAGTAGCGCCACCAGGAGCCTATCGCTATGTTCCACCTGAGCGCCCCCTGCTCGTGCGCGACGCTCTGCTGCATGCCCTGGAACATAGCGCGCTCCATCTGGGCCACATTCAACTGACGCGCCAGCTACTGGGACCGCTTACGAAACAGTAACCCCCCCTGGCCCGAAGAGCAGCGCCAGCTTGCCGTGTATGAGATGAGATGGTACCATAGGGTTAGCACATTCTGCAAAGGACGCGCAGAGCGCCCGTTGAGGTGAGATATGACCGGGGACGCTTCACAAGCTTCCGAAAACAGCTATGTTCTCGATCCCGAAAGCGCCACAGAGATGGCGCGCTTGATTAAGCAGGATCGCCTCTGCACGGAGCATATGGACGGGGTTCTTCCCCCGGAGATCGACCCGTCCGGCATTCATGATGTTCTGGATCTGGCCTGCGGTCCCGGTGGCTGGGTGCTCGATCTGGCTTTTACCTATCCCCATATGCGGGTAACGGGCGTTGACATCAGCCAGATCATGATTGAGTATGCACGTGCACGCGCCTGGTCCCAGGGACTGGAGCATGTGAGCTTTCGCAATATGAACATCCTGCAGCCGCTGGACTTCGCGGATGCCTCGTTTGATCTGGTCAACGCCCGTGCGATCGGGGCCGTGCTCTCGCCACCGAACTGGCCGGACCTGCTGGGGGAATGCAAACGCATCCTGCGCCCCGGTGGCATCCTGCGCCTGACGGAAGGCGAGGATCTGGGCATCAGCAACAGCCCGGCGCTCGAAGAACTCAACGCTATTGGGGTGCAGATGTACCGCAAAGCAGGACGCAGCTTCTTCTCCGCCGGACGCTCGGTGGGAATGATGGCCATGCTCGGCCGTCTGCTGCGCCGCGCCGGCTTTCAGGAGATCAGGCAGCGGGCCTATATGATCGACTGGTCCGCCGAGACCGAGGCCTTCGCAGCACAGTATCAGAACCAGATGGCCGTGTTCGACGTGGCCCGCCCCTTCGTGGTGATGAGCGGCGTGATCTCAGCCGAGCGCTTCGATCAACTGGCGCGTCAGGCACTCATCGACATGAACGATCCCGACTTCTGTGCGCTGGCCCTGCTGACATCAGCCTGGGGACGTCGCCCCTGATCCAATGCCAGCCTCCTCAGCGTGGCCGGCCCCTTACAGCGACGGCTCTTCAGGGGCCGACATGCTCTGGCTGACGCTGCTCGGCAGCAGGTGATCCACGGTATGCAGTGGCCCCAGCGCCTGACGCGCTGCCTCCAGTGCCGCGTCGTAGTGCGGCTCCTGCATCTGATCGGCCACGTACTCGGCATAGACAATGCGTCTCTCACGGTCGAGCACAAACACCGCACGCTGGAGGAGGCGCCACTCCTTGATGAGCACACCGTAGTCCAGGCCGAACTGCTCAGTGCGGTGCGCCGAAAGCGCCAGATGGTAGATTCCCTCGGCGTTGCGCCAGCGCGCCTGCGCAAAGGGGAGATCCATACTGATTGTGTAGATCTGAACGCCTGGAGGCAGGTGCAGACGCAGACTCTCCCAGCGCCCGGTCTCTATCTGGCAGACCGGCGTGTCCAGTGAGTTGATCACGTTGAGGATGCGCACCTGACCATCGCTCTCGCTCAACTTCATCTGGCGCATCCTGCCTCGCAGGACGTCGAAGTGGTCCAGGGTAAAATCAGGCGCCCGCTCGCCTACCTGCAGCTTCCTGCCCAGTACGGTCAGACGCTCGTCCAGTTCAAAGGCTTCGCCGCGGCGCTCTTCCATAGCTACTCCTCTTCTCTGACCCTCTCCCCACTCGAAGCAGGGAGGCTTTTCTTATCAGCCAGCCCGCTCGCCTGTTCTCGTCTGGCAACAAGAACGAGGAGAGACGGCCTGTCCAGAAGCATTATGTGCTTGTCCGCTCGTTTCCGATGGCTCACCGGTACGGTGGGCTTTCTCTAAGATGTTCTTTGCAGTGGTTCTTCATAAGGTGACGTATCCGCATGGGTTCGCAGGTAATCAGACTGTGAGACGTGACAAGTGCGCTTGCCTCCTTCCTGGCAACATCTTCGCGCTGCTTACTGACCTTCAGACGCGCTCTGGTCAAGCGCTTGCCTGCTTTGGCGCGGTTGTTGCTTTTCTTCTGCTACGGGACAACGGGTGATGCAGGCCTTGTAAGATACAAGGTCCTCCTCCGCCACCTCCGCCAGACTGTCAAACGCTTTTCATTGTGCGTCACCCGCGGTCACTCTGTCAATCGAAATACTTCAATGATAAGAGGTCGGCTTGACAGGCCGCACGCGGCCACGTATACTTATGATGAGGGTGCCGACCCGGCCTCCAGCGTCTGGCATCTGCATAGATGCTGCCTCCACTGCACTCCTCCAGGCTGACGCATCCTCGTCAGCGCTCTCGCCATGCGCTGGCAGCCCACGGCAGTCCTACTCGGCCGTCTGCGTTCCTCTACTCTCGACAAGGAGTATCCCTCATGCCTCTGGCCTCCTGGCTGCGACGTCTCTCCCTCCCCTGGAGCATGGAGCCAGCGACCCACATTCACGAGCAGGTCAATTCCACCGCTTTCGCCTCCAGTCCAACCCAGGAAGACTGGTACTGGGGACGCCTGGCGACCGGCGGCGAGGAAGACTACTTCTGGCGCCGCCTCTCCGACAACTGGTATCAGAAGGATCCCATCCCTGCGACGTACCTGGAGCTACATAACCAGTGCTACGAGGCCTACAACGCCAACCCGCTGGCCTTCGCCGTCATCGAGATCACCACCAGTTTCGTCATGGGCAAGGGCGTCACCATCGCCGCACGTGATCCTCAGGTCCAGCAGGTGCTGCTCGATTTCTGGCACGACCCTGAAAACCATATGGAGACCCGCGTCTACTCGCTGTGCACCGAGCTGGCTCTCTACGGCGAGCAGTTCATCCGCTTCTTCGTCAATCCCTACGACGGGCGCGTCACGATTCGCCAGATCGACCCCTCACTCATTGACCAGATCGAGACCGATCCCGACGACATCGAAAGGCCCCTGCGCTTCCATCGCCGTCCCATCGGTCCCACGATGACTCTCGCCGGCGACGCAGACAACGCCAGTCCGACAAGCGCCACCAGAGCGGCGCCACAGCCACAGCCGCGCTCTCAGGCGCGACCCTCCGACACCGAGGCCAGCACCTCTGGCCAGTGGTTCACTGCTGGTGAAGAGGTGCTGCAGTTTACGATCAACAAGGTCTCCAGCGCCAGGCGCGGAAAAAGCGATCTGGCTACCCTGCTCCCCTGGCTGCGTCGCTACAAGGACTGGCTGACTGACCGCGTACGCATCAATAAGTACAAGGGAGCCTTCCTGTGGGACGTCCAGCTACTGGGCGCGGACCGCAAAACCATCGAGCGCAAGAAGATGGAGTATTCCTATCCACCAGAGCCAGGCAGCGTGATTATCCACAACGAAGCAGAGACCTGGTCAGCGGTGAAGCCAGAGATTAACGCCAGCGAAGCCGCCGAAGACGGACGCGCCATCAAGCTGATGATTGCGATTGGAGCCCAGATCCCGGAGCACTATCTCGCTGACGGGAGCAACGGAAATCGGGCGACCGCCAGTGAGATGGGCCTCCCGACGCTCCTGAAGTTCCAGCGGCGTCAGTACGTGATGCGTGCCATGCTCCGCGCCATCCTGGACCGCGTGCTGCAGGAGGCAGACAGGGCCGGCCGGCTGGCGGCCAACGCCGACAGGGCCTATGACATCATCTTTCCCGAGATCGAGGTGACCGATCACGCAACGCTCGCCAGCGCAGTGCAGATGCTAGTCTCGGCCCTCAGCAGTGCCAGAGCCGCAGGCTGGATCAGTGACGAAACAGCCATGCGCCTGCTCTTCCAGTTCGCAGGCGAAGAGATCGATGTGCACGAGGAGGTGGCCCGCATTCAACGCGAGCGCCGCGCCAGATCGACCTCAGTAGCCACCCCATCCTCATCAGAGAGGCTCCCCTCCGACAGCGAGCGCGCTCGCTGATCTTCTTCCCTTGCTGGGGGTACGCTCATGACCGCGCTTCCGCTACAGCACACCCGTCGCCGCCCCGGCCGCCTTACGCCTTCAGCAGCCCTCCACCAGCCAGGCGAGCAGAGCCAGGTGGCACATCCCTCCAGCCATCCTCGCTACGCTGGTCACCCCGGCACGCGCCAGCATACTCCAGGAGTAGACCAGCCGCCGGCGCTCCCCGTTCGCAGTGAGACGCCTGTCAGTTGAGGTCTGCCCGACCTCCTGCTAGCTGTCCTGCACATGTGAGGTGTACGATGCCCCTCGATATCCGCAAAACCCAGCACCTGCTCCAGGTGGTCGCACGCAGTTTCGCAGGCCGCCAGCAAACAGTGATCGCCGTCTCCCTGAGCAGCGGCAGCTACAGCTACACACCGTTGCAGGGAATCCTGCGTCCCCAACAGATCATCGACCCCCAGATCTATGATGCCACGGGCCAGCCGCCGGTCCACGCTGCCGATATGCTCTTCATTGCTCCATACGGCACAGACTTGACGAACGTTGTCTACCTCGCCGACACCGCCACACCGAGCGCCAGCGCCGTGGCAAGTGCCTCCAAGTATGAGATCATTGAGGCGCTCCCCGTCGGCATGGTCCCTGGTGGCAGCCACCTGCGCGTCCTGCTGCGTCGCATGCGCTGAGAGAGACGAGCTGGAACCTTCTCAGCGCACAGAGAAGAACGCCCTGAGACTCGCAAAGAGGCGCGCCAGCAGCCCCGGCCGATAGCGGAACTGACCCATACGGCTCAGATCCAGGGACTCCAGATCCTCAACGAGCGCAAAGGCCGACGGATAGCGCTCCTCAGGGTCCAGGGCGAGCGCACGCAGAAGAATATCCTCGATCACCAGTGGCAAACGCAGATTCAGGAGATGCGGAGGCACCAGCGAGAGGCCCTCCGGCACCGGCAGCGGTTCCAGAGGATCGTGTAGCCCGCCGTTCATCTCTTCGCTCTCAAGGATTTCAGCGAGCTGGCGATGGGTCGCCGTGATAGGAGCGTAGTGGGTGCAGAGCAGGTAGAGCATAGCCCCCAGCGAGTAGACATCAGAGCGCTCGTCACACTGGCCAGCGAGCACTTCCGGGGCAACAAAGGGATTGGCCGCCGCCGGCGCAGGTGGCGGAAAGAGCTGCAGATAGCGTTCATAGGCCAGTTGCGGCGTTCCGACGGTGGCCTGCCAGAAGACAGGCGGTGGGGGCCAGGAGACGAGCAGCGTAGGGGTCCAGGGGGCTACCCCCTCCGCATCAATGAGGACGGTGGCCGGATCGAGATCGCCAAGAAGACAGCCAAGCCGGTGCAGGCGAGCCACCAGCCGCGCCAACTGAATACCCCAGGAGAGCGCCACCTCGAGATCCAGCCACCGGGGCCAGCGCAGATCCGAGAGCAGCAGATCGGCCAGGGTCATGACCTCCACCTCACGCACCTGGCGAAGCCCCCCTAGCTGCTGGACCAGATAGTGACGATCACCCTCAACACGCAGGCGATCAATAGCTTCCGGCAGGCGCGGTGAGACCAGCAAGGTCAATGAGGCAAATTCTTCATACGCTGCCCGCTCGATCTGCATGCGCTCAGCGGAGGTCAGGCCGGCCAGTAACAGCTCACGCACGGCTACCAGCGGCTCCGGCTCCTCACTATATTGAATGCGCTCGCGCGTGCTGGCCAGACGCCTGGCCAGATATAGATGAACGCGGGGACGGCAATGCAGCACACGCACAAGACGATAGCGCCCCCCCAGAATGATCGAGCCTTCCGGCAGCGCCGAGCCGCGCAGGTCCCGCTCCTCCACATCACGACCTGTCTCTTTCCTCTGCGCTTCATTCATGAATATAGATTTCTGCCTTTCTTCTCAGATCGCGTTCTGTTCTATATGACGAATATCAAGGCAGTGCTTAACAGACATCATCCAAAACGTTATGGAAGCTTTTGAAATCCTGATTCATGTAAGATGGCATGTTGATCGACACAACCATGGTCAGGCTGGCAGGATAGAAGGAGAAGCAGCAAGCAGCAGAACAGACCGCGGACCGAAACGCTGGTATATAGATGCGGGTTGACTTTTCGGCATTGATTGCGTACGCTTATAGCAAGCCAGTCAGCACCGCGCATGTCTGTCGCTACAGCCACCAGAGGCAGACAGCCCGGCCAGATCAGCGGCGCGCAGAGGTGCGCGCCGGCGCTGTCAATGCCGACAGCACGGAATGAATCGCCGTCTCCACTGCGCACAGCTGTGCAGGGCCATCGCCGTTGCTCTACGCGATGCGGGAATCGGATCACCTTTCAAAGGAGTGAAGCCTATGGTTACCCGTACTGAGAAGAGACGCTGGCCTCTTCTCCTGCTCATCATCCCCTTTATCGCAACTCTGCTACCTTTCCTGTACAACTCGTATCAGCCGGAGTTCATCGGTATCCCCTTCTTCTACTGGTACCAGCTCCTCTGGACCATTCTCGGCGCTCTGATCACGGCAATCGTCTACTGGTTGCGAGCCTGAGCGAACAGCCGAACAGCGTTGTTCGACCACGAATGCAATGGAGTGCAGCATTGCGCTGCTAAGCAATGCCTGCCGAGAAAGGATTGATGACCATGATCAACGTGGTAGCACTGATCGTCTTCATTGTCTTCTTCGCGCTGGTCACCGTGCTGGGTTTCCTGGCAGCCCGCTGGAGGCGCGGTGATCTGACGCAGCTCAACGAGTGGGGACTGGCTGGCCGGCGCTTCGGCACAGTTATCTCCTGGTTTCTCCTGGGCGGCGACCTCTACACGGCCTACACCTTCGTGGCGGTGCCTGGCCTGATGTTCAACAGTGGCGCAACAGGCTTCTTCGCCGTCCCCTACACGATCATCGCCTATCCTCTGGTCTATCTGATGATGCCACGCTTCTGGAGCGTCGCCAAAAAGCACGGCTACATCACGGCCTCCGACTTTGTACGCCATCGATTTGGAAGCAGCGGCCTGGCGCTGGCAGTGGCCTTCACCGGCATCCTGGCCACTATGCCCTATATTGCCCTGCAGATGTTCGGCATTGAAGTCTCGATTGCCCAGATGGGCATCCCCGTCGAGATCTCGCTGATCATCGCCTTCATCATCCTGGCGGCCTACACCTATACCAGCGGTCTGCGCGCACCGGCGATGATCGCTCTGGTGAAGGACCTGATGATCTTCACCGTCATGATCGCAGCCATCATCGTCATCCCCATCAAGCTGGGTGGCTTCGGAAATATCTTCGCCGCCGCTCACGCCAAGCAGCTGAACTCGATCGCGCATCCCAGCACCACCCCGGCCTTCCGCGACCTGCTGACTACGCCACAGGCCCAGATGGCCTACGCCACCCTGGCCCTCGGTTCGGCGCTGGCTCTTTTCCTCTATCCACATGCCATGACTGGCGTTCTCAGCAGCAGCAGTCGTACAGTGGTCAAGCGCAACGCCGCACTGCTGCCGCTCTACTCGCTGATGCTGGGACTGCTGGCCCTGCTGGGCTACATGGCAATCGCCGCCGGGGTGCAGAATCAGCCGGCCTTCCAGCACTACAAGGCCAACGAAGCAGTGCCCTCGCTGATCAGCTGGGCCTTCCCCGACTGGTTCGCAGGCTTCGCCTTCGCAGCGATCTCCATCGGCGCCCTGGTGCCAGCTGCGGTGATGTCGATCGCTGCCGCTAACCTCTTCACACGCAACATCTAGAAGGAGTACTTCCGCCGCGACTGCTCGGACCGCGAGGAGTCGACCGTCGCCAAGCTGGTCTCCTTGATCGTTAAGTTCGGCGCGCTGCTCTTCATCCTTTTGCTCCCGGCAACCGATATCATTAACTTCCAGTTGCTGGGCGGTGTCTGGATCATCCAGACGCTGCCGCCGGTCTTCATCGGCCTCTATACGAACTGGATGCATCGCTGGGCGATGATTATCGGCTGGGCCGCAGGGATGATCACCGGTACCTGGATGGCCATCGCTAACAACTTCGCCTCCTCCGTCTTTACCATCTCGCTCGGTAACGTGAAGATCGCTGCCTATATCGCCGTCTACTCAGTAGTGGTGAACCTCGTTCTGAGTGTGGTCCTGACGCCGATTTTCCGCGCCGCGGGCGTGCCGTCCGGCAACGACGAGACGCAGGCCATAGACTATGAGGAAGAAGGTCTGGCAGCCCTTCCCAAAGAGCCACTGATGGAGGAGCTAGCCTGAGCTGAAGCGACCCTGGAGCATCGGAGCTGACTGGCAGGCAGCGCTTTCTTGTTTCCGTCAGACCAGGGCAACGGAGAGCACACGAAACAGGAGGGAGGCCTCGTCAGGTCCGTCGACCTGTGAGACCTCCCTCGCTTCTCTGCCGTCAGAACGAGCAGGGAGACCAATCAGAGAGGGCGAGGCACCAATCTCATTCAGTCCTCAGGCGGAACACTGACGCGCTCGATGCGCTGCATGATCTCCAGCAGCACCTCCTGCCGCACAGAAGATGAAGAGCACCCTGCACTCCCAGACGGACGCTCTTCATCCAGCAACCCATGCAGGGCCAGATAGTACTCCACCAGCAGACGTTCACCACCCGTATGGGCGATATAATCGTCCAGCAGATCGGCAGCTTCCTGGTAGGACTCAAGGCGCTGGCTGGCTATCGTAAAGGCCAGCTGCGCAGCCTGCTGCTCACGAGCCTGCTGCTCCTGAATACGGCGGCGTGACGACGGACCTTGCTCCCGCGCCAGAGCCTGAATCTGTAGCGCGGCCTCGCCAACAGCCAGCCGCTCCTCAGCGAGGCGGCGCGCCAGCCAGGCCCGCAGTGCATGCAGACGTACCAGGAAACTGGCTCCCTCTGGCAAGCGTAGATCGTCAGCCGCCAGCAGCTCATCGCTGCCCTGCTCCTGTGGCTCACCTTGAGGATACTCTGGCAACTCCGGCAACTCCGACAGATCCATCAGGAGAACAGCACCTGAGCTTTCTTCCCGAGACGCAGCGAGAGCGTGGAGAGATCAACCTGCTGGTTCACCGGGAAGTCCAGATAGCCGGTCTGTTGCTGACCTGGAAGGACCACCGGCGAGAGGGTGATCAACTGGGGTGCGATCTCCGTTCCATCAGAGAGTACCAGGCGGGCCAGGGCCTGATAATCGATGCCAACCGGTGACTCACTCTTGCTCTGCGCCTGAATATACACTCGTACGATATATTTGCTCTGATGCTTCTGATCGTCCGAATAACCTTCAGCCTCCCCTGCTCGTGTCACCGTCATTGTGACACCACTAAAATCGACCGAGTGGTTCACTTCAACCGAGTCAACGGGGTTGGTCTGAGCCGGGGTAGGTGTCAGACTCGTTAGCGTCCCCCCATTGCCTGCCGCACTTGGGAGATGACTGTATGCCATGAAGCCGACCAGCACGACCAGCATCACCAGGACCACGATACCCAGTGTGATCCACAACTCACGCCGTTGCGGATGCCCCTCTTCCTTGAATTCAGACATGTTAGACACGAAAACTGCCTTTCTAAATGGGGTTGCATATATTCAACTCCATTGGTCGGTGGCGTTGGAAACCGTCGCACACCGATGTTCGATTGCGGTGAATACGTCCGCACACCGCACGGGATCGCCCGTGTGTGGCCCAGGCCGGGCAAGGAACCTCATCAGGATGTTGACGGCACTATTTTCGTCTCGATCCATGATGAGTCCACATACGTTGCAGCGATAGGTCCGTTTCCAGAGCGGCATGGACTGCTGGTGTCCACACCGGCTACAGGTCTTCGACGTCTCGCGTTCATCTATGATCTGGAGATCTTTCCCAGCCAACCGGCATTTGTAGATGAGCATCTGTACAAAGGTGTAGACCCCCCAGTCATTGAACACTGCCCGATGAAGGTGCTTGTTGCGC
>JBHOQN010000057.1:0-64246 GCA_042408965.1 Ktedonobacteraceae bacterium
GAGGTGCTCATCCAGCTGCCCGAGGCGTGGGCGCGCTGCGGCACGCGCTGTGGCGGGCTGGCCGTCTGGGCGCAGGTGCGGGAGCGCGCCGTCTGAGCAGGCCGGAGGAGCGCCCCGGAGAGGGGCAGGGGCTGGCCCCCCGGCGGCAGGCGGCGGCGGAGGCCCTGCTGCCTGCGCCGGAGGGGGATCAGGCCGAGGAGGTGGTATACGAGGCCTGGGAGGCCCTGGAGACCGCCCTGGCCCATCTGGACCATCTGCCCACCCACCAGGCCTGGGCGCTGCTCCTCGCCCCCTTCCGCCAGCATGACGAGCCGTCCGTCTAGCGTCCAGCGAGCCGGAGATCGAGGGCGAGCGAGCACCAGGGGTCCCACGGGATGGAGGAAGGAGCACGACCGTCAGTGCGTCCATGGTCGTGATCACCGCTTGCCATGCCTGGGCGACATGGCCTTGTCTGACATATAATGCTATAACGATGCATGGCTGGCCGGACCCCCCTGCCTCATCGAGGAAGAGGCCGCGCCAGCCCTGCTCGCAACTCAGCCAAGGAGGGGACACTTGCTCGATTCTCCCATGAAGCTGGAGGCTATCCGTGAGGCCATGCCTGCCACGACTGCCCATAGCTACCTCAACACTGGAACCTTCGGACCGCTTCCGCGCTGTGTCATCGAGGCCGTACAGCAGCGCCTGCAGAGCGAATGGAGCGATGGGAGGCTGGGAGCAGCCAGGTTCAAGGAGCTTGAAGCGATCTACACTGAAGTGCGTCAGCGCTGTGCCCGCCTGCTCAATGCCGAAGAGGGGGAGATCGCCCTGACCGACAACACCGGAGAGGGGTTGAACATCATCGCATACGGGCTGAACTGGCGTGAGGGCGACGAGGTGATCACCACCAACCACGAACACATCAGTGCCCTCGCGCCGCTGTATCAGATCCGTGATCGCTACGGCATCAGCATCCGCATTGCCAATCTGGGCCAGCAAGGCGAGCGGCCTGCAGCAGAGGCGATCGCCCCGCTGATCACACCACGCACACGCCTGATCGTCATCTCACATGTCTCCTTCATGACCGGAGCCGTCTTTGACGTGAGCGCCGTAGGAGCGCTGGGTCGGCGTCACGGCATTCCCGTGCTGGTCGACGGCGCCCAGTCGGCTGGAGCGATCGCCGTCGACGTCAAGGCCCTGGGGATCGACTTCTACGCCATCCCCATGCAGAAGTGGCTCTGTGGCCCCGACGGGACGGGGGCGCTCTACGTGCGACGTGCCTCCCTCGACTACCTGCAGCCAACCTACGTGGGCTATTTCTCCATCAAGCATGAGGAACCCGGCACCTGGGAGCTGCAAGAGACAGCGCAGCGCTTTGAGCTGGGAGGACGCCAGACAGCAGCCCTGGCCGGTCAGAGCAGGGCCCTGCAGTGGCTCGAGGAGACCGTCGGTCATCCGTGGATTCGCCAGCGGATCTCAGCACTCAACAGCCAAGCCGACGCTCTGCTCAGGGCCGTCCCCGGCATCACCGTCCTCACGCCGCGGCCGGGGGCCAGCGGTCTGCTCTCCATCACCTTCGACAGAGCCGAGCCAGACACCGTGGTGGGGCGTCTCGCTGAGGAGCACAACATCTACATTCGCAGCATTCACGAACGTCAGGCACTGCGCATCTCCACCGGGTTCTACAACACCGAAGAGGAGCTGAAGCGGCTGGCAGGCGTTCTGCAGGAGTGGCGTTGAGGCGCGCTGCAGGGGAAGGGGTTGACGGGGCAGAGTGCCCCGTCAAGCAAAACCGCCCATATGGGCAGGTGAAGCGGCGACGTCCTACTTTCCCACGGGGCTGCCCCCGCAGTATCATCGGGGCTGGAGAGCTTAACTTCCGTGTTCGGGATGGGAACGGGTGTACCCTCTCCGCTATTGTCGCCGATTCGCCCGCACATACAGGCGATGTCGTTTGACGGGATGCATCTTATCACAGTCCCACAGATCTGTCAACAGGTTTGGCGACGAATTTTTGCGCCGGGAGAAAATTCCCTACCCTGAGCCAGAGGAGGGACGTGCAGCGGCGGCAGTGGCCTCAGCGAGGCGCAACGAAGCCAGACGAGAGACACTATCGCTGCCCATTGAGACCCCATAGATCGCCTGAGCGGCGGTCATCGTCACGCGGTTGTGGGTGACCACAATAAACTGGGTCTGCTGAGCCAGGCGTTTCAGGATGTCGCAGAAGCGCGTGACGTTAGACTCATCCAGGGCCGCATCGACCTCATCGAGGAGGCAGAACGGAGGCGGGTTGATCTCGAGCAGAGCGAAGAGCAGGGCCGCAGAGACCAGGGCACGCTCGCCACCGGAGAGGAGCGAGAGGTCCTGCACCTTCTTGCCAGGGGGCTGGACGATCACCTCGATGCCGAAGGGGAGACCGGAGCCCCTGGAAGGGGCCTCATCAGGAGAGACCTCTCCGTTGCGCGCTGCCTGCTCGCGGGAGGCGAGAGCAGGCGTGCCATTGGAGTGCTCCTGAGCGGCATCGCCACTGGCCTTGCCAGCCATCAGTTCCAGCCGGGCCTGCCCGCCATTGAAGAGCGTCGTAAAGTGCTCACGGAAACGCGCATTGACAGCCTCAAAGGTCGCCTCAAACTGTCGCGACATAGTGGCATCCAGTTGCCCGATGATCGTCTGCAGATGCTGAGCCGCCTGTTCCATATCGGCGATCTGAGCCGTCAGAAAGGCAAAGCGCGTTCGCTCCTCCTCATACTGGCGTGGAGCCTCAGGATCGCAGCCGCCGAGGGCCTTGAGGCGCGAGCGGAGCTGTTCCACCTGGCGGCGCAGACGGCGCAGCGTTGCCTCCTCGCGGGCATCCAGGCCAGCAGACTCGTTCTCGGCAGGAGCGTGTTCATGCTGCTCCTGCACCTGATCGAGCGGCTCAGCGCGCGGCCCCTCGTCCTGGGGCGACAACTCCGCCGAAGAACCACTGGCCAGGCGCAGCAGCTCCTGAGGGCTGGTCAGACCGAGGTCCTCCTGCATCTGCACCTGCAGCGCCTCCACAGCATCGCGCGCCTTCTGGCTATCGAGGAGTGCGCGTCGATAGAGCAGCTCGCAGGCGGTGAGCTGCTGACGCAGGGCCGTCAGCTCCTCTTCGATGCTGCCCACCTGCTGTTCGATGGTCTGCAGCGCCGTCTCGGCCTCCTGCACGCGCAGCGCCGCCTGGCGCGTTGTTGCCCGCCCCTGCTGCAGCTCCTCGCGCTGGCGGGCGATGGTGGTCTGCAGTTGTTGTTGCTCTTCCTCAGCCAGGCGCAGGCGGGCCTGCTGCTGATCCAGCTGAGTCCGCAGGTCCTGGAACTGGGTCTGCTGCTCCTTGCACTGCTGCTGGAGGGTTCTGGCCTCCTGGCGCTTGACCGCGACGCCGGTGCGCAGCCGCCCCAGTTCGTCCTGCTGGCGTCGATAGAGGCTGGCGCGCTCCTCCACGAGCGCCTGCAGCTCCTCCACCAGGCCAGCGAGTTCCTGCTGGGTTTTCTCGTGGGCACGCACCCGTTCCTGGGTCGCCTGGATCTCCTGCTCCAGGCCAGCGATCTCGGCAGCGAGCTGCTGCTCGACGGAGGTCGCCAGATTCAGCTCGGTCTGCAGACGCTCCTGCTCGCGCTCCGTGGCCGTGATTGCGCGAGTGACCTCCTGCAGACGAGCACTGGTTTTCTGCAGCTCTTTATCCAGCGCGGCCTGCTCTGCTCGGCGTCCCTCCTGGGCGCGCTGGATCTCGCTGATCAGGGCATTCAGGCGCTCAATCTGCCGGGCCTGTTCCTCCAGTTGAGCCGGCAGCTCCCGCAGCTCCCGCTCGTAGTGCAGCAGACCAGCCGGAGCGCCCTGCTTCTCCGCGCCGCCGCTCAGCCAGCCTGTCATGTGGAGCACCTCGCCCCGGTGGGTCACCAGGGTGTGGAACGCCAGTCGGAAGGCATCGTTGTCCCGCAGCCTCTGCGTCAGCAGGCGCGTGGCCAGGAGGCGGGCCGTCTCCAGGTCCTCCACAATCAGTCGACCGCTGAGCAGGCGATAGAAGAGCGGCTGGTAGCGTGGCTCGCACTGTAGCAACTGCCAGGCTAGGCCGGAGATGCGCGTACGCAGATCGGGGAGAGCCTCCAGGAGTGTCTGCAGGGAGGTCTGTTCCGTCGCAGCCCTGGTCTCGACGTAGGCGTCTGCGGCGGGCTGCAACCAGATCAGCAGGGCCTTGCCGGCCCGGATGCGTTCAAGGTAGAGCAGGGCGCGGTAGGCCTCTGCTTCTGTCTCCATGACCACGCCCTGCAGGTGTTCCCCCAGAGCCGCCTCGATCGCCTGCTCCAGGCCGGCCGGAGCCAGCCCCAGTCTGGGAACGGGGGCAATGATTCCCGGGACCTCGTCGCTGGGAGCGCGTAACAGAGCACGAACGCCGTCGCTGTAGCCGCTGAGATTCTGCCGCCAGTTGCGCAGCATGTTCAGACGATCATTGAGTGAGCGACGCTGGCGCTCCGCCTCGGCCAGCAGGCTGCGCAGGTGCTCCATCTCATGCTGGGCATCGGCGATAGCGCGTTGGAGCGTCTGTCTGCGCTGAACGAGCTGCTGCTCCTGATCACGCACGCCCTGGAGCTGGGAGCGCAGCTCGGCGAGGCGCGTCTCCAGCGAGCGCAGCGCCAGGCTGGCCTGGGCGACCGCCTCGCGGCGGGCGGCGAGCGTGCGATTGCGCTCCCCCAGATGTTTCTGCTGGCGCCCAAGATCGGTCTGCGTGGCCCCCAGGCGTGCCTGGGTCTGAATGAGGTCGTTCTGAGCGGCGCGCAGGCGGCGCTCGTCAAGCTCGTAGTCCTTCTGCGCCTGGGCCACCTCAGCCTCCAGGCTGGCCAGGACGCGAGCCGCGTCATCAACGGCGTCGGCGGCCTGAGCGTACGCTTCCTCCAGATCGACGAGGCGCTGTTGGGCCGCAATCAGGCGCTCACGCAGGCGGCGCTCCTGAGCCTGCTGTTCTTCGCGCTGGCGCTCCAGGCCCGTCACGCGCTCCTCGCTGACGGCCAGCTCGCGCTCGCTGCGCTGGACCAGCGCCGTGGCCTCGCCGTAGGCGCGGCGAGCCGCGTTGATCTGTTGTTGAGCCTCCCGGCGCAGCGTGTTCAGCCGGGCGCGCTGCGCCTCGGCGCTGCCCAACCGCTCTTGCAGAAGATGAAGCTGGGAGGCCTGGGCCTGCTCCGCAGCTTCGGCGCGCTCGGCAGCGGCACGCAGGCGGCGCCATTGCAGGGCGTACCAGGTGAGCAGGGCCTGGCGCAGCTCGTCGCTGAGGCGCGCATACTCAAGCGCACGCTTCGCCTGCTCTTCCAGCGGCCCCAGGCGTGGCTCGATCTCGTTGACAATGTCACGCAGCCGCTCCAGGTTCTGCGCGGTCTGACGCAGGCGTTGCTCCGCCTCAGCGCGCTGCACCTGGTAGGGTCGGATGCCCGCCGCGTCCTCGAAGAGACCGCGCCGCTCCTCCGGGCGCAGGCTGAGGGCTGCGTCGATGAGGCCCTGACCGATCACCGTGTACGAGTCGTGGCCGATGCGGGCCTGCGCGAGGAGGAGCAGGACGTCCTTCAGGCGCACCCGCTGACGATTGATGAGATACTCGTTCTCGCCAGAGCGGAAACTGCGGCGCGTCACGGTGATCTCACTGTAGTCGGAGGGGACCCAGCCAGTGCTGTTATCGATGGTCAGTGAGACCTCGGCCATGCCCAGGGCTGCTTTGCCGTGGCCGCCGGCGAAGATGATGTCGTCGCTTTTTTTCCCGCGCAACTGGCGCATACTCTGCTCGCCCAGGACCCAGCGGATGGCGTCCGCAATGTTGGACTTTCCCGCCCCGTTTGGCCCCACGACGGCGGTGATCCCGGGACTGAATTCGAGCGTCGTCCGTGTGGCGAAACTTTTGAAGCCTAAGAGTTCCAGACGTTTCAGGTACACCGCATGACCCTGCCCTTGCGTTGAAAAGGTTCTTCCTTGCGGTTCCGATGATATCATAGTCGCGCCGTCGGCGTCGAGTGGCTCCGGCCAGCATGAGCCGGCACACATTGCCGGATGGCGGGGGACCAGGAAGAAGACGCTCTGTGAAGCAGCTCACATGTGGGGAGTGACCTGGTTTATCGTAAGATTCCTGTAAGAAGGTTATACTGCTCGTCGGGGGAATCATTCGGGGACGTACAGATAGACCTCAGAATCAACGCCTCGCAGAAATGGGCATGCTTTCCCGGACATCTGATTCCGATCAGTTGATTTGACTCTAGAGAGGAGCGAACTCAGTGACTCGGCGTCTCTTCTTCATCATCCTTGGCATTGTGCTCCTTGGCTGGGGCCTCTTTTTGGGGATTCGCTCTCACCAGGTCCACTATAGCACGGTGAGCCGAGGAACCATCGCTCATTACCTGGCGGATGAGGACCAGCATACCGGCTATCTGCAGATGGATGGTAGTTCGACGCTCTACCTCGTCAACGAGACGGATTTTCAGCCAGTGATCAATGGCACTAGTACCTTCCAGGATGGTATGAGCATCTCGCTCGTGTACCGACCTGATCAGACGACAAATATCGATGCTCAATCGACCCTGGGCACCCATCTGCAGGGGGATGCTTACACCGTGATGGCTCTGACTCTCTACAACGACAATGGCCAGGTGCAGCAGCAGTTTGTCAGCTCGACGTACCGCAGCAATCCCTCAGGTTTTTATGAGAATGACTGGCCAGCGGGCGCTGCTCTGGCGGCCGTGGGTCTGGTGATTCTCGTTCTGGCGTTCCTCCTGGGTCGTTCCAGACAGGTACCGATGGCTGGCATGCCTGGTGCTCCCTTCCCCGGAAGCGCTCCAGGGAGTCAGTACACGGGGTCCTATCCTCCCCAGGGGTATGGCCAGTATCCACAACAGGCGCCGCCGCAGGACCCGCGCTATCCTCCTTCGTGGCCGGGTGCCTAGGCTGGCTGGCCGCCTGTAGTGAGGTGATCGTCAGTCTGGCCTGATCAGTCGCTCTGGGAACGCAGGGCCCAGCCAGCAAGGAGAGGCTGCGCTGCGTTCCCAGAGGAGTATTTTCCCCGGCGCGCTTGACGCTGTATCCAGAGATCTGCTAGTATAGGTGAGAGAACCTGAGGTCCAGGTTGGGGTTCGCAAGCGCCGGGCCCTGTTCTGCTGATTCCGCTCGCTGGTTGATCGCAGACTGCTTGCTATGTTGTGGCTTTTTCCCCTTCCCGCGCTGACCCGGACGGTGCTAACCGTTCTGATCGCTGTGCTCACCCTGGTGGGCATCATGACGCGCCCCTTCCGCTGGAACGAGGCACTGATCGCTCTGGCAGGAGCAATGCTGCTGCTGATTCTGGGGCTGATCAGCCCGCTGCAGGCTCTGCGCACGCTGCTTGGCGACTGGAATGTCTTCCTCTTCTTTCTTGGTATGATGGCTCTCTCGGCCCTCGCGGATCTGGCTGGCCTCTTCGACTGGCTGGCGGTTCAGGCAGCCCGCCTGGCTGGTCAGAGTGCACGTCGCCTCCTGCTGAATATCTTTCTCCTGGGCACCCTGATCTCGATGGTGCTCTCCAACGATGCCACCGCGCTGATCCTGACCCCGGTCGTCTACACGCTCGTGACGCGCCTGCGTCTGCCGGTACTTCCCTTTCTATTCGCCTGTACGTTTATTGCCGATACAGCCTCATTTCTGCTCCCTGTGAGCAACCCGATCAATATCATTGTCCTGACGACGTTCAATCTCTCTCTGTGGACGTTTCTGCGTATACTCTTGCTGCCGGCTCTGGCGGTGATTGGCATCAATATCGCGGCCTTCTTTCTTCTCTACCGGCGCCAGATCAGGGGACGCTTCGATCTCAAGCGGCTTCCTTCAGCACAGGAGGCCATCCGCCACGTACCCTATTTTCGCTATACCTGCGCTGTGCTGGGAATCGTTGCGGCAGCCTATGTTGTGGCCTCGGCGAAGAGTTGGCCGCTCTCCTTTGTGTCCCTGGCCGGAGCACTCCTGCTCATGGCGGGTGCGCTCTACTGGCGCCGGCTGCGTCTCCGGGAGGTAGGAGGCCACATCTCGTGGTCGATCTTTGGCTTTATCGCTGGCATGTTCATTGTCGTCCAGGCTGTTGAGAGCACGGGTCTGACCGCTCTTTTCGGAGCGCTGTTGCTCCACCTTTCGGGAGGAAGCACATGGGGCGCAGTGAGTATCGGCACAGTGGGAGCGGCCATCGGGACGAACCTGATCAATAACGTGCCGATGGCGGTGGTGCTGAGCGCGGCGCTGAAAACGCTGGGCCAGACGTCACCAACCGTGCGCCTGGCCTTTATCGCAGCGACCATCTTCGGCTGCGATCTGGGTCCCAACCTGACCACGGTTGGCTCGCTGGCAACAGTGCTCTGGCTGTTGATCCTGCGCCGGCGGCAGTTAGAGGTCTCAGGACTGGATTATTTTAAAGTAGGCATCATGATAACCCCTGTCATGTTGCTGTGTGGAGCTGTGCTGATCTGGCTCCAGTTGTTGTAGGAGGTGCGCTGTGCGCGTGCTCTGTTGTCTGGATGGTGAGAATGGTCAACGGCTGGCGCGGGCCGTGACGGGCCTGTTGCGGAGCGCGGAGCTGCAGGTCGGCCTGCTCTATGTCATCGACACGCGGCCGCATGGAGAGCTGGAACGCCACCGAGAGCGCTTCCTGCGTCCTCCTCATCTGCCGCCGGCGCGCCGGGAGCAGATTCGCCAGGCCGAGGAGGAGACGGCCCGCGATATTCTCGCCGAGGGAGCGCGCTATCTGCAGGGCGCAGAGCAGCTCAGGCGTGAAGGGCGGGCGGAACAGGAGATCGTACGCTGCGCCGTCGAGTGGCGAGCCGATCTGATCGTGATTGGCGCTCGCTCGGCCAGGGACACAGGGCCGCGTGCGGGACCGGGCTCGGTCGGCCACATTGCACGTTTTGTACTTGATCATGCTCCCTGTCCTGTCTTGTTGCTCCGTGGGACAGATTGAGGCTATCCTCTCACGGGACCGATCTTCTATGCTTCAGCTCTGAAACGGAGTCCTCCTGCCGGGCGTGCCAGACTCTGGTGGGGAGGGCAGCACAGGTATCAGTACCGGTCTGCTGGAGGTGGTGAGCGTTGCTTCCTGCGTGGCGGAGGGCCTTGCGGTGCTGGCTCCGTGCCCATCGCGTGGTCGGAAGCCGTTGCGGAAGCGTGGTATAATCGTAAGGCGTTCTACAATTTTGATCACCACCGAAATACTCTGTAGAATACCAGCGGTGGCAGCCGCCAGATAACGTACCTCTCAGGCAGCCGGAGTCAGCCAGCGTGAGCGCTGCTGATGGCTGCCGGAGCTGGCAACTGCACCGCCGATCGTGAGATGAACCTATGTCTCAAAAGCGTGAGGAGCAGTTGCCGGAAGAGAGGTCCGGCGCCAAAACGATTCTGGTTGTGGAGGATGACGACGGTATCGGTAATTTCCTGGTTCAGGCCATCTCGCAGGAGACGCAGCACCAGGTACTGCTGGTCAACGATGCCTTCCAGGCGCTCAAAGCAGCCCGGGCGATCAAACCTGGTTTATTTATCCTCGATTATCAGCTCCCTGGTATGAACGGCATCGAGCTGTTTGATCAACTCCATGCGATCGAAGAGCTGGCGACTGTGCCCACCATCCTCGTCAGCGCGCGTCTGCCTCAGTCGGAGATTCAGCAGCGCAAGATCGTCGGGATGAGCAAGCCGCTGGAACTGGATGAGCTCCTTCAGACGATCGAGCGTCTGCTGGGAGACCTGCCGCACTAAGGACCGTTCGCAGGAGGGCCTGCAGGTTCCTGTGCTCGATCCATGAAACGCACACGCACCAGTCCGTCCCGGCAGGGCACAAGCTGCTCGTTGCTCTGGAGTGCGCCCATCTCTTCGCCGGAGGCTGCCTGCGCTGCCGGAACGAGGGTGTAAGAGAGGGCATGCGTTACCAGGAGCCAGGAAGCGGGCGTCTCGACCCAGAGTGGCCCCGCCCAGGGTGCGATTCCACAGATGAAGTTGTAGACCCGGCGAGCGCTCCAGGCTGCGGCCGGGACCAGAAAATCTTCCGCTCTGGGAGCCGGATGATAGCTGCTCTCTCTCTCGTCCTGGGGGCGTGGCAGCACATGTCCTGCGGCGAACTGGCGTACGGCATGTCGTAGCAGCGCGCTTCCACGAGCGGCGCAGATCTCTTCCAGTCCTGCATAGCTGATCCCCTCCGGCACGGCGATCCGTTCCTGGAGGACGATATCTCCAGCATCCAGACGCTCATTCATGAGATGAACCGTGACCCCGGTTTCGTCGAGACCTTCGCGGAAGGTCCAGAAGAGCGGCTCTGGACCGCGGTTCCGTGGGAGCAGCGACGGATGCAGGTTCAGACAGCCTAGACGGGGCAACGCCAGGAGCGAGGAGGGCAGGCGCATTGAGAAGCAGGCGACACAGATCAAGTCAGGCTGGTAGGCGGCCAGCGTCGCCAGAGTTTCAGGAGCGTCTGGATTCGCAACCTCCCAGACGGGAATGCCCTGCTGCCGCGCCAGGACGACCATAGAGGGCATCAGACTGGAGTCGAGCAGCGGCAGGGGCGAGCGATGTCTGGCTGTCGGCGGGAGCTGGCGAAGCGCTGCCTGGGGCCCGTTCGCCAGCAGCCGGGGGGCCGGCATGACGAGGGCACAGACGTCAATGTGGTCCCTCACGAGGGTGAGCAGAGCAGAGGCAGAGAGAGGGCCATCCATGCCCAGGAACAGGACTCGTGGGCTGTGCTGCGAGCTTGCTTGATTTGACATGGCGACGTCCATCAGATACGATTAGTGTAAGAGAACCAGAAAAGTGGGGTCCTTACTATGCCACGAATGGTGAAATGTGTCAAGCTGGGCCGTGAGCTGCCCGGTCTGGAGAAGCCTCCGATGCCCGGAGAGCTTGGACAGCGCATCTACGAGCATATCTCGGAGCAGGCCTGGAGGATGTGGGAAGAGCATCGCACCCTGCTCATCAATCACTATGGCCTCAACCTTGGTGATCCCGAGGCCCGCAAACTCCTGCGCGAGCAGATGGAGGAGTTCCTCTTCCAGCCCGAGACAACAATGCCAGAAGGCTGGGTACCCGAAGAGGACGACATCGGGGTTGCTCCGGCGCGCAAGGGCAGCGGACCGGCGCGAAAAAAATGAGAGCACCTGGCACTATTCTTCTTCTTTCCTGCTACGAGCTGGGTCACCAGCCACTGCCGCTGGCCTCTCTACTGGCGCGTCTGCAGCAGGCTGGCTATCACCCCACTGCTGTAGACACCGCTGTGGAGACGCTCTCCGAGGCCTCGCTGCAGCGGGCGCGCCTGGTGGCGATCTCGGTCCCCATGCACACGGCCCTGCGTCTGGGTGAGCAACTGGCCAGGCGCATTCGCTCCTGTAACCCGTGGGCCTTGATCTGCTTCTATGGTCTCTACGCTCATCTGAATGCAGAGTACCTGCTGCGAGAGGTGGCCGATGCAGTGATCGGGGGAGAATATGAGGAACCGCTGCTGGCGTTGATTGCCTCTCTGGAGCAGGGCGAGCGCCAGACGCCGGCCGGTGTGCGCACACGCGCGGCGGCCGAGGGACCCTGGCTGAAGCGCCCGCTGTTCGTGGTGCCAGAGCGTAGCACGCTGCCGGCCCTGGAGCGCTACGCCCGGCTGGAATGGGGCGGCACACACCGTCTTGCGGGCTACACAGAGACCACGCGCGGCTGTAAGCATACCTGTCTCCATTGTCCTATCACTCCGGTCTATCGCGGACGCTTTTTTGCCGTGCCGCTGGATGTGGTGCTGCAGGATATCCGCGCGCAGGTGGCGCAGGGAGCGCAACATATCACCTTCGGCGATCCCGACTTCTTCAACGGACCAACGCACGCCCTGCGTGTTGCGCGCGCGCTCCACCGTGAGTTCCCATCGCTGACGTTCGATGCCACCATCAAGATTGAGCACCTGCTCAAGCATCAGGACCTGCTGCCAGAGCTGAGGGCCCTGGGCTGTGTGTTCGTCGTCTCGGCAGTGGAATCGCTCAACGACGAGGTCCTGCGCCATTTGCGCAAGGGACACAGCGCGGCCGAGGCTGTGGCGGCCTTCGATCTCCTGCAGCGCATCGGCCTGACCTTGCGGCCCTCACTGCTGCCATTCTCGCCCTGGGAGACGCTGGAGAGCTATATCGAGCTGTTGAACTTCTTCGAGGAGCAGCACCTTGTCGAGCAGGTTGATCCGGTGCATTTCTCCATTCGCCTGCTGATTCCACCCGGCTCGGCCTTGCTGGAGCAAGAGAAGGAGGCTCCCTGGCTTGAGGACCTGGACCCAGCGGCCTATACCTACCGCTGGCGCCATCCCGACCCGCGCATGGATGCCCTCCAGCAGCAGGTGGCCTGCCTGGCGGAAGAGGCAGCCCAGGCAGGGAGTGACGCTGTGGAGACCTTCTTCCGTATCAAGGCCTGTGCACTGCAGATGGCCGGCCGCTCTCTGGATGTGCAGGCGGCCATGGCCAGCTACGGGCGGCCCCGAAGCGCCCCTCGATTGACCGAGGCCTGGTTCTGCTGCGCGGAGCCAACCCGCTGTCAACGGCTGGCCTGAACGCCCCGGCGCCTGATGTCAGCGAGGCAGCGGGGCGTTCAGCACCGGCAGTTCGCGCCGGATCTCGAAGCGCAGACGGCTGTGGGCCGTGCGCAACGCTGCCTCCACCGCCTCGGCGGTCTCGCCGCGCGCGAAGATGAAGCCCAGGTAACTGGCCCCCTCCGGCAGAGGCACCAGGGGATAGTTGAGCTTCGCCGTGATTTCAATGCCCGTGATCAGCGGTGTCTGCCTGGCCTCCTCGACGCCATGAACCCCCTTCAGAATGCCAGCGGCCGGGATGGGAATCATCATCACGCCCACGGCCCCCTCCTTGCGCTCCAGCGAGGGAAGCGGCATCTGCAGAGCATGGCGCAGAATGAGTTCCTCCAGGCAGATCCCCGCGCCAAACTCCAGGATGGTCGAGCAGAGTCCTCCGATCGAGCGGCCAGCGATCTCCAGCATCCACGGTCCCTGCTCATTGACACGCAGCTCCGCATGAACCGGGCCCTCGCGCAGGCCGAGGGAGGCGGCTGCGCGGGCCACACAGTCAGCGATCGCGCGCTGCAGCGGCGCAGCCAGGCGCGAGGGGGTGACATAGATCGTCTCCTCAAAGAACGGTCCGTCGAGGGGATCGGGTTTGTCGAAGAGGGCCAGAACCCGCAACTGGCCAGCGGTGAGCAGCCCCTCGAGCGCCACCTCAGTGCCGGGGATGAAGTCCTCCACCAGGAAACCAGTCGTCTGCTCCTCATAGCCCTCGGAGAGCAGCAGGCGTTTCAGCCGCTGAAAGGCCTGCACGAACTCCGTCTCGTTGTTGGCACGGATGACCCCACGGCTGCCTGAGAGGCGCAATGGCTTGAGCACACAGGGGTAGCTCACGCGCTCCGCAATCCGTGTCGGGTCCTCAGCGAGAGCAAAGCGGCGGAAGACCGGGCAGGGGACGCCGCCAGCGGCCATCAGGGTGCGCATCAGGTACTTATCGCGTGCGGCCTCGGCGGCGGCCGGCGCGTTATAGGGCAGGCCCAGCGCCTGACTGGCCAGGGCCGCCAGCTCGACAGCGCTGTCGTCAAGCGAGAGTACAGCCTGGAAGGGATGCTGCCGGGCATAGGCCACGATGGTGCGCAGAGCGGCCTCCGGCTGCCGGAAGTCCAGTCCAAGAGGGACATGCCAGGCCTCTGCCAGCGCGTCAGGCAGATCGACGCCGCTCACCACCTCCAGACCGAGACGGCGCGCCGCGCTCAGAAAGGCCCCCGCACGATAGGTGGCCGGGGTCATTAAGAAGAGCACTCGTTTGTGCTCACTGGTAGTGGAAGTGTTCATGGCTGTCACGGGTTCGTTCTGCTGAATCTCTGTGCTCATCTCCAGGCAGGCTTGCAAGGTGTTCCACGTATCCGTCCCTTTACGATAGTATCTGCAGCCGCTTCTGTCAAGCGGCTGCGCGTGCCTCACTGGCGACCCGCGCGTGCTTGCGAGGGCCGTTCGCGCTGCACTGGAGCGCGGTGGTGCGCGGAGGGAGGAGCCAGCGGAGCGCCGCAACCTCATTTACATATGGGAGTATACTATATCTCAGAGGCATATACTTGAACTATGGTGTCTGACCGTCGTGTTCCTCTTCAAGAAGCAATCGATCGATCTACAGGAACGAGGCTGCCTCAGACGACGATGGAGCCACGATCTGGCGAATGAAGAGGCGCTTCAGATGCCTGCACCCGCGTGGGGCGTTCTCTGTGGTTTAGGGAGGAAGCAAGGTGATGAGCAACTCGGTTCACGGGCAAGGATCGAACATGATCAGCGGGCAGAGTGGAGTGCCCGAGGGGTCGTTGCCGACAGCGGTCATCTCCGAACAGCCTGCAGAGTCCTGGCAGGGCGACTCATCCAGGACGGAGGTAGTGCACTCACTCTCGCTGGCAGCGCACGAGTTGCGTGCGCCAGTCACAGTGATTCAGGGATTTGCAGAGGTGATGGAGCGCGAGCTTGGAGAAGGGAAGCGCCCAGATCCGGCAGCGCTGCGCCGGGCCATTGCCGCTATTCTCGAACAGAGCGTCTCACTGCTGCACCTGCTCGACGAGATGCTGGATCTCTCAGCGGTGGAGCAGGGCCGGCTGCGGCTGCACTGTGAGAGGCACGATCTGGTGCGCATCCTGGCGGCAGTGGTGGAAGGACAGCAACTGACCAGCAAGCGCCATCGAGTCTGTCTGGTGCTGGACGGCCTTCTCAGGGAAGAGGGGTTACCGGCCTGGTGCGATGCCGTCCGCCTGACCCAGGTACTGCATAACCTGGTGGGCAACGCCATCAAATACAGTCCGGCCGGGGGCACGATCGAAGTCGGTCTCAGGCGCGGTGGCGGCGAGAGCGCCCTGATCTGGGTGCGTGATCAGGGCATTGGTATCTCGGCTGAGGCGCAGCGTCATCTCTTTCAGCTCTTTCATCGTGGGCACAGCCGCGAAGGCGGGAACGGCGGTCTGGGGATCGGCCTCTACCTGGCGCGCGAGCTGGTTGCGCTTCACGGAGGACGTATCTGGGTGGAGAGCTGCGAAGGGCGCGGCTCGACCTTCTCAGTCCTGCTGCCGCTGTCCGGCCCCTGAACCAGGGTCCTGCTCAGGCGCACACTCCAGAGACGGGCTGGCGGGACCCTGGCATTGACCTGCAACCTTTGGCCGAGCCCATCCGTTATGCAAGTGTCGCCAGCCTGCTACGGACGGGAAACGGGCGAAGGCAGAATCTCGCTGTTTGCAGCCTGTCGTCACACCTGTGCATGTGGCCTGGGTGTAGCAATGCGGGCAACCAGTGTTGATCACACGGGCGGGTTCAAGTCAACCCATGTAGAAAGGCAGGGTCATACCAGCTATGCCAGGCCTGACATTCTGGATTGATGTCGATAATACCCTGCTGGACAACGATCATGTGAAAGAGGATCTCGATAGGCATATCAGACCGGAGATCGGGTCCCGACTCGCTGATCGCTTCTGGCAGCTCTATGAAGAGGTACGCCATACGAGCGGTGTCGTGAATATCCCTCAGGCGCTCGAACGCCTGCGGGCCACGACCTCCGAGAGCGAGCTGGATGAGCAGACCTTCCTGCACGTTCGCTCTCTCTTTGAACACTATCCCTTTGTTGAGGCGCTCTATCCACAGGCACTGGAGACCCTGGCCTACCTGCGCACCCTTGGCCTGACAGTGATTGTCTCCGATGGCGATCAGGTGTTTCAGGCCGAGAAGATCCTCACCAGCACGCTGGCAGAGGCAGTCGAGGGCCGGGTGCTCATTTATGATCATAAGCAGCGTCATCTGGAAGAGACCATGCAACGCTATCCGGCCGATCACTACGTCGCCATCGACGATCGCCTGGACATTCTTGCCGATCTCCAGGGGCGCCTCGGAACGCAGCTAACGAGTGTGTTCGTGAAGCAGGGCAAGTACGCCGCGCAGGCGGCTGAGCTGGCTCCAGGCTTCCAGGCGGACATCACAGTAGAGCACATCGCTGATCTCCAGGGCTACAGCGCCGCGCGTTTGCTGGGAAGGTCAGCATAAGGATACCAGGGACTTGCGTGCAGCGAGCGATCTGCCGTATGATCTCTTCAGGAGCAACGATGCGTCTTACAGGAGGATCGGTCAGGTATGCGAGAGGGAGCCGGAGAGGGTGTGGTGACGGGAGTAAGGCTGACGCTTGAGGTGCAGCGCAGCTTACTGGATGACGTGCTGCGACGGCGGCATATCGAAGCCTGCGGGCTGCTCACGGGCTTGCTCGATGCGCCGGGGCGCTGGCTGGTCCAGGGGGTCCACCCGTTGCGCAACATAGCGGACTCACCAGTCTATTTTGAGTTCGCGCCAGAGGACATCCTGGCAGTCGAGCTGGCCCATCCTGGTGAGGTCATCGGGGCCTACCACAGCCATCCAGCAGGTCCGCGCGCTCCCAGCCACGTTGATCGTGAGACGATGCAACGAGTGAATGTCGAGCAGGGCATCCCCTGGGTCTGGCTCATCCTCTGTGGACCGTTCGCCGCCCTTGAGGAGCAACTGACGTCTCAGGAGATCGTGCGCTTTCCTGGCGAGCGGCTGCTGGCCTATTACCATGATCCTGTGCGCGGGTTGGAGCCGGTGAGCGTGCATCTTGGGGAGAGGGCGAGAGAGGCCTGAACCGGCCCTGGAGGCATCTCCCCCGAAGGCGCCAGTGTCTTGACTTCTCACGACAACCTGCTACACTCATGGGGAACCCGCGGCAGACGGGACTGTAAGCAGGCGGCAATAACAGCGTTAGCCAGGAGGATTTCGGTCCAGATGACTCACTCTATCATCTGTCCGCAGTGCGGGAACCAGGCCGCACCGGACGAGGCCTTTTGTGGGCAGTGTGGTTGTGCTCTCACGCCTCCTGTCCTTCCGGCACAGCCAACCCAGATGACACATACCCCCCCGGGAGCGCGCAGCGGACTCCTCAGCTCCTATCAGCGCAGTCCCTCGCCGCCGCCCGGCCCGTACCCATCTGCGGCCGCGCCCGGTGGGTCGTCGCCGCTCAATCCGTCGCCCTGGGCCACAGAGGCCATGCCGGGTGTGGCGGGTGCACAGCCGCCGACGCCCAGTGCAGCGCAGCCTGGTCCGGGAGGAGCGCTCCCCCGGACCCCGGCGCCGCAGCCGCAGAGCGATTTCTACCATGATGCCACAGAAGCCATGCCAGTGGCAGGCCCTGGGATGTCTGCCGCCTACCCGCAGCAGGGCTTTCCCGGTCTTCCGCCAGTGCCGCCCGTGGGAGGCTACCCATCGGGCAGCCTCTACGGAGGGATGCCGCAGCAGCCGTTTCAGGCCGCTCCCTACGGCGCGCCGCCCCCGACCTATCAGCCTCAGCCATCGCAGACGGCCCTGCCCGGGCAGGGCTATCCGAGCTATGCTGGCGGCCTGCCGCCGCGCCCGACCCCGCCGACATCTCCTGATCGGCGCAATACCTGGCTGGTGATCGCCACCGTTGGCGTGGCTGTGCTGCTCATTCTGCTGCTCTTCGTCGGGGTGCTGGCGATCACCCGTGGCGGCTCCCAGACGGCGGCCTCCGTGACACCGACTGTCACGACGGTGCCGACGGTCACTCCTTCACCCACGCCGTCGCCGACGCCGTCCCATACGCCGACGCCATCCCCAAGTCCGACTGCTTCTCCGACCGCGCCGGCCCCCAATCCCGGCTTCTCCTGGTGCGATCAGTGCCGTAATGAGGGCTTCACCACCCAGTATCCCAGCGGCTGGAGCCAGAGTTCGACCCCTGATGGAACGGGGATTCGCTTCACCAGTCCCGATAGCGGTGAGATCTTCGCTTCATTCAAGGCGTCAGGCCCTACGACTCAGACCCCGGATCAACTGGTCGCCAGCGATATCCAGGCGCTGCAGCCAGCGGCCACCAATATCAGTCCAACGACAACCACCACCATCGGTGGCACCACGTGGCGCGCTGCCGCGGCCGATTACCAGCCAGGTCAGGTCGATCACATTCAGGTCTATGCAACCGTCTATCAGGGCAAGGCCTATCTGATTGAGATTCAGGCACCTCAGGCCAGCTTCCAGCAGATGAATAACCAGTTCTTCGCCACGATGCTGGCGACCTTCCAGTTTCTCTGAGTGAGGAAGCAGAGACCATGACCGCTGATGATGACAGGGATCGTTAGACATCGGTAGGGTTTGCATGTTACTATGTTGTGTGGCTCCGGCTATTCCGTGCCTATCCTAGAAGAAGAGGAAGAGTAGTTCCTATGGCGGTAGTTGCAGTCATCGGCGCCCAGTGGGGAGACGAGGGCAAAGGGAAAATCGTGGACGAGCTGGCGGCTCGAGCTGACTTCGTGGTACGCTACCAGGGGGGGAGTAACGCAGGCCATCGCGTGGTCCATGAGAAAGGTGAGTTTGTCTTCCGCCTCATCCCCTCGGGTATCCTGTATCCTCAAACAGCCTGCATTATTGGAAACGGTGTCGTGGTTGATCCTCGCGGACTCCTGGAGGAGATGGAGGAGCTCCAGCGGCAGGGCATTGATATCTCGCGCCTCTACATCAGCGAGCGCGCCCATGTCGTGATGCCTTATCACTTTCTGCTCGATCGCCTGGAGGAGGAGGCCCGCGGCGATGAGAAGATCGGGAGCACGCAGCGGGGGATCACGCCAGCCTACGTCGATAAACATGCCCGCAGTGGCATACGCATGGCGGATCTGCTCGATGTCGATACCTTCCGCAGCAAGCTCGCCACCATTCTTCAGCAGAAGAACCGCATGATCACGCAGATCTACGGGCAGCCTCCCCTCTCTCTGGAGGAGATTCACGGCGAGTACTTCAGCTACGGCCAGCGGCTTCGCCCCTACATCGCTGACACGCAGGCCATGCTTCATGAGGCGCTCTTCGAGCGTAAGACGATCCTGCTGGAGGGGGCCCAGGGGGCCTTGCTTGACATTGACTTCGGCACTTACCCCTTTGTGACTTCTTCTTCAACGATGGCCGCCAATGCCTCCAGCGGGGCGGGCCTGCCGCCCCGCTCGATCGATCGGGTGGTCGGGGTCTACAAGGCCTACATCACGCGCGTTGGCAGCGGCCCGATGCCCACGGAACTCTTCGATGAGGTCGGTGATGAGATGCGCCGTCGTGGTCACGAGTACGGCACCAACACCGGCCGGGCCCGACGCTGTGGCTGGTTCGATGCGGTTGCGGGCCGCTTCGTCGCTCAACTCAACGGGCTGGACGCCATCGTCATTACCAAACTCGATGTCCTCGACACCTTCCCCACGATCAAGATCTGCACGGCCTATCGCCTCTATGGCAAGACGATCCATAGCCTGCCGGCCAATCTCAACGATCTGGCAGCCTGCGAGCCTGTCTATGAAGAGGTCGAGGGCTGGCAGTGCAGCACGAGTGGCATCAGTACCTATGAGGAGCTCCCGGCAGCGGCCCGCAGCTACCTCAAGCGCCTGGAGGAGCTGCTGGAAACCCCGATCACGATGATCTCGGTCAGCCCCCAGCGAGGCCGGACGATCCAGCTGCAGGATGTGCTCGCTGCCCCGGCGCGGGCGGGGCAGGCCGTGCGTAGCGAGGTTGACCAGGGAGCATCGTAACCCAGGCGCGCACAAACGATGGAGCAGACGAAACGCTATGGAGAGAGAGACACTCGGTCCCGCTGCTCGCAGGGTACAGGATGCGTTGGCCGCCGGTGGCTATGACTGTCAGGTGGTCGAGCTGCCAGACTCGACGCGTACCGCCGTGGAGGCGGCGCGGGCGATTGGCTGCGAGGTGGGGCAGATCGTCAAATCGCTGGTGTTCAAAGGCCGTGAGAGCGGCCGGCCGGTGCTGGTGGTTGCCAGCGGCGTCAATCGCGTAGATGAGCGACGCCTGGGCGAGCTGCTCGGGGAGCCTGTCGAGCGCGCTGATGCGGCCTTTGTGAAGGAGCATACCGGCTTTGCCATCGGCGGGGTACCCCCGCTGGGGCACCAGGAACCGCTGACAGCCTTTATCGACGAGGATCTGCTCTCCTATGAGGAGATCTGGGCGGCTGCCGGTACACCCTTCGCTGTCTTTAAGCTGACGCCGTCGGACCTGCAGAGGATGACTGCAGGGCGCGTGGTGGCTATCAAGCAGGTACGCTAGCTCTTCAAGGAGGCTGATTGTCGCATGGATCAGGCCGCAAAGAAGCAGGTGCTGCGCCTGTTTACCTACGGGTTGTATGCTGTCGCCTGCGCCGATGGTGGAGAGGTGAATGTCTTCACGGCAAACTGGCTCTCGCAGGTGTCCTTTGACCCGCCGCTGCTGGCGCTCTCTGTGGAGAACGATTCGCGCTCGCTTCCCATGATTCTACGCAGCCGCGCGTTCCTGGTGAACGTCCTGCCGTCCGGGACACGTGAGCTGGCTGGCCGTCTGGGAAAGTCGGCACGCAGGGAGCCGCGCAAGCTCGAAGGAATCGCCTACCGGCCGGGGCCTGCCGGCTGCCCGATTCTTGAGGAGGCGCTGGGCTGGGTCGCCTGTGAGGTGCGCCATACGGTGCCGGCCGGCGATTCCACGCTGCTGGTGGCCGAGGTGGTGGAGGCCGGTGTGCTGCGCGAAGGTACGCCTCTGACGATGGCTGAGACGGGCTTCCGCCACGCCGGCTAGGCCCCCCTGATGGCCTTCTCCGCAGGGCAGGGGATCGCGCCTCTGGTCTGTCGACCCGGCCGGGCGGCGTTTGACGATCGCTGGCGGCGCGGCGTATACTTTCCCTGCAACGGAGCTGTCAGGTCATTACCTATCTGGAAGGAGCTTGCCCATGCCGTCGCAGGGCCGCGGGGATGACGCGCGCGTGTCCTCCGCTCTCTCCTGTGTCTTCTGTGAGCGTGACCATCTGCAGTATGTTCTGAAGGAGACGCCCTCGTTTCTGCTGGTCGCTGATCATGCGCCGCTGGTCGAGGGCCATTTGCTGATTATCCCCAGGACGCACTACGCCTGTTATGGAGCGGTCCCGGCGGAGCTGG
The DNA here is from genome assembly GCA_042408965.1 of Ktedonobacteraceae bacterium. Classification (GTDB taxonomy): domain Bacteria; phylum Chloroflexota; class Ktedonobacteria; order Ktedonobacterales; family Ktedonobacteraceae; genus Thermogemmatispora. Next base: position 20,968 of record JBHOQN010000057.1, read on the forward strand.
ACGCGGAGCTGCTGGCCCCCAAGCAGGAGGTCCGGCGCTTCGCAGAGCGCTTCTACGCCGCGCTGCTCTTCTGGGAGCATGGCGTCTTTCGTCAGACGGTGTTTCACGCCCACCTCCACTGTATTCCCTTCGGTATTGCCAGCTATCACCTGAAGGAGCCACTGCATAGCATCGTCGTGCAGGAGCAGGAGGACCTCCGTCGCTGGTATCGTACTCAAGGAGCCTACTTCTATCTAGAGGATACTCAGCAGGCGCTGCTCTTTCCAGCGGAACAGGAACGCTACCAGCAGGTGGTGCTGCAGGTGCTCTGGGGTAGCCTCAGCCCGCAGCAGCAACGCGCTGGCTGGCATCAACAGGAGCAACGTCGTCTGGCCGGCAGGCACTGGCTGCCGGCGACAGCGGAGAAGTGGCAGCAATTCCATCGAGAACAGGAGGAAGGGTGTCATGCTGATCGAGCCGGTACGCGCTGAACGGGTCCGCGCTGGCGACCTGACCCTGTACTGTGTCCAGTGGGGAGAGCAGGGTCCCCCACTGGTCTGCGTGCACGGATTGACGGCGAATGCTTTCTGTTTTCAGGCCTTTGCCGATGAGCTGGCAAGCACGTATCGTGTCTTTGCCTACGACCTGCGTGGGCGGGGCCAGAGCGATCGTCCCGCTGAGGGCTATAGCGTTCCACTCCATGCGCAGGATCTGGACCAGCTGCTCGATGCCTTGAACCTCGAACGGACGGCCCTGCTGGGACACTCACTGGGTGCGCTCATCGCCCTCTACTACGCCGCGCACCATCCGGAGCGCGTGAGCAGGCTGATTCTGGTGGATGCCGGGGCGCCCCTTCCCTGGCGTGCGCCTGAGGAGCAGCCACAGTGGCTGACGGCCTCGGTGGCGCGCCTGGGGACGCCAGCCGCCTCCTTCGAGGAGTATGCCCAGCGCTTGCGCGCGGCTCCCTTCCTTGCTCCCTACTGGAATCCCTACTTTGACCGCTACCTTGAGCACGACGTCGAGCGGCGTCCCGATGGCTCGGTGGTCTCGCGCGTCTATCGTGAGGGAGTCATTGAGGAAGGGCTGCGCGCGGCGGAGGCGCGTCCCACCGAGCAATGGGCAGCAGTGGCGGCGCCAACGTTGCTGCTGCGAGCTGGGGCAGGCATGTTCAGCGAGGATGATCAGTTGCTGCCAGAGGCGGCGGCCCAGGCTGTTCAGCGCGGCATTCGCCAGTGTCAGCTGATCAATTTTCCGACGCTTAATCACTATACGATCATCTTCGGGGTTGAGCCTGGCCCGGCGCGCGCCATTCGAGCCTTCCTGGCAGAACAGGCGAATGTCCATGGAGGATAAAGAGACCGGTCGCGTAGAGGCCTTCAGCGACGGCGTCTTCGCCGTCGCCATCACCCTGCTCGTGCTTACTATCCAGCCGCCGCACACCTTCCCTCTCGATGATGTGGCCCTCCTCGCAGTTCTGCTGAACCAGTGGTCGGCCTGTCTGGCTTTTGTCGTCAGCTTTGCCACGATTGGCATCATGTGGATCAACCACCAGCGGCTCTTCAGCCACAGCGCGCGCATTGACACGACGCTGCTACTCCTCAACCTGCTGCTGCTGCTGATAGTGGTCCTGGTTCCCTTTCCCACAGCGGTGCTCGCAGACGCGATCTCCTCCCTCGGTGTGCATGGAGCGGCTCTCTTCTACAGCGGCACGATGGTCGTTCTGGCGATCGCCTTCAACCCGCTCTGGCGCTACGCGGCCCGGGGACAGCGCCTGCTGAGCAGCGACGCCGACCGCGAGGCTGTGCAGGCTATCACTGCTCAGTATCGCTTTGGGCCGTTGCTCTACCTGGTGGCCTGAGTCATCGCCTGGTTCAATACGCCTGCCAGTGTTGCGCTCAATCTCCTGCTGGCGCTCTTCTTCTCCTGGTCCGGCCGTCGGCCGCGAGCGTTCTCCAGGGGGCACGAAGAGAGCATACGGGGGGAGGGACCGTCGCTCATCGCTGGCTCGAGGTGCCTCCCGGAGCGTAACCTGGCGAGCAGAGAGGGGACCTCCGAGCGAGTCTGGCAGGAGGGTGAGAATCACTCCTGTAGTGGATGCTGGTGGATCTCCAGCCTGCGAATGCCCGGCAGATTGTGCAGATCCTGCGCCAGGCGGGCCGGAGCCAGGCTCTCGGGTAGGTGGCAGTGTACCTCGATGCTCACGCCTGCGCCTTGCATCTGCAGGGTCAGCCTGACGATGGTCACACCGCTCTGGCTGCAGATCGCGTAGAGCCGGGCCAGCAGCTGGTCGTCTGCGGGATCTACCTCAATCGTCACTCGATGCCCTCCGCGTGTTGCTGCGGCGTGCCAGGGGAAGATGCGCTCCTCGATCAGGTGGAGCGGTCCGAGTACGATGAGAGCGAGTATCACGGTGACGGTGGCCTCCTGCAGAAGGCCGGCGCCACAGGCCAGGCCAATGGCTGCGACGACCCAGATCGAGGCGGCGGTGGTCAGTCCTTTGACGCGCCCCTGCTCGCGGCTGACAAAGATCGTACCCGCCCCCAGGAAGCCAATCCCGGCGACGATATAGGAGGCGATGCGCGAGGGATCGAACTGCAGGTGGGGCGTGCCCAGTAAGGTCGTGAAGCCAAAGGCAGAGACGATGGTGAAGAGGGCCGAGCCGAGCGCAACCAGGGCCTGCGTACGCATTCCAGCTGCTCGCTCGCCCCGTTCGCGCTCCAGACCAATCACGGCCCCCAGCAGCACAGCCAGCCCCAGGCGGAGCAGCAGCGTTGTGAACGAGATCATGGCCATCCCTCCTTCGCCTGTGCCCCGACAGCGACAGCGGGCGGCCGCTGTCCAGAGCAGGGTAGCCCGGCGTGCGCGTTGAACGGCGGGCTACCACTCCTCTCATTCTACCTGACAGCAGCCTGGAAGGCCAGGGGCAGGAGGGGAGAGCCGGGAGAGCAGCTTGCTCAGGCTGGCGCGCGGACGGCGCTCCGCTGGTGCAGGCGCATGCGAATACCGTAGCGAGGCCGCAGCGTGACCACCGCCTCGGCCTCGATGCGCTGGTGGGGTAGCAACTCCGCCTCCCAGCGCTGCGCCAGAGTGGCCAGCAACATCACGCCCTCCATCCAGGCGAAGGGTTCGCCGATACAGAGCCGCGGCCCGCCTCCAAAGGGGAAGTAGGCGAACTTGGGCCGTGAGGCACGCGCCTCGGGCGTCCAGCGCTCCGGCAGAAAGCGCTCCGGTTCAGGATAGTAGCGAGGGTCGCGATGGACCACGTACTGGCTCATGATGATGCGCGCCCCACCTGGAACGGGCAGCCCGCGAATCTCGGTATCGCGGATCGCTCGGCGATCGATGCTCCAGGCCGGCGGGTAGAGGCGCATCGCCTCGCTCAGGACCTGCTCGGTGTAGACCAGGCGAGGCAGATCCTCGGCCGTTGGCAGGCGCTCGCCGAGCACGCTCGCCAGTTCGGCCTGCAGGCGGGCCAGGACATCAGGATGCTGGGCCAGCAGATACCAGGTCCAGGTCAGGGCATTGGCGGTTGTCTCGTGGCCGGCGAGCAGTAGCGTCGTGATCTCATCACGCAGTTGCTGATCACTCATGCCACCCTCCTCGTCATGGGCCCGGAGCAGCGTTGAGAGGAGATCGCCCTGATCACGCCCGCTGCGGCGGTGTTCCTCGATGATGCGATAGATGACCCTGTCCATCTCATCGCGGGCCTGATAGAAGCGGCGGTGGATTGGCAGCGGCAGGCGCTCCAGTTGTGGCGCCCAGGGAGCAAGGCCTACCTTGATGAAGGCCTCCATGGCCACTGCCATGGAACGACTGACAGTACTGACATCGCGCTCCACATCGACGTTGAAGAGCGTCTTTCCGGCAATGACCAGTGTCAGACGCATCATCTCCTGGGCCATGTCCACTATGCTTCCATCCCGCCAGGAGCTGGCCATGCGTGTGGCCTCCTCGACCATCGTCCTGGCATAGGAGGCGATGTACTGGCGGTGGAAGGCTGGCTGGATCAACCTGCGCTGGCGCTTGTGGAACTCACCCTCGCTGGTGAGCAGGCCCTGGCCGAGCATACGCCCGGTCATCTCCGCCCCCTGTCCCTTGTGGAAGTGAGCGTGCTGGACGACCAGGATCTCGCGAATATCTTCGGGGTTGCTGAGAATAAAGATCTCGAGTCCGCCCCCCTTGATGTGGATGACGTCCCCGTATTTCCTGGCAAGGCGGAGCAGCTTCTGAGGAAGCTGGCGCCGTGAGAGCAACGCCGCAATCTCCGTCAGCGTTGGCGTTGCCATCTGGCGCACTGGAGGCGCCTGTAATGTCTGTGCCATACTGTTTTTCACCCTTCCCTGGAGAGCGGGAGGCGCGGCGCGCTATCCCGCATGTGCTTGTCTGACAGATTCAGTCCCAACCTCCTGGCCTGCCAGAAAGGCCAGGAGCGCCTCGTTGAACGGCTCTGGTTGATCATACATACAGATGTGATTGGCGTGCTCGAGCACAACCAGACGGGCCTGTGCAATGCCAGCATGCAAACGCTCTCCGAAGCTCAGCGGGACCAGATCATCGTGCCTGCCCCAGATGAGGAGCGTTGGCGTTCTGATGGCCGGCAGGAGCGGCCGGGCGTCCAGGGCAACGATCTGGCGGGAGGCGCGGCGAATCATGAGCACACCGGCGCGCACTCCGTCGTAGAGCAGCGTCGGCCAGAACGCCGGCGTGGTGCGGGCCAGCGCAAGCGTCGTCGGCCAGAGCAGACGACTCACAGAGCACTCGAAGGGAATGCCAATTGAGGCCACCAGCACCAGGCGTCGGACCTGCTCCGGCCGTTGCGCGGCCAGGGCCATGCAGACGTAGCCGCCCATCGAGTGACCCACGAGCGAGAAATGCTCCAGGCCGACGGCCTGCCGCCAGTGGTCGAGCCATTCGGGAGCGCGCAGCAGGTGGAAGTGCCGGCGAAAGCGCCGCATGGCGCCAAAGCCGGGGAGATCCACCAGGTAGACCCGGTACTGTTGAGCGATTGCAGGCACATTCCTGGCCCACCATTTGGTGGAGCCGGAGAGACCATGAACAAAGACCACCGGCTCGCCGTCTCCTGCGGTCTCGTAGCGTACGGGCACGCCGTCGACGTCGATCGTGTGGCTGCTCACCTTGAACGGTGCCATTGCCCTTTCCTCCTTGCCGTCACTGGCAGTAGCGTTACAACTGTGATTGCAGCTTCATGCGCATGCGTGTGGCTGGCGCTGGTGCGGCGCTCAGTACGTCGAGGCGTCCAGTTGCTGGATGTGGCTCAGGACTGCCAGCAGGGTAGTGATCGCCAGATCGGAGAGCTGCTCTTTGTCGAGGAGGCGTTCTTCCAGCCAGGTCAGGCTGATGGCTTCAACAAAGCCGACCCAGCCGGTCACGGCCAGGCGCAGCGCGGGCGGCACCTGCTCGGCGGCGGGCAGACTCTGGAGGACCCGCTCGACGTAGGTCTGGCGCACGCTGTTGAGGATCGCAGCTACCTCCGGGTCAACCCCAACGCCGCCACGCAGGAGCGCCACATAGGTGCGTGCGTGCATCTCGGCGAAGGTGAAGTAGGCCAGCAATGCAACCCGCAGGCGCTCCAGCGGCTCCAGCGAGCTATCTGGCTCGGTGAGGTCGAGGAGCTGTGCGGTGCTGTGGCGAATCACGGCGACGTAGAAATCGTGCTTGGTTGGGAAGTAGTAGTAGAGCAGGCCCTTGGAGATACCGGCAGCCGTGGCGATGTCGTCGACGGCCACCTCGTCGTAGGAGTGCCTGCTAAACAGCTCCAGACCAACCTCAATCAGCCGCCGGCGGCGTGACTGTCGTTTGTGTAGCATCAGAATTGCCTCATTCCCCAGCGTTTCATCATATCCAGGGCCAGTGGTGAACGATCGTAGCGGTGGGCGCGGGCCAGGCGGCGCATGCGTGCCAGAATCACCAGGTCGACGAGAGCCGGCAGATGGCGCGCCAGGCCAATCTCCAGGGTCCCCAGACGTGTGGTGGCGACATCGCGGCGGACCCTTCCGCTACAGCACCGCACGAGCGTGCGTACAACGGCCTCCAGGGGCTCCTCGCGCACCAGGCCGGCCAGTGAGAGACCGGCCGCCTCGGCGGGCGCGTGGATGGGTGTCTTCACGTAGCCTGGATAAACGGTGGTGACGCCGATCCGACTGCCGTACTCCAGGCGCAATGTGTCGGACCACGCGGCCAGAGCGCGCTTGCTGGCGGCATAGGCGGCAGCGAAGGGGACCGTGGCGAAGGCCAGGCCTGAGGCGACGTTGATGACACGCCCATGCGTGGCCAGCAGGGCCGGCAGGGCATAGGCCGTGACGGTCCAGGGGCCAAGCAGGTTGACCTCCAGGGTGAGGGCGACGTCCTCTCGCGGCGGGGACCCGGCGTCCTGGGGAAGGCCGATGCCTGCCAGATTGATGAGGATGTCCAGTCCACCCAGGTCGTTGATCGCCTGGGAGACGGCTCGCTCCACCGCTTCACTGCTGGTGACGTCCGCCTGGATGATGCCATCGCAAGCACGCCGATCGATGCCGGCCACCCGGGCTCCCCGCTGTAGCAGCGCCTTGCGGGTGGCGTGTCCGATGGCACCGGCGGCACCGGTGATGAGGATGCGTTTGCCGCTGAGCGGACCGCGGGTGGTACGCCGGGCAGCCGGGGGCGCTGCCCCATTGCCTCTCTGCATAGCTGTTCCTCTCCTCCTCTACGGGGATCTCTCGCTGCTCTGCGCTGCACTGCTGGTGCGCGGAGCATTTACGCACGGGCGCTGCCTCCTGAGAGGGAGACGGCGTAGTCGGCAGACTGGCCGCCCGGGCCGCTCTTCAGGTGGGGAGCCGTCGGAATGCGCCGCAGATGGCGCCGCAGACGCTCGATGGAACGCATCGTCTCTTGAACGCCAACGAGATAGTGAGCGGAGGGTGGCTCCCAACGCGCGACGGTTTTGACGATTGGGTAAGGAAGCCGGGCCTGGCACTGGACCAGCTCGCTGAGCAGGCGCGCACCGCGGCTGATGAGCGGACCGGCGCCGCCGCGTGGCTGGAGCAGCCCGAAAATGTAGAGGTTGGCCCAGCCGGGGATCAGCATGTGGGCCACCAGGCGTGGATAGCCATGCTCCCAGGTGAAGAGCGTGTGATCCAGGAATGGGAACGAGACGTTGAAGCCCGTGGCCCAGACGATGGTATCGGCCTCCATGCAGCTACCGTCCACGAAGTGGACCTGACGGCCGTCAAGGCGAGCGATGTCGGGGCGCGGTGTGATCAGCCCATGGCGAATGAAGTAGAGCAGCTGTGAGTTGACGATGGGGTGGCGATCAAAGAGGTCGTGGTCCGGTCTGGGTAGCCCGTAGCGAGGGTTAGGCCCCACGATGAGGGCCAGCGCGAGCTTGATGATGCGCTTCTGTACCGAGACCGGCAGCCAGGGCAGGTCCATCTCAGCGACGGGGAGGCCGGCGATGGTCTTGGGAATGAAGTAGTAGCCACGTCGCATGGAGATTGCCACTTCCTTGACGCTCTTGCTGAGGGCTGCCTCGACTGCGATGTCACAGCCAGAGTTGCCGGCTCCAACGACCAGCACCCGCTCACCCTCAAAGTCGCTGGCGTTTTTGTAGTCCTTGGAGTGGAGCGTTTTGCCGCTGAAGGTGCCAGGATAGTGGGGGATACGCCGGTCCCAGTGATGCCCGTTACAGACGATCACGCCGCTGTAATCGAGCACTCGCCCGTCGTCAAGGCGAACACGCCACCCGCCCAGTCCCTGGCTGTCCAGGGGTTCGACGCGCTCGACACGGGTGGAGAACTGGATTGCACGCCGCAGGTCGTAACGGTCGGCATAGGCGCACAGATAGTCAAGTACCTGCTGACGGCTGGGAAAGTCGGGATAGTTGGCCGGCATGGGAAACTCCTCGTAGCCGGTGCTGTTGCGTGAGGAGATGATATGTGTCGAGTCGTAGACGCCGTTGAGCCAGTTGCCGCCGATGTCGGCGTTCTGCTCGAAGATGTCGTAGTCCAGCCCGGCCTCCTGAAAGGCTCGGGCTACACCAAGGCCCGAGTAGCCGGCTCCGATGATGCAGTAGCGGGATGCCATCGCTAGATCCTCCTTCGGAATGGGGGGCTCTACCGATCGAGCCATGACCGGTCTGCCGAAGCGACCACTGCGCCGCCAATCTGGCGCTTACGCCTCGGGAGCTGCTCCCCATATTGAATATAGGTCAAATTTGACCGAAAGTCAAGTGGGAGGTGTTGAAGAGCTGTGCCGGGACAGATGGTATACTTATCAACGCATGCATGCTTCATGCGCATTCTAATTCGAGGAGGAGTCTATGGAGATACGCAACGTAGGTGTTGTCGGCTGTGGCCTCATGGGGAGCGGTATTGCTCAGACCTGTGTCCAGGCCGGCTATCCTGTGACGATACGCGAGGTCAATCAGGAGTTGCTGGAGAGCGGTCTCAAGCGCATCGTCGACGCCTGGGAGATGCTGGCTAGCAAGGGCAGATTACGCCCTGAGCAGGTGGAGGAGTACCGTGCGCGTCTGCGGGGGACGCTGGATCTGGAGGATCTGGCCGATTGCGACCTGGTGATTGAGGCGGTGATCGAGCAGATGGAGGAGAAGCTGCGCCTCTTTCCGGCCCTGGACCGTCTGCTCAAGCCGCAGGCGATTATTGTATCAAATACGTCGTCGCTGAGTGTGACCCAGATGGCGGCGGTGACCAGGCGGCCTGAGCAGGTCTGTGGCCTGCACTTCTTCAATCCGGCACCTGTGATGAAGCTAGTGGAGATCGTGAGGACGATCATGGTCTCTGAGGAGACGGTCGAGACGGTGCGCCGCTTCGCTGAATCCCTGGGGAAGACCCCCGTTGTTGCGAAGGACACGGCGGGCTTCATCGTGAATTTCTTGCTCATTCCCTATTTGCTAGCGGCGGTGCGCATGCTGGAGAACGGCGTGGCCTCACGCGACGACATTGATACGGCAATGAAGCTGGGCTGTGGCTATCCGATGGGTCCCTTCACGCTGCTGGACTACGTTGGCCTCGATACAACACTCTGGGCGGCGGAGGCACTCTATGAGGAGTATAAGGAGCCGCTCTACGCGCCGCCGCCGCTGTTGCGGCGTATGGTGACGGCGGGCATGCTCGGGAAGAAGAGCGGGCGAGGTTTTTATGAGTATCAGTAGCGGCTGAGACTGGGGGAGCGGGGCGCCTGCCTCTGTACATGCGTCGGTGAGAGGACGTGGGGTACGTGCCACGCCTGTTCCCTGTGGGGCGCCCTGCTCTTGTGGTGTGCTGGTGAGTGGGATCTGGCCGCCGTGCATGCAAGGTGGAAGGAGGGTGAGGCGGACCAGCGCAGGCCTCAGTGGCCTACTTCCTCATCTCGCTCGTCTGCCAGTGAGACCTGCGTGGTGGTAGGTGGACCAGGGGGAGTCGCGGGGCTGGCGGGACTGCTGCTGGGATGGGCGCGCTCGAGCGGCAGGTGGAGATGATGGTAGAGACGGTTGGAGAGCAGGGCGTGATTGGCGGTCATGGCAACCTGCATCGACTCGACGATCTGCTCAAGCCGCTCGATGCTCTGGAAGACCTGCTGTAACGCTCCCTGCCCATCGCGATAGGGTTCGACGGCTCCCCCGGAGACGCGCTGCACGGCGAGCTGCTGTTCCCATGTGCGCAGCAGCGTCTGCAGAGATTCGCTGAGGCGCTCGAGACGCTCGTCGAGCGCCTGGCCGATGACCTCCATGAGGTCGTCCCAGGAGAGGTCGGTCTGCACCTCGATCGGCTCTGCGGGATAGGTCGGTGCCTCCTCCCCCTCGGCGCCGGTTGCCTGACCGGGGGCGTTCTCGGCTGCAGTGGTGGGGCCTGCAGCGGGGAGACGCTGAGTGAGAAGTTGCTCGATCCCCATCAGCTGGGCGGCAAGCATCCGATCGACCAGCGCCTCGATGTGCTGGTGCTGCAGTTGCTGACGTTGCTCTACCTCGTGCCCGATGGCCTGGATGAGACGCGACTGCTGGGTGCCGAGCTTCTGGCTCATGGCGAGGTTGAGCTCGTTCTGCTGGTCGTTGAGCTTGTGGGTGATGATGCGCGTGAGATCCTGCTGCAGCATCACGAGTCGCTGCTCGAGGTCGCGCGCCAGGGCGCTCAGGCGTTGCTCGAATGTGCGCTCCATCTCCTGGCGATATGCACTCAAACGGCGTTCAAGGATGGTGTTGAATGATTGCAGTTCATCTTCAGTAAACGACATTGCAGCGTACCCTCTCTTCTCCTGTTCCTGGGTGAGCCTGCTGACAAGTATAGGGGGGAAGATGGCCGTTGTCAATTCGGCGTGCGATGGCTGTGATGAGCGCGGGCGGCGGACGGCGGACGGAGCTGGCAAGGCTGTCCGAAGGCGTTCGAGACTGGCCTGGGAGGCCAGAGCATAGCCCCAGGGAGAAGGCCTGTGCTACAATAAGGGACAGGGTAGAGACAGCGCTGTGTCTGAGTACAGAGCAGAGAGGAGCAGGCCATGCCACGCGCCATCGACTTTCATGTTCATCTGCCAACCACCGAGTTTATCCAGGTCACGCTTGGCCCCTACGCGAAGGCTGCCGAGCGCTTCTTTCGCACGGAGGTCAAGCTCAGGGATATTGAGCAGATGGCGGCCGACTATGCGGCGCTCGACATGGTCGGGGTGCTGCTGGCCTGGGACGCCGAGACGGCCACGGGACTGCCCCCGCTCGGCAACGACTACATCGCGGCCATTGTGCAGCGCTATCCGCAGCAGTTCATCGGCTTCGCCAGCGTCGACCCTCACAAGGGAAAGGCCGCTGTCAGGGAGATGGAGCGCGCCATCAAGGATCTGGGGCTGGCAGGTGCCAAATTCCATCCGGGTGTCCAGGCCTTTTATCCCAATGACCCCACCTTCTACCCGCTGATGGAGAAGATTCAGGAGCTGGGTGTTCCAGCGCTCTTCCACACGGGTACCAATGGCCTGGGGGCTGGCATGCCCGGCGGCATGGGCATCAAGCTCGACTATACACGCCCGATCTACCTCGATGCGCTGGCGGCCGATTTCCCTGGCCTGACCATTATCGGGGCCCATCCCTCGTGGCCCTGGCACGAGGAGATGATCGCGGCCATGCTGCATAAGACGAACATCTATAACGATCTCTCCGGCTGGTCGCCGAAGTACATCCCCGAGGTTCTCCTCCGTGAGGCAGCGACGCGCCTGCAGGATCGTATCCTCTTCGGTTCGGATTATCCCTTCATCACTCCGGAGCGCTGGCTCAGGGACTTCGAGGCGCTTCCGCTCAATTTCAAACCAGAGGTGAAGGAGAAGCTTTTCTGGAAAAACGCGCAGAAGCTGCTGGCCCATACAGCGGTCGGGGCGATGCACTTCTCGTTGTAGGAGAGGACCGCCTGGTACTGTGGCTGCAGTGCCTCCTCTGGAGGCCGTGGTCGGCGCCGGGCCTGGCGGAGGTCTATCTGAGGTCCTCGAAGCTCTCCTCGATGATGGTCTGCACCTGCTGTGCATCGACAGGGCGGGGCGCGTTCACCAGCAGGCGTTGTTGCTTCAGTGTGCCCTCCACCAGCGCGGGGACGTCAACCGTGCTGTAGCCCAGTGCCGCGAGTCCCTGGGTGACGCCGGTGTCGCGCATGAGCATGCGCAGTGTCTCTGGCAGGATGGCTCGTCGCTGCTGCTCGTTGAGTCCGCTGATCTGGGCTCCGAGTAGCTGGGCGGCGCGCAGATGACGCTCAGGGCTGGCCACGTAGGTCCAGGAGAAGGTTGCCGCTGCCGTGACGATCACCGAGAGACCATGGGGGATCAGCGGCTCCTGAGACGGGTAGTCGGGTGGGGAGAAGCCTCTGACCATGCCGGCGATGGGATAGGCGATGGCGTGCGGGATATGCACGCCGGCGTTGCCAAAGCCGATGCCGGCGTAGGTCGCGGCCAGCGCCATGTGGGTGCGGGCCTCAATGTCCAGGTCATTGATGACCGCGCGCCGCAGATACTGGCCCAGATACTCCAGGGCCTTCTCGCACCAGAGGTCGCTGATCGGGTTGCTCCCGACATAGACCGGCCGCTCCTGCGGCGCGTGCTGCGGACGTGCGTGATACGGTCTGCTGGTGTAGGACTCCAGGGCGTGCGTCAGGATATCGAAGGCGGGATAGGCTGTCGCCAGCGGTGGGAGTGTCACTGTGTTTAAGGGATCGATGATTGCCAGCGCCGGGCGCAGGTACGGATGGGAGATTCCCGTCTTCACCTTCAGGGCGAGGAGATCGAGCACAGCCACGGCTGTGGTCTCGCTCCCCGTGCCAGCGGTCGTTGGGATGGCGACCAGCGGCTTGAGCCGTCCAGGCACGGGCAGGCCTTTGCCGAGCGGCTTGTTGACGTAATCCATGAGTGGGGCTGGGTAGGTGGCGTAGAGGCTGGACCATTTGGCCGTATCGATGCTGCTGCCGCCTCCGATGGCCACCATGCCGTCGTAGGGGTGTCCCGCGATGGCGCTGGCGATGGCCTCGAACGAGCGATCGGTTGGCTCGACATGGACCTCGTCGTAGATGTCGGCGGACAGTCCGGCGTCGGTGAGCAGGCGGCGCACGCGGTCGGGTAGACCGAGCTTCATAATGCCTGGATCGGTCACGATGAGCGCGTGGCTCACGCCGAGGCGCTGGAGATCATAGGCCACCTCACCGGTCGCGCCAGGGCCGAACTTGATCGGGGTCATCTCCATCGTGAAGACCGTTTCGTTGGGGAGGTCCAGACAACCCGTGTTCATCCTCCTCGCAGTAGCTGCTTCATGACTTTTCCGCCTGGGTTGCGTGGCAGGGTGTCGCGCACCTCGATGAGGGCTGGCACCTTGAAGGCTGCCAGGCGGCGGGAGACGAAGGTGCGCACCTCGTCCGGGTCGATCGTCTGCCCGGGTCGAGGAACGATGATGGCCTCGACGATCTCGCCATAGAAGCCATCGGGCACGCCGACGATCGCCGCCTCCAGGATGGCGGGGTGGCTGTAGAGGATGTGTTCCACCTCGACGCAGTAGACCTTCTCCCCGGCGCGATTGATCATATCTTTCTTACGATCCACGATCTGTAGGAACCCGGCGGAGTCGAGGCGCGCCAGGTCTCCGGTCAGAAACCAGCCATCCTCGAAGAAGGCGGCCTGCGTGGCCTGCGGGTTGCGCCAGTACTCTTTGAAGACCATCGGACCTCGGATCGCCAGTTCTCCCACGCTCTCCGCGGGCAACGTTGCGTGATGCTCATCAACAACGCGCACTTCGGTGACCGGGAGGGGAAGTCCGGCTGAGCCGGGCCGCTCGAGCTTGTAGCGGTCTGGGAGGCAGGTTGCGGGTGAGGTGGTTTCGGTCAGGCCGTAGAAGTTGAGGAACTGCACCTGGGGCGCTTGCTGCGACCAGCGCCGCACGACGTCGGGTGGCAGAGGAGCGCCTCCCGAGGCAGCCAGCCGGAGCGAAGAGATGTCGCGTCGGACGAAGTCAGCGTGGTTCATCAGCATGAGATACATCGTGGGGACACCGAAGAAGTGCGTCACGCGCTCACGCTCAATCAGTTCGAGGGCTGGCCCCGCACGGAAGGGAAGGCGTTGCAGAACGATCGTGCCTCCCTGGTAGAGAAACTGAGCGAACTGGGCGGCCAGCCCGGTGATGTGAAAGATGGGGACGCCCAGCAGCGTCCGATCATCGGCGCGCAGCCCCTTGACCAGCTCGTAGTTGAGCAGGGTGTGGACCAGGTTCAGGTGGGTGCAGACTGCCCCTTTGGGGAGACCGGTTGTGCCAGAGGTATAGCACAGGTAGAGCGGCTGCTCTTCGCTCACGCTGATCGCCGGTGGTGTACCGCCACGCAGGCACTCGTGCCAGGGGCGGGTGCCTCTTGTAGCCTCGCTTGTTCTGGTCTCGCCAGTGAGCATGATGCCCTGCAGGGCTGGCAGTTGCTCGCGGACGCCGGCCAGTGGCTCCCACTGCTCCGACGTGGTGACCAGAAGGCGGCTGCCGGAGTCTTCCAGCATGAAGAGCAGCTCATGAGGCAGCAGGCGGGTGTTGAGTGGGACCAGGATAGCGCCGAGCAGCGCTGTGCCGAGGGCGGCGATGACAAACTCCGGCAGGTTGCCAGTGAGCACGGCGATGCGCTCGCCGGGGCTGATGCCATAGTCTCCGTGGGCTGTGGCTGCGAAGGAACGGGCCTCCTGCCACAGATCGAGGTAGCTCCAGCGCTCTCCCTCGAAGATCAGGGCCGTCCTGTCGGGAAAGGCCTGTACGGAGCGCCACACGGCTGCGTTGAAGCTGGGCGGGCGTTCGGTGTACGTGAGGACGGGGCGTCCGTGGTGCATCTCGCGCCGAACTGGTGGCGCCGATGGCCATGGCTGGGGGACAGTGTCGGGCATATCTTCTAGCCTCCTCTCTGCTCTGTCTGCAGGACTCCCTGTCCACCTGTTCCGCTATTCCTCAAGAATAGCAACCGCGCGCACTGGTGAGCCGGTGCCGTTGCGGATACGTAGCGGGAAGCCGGCGAAGGTGAAGCGGCGCCCCACGACCTGATCGAGGTTGGCCAGGTTTTCGTAGTGGGTGATGCCATGGGCGCGGCACATCATGTGGCAGGGGTAGGTACGGCTGATGGGGTTGTCCGGGCTGGGTGAGTCGACGCCGAATGTTTTGACGCCGTGTTCGACGAGCCACGCGCTCCCCGATTCGTCGAGGCCGGGATACTGACTGAGGTACTGCTGGGTGCCGTGATGGCGGTTGTAGGTGGCGGTGTAGAGCAGTAGGATGTCGTCCGGCTGCAGGCCGGCCTTTGAGCGTTCGAGCGCTGCGTCGAGGTCCTCTCCGGTGATGTAGGTTTGGGGAGCTTTCTGGGAGAGGTCGAGGCAGGTGGCTGGTCCGAAGAAGAGATGGAGGGCCATCTGGTCGATGGGGGGGGCCTCGGGCCGTGGATCGAGATGGCTGAGGGCGTCAACGTGGGTCGGGCCGTGGTCGCTCATGAGCAGGCCGCGCGACTGGTATGAGAAGCCGCCCTCGAAGTTTTTGCGTGTCTCCTCGTGTGAGTGGTGCTCCCAGATGACCGTTTTGAGGTGGCCGGGGTAGACAAACATCCCCTGGTAGATCTCCTGTGATAGATCGATCAAGCGTGTCATGGTGACCTCTCTGCTCTCATGGTCTGATCGGTTGGCCCTGGCGATCGGCGTTGCGCTCTGTCAGTAGGTGACAATGCCGGCGGAGACGTTGAGGTCTTCGCCGGTGATCGAGGCGGCGTCCTGCGAGGCGAGAAAGACGACGGCGGCTGCTACGTCCTCTGCGGGAACCAGGCGCCCCAGGGGCGAGTCGCGCAGAAAGGCCTGGCGTGCCTCCTCGATGCTGATGCCTTTGACCTCTGCCTGCTTGCGAATGACCCCCTCGATGCGCTCACCCTCGACGGGACCGGGTGAGATCACGTTGACGCGGATGCCGTGCGGTCCGGCCTCCCAGGCAAGTGTGCGTGCCAGGCCTACCAGCGCGAGCTTGCTGGCAGCGTAGGGTGTTCTTCCCAGGAGCGGACGCTTGCCGGTCATTGAGCTGATGATGATGATGGAACCGCAAGAGCGTTCCAGCATCATTGGGAGGAAGGCACGGCAGCAGAGGAAGGTGCCGCGCACGTTGACGGCGAAGGTCGCATCCCACTCCTGGGGGTCGATCTCCCACAGAGGCGCGGTTGGACCGGCGATCCCGCTGTTGTTGACGAGGAGGTCGATTCGTCCGAAGTGGCTCTGCACCAGGTGAGCCAGGGCGGTGACGCTCTCGTCGGCGCTGACGTCCGTTGGGACGGTCAGGGCCTCCCCTCCGAGGGCAGTGATGGCGTGGCGCGTCTCCTCCAGGAGGCTCTCTGTGCGTGAGGCGAGCACCACTCTGGCCCCCTCTCGTGCACAGGCCAGGGCGATCGCCCGGCCGATACCACGGCCGCCGCCTGTGATCACGGCGACCTGTCCTTCAAGCAGCATGCGTGATTCCTCCCCAGGGGCGCCCTGTGCGATGAACGACTCCCGTGTTCTGGGTGACCTCTCTTCTGGCGCTCTCTCCACCTGGTGTATCCCGTGCGCCTGATGCACGCGACCCTACGCTGTGGTCAGCTTTGCTGGGGAGGCTCGCTCTTGCGTGCCTCGCTGACCCAGCGGACGATCTTCTCGGGTGTGATGGGCATCTCGTTGATCCTGACGCCGAACGGTCTGAGCGCGTCCTCGATGGCGCTGGTCACCGCTGGCGGGGCGACCATGCGTCCTCCTTCACCTCCGCCTTTGATGCCGTAGGCGGTGAAGGGGGAGGGGGTCTCCTGGTGGTAGATCTCGATGCTGGGCACGTCTCTGGAGGAGGGCAGCAGATAGTCGACGAAGGTCGAGGTCAGGTTCTCTCCATTGGGACCGTAGCGTACTTCCTCCAGCAGTGCCAGGCCGATGCCCTGGGCGATGCCGCCACGAATCTGTCCCTGCAGGGAGCGGGGATTGAGAATGGTGCCAACGTCGTGAACGGCGACGTACTGCTTGAACGTGACAGCGCCAGTCTCACTGTCGACCTCAACCGCTACCAGGTGGGCGGCGTGCCCCATGATCGGGTAGAAAGCCCCCAGATCCTTGCGGTCGTCACTCGGCCTGGTCGTGTAGGGATGATCGTAGGTAAACGTTCCTTCGAGGCCGCTCTCCAGTCCTGGGGGGAGATCGAGCTTAAACCAGTAGGCTCGCATGCCGATGTCGGCCAGGCTGACTGCTGAGGTGGGTGAGCCTTTGACGCGCACCTGCCCAGCGACCATCTCCAGGTCTTCGACGCTGGCTTCGAGCATGTGAGCTGCGATCTTGAAGAGCTTCTCTTTGAGACGGGTGGCTGCTCCGTGGACGGCCCCGGAGAGCATGACGGTCATGCGGCTCCCTCCTGGCCCTGCTCCTGGTAGGGCATGGGCTGTGCTGTCGTAGGTGACGCTGACATCGGAGGGGTCGATGCTCAGCTCCTCGGCGACGACCTGGGCAACGACGGTTTCCGGGCTGTTGCCCCAGAAGGGCGAGAACATGGTGACGGTGACGCCTCCGGTGGGTCCGACTCCGATGCGCACGCTCTCGGGTGTGGAGTTGAGGCCGGTGGCCGGCCCGGGATTGTGAAACCAGAACTCGGTCGAGCTGTAGGTGCTGCGCTGCTGAGCGGTGGCCAGACCGATGCCTATGTAGCGGCCGGCCTGGCGGGCCTGGGTCTGCTCGCTGCGCCAGGCAGCCAGGTCGAAGTGCTGCAGTGCCAGGTCGAGAACGCCAGGGTAGTTGCCGCTATCGTAGATGTTTCCCGTGGGAATCTTATAAGGAAACTGGTCCGGCTGGATGAAATTGTGGCGGCGCAGCGCGATGCCATCCATACCCAGCTCCTCGGCAGCGGCGTCGACGAGGCGTTCCAGCACCCAGTTGCCGACATCGGACCCGGCCCCGCGGAAGACGGTCTGCTGATTCTTGTTGGTCAGGACAGCCTTGATGCCTGTCTCGACGCTTCGAATGGTATAGGGGCCAGTGATCTGGGCCATCATGTTGGTGTTGCCCGTGATGGCGAAGATAAAGTAGGCGCCGTAGTCGTCGATGGTGTGCAGCCGCAGACTCAGGAAGGTGCCGTCCGCTGCCACGGCGAGCTGGGCGTCGTAGATGCGATCGGGTCCCTGGGAGTCATTGGCGGTCAGGTTGTCGACGCGGTCCTCCATGAATTTGACTGGTCGGCCAGTCGCCTTGGAGAGCGCACCAGCGATGCCGATGGTCTTCCCCAGGAAATGCTTGCTGCCGAAGCTACCGCCGGTGTACATCGGGTAGAAATTGAGCTTGTGGGGCGGAATCTTGAGCATGCCTGACATCACCCAGGCGGCCGAGTTGAGCATGTTGGTGTTCGACCAGATCTCCATGGTGCCTCTCGCCGGGTCGTAGGCACAGACAGCTCCGTTCGGCTCCATCGGTGCGGCGGTGGCGCGTGGCCAGCGCAGACGGCGCGTGATGATGTAGTCTGCGCGTGCGAAGTCGCCGTCTACATCGCCGAAGGTGAAGACGTGATCGTAGACCACGTTGGTGCCGAGATTCTCGTGGACGAGGGGAGCGCCCGGCTGCATGCCGCTGATGGCGTCTGTCACGACTGGCAGGGGCTCCCATTCGATCTCGATGAGGTCGATGGCGTCCTCGGCGATGTAGCGGCTCTCGGCGGCCACTGCTACTACGGCCTCGCCAACGTAGCGTACCTTCTCCAGGGCGATAGCGTGCTCCACGACTGGCTCCGCGCAGAAGGCGGGCACGGGACCGATGATCTCAGCGGCCTCCTTGCCGGTCAGCACGGCGTAGACGCCGGGAAGGGCGCGCGCTGCCTCGGTATTGATGGAGAGGATGCGGGCGTTGGCGTAGGGGCTGCGCAGCACGGCGGCATGAAGCATGCCTGTCATCCTGAGGTCGTTGACGTAGATGGCGGTTCCCATCAGTAAGGAGGGATCTTCGCGGCGCTTGAGATCCTTGCCGATCCAGGTTCGCTCATGGGCCGTCGTTGTCATAAGCTGTTCCTCCTCCTGAAGCCTCAGATCGCCGTTTCAGACGGTGTGTTGACGCTTGCCTGGGCACGCATCTTCTCGGCAGCCAGGCGAATCGCGTCGACGATATGCTCATAGCCGGTGCAGCGGCAGGTATTGCCGGAGAGGGCGGAGCGGATCTCGTCCTCGCTGGGGTCGGGATTCTCCTGCAGCAGCTCGCAGGCGGTCATCAGGAAGCCAGGGGTGCAGAACCCGCACTGCAGGCCCTGCTTCTCCCAGAATGCCTGTTGCAGTGGATGCATCTCTCCGTGTCGGGCCAGTCCTTCGACGGTCGTGACCTCATGGTTGTTGGCCTGGATGGCGAGCAGCAGGCAGGAGCGTACGCTTCTGCCATCGAGCAGCACGGTGCAGGCGCCGCAGCTGCCGTGCTCGCAGCCGACATTGGTTCCGGTCAGTCCGAGGTCCTCGCGGATGGCGTCGAGCAGGGTCCGGCGTGGCTCTACGAAGAGGCGATGGGGTGTGCCGTTGACGGTGAGACGCACTGGCATGAAGTCGTCTTCCATTAGCGGGTCCTTTCTGCGCGCTCGGCAGCCAGCGCCAGGGCGCGTCGAGTCAGCACGCCTGCCAGATGGCGGCGGTACTCGGCCGATCCGTGAATATCCGAAGGGGCAGTGTCGAGCGAGGTCTCAACGGCTGCAGCGGCGGCCTGCCAGGCTTCGTGTTCGGGGCGCTGGCCCTGGAGGAGGGTCTCTGCAGCGTGGGCGCGTATGGGCGTCTCTCCAACGCTGCAGAGACCGAGGCGGGCTGAGGCGATGGAGCCGTCCTTCTCATCCAGACATACGATGGCGGCAACGCCGGCGAGGGCATAATCGCCTTCGCGGCGGGCGAATTCGAGAAAGGCGCTGCCGCTGTGCGTTGGCAGGCCGGGCAGGCGGATCTCTGTCAGAATCTCTCCGGCTTGCAGGCTGGTCTGGAAGGCCCCCTGGTAGAAATCCCTGGCGGCGATGGTGCGCTGACCGGCGCTGCTGTGTACCTCAAGCTCGGCCTCCAGCGCCAGGATGACGGCGGGCAGCTCGGCGGCGGGATCGGCGTGGGCAAGGCTGCCGCCGATGGTGCTGCGGTTGCGGATGGCGCGATGGCCAACGTGGCGGACTGCCTCGACCAGCAAGGGCATCGTTGTGGCCGCAAGCTGGCTGCGTTCCAGGTCAGCGTCGCGCGTCATAGCGCCCAGGGTGAGACTGCCATTGTCGGCGTGAATGTAGGCCAGGCCGGGGATCTCGTTGAGGTCGATGAGGGCTGAGGGCCGGGCGAGGCGCAGATTCATCAGAGGCATCAGGCTCTGGCCCCCAGCGAGAACGCGGGCCTCTTCCCCCTGCTCGGCGAGGAGCTGAGCGGCCTCAGCGATGCTGTGGGCCAGGACATAGCGGAAACGCGAAGGCTTCATAGGCTTCCCTTTCTGACGAGCTCAGGCTGCCTTGCCTGAAGGCGTTCGGGGGAGAGCGCCAGGGAGGCGTCTCCCTGTCAACTGCTGCGAGTGATCCAGGTGAAGAGTTCGATCACGTACCCGTCGGGGTCGCAGATGTAGAGCTGCTGGACGCCGTCGCCGCGGGGACGAGGGCCACCGACTGGTTCTACTCCGTGGAGGCGCAGGTGTGTGAGAGCTGCCTCGAGGTCATTGACCTCGAATGCCAGGTGGGTTGCGTAGCCCCGGGCGAGCTCCTCAGGGGCGTACCCAGGATTGACGCTCTGCGCGCGTCCTTCGACCTGCTCGCCGATCAGGTGAATCTGAAAGCCCTGCTGCGCCAGCCAGGCACCTGGAAAGTCGAAGTTCGCGGGTCGTGCGATCTCCTGCATTCCCAGTACGCTCTTGTAAAAGTGACGTGAGCGCTCGACGTCCCTGACAAGCAGGGCCAGGTGGTCCGCTGTGCGTAGCTGCATGCGATCCTCCTCCTCAAAGGCGCGTGTGGCGAGAGGATGTTCTTCTCTGAGGGTACCATGTGGCCGGGAGAAATGCATCGCTCAAAGGGTGGTCGGATGGGTCGTTCGTTCGGGGGAGAGCTGACTCCCTCGAAAGGGTGAGACTTACCGGTGTGGTCTGGATAGGGACAGCATGGCGCGCACGAGGGTCCCCTTGCCGGGATGGCTGCTGATCTCCACGGTGCCGCCGAACTGGATGGCTCGCTCTCGCATGGAGTGCAGGCCAAGATGGCCGGGGAAGTGGGCTCCTGGATCGAAGCCGTCGCCGTTGTCGCGTACTTCCAGTAAGATCGTCTCTGATTCTGTGCGCAGGGTGAGCTGGCAGTGGCTGGCGTGGGCGTGCTTGATGACGTTGTGCAGGGCCTCCTGGGCGATGCGATAGAGGGCTTCTCTGGCCTCCGGGGGGAGGTCTGGCTCGGCGCAGAGCTGCAGCTCGATCGGGAGCTCGTGCAGTGCCCTGATGGCTGTGACTCGTCTGCTGAGGGCTTCGACGATGCCTTCACTCTCGAGGGAGTCTGGATGGAGTGCGAAGATGAGGGAGCGCATCTCGGCATGGGTGGCTTTCGCCAGGGAGAGGACGTAGTCGAGGGACTCGCGGGCGTGGGCCTGATTCGTCGCCAGTGAGGCGCTGGCAGCCTGGGCTCCGAGGGTGATGCCGTAGAGGGCCTGTGAGACTGAGTCGTGCAGCTCGCGGGCCAGCCGCTGACGTTCCTCCAGCGCGGCTTTCTCCTGCGCGGCGAGCAGGAGACGGGCGTTCTCGACGGCTACCGCTGCTTGGTCGGCGATCGCGGAGAAGAAGGCGATCTCTCTCTCGTCGGGTGGAGGGCCGGGGGGACAGTAGACCGTGAAGACGCCGCGGCATTCGCCGCGGTAGATCAAGGGGATGCATACGATGGTGTCCCAACCAGAGGACCGCAGGAAGTCGTGGACGGGGTGGTAGCGCTCGTCTTCGAGCAGGGCGCGGCGCAGGCCTGCTGCTACGATGGTTCGTCGCTCCTCGAAGGCCTGTAGCGTTGGCAGAAAGATGCCGTCCCGGACCAGCCGGCTGAGGCTGGATGCGTAGCCGGGAGGCAGCCCGTAGCTGCCGACAACGCGGAAGAGGGGGGGTAAGCCGCTCATCAGGGGAACCAGACAGGCCATGACGCCGGTTGCCTGGACGACGCTGCGTGCCAGGGCGTTGAGCGTGGCTTCGAGTGAGTCGGCTCCGACCATCGTGGTGGCGAACTGCGCCAGGACCTCGGCTTTGCGCTCGAGCTGACGCTGGTAGGTCACGTCGCGCAGTACGACGATGGTGAACCACTCTCCCTGGCACTCGATGACGGTTTGTGTGCACTCGATCTCGCGCTTCTCCCCTCTGGGACGTAGCACGGTCGCGTCCCAGCGGCCGGCATGCAGCATGAGCTGGTCGGCTACGCTGCTGCCGCGCTGTGGCAGCAGCAGGTGGAGTGGCTGTCCCTGGATGCTGGTGGTCTCGCGTCCGAAGATCTCGCTGGCTGCCCTGTTGGCGTAGAGACAGATATGCTCGGCGGTGCAGACCAGGTAGCCGTCGGGGGCGATGTCGAGCAAGGGCACGATGATCGTGGGGTCCAGTCTGCGCAGCCGGAGCAGCCGCTGGATTGGTAGCTGGCTGCGCTCGTCTCTCGTGAAGGTGAAGGCTGGTCGAGAGCTGTTTGACATCGGTTTCCTCCTCTGGAAAGCGACGGGTGGGCCTCTCTCTTCTCTTCTCGGCGATGGGTTTGTGGCGCTGTCTGGCTTCCTCTCAGCGTGGGACCATCAGGCCGTTGCGTAGGGCGTAGAGGACGGCCTGCGTGCGACTCTGCACTCCGAGCTTATGAAGGATGTTGCTGACATGGGTCTTGACGGTCTCTTCCCGCAGATGCAGGTTGCGGGCAATCTCCTTGTTGGATTGCCCCTGTCCCAGAAGGGACAGGACCTCTTTCTCACGTGGAGTCAGCTTTCCGACCTGCTCTGGAGGGCGCAGATCGCGCATGAGGCGTGCCAGGGCCTGCGGGGCCAGTTGCACCTGTCCGGCGGCGGCGGCGTGCAGGGCGTGGCACAGTTCGTTGCTGTCGAGGTCTTTGAGCAGGTAGCCGATGGCTCCGGCACGCATGATGTCTACAACGGCGCTCTCTTCCAGGACGCTGGTCAGGCCGAGAATCTCGATCTCTGGATGGGCCTTGCGAATGGCGGCGGTGGCGCTGATGCCGTCCATCACTGGCATCAGGATGTCCATCAGGACGACGTCTGGTCGCAAGCGTTCGGCGAGTTCGACGGCTTCGGCGCCGTTGGTGGCTTCTCCGACAATCTCGATGCTCGGGTCCATGCGTAGAAAGAGTCGCAGACCCTGACGCACCATTTTGTGATCATCGGCGATCAGGACGCGAATCATCTCGAAGCCTTCCTTTCCGCTCCCCTCTAGGGGAGGGCTGTTCCGCTGGCTGTTTCAAACAGACGATGGTACTTCATTCCTGTCTCAATGAGTGCGCTCCTGGGCGTCCGACGCAGAGTATACCATATCTGGTGGCTTTCTGCTCTCTGCTGGTGGCCGGCTGCTTTCTTTCCCTCTCCTGTGGGGCTATCTCGGCAGGAGCAGACGCTCTGGTAGGAAGGCGCGGTGTGCCGCGGCTAGCTCGTCGTAGAGGGCCTCGGCCTTGCTCAGTGAGAGCACCAGTGGATGGCTGGCCAGGGCGCGGATGGCGTCAGCGCGTGTTCCGTGCCAGGCGGCCTCGGCGGTGAGGGCCTGGTACTCTGCCAGCATTTCTACCAGGCCTCGCAGGTGGCCCGGCAGTGGTTCGTGTACAAGTGGCGTGACGCCCTGGCGGTTGACGTAGCCGCTGATCTCGACGATGCGGTCGTCTGGCAGACCAGGGATGGCTCCCCGGTTGGGGATGTTGACGTACCAGACTTCGCCACGGTCATTGTATATGGCGTCCATGACGTCGATGGCCAGCTCGAGCTCGTGGATGCCTCCGCGTGAACGGCTGGGATCAAGGTGGGGCACCTCGCGTGCGGCCTGCTCACGGTAGTGGGCCCAGTAGTCGGGGAGGCTGGCCTGGATGTCCTGGGCTCTGGTCGTTGGCTTCGCCTGAAGCTCGGCCAGAATCTCATCTTTGTAATAGTAGTACTGGAAGTAGTGGTTGGGCAGAGCACCCATGGTGATGGCCAGCTTGAGTCTGCGCATCAGGTAGCGGCGTTCGGGATCGCTTCTTTGCTCCCGGTCGGGTTGCTGGCGTTGCAGGCGTTCGTAGGTCTCCTGAAGCAGGGGCATGAAGTCCTGGCTTTCGTAGCGTGGGTTGAGTCCCCATGAGCCGTGGTTGAGGCCGCGGAAGCGTACGTGCAGTCGTGCGGGATCAACACCGGCGCTCTGGGCGAAGTAGCGGGCGTCCATCACTGGCCCTTCACAGAGGGAGATGGTCGGGATACTTGAGTGGTGGGTCACAGCCTCGGAGATGATGTTGATGGGGTTGGTGTAGTTGAAGAGTCGTGCCTGGGGACAGACGGCCTCCATATCTGCGATGATCTCGCGCATGATGTTGATGCTGCGCAAGGCCATGAAGAAGCCTCCAGGTCCCTGCGTCTCCTGGCCAATGACTCCATGTTTGAGCGGCAGGGACTCGTCCAGGTGGCGGGCCTCGAATCCGCCGGGGCGGAAGCTGGTCAGGACGGCGTCACAGTCGCGCAGTCCCTCGCGCCGGTTAGTGGTGGTTCTGATGCTCAGATCGAGTCCCCGTGCCTGGGTCAGCTTGCGGGCGATGGTCTGCACAATCTTGAGGTGGTCTTCGTTGAGGTCGATCAGGACAATCTCTGAGCCGTTGAAGTTTTCTCCCTGTTCGATCAGCGAGGCCATGGTGCCGGCGGCGCGAGTGCTGCCGCCGCCGATGTAGGCTAGCTTGATGCGTGCCATGGTTTTGCTCTCCTCTTCTCTACTTCTGGTTTAGTCTTATAGACGACTGGTCGTCTCTCCAGTATACCCCAGGTGAGCCACCTGGCGTCTTTGTCTCGGCGGTGCATTTCTCCTTGCTCAGTCCTCCCACGTCTCGCTTACCAGCCTGGGGAGCAGGCTGCCCGCCTTGTCACGCAGATCGTAGAGTGGGCCTGGCTGATGCTGCTTCCAGTGCTGATTCCTGGGAGCTGTCAGCAGTGGAGTGGCCTCGGGGTTGATGATCACCACGGGGGTGCCTCGCTGCAGGGCTGTATGGGGAAGTGAGGCTGCAGGCTCCACTATGCCTGATGTGCCGATGACCAGCAGGAGATCGCAGGAGGCAAGCGCCTGCTGGGCCTGAAGGTAGACCTCCATGGGCAGGGCCTCACCGAACCACACGACGTCCGGGCGCAGGAGGCTGCCGCAGAGGCCGCAGTGTGGAGGAGCGGCACGCTCTTCGTCCCATGTGGTGTGGACGTGGCCATGCTCGAGGCACTTTGCGCGGAACAGGCTGCCGTGCAGCTCCAGTACGTGGCTGCTCCCAGCGCGCTGGTGCAGACCGTCGACATTCTGTGTGATGATGGTGACCTGCTCACTATGTTGCTCGAGTCTGGCCAGGGCAAGGTGTCCGGCGTTCGGCTTCGCGCTGGCTGCGCGTTGCCGCCGCTCGCTGTACCAGCTCCACACCAGTTCGGGGTTGCGCTCGAAGGCCTCGAGCGTTGCCAGGTCTTCAGGGTTGAAATGGCTCCACAGGCCGCTCGTTGCGTCGCGGAACGTCGGAATGCCGCTCTCTGCTGAGATGCCTGCTCCTGTCAGGACGGCGATATATCTGGCTGTGCGCAGCAGAACGCTCAGCTCTGGAGGAATACTTCCCATACGTCTCCTGGCTCCTTTTCTCCTTCTCTGTCAGCGGTCGTGTGGCTGGACGCTGTCGCAGCGCATTGTGGGGGATGCTTGTTCTCCCAGTCCGCTGTAATGGTAAGATGCACATGTGTGACAGAGCAAGGCTCTGTGGCGGAGATTGCATGGACTTCTCCTCTGTAGGAGTGCTAGAAAGGATCAATGAAGATGGCTGAGCGTCCTGGTTTTGCTGGTCTTGGCAACATGGGTCTGCCAATGGCGCGTAACCTTCTGAGGGCGGGCTACCGTCTGCGTGTCTATAATCGTACGCCAGCGCGGGCTGAGGCGCTGGTAGCTGAGGGAGCGGAGCTGGTTGCTCGCCCGCGGGACCTTGCTGAACTTGGTGGCGTTGTCTTCTCAATGGTGGCTGATGATGCTGCTCTGGAGGCGATCACCCTGGGAGACGATGGCCTTCTGGCTGGCCTGGCCCCGGGGGGCGTTCATGTTTCCATGAGCACTGTTTCGCCTGCGATGGCGCGTCGTATGGCTGAGCTGCATGTGGTTCATCAGTGCTTCTATGTGGCGGCCCCTGTCTTTGGTCGACCTGAGGCGGCGGTGGCGCAGAAGCTCTGGATCTGCCTGGCGGGTGACCCCGCAGCTCGGGAGCGTGTCCGTCCTCTGTTGCAGGCCCTTGGACAGGGGATTTTCGAGTTTGGTGACGACCCGGCTCTGGCGAATGTCGTGAAGCTGGGAGGCAACTTCCTCATTGGGTCTGCTCTCGAGGCCATGGCTGAGATGCTGGCAATGGCAGAGAAGTATGAAGTTGATCGCCAGGCTGTGATGGCCATGTTTGGCCAAACCCTCTTTGCCTGTCCTATCTATCAGAATTACGGGCGTATGATTGCCTCGAAGGAGTTTACGCCCGTTGGTTTCTACATGCGGCTGGCATTGAAGGATCTCAACCTGGTGCTTGATGCTGCTGAGCAGGTGCGATCTCCCATGCCGCTGGCGAGTCTGGTTCATGATCGCCTGCTGAGCGGTGTTGCCCGGGGGCATGGTGAGGAGGACTGGACCGCGCTGACGTATCTCGTTGATGGTGCGGCTGGCATCCAGTAGTTATGAGGGGATACAGCCTGCACGGGCTGCATCCCCTCAGGCTCTCTCTGGCTAGCTCGGCTGCCGGTGGATGATACCATAGCGCAGCTTGAGCAGCAGAATGCGTTCCAGCGACTGGTTGATGCGTGCTATGGTGAGCTTGCCCTCCTGGATGGCCTGCTTGAGGGCGCTGATGACACTGGCTACCTGTGCCGGGGTATAGGGACCCTCGATGAGGTCGTTGCCGGCTATGATGGCCATCACGGCTGCCTGGCTGAGACTCCAGCGCTCGCTGATGCCTTCCATGTAGAGGCCGTCGGTGATGACGACGCCGTCATAGCCCAGTTGCTGGCGTAGCAGACCGTTGATGGCCTTTGGTGACAGCTCGGCTGGTAGGTCTGGATCGATAGCCGGCATGAGGACATCAGTGCTCATGATCATTGCCGGTGCGTATTTCGGGATCATCATGCTGTACGGCGCCAGGTCGATGCGTTTGAGTGTTGCCAGATCACGGTTGACCGTTGGGAGCCCGAAGTGGGGGTCGGAGCGGATCGCCCCCAGGCCTGGGAAGTGTTTCAGGCAGCCGGCGACGTGGTTGTTCTGCAGTCCCTGCAGGAAGGCCCCAGCGTATGTTACCACGGCCTGGGGTGTGCTACCGAACATGCGTGTCACCAGGATGGGGGGATCGACCGTATGTACGTCGACGACCGGTGCCAGGTCGTCGTTGATACCGAGCTGTTGCATCCAGCGCGCCGCCTGCGTGCCTTGATTATAGGCAAACGACGGCTTGCCGCTGGCTGCCATCTCCTGGGCTGATGGCAGGGGTCCATGGAACTTGTAGAGTCGGTTGACCAGCCCTCCCTCCTGGTCAGTGGCGATCAACAGGGGGGTCTTTGCATCCTGCTGGGCCTGTCGCGAGAGGGCGGCAACGGCGCTGATGGTGTTGTATGGCGCATCGAAGTTATGGTTGCTTTCCTGATACATGAAGCCGCCTACGTACTGGTCTGTGATCATCTCCTGCAGGCCACTGCTCTGGTAGTCGTGACCGAGGTATTCTACGATGATGAGCTGGCCAAGCTTCTGGTCGAGCGACATATGTGCGATGATGGCTCTAGCCTGCGTAATCAGCGCGCGATCACTTTCGATCAGGTTGGCGGTCAGATCGGATTTGGCTGCCACAGACTGAGGTGGCTTCGTCGCTCTGGGGGTCAGTCTACCCTCACTGGCACTGCTTGCGTCACATGAGCATATCAGGAGCATACATATACATAGAATGATATACTGGGTATTTCCTATGATCGAGAGATATGTTCTGGCATGGGCCCTGGTGGGCATAGGTGACTCCAT
Source organism: Ktedonobacteraceae bacterium (assembly GCA_042408965.1). Taxonomy (GTDB): domain Bacteria; phylum Chloroflexota; class Ktedonobacteria; order Ktedonobacterales; family Ktedonobacteraceae; genus Thermogemmatispora. The sequence continues at coordinate 48,598 of JBHOQN010000057.1, forward strand.
CATTCAGTGCTTTCTCTGTTCATAATAGAGGGCCTCTGCAAAGTTGGACGCTATATCAGTGGGAGGGTAACAGGATTGGGTAACAGTCCTGTTCTGGCTCAGGCGCTCTTCTCGAATATGAGTGAGTCTTTGCGCCGACTCCCGATCTAGCTATGGAAGAAGGATGTACAATAGTGGCTGATCGTATTGGTCCTCTCTCAGGCTCCCCACAGCAGGCTCGTCCTCAGAGGTCGGGAACCCCCTTATCTGCGCCTCCAGCTTCTCTGCGGCATATCTTAAGAACCAGTGTACTTGCACTCTGGACCGGCCTTGCTCTTGTGCTGGTGCTGGTGTTCGAGCTGGCCTATCCCTCTCAGCCACAGTTCCTCTACTATCGCTGTCCGCTGACCCGATATGATTCCGTTCGCTGTATCAGAGCCTCGGTGCTGACCTGGGTCCTGCTGATCGTTCACCTGGGGGAGATGGGAACAAATTACGTGTGCCAGGCGTATTTCATTTGACGTGGGCTGATTCCTGATTTTGCTTTTCAGAGGAGGGTCACATGCGTGTTTGTATTCCTATGGCTATAAGAATGTCAATACCACGCCTCTCTTGCACAGTGATCACACTGGCGCTGGGGATGCTGCTCGCTGCCTGCGGCGGAGGAGCCACCATGAGCGCCAGTGGGCCGGCAGCGCCTTACACGGTCCATAGCTCCTCCAGTGGCGACCAGCAGAGTAGCACCAGTACTTCGAGCGGTGCCAGCCCTTCGACCGGCAGCAAGAGTCCCTCGCCCCAATATCTCATCAAGTCGCTGCGCATCGTCATCCAGCTCAATAACCCCCTTCAGGGGGCCAGCGATCTTGAGGCCTGGATGTTCAGAACCGATCCCCAGGCCACAAGCGCCGGTACTGACTACGCACTCACCCCCAACAACAGCTACACCATCACCATGAGCTTCAACGTAGAGGCCACACGATACAATCAGATGGTTGCCTACCTGCGCGACTACGGTCCCCAGCATAACGGTAAGTTGCTCAACCTGCATGAGAGCGTCCAGGACGCCACCAACGACTACATCGATACCCAGTCACGTCTACAGAATCTCAAAGCCGAGCAACAGCGTCTACTGGCCCTGATCAAGCAGGCCAGTGCCCTCAACGACGTCCTCAACATTGAGCAGCGTCTAACCGATGTCGAGGGCGAGATCGAGCAGATCGAGGCCCATCTCAAAGCTCTGAACAACCAGCTCACCCTCTATAGCATCACCATCGTCCTTCAGCCACCCGAGGTAGCCACCGTCACGCCCCCGCAGAGTGGCTGGAGCGCTGGCCAGGTCCTGCATGACGCCTGGAGTGCCTCCCTCGCCTTTGGAGAGGCCTTCCTCTCGCTGCTGCTCTGGCTACTGGCCTTCAGCATCTACATCGTGCCCGCTGGCCTGGTCGCCGGAGGAATCGCCTACTGGCGGCAGCGACGGAGGCGCTTGATTCCACCACCTATCGTGCACTCGTAGGTTGGATCAAGCCGGCGTTGCGCGCCGCGGCTTCGTTGTATCCCATGACTATAAGAATTTCCTGAAGACAGGCGTCCCTGCCCCTAGCCAGAGACCCAGGGGCGCCGTCCCCTTGACGCGCCAGGCCAGGGCACAGTATGATGAGGTCCTTAACAGCACGCTCCAGCGAAGAGAGCGTCATCACAGGCATCATCAGGAACAGCCAACATGACACAGCACAGCACCCCCTTCGACACCATCATCACCGGAGCCGGACACAACGGCCTCGTTGCCGCCGGCTATCTAGCACGCGCTGGCAAAAGCGTACTCGTCCTCGAGCAGCGCGATCGCGTGGGAGGAGCCTGCACCCTCGAAGAACCATTTCCAGGCTTCACCGTCTCTCCTTGCGCCTACGTCGTCAGCCTGCTCCGGCCGGAGATTATTCGCGATCTCGAGCTCCAGCGCTACGGCTTCGAGGCATATGTCAAAGACCCCCAGATGTTCGTACCCTTTCTCGACGGAACTTACCTGTTCCTGCGTTCCAGCACAGAAAAGACCGTCGAGGGTATTCGCCGCTTCTCTCCACACGACGCCGAAGCCTACCCGAAGTTCTTGCGCTTCTTCGAGCGCGCCTCTGAACTACTCAATCCCATCCTGCTTGAAGAGCCACCATCGATCGCAGACCTCGCCGCGCGCTTTCACGGCGAAGACGAAGAGATCTACAGCCGCCTGATGTTCGGCAACCTCTACGACCTGCTGGCCGAGTATTTCGAGTCCGACCATCTCCGCGCCGCCTTCGCCGGCCAGGGAGTGATTGGCACCTTCATCGGCCCCAGGACCCCCGGATCAGTCTACGTCATGTGGCATCACATGTTCGGCGAGGTCAACGGAGAGCGCGGCATGTGGGGATACGTGCGTGGAGGGATGGGGCGCATCAGCTTCGCCCTGGCCGCCTCAGCAGAGGCACACGGAGCCATCATCCGCACCGGAGCCCGGGTCGCCAGCATCCTCGTTGACAACGGACGTGCCGAGGGAGTACGCCTCGAAAACGGCGAAGAACTGCGCGCCCACGCTGTACTCTCCAACGCCGATCCGAAGCGTACCTTCCTGCAGCTCTGTGCTGATGCCGGCCTCGACCAGGATTTTCTCGCGCGCATCCAGCGCTTCAAAACTGAGAGCGCCGTCATCAAAATCAATCTTGCGCTCAAGGAGCTTCCCAGCTTCACCTGTCTGCCTGGCAGCCAACCCGGCCTGCAGCACGCTGGCTCCTGCGAGATCTCACCCACACCCGACTGGGTGCAGACCGCCTACGAGGAAGCCGCACGCGGCGAACTCTCACGCCATCCCTACATCGAAGCCTATATGCAATCGGCCACCGATCCCTCAATCGCACCGCCGGGGAAGCACGTCATCTCCCTCTTCTGCCAGTACGCTCCCCGCCATCTCAAGGGACGCGACTGGAGTGAGGCCATCAAGGAGGAGATGGTCGAGCGCGTCATCGCTACCATGAACCAGTTTGCCCCTAACTTCGCCGACGCGATCATCGCCCGCCAGGTGCTCAGCCCGGCCGATATCGAGCAGCGCTATGGCATGACCGACGGCAATATCTTCCACGGCGAGATCACCCCTGATCAGCTCTTCTCTTTGCGTCCCACACCGGAATGTGCCCGCTACCGCACACCGATCACCGGACTCTACCTTTGCGGTTCTGGCACCCATCCTGGCGGCGGCGTCATGGGCGCGCCTGGTCACAACGCAGCGCAGGCCCTGCTGCGCGACTGGGAGGCACACCAGGTGTAAAGAGAGGAGCGAAAGCGTGAGCAGGCTGCTACTCCTCCCCCAGGCTGTCAAGCATCTGGTGGATAAAGCCAACCGCGACCGCCAGCCAGTCGAAGGAGTTCGACCAGCGCACCCACTCACGCTGTGTTGGCCAGCCCGGTCTGTAGCGTGGCACCAGCTCGCGCGGCATCATCACCAGCCACTTGCTCCCCTCACCCAGGCCACCAGAGGTCAGGCGGACAGCGATCGTAAAGACCTGCTCCTGAGGGAGATGCGGCTTCCAGTCAGGCATCTTCCTCAGCAACGGCTCCTCCCTCCAGGCTGTGAAGAGCAGCGGATCCTCAGGGGCACCGGCAGCCGAAGGACGCAGCGTCATCACCTGGCCGAGCACGGCTGAACGTTGCCACTCCGGGAAACGCAGCCAGACCGAGTACCGATACTCATCAAGGCCAGACCACGTCAGAAAGGCCCGATAGCCGTCGCGCTCCAGTCGGCGCTCACTATCACTCTGCCAGAGACGCACCATTGCATCAAGGCGTTTCTTCTTCTCCATAGTGCTCAGGCCAGCGTAGGGACCACTGTCAGGTAGAAACTCCCGCGACATTCAGACCTCCTCTGGATCAGCAACCAGCGCAGAGAGCGCTGCAGGGAAGCAGGACCGCAGCCAGGCCTCCAGATCCACCGGCAACGGCGCCACAAATGTCATACGCCGATCGTCGGGATAGCGCTGGATCGTCAGACTCAGAGCATGCAGGAATTGCCGTCTCAAGGCCGCCTGCGGCGTTCCCTCTATCGCTGGCGGTGCATAGGTCTGATCCCCAACAATGGCATAGCCCAGCGCCGCCAGATGGGCACGAATTTGATGGATACGTCCAGTAATCGGACGCGCCTCCAGCAGCAGAAAAGGCCCCTGTCTGCACAGAGCACGCACCTCCGTCCGTGCCTCCCGCCCATCCGGTCCCACAACACAGCGCCGCCGATCTTGCGGATCACGCTGAATGGCACCCTCCAGCAGCCAGTGATCACCAACCGCCAGTCTGCAGTCAGCGGGAAGCAGCGCTCCATCCAGACCCCTCCGCACCAGCAGCGGCGCCAGCGGCCGCGTCCAGGCAGGCGCACCGTACTGCACAACCGCCAGATAGCGCTTGACGACCGTGCGAGTCTCAAACTGACGCACCAGATGGCGGCGCGCGCTCTCCGTCCGCGCCAGCGCCACCACCCCCGAAGTATCCTTATCGAGGCGGTGCAGGAGCGCCGGCCGTGGCAGAAGACCCTCCCGCCTGCGCAGGTAGGCCTCCCGCCGCGCGCGCAGCAAGAGCCGCACCTCCTCCGGCGCGTGCTCCCAGCCCGGTTCATCGGGCAGCTCAGGCGGCTGCCAGTCATCGGCTCCCTGGCGCTCCAGATAGGCCAGCAGCATATTCCACAGCGTATCATCCTTATGCCTGTAGGTGGGATGAATCACAACGCCGGCAGGTTTATTCACAATCAAGAGATGATGATCCTGATAGATAATCAAGGCATGCCTCACAGACGACGGCCACACCCTTCCTGCAGGTTCTCAGTCCCGCGTAGATCCGCCTCCAGCCCTGCTCTGCCCCTCTGGTGCAACCTCGCCGCCAGTGATTATAGACGCTGCTCCACAGCAGGGTCAAGGGGACGAGGGCGCAACGCGCCCTACGCTGCTGTCCTTGCCTGCTCCCACCAGCCACACCCATCCAACCCGAGTGATTATCTGCTCGGCCGACGAAAGAATCTAGCAGGGAGCAGCACCAGAGTCGTCCGGCGGTTGCGCACAGAGCAGAGCGGGCCAGAATCTTTTCTGTCCGGAGTGTTCTCTGAAACGTGAGCATGGTAGAATGTGTAGTACACGGTCAAGGGAAGGATATCAGCATGTCACCTGTGCAATACTACCAAGAGAACCTACATCTGAGAAATCCAGTGCTGATCGCGGCTCTGGCCGGCTGGAACGATGCTGCTGACTCAGCAACCACGGCCATCAAGTTTCTGATGAGCCGCTGGAATCCCGTGAAAGTCGCCGAGATCGACAGTGAAGAGTTCTTTGTCTTCACCGAGACCCGACCCGTGGTACGCATCATCGAGGGCCTGCAGCGTTCGATCACCTGGCCTGCCAACCAGTTCTCGGCCTACGATGCGCCCGATCTGGATCACGATTTCATTCTCTATCTGGGCGTAGAGCCACAGCTCAAGTGGAGAACCTTCAGTGAGCACTTCCTGGAGATTTGCAGGCACTTCCACGTCTCGGAGGTGATTTTGCTGGGAGCCATGCTGGCAGATATTCCTCATTCGATGACAGTGCCCATCACCGGCTCTTCATCAACTCCTGAGCTCGTCGAGCGCCTGCGCGAACTCGATGTTCACAGCTCTGGCTACGAAGGGCCAACTGGCATGATTGGCGTCCTCCAGGAAGCCTGCCGCCAGGCGCGCATTCCCGCCGCCAGCCTCTGGGCCGCTGCCCCACACTACCTGGCAGCCACCCCCAACATCAAGGTAACCGCCGCCTTGCTGACCTACGTGAATAATCTCCTCTCCCTCGACCTCGACCTCAACGAGATCCAGTCGGATGCCGTACGTTTTGAAGAGCAGATCACCGCCCTGGTGGCCCGCGATCCTGAGGCCAGCGCCTACGTGCGGAAACTGGAGGAACAGATTAACACTCTGGTGGAAGGTGAGGACGAGGAGGACGAGGAGGACGAGGACGCAACGCGACGTAGCCTCGACAAACCCGCCGGCACAGGCCCACTGCCGAGCGCTGACGTCTTGATTCGCAGCGTTGAAGAGCTACTGCGCCGTGAGCGCGAACAGGGGCCAACCGATGAATCTGACGATGAGAAGGACGATGAATGAGCAAGCCACTGTACACGCTTGAGGAAGTACTTCACCCGCGCTCTGTGGCCATCATTGGCGCATCGCGCTCCCCTCAGAAATGGGGGCACGTCGCCGCCAGGCAGTTGATCGCCAGCTTCCCTGGCGAGATCTATCTGGTCACTCCCAGTGCCCCCGAAGTGCTGGGACGCCGCACCTATCCCAGCCTGCGCGAGGTTCCTGCCGCCGTCGACCTGGCGATCATCACTACTGCCTTCCAGCATGTTCCGCAGGCCGTCGACGACTGCATCGCCCATGGCGTCAAGGGGATTGTCATTGTCACCGCTGGCTTCAGCGAGACAGGACCAGAGGGACGCGCCCTGGAACAGAAACTGGTCGCCCGCTGCCATGAGCAGGGTATTCGGATCATCGGCAGCAATTGCATGGGAGTCTACGTGCGGCGTGCACAACTCAACGCTCTGGGCATGGCCTTTCCACTCCCGGAGGGACCGATTGGACTGGTCTCGCAGAGCGGCAATCTCGGCATGTACCTCTACGCTCAGGCTCACCTCGACGGACCTGGCTTCACCACCTTCCTGAGCATGGGTAACGGCTGCGACGCCACCTTTCCAGAGTACCTGGCCTATCTGGCCGGCGATCCTGAGACGCGCGTCATCGCCGGCTACGTGGAGGCCATCGAGGAGCAGACCCTGCGCGAGGTGACACGCCGCCTCTATCACGAGGGCCATTATAAACCTGTGGTGATCCTGCTCAGCGGTGCCACTGAGGTCGGCGTACGCGCCGCTCTCGCCCATACCGGTAGCCTGGCGACGCTCCGCCCCGACCATGACACCGCGCTCGTGGGCAGCGGTGTCGTGCGCGTTCTACGCTCCGATGAACTCTATCCTGTCGCCCGTGCCCTCGCAGAGCAGCCTCCCACGCCCGGCGGTGGGCGGCGCATCGCTATCGTCGGCGATGGCGGAGGGAGCGTGGTTGCCTCAGGCGACGCCGCCCTGCGCTGCGGTCTGGAGGTACCCATCCTCAGTGAATCAACACAGCGCTCCCTGCGAGCTCTCATGCCGGCCCGCGCCACAGCCACCAATCCCATCGACGTCGCCGGCGCCGCTGACGAGGACCCCCTCTCCTTCGCTCACCTCACAGAGGTCTGCCTCGCTGACCCGCAAGTCGACGGGGTCGTGATCAGCGGGCTGTTCGGTGGCTATCGCTGGCTGCTCTCTGAGGACTTCGGTGCGCGCGAAGAGCAGGCCGCCCATGCCCTGGGCGATCTTGTGCGGCGCTACCGAAAACCCGTGCTGGTGCAGACGATCTATGCTCGCTACGACAGGGACATTCCTGCTCTCCAACTGCTGCGCCTGGAGGGCGTGCCCTACTATGAGTCCATCGAGATCACCTGTCGCGCCATGGCAGCCCTCGCCGAGGTCGGCCAGTTCCTGGCTGAGATGCAGAGAGGCTGACACTTCCCCTGCTCTCCTCGGCTCCGAGACCGCTCACCGCGGCACGGCGGTCGATCGCCCCAGATCGCCCCACGTACCTGGCCTGATCATCCTCACCAGGATCGTCATCAGGCAGAGGAGCGAACCGCCGTGCCGCTGCTCTCATCTCAGTTCCTGGCTGTTCCACCGTCGTGGAAGAGGCGTGGCAGCCTCTGCACGATCTCCCAGGCCTCAGCAACAGTTCGCTCGACCAGCTCTTGCGCCGTAGGCAGATCATTCATCAGACCCACCACCTGGCCGGCCCAGACAAAACCCTCTTCCAGCTCCCCTTCCAGGGCCCCACGGACATTGACTGCCCCTTCAATCAAAGGGAGCAGACGGCGCAGGCGCTCTTCAGGAGAGGCCCCCTCACGCTCAAGCTCCTCCTCCAGACGAACGATACGCTCTGCCATGGCGCCTTTGAGTACACGCGCCGGCCGCCCGATCGTCCGCTTGATGATCAACGTGTCGGTCTCGCGTGCCTCCAGCAGCGCCTGCTGATAGCGTGGGTGGGCGTTGCTCTCACGTACAGCCACGAAGCGTGTGCCCAGCTCGATGCCAGCGGCCCCCAGGGCGAGGGCTGCCGCCAGACCGCGTCCATCAGCGATCCCGCCGCTGGCCAGGACCGGAATACTCACCGACTCAACGATGCGCGGTGTGAGTACCATGGTGCCGATGTCATCGCGTCCCAGATGGCCACCTCCCTCGAAGCCCACAGCGATCACCGCATCGGCCCCCAGGGCCTCAGCCTTGCGGGCCGCCCGTACGCCCGCCCCCAGCACCATGGTACGTACCCGTACGCCGCTCTGCTGGATACGGCGCAGGAGCGGCTCCGGATTTCCTCCGGTGATGCTGATCACTGCCGGTTCCTCGCTCAAGGCCGCATCCAGGAAGGGTTCAAGCGGCAGATGTCCGATCGGGAAGTTGACCCCGAAGGGGTAGGCAGTCAGGCGTTTCGCCTTCTGTATGTCGGCCCGTAAGGCCTCCGGAGTGGAGAAACAGGCTGCCCCGATCTGCCCCAGGCCTCCAGCATTGGACACAGCCGCCGCCAGCTCTGCGAATGAGAGATGTGCCAACCCTCCCTGTACAATGGGATAGCGCACGTGTACCAGCTCAGTGAAGCGCGTCTCTATGCGCTCAGGGAATACTGCCAAGGGATCTCCTGCCTTTCTTGCTGTGACACCGCAGCATCTGATCATCGGCCCGCGCCTCTGCCTTCTCGCGCCGGCCAGCAATAGTATACAATGTGATGACGCCACCACTCCGACCAGGGTCGCTGCCAATGCCGGCGCTCCCACCAGCAACGACAGCGCCGTCATTCCCGCCCCGCCGGCCCACTCTTGCAAGTGCACTGCTGCAGCACTCCCTGGACCCTTCGTTGACAGAGGATTGCAGATCGTCACCATGCTCACCCGGCACTGCACATCAGACGAGCAGGAGGAACAACTAGCGATGCGCTCTCCACGCGACTCTCCGCCACAGGTCTGGCTGAATTGACAACGCTTTTCAATTAGCTTATACTAGCCTCAACGCTCTTTAGACGCACAACATTGCTGAATGCACTCCATCTGCAACCTATCCTATTTCTCACGAAGTCTCAGCAGGATGAAGCCAGAGCTTATGAGCAGTACCTTTTCACTCGATAAGAGCACGCGCACGCTTCTTTACCAGCAGCTCGCTGAGCAGATCAAGAACGCCATCGTCCGCGGCGAGCTGCCAGAGGGAGCCAGGCTCCCCCCGGTGCGCCGCCTGGCCGCCGAGCTGGGAGTCAGCACCACAACGGTAGCTCAGGCCTACGAGCTCCTTGCCGAGGAGGGCATTATCGGTGGCCACGTCGGGCGGGGAACCTATATCCTCTCCTCGCACCTGACGGCCCTGGCGCGCATGCGTGCACCCTTCCAGAGCGGCCAGCTTCACACGCCGGACGAGACCAGCCAGACTCATGAGCACGAGACAGGCTGGCTCCTCGCCTCCCACCAGGTGAGTCGCGCGGGGCAGATGCAGCAGGTGATCCGACGCGCACTGCTCCGCTGGGGCGATCCCTCTACCATGATCAACCTGAGCAGTGGCCATCCCGATGTCTCCCTCTTTCCTGCGGAGCGCTGGGAGCGCTCCATGGCTCGTGCCGGCCGCTCACTCAGGGAGGAGAGTACCCGCCCGGAAGGTCCGCAGTTCCTGCAATATGGCTCGACACTGGGCGATGAGGCCCTGCGCCTCTACCTGTGCAGCTACTGCGAACAGTTCGGCTTTCGCCCAGCACCTCACGAGATCCTCCTGACCAGTGGCAATCAACAGGCACTCGATCTGGTCACACGGGTCTTTCTGGGACCGGGTGAACCCGTTTTTATCGAGGAACCGGCATATGTCGCAGCCCTCGATATTTTCGAGCAGCACCGTGTCGCCTGCCAGCCAGTCCCCATCGACCAGGAGGGCCTTCGGCTGGATCTGCTGGAGCAGCGACTCAAGGTGCCAGGAGCGCGACCTCGCCTGCTCTATGTGGTGCCCACAGCCCAATCACCTACTGGCGCCAGCATGTCTCTGGAGCGACGACGTAGCCTGGTCGAGCTGGCGGAGCGCTACAACCTCCTCCTCATCGAGGACGACTACTGCAGCGAACTGTACTACGCTGAGGGGGATGGGCAGAGGCTACTCCCCGCCCTGCGCAGCTTCGACCGCTCAGGACGGGTTATCTACCTCAAGAGCTTCAACAAGCTGATCTTCCCGGCACTGAGGCTGGGCTGCATCATCGCTGCTCCCCCGATCCTGGCGCGCCTCGTCGATAGCAAGCGAACGTTCGCGCGCGGCACCTCGCTGCCACTGGCACGCGCTCTACTGGCACACATCAGCGATCCTGCCTTCCAGGAAGAACTCTGTATGTACCGCAGCGAGTACCGTCGCCGCCGCGACACTCTGCTGCATGCTCTGGAGGAGGAGCTGGCCGGCCTGGGCTGCTCCTGGACGTTGCCTACGGCCGGCTTCAATCTGTTGCTGAGGCTGCCCTCACACCTGCAGGAACATGAGGTGGTTAAGAAGGCCGCCGATCGCGGCTTGATCGTCACCCCTGGCCAGTTCTTCATGCCGGCCACGAGCCAGCCCTATGGCGCCAGTATCAGGGTGACCTTCGCAGACAAGCCACCAGAGTTACTGCGGGAAGCCGTGCGGCGCCTCTCTTCAACCCTGCGTGCGCTCCAGCACGGTCCCGCTCTCACTCACGCCACGCCTGACCTTTTCACAGCTGTCTAGGCGGCTGGCGCCTCCCTGGGCTCCCTCAGCGTGAAGGGGCACCACAGCGGCTTCCCTGGCCAGGCGCGTATGGGGAGAAGAGATCCGCTCCCTGCGTGAACGCGAGCAGAGGTACAGCTTGCAGCGTGGCTTTCTTCCGGGAAAGCCTCTCCACATGATGGCTCAGGATGCCTCCTGTTCCATCCCTGAATGCTCGTGAGAGAACCCAATAGTTTCTGACATACATCGTGTTCACTACGAACTTTACATGTAAATAGCGGTGGGCATAGATTACGCATATGGCAGAGGAACGAGAATATCTGTGCATTCCCGGCCACATTCCGGTTAAAGAGGCGGCAAAGATGCTGGGAATCTCCGAAGATCGCGTGCTTCAGCACATCAAGGCCGCCCGCCTTCCCGCGAGGAAGGTGAATGGCAGATATATGATTCGCAAAGAATCTGTGGAGCATTTCAGACATCATCCGCCGGGCCGCATGCGCACCAGGGCCCCCGAGTGGCGCACCTACCATGCGCGCAGCAGACTCCTGACCATGGATATTCGCGTGCCACTCCGGCCAGGCCGGCATGAAGCTCTGGATCAACGGCTCGCGGCCATCCGCCAGGCACAGCGCCACACCTTCCCTGGGGTGATGGCTCGCTACGTGCTCAAAGATGCCGAAGATAGCCACACCCTGCGCATCTGGCTGATCTGGAAGGACACCGAGATCACCGATCAAACGGCCCTGCATCAGCATCTCTCCTCCTTCCAGGCCGAGCTGGCCGATGTGCTGGACTGGGAACACGCAGAGACGACCATCCGCGAGGGTATCATCTACACCTGAGGGGAACATGGGGAGAGCGTGGACCCGCTGCCGGCGGTCCGGGCTCGCTCAGACTCAACGTCTGTCCCGGACGCAACCGCAGCCTCCCGCTGAGGGATAAGGCACTGACCTCATCCCCCGACGGCCTTCTGCTCTTAGAGCAGACCATTCAACACCAGCGCCATCACTAACGCAACAACAACGAGGAGAATCAGCAGGATCAAGAGCACCAGCCTGGCACCACGGCTGGTCTCTTCATCAACCGCCTTCATATACAGCGACGAGCTGTCCTCCTGCGCTTCCTGCCACACCGGTTCTACGGCATACCTCCGCTGCAGGCTCCTCAGCCGCGACCTGCTAAGGCCAGCGTGCAGATAGAGATAGCACATGACAACAATGCAGCCAAGAATCAGGACACTGATCAGCATAAGAAGAAGCGCAAGCATGCCGAAAGGCTCCTTCTCGCCATGCGGCGATCACTTTCTGTAGGGCTCATGCACAATGAGCTATCTCACAACACTACAGAAAGACGTCACATCAGACCGATTCTTAAATCATTTTTTTACACGGTTCAAGAAGAGATCATGAGACACATCCGTTACCGCTTCACTATCTGGCGACCCTGGTGTGAAGAGGAGTGCCGTGATCGTCGGTTCCGTCCTCGGAAACATCCCCAGGGCCACCTCGTCTCCCCTGCTGGGCGTGTCCCTCTCCAGGGGTGGCCCGACCTCCCTCGCCGGCAGCCGTCGGCCTCCGCAGATGGGTGAGGCGGCGACCCTGCCGCGAGGCTCGACAGCCTCCAGGAGGAGCGCCAGGGTCTTGCTGGCTGACCGCATGGCCATCTGGAAGCCGTCTCCGGAGACGGCTTCTTCGGGTCGTTCGCACACCCTTGACAGCCCGCACTCCCGATGCTATCCTGAACGGGGTTTCGTCAGCAAACAGCGCACGTCCGATCAGGGATTGGTACACGGGACAACTATGAATCAGGTTGAACTTGCAACGCTGGCAGGCGGGTGCTTCTGGTGCACCGAGGCGATTTTCAAGCGCGTCAGAGGAGTGATGAGCGTCGTGCCCGGCTATGCAGCATCACGCATCGAGCATCCGAGCTACGAGCAGGTGTGCACGGGGCGAACAGGGGCGGCCGAGGCCGTGCAGATCACCTACGATCCAGCGGTGATCTCCTACGAGAAGCTGCTCGACATCTTCTGGCACACGCACGACCCGACTACCCTCAATCGCCAGGGAAATGACGTCGGCACCCAGTACCGCTCGGCCATCTTCTATCACAACGCAGAGCAGGAGCGCATCGCTCTGGCCTCCAGAGAGGCCCTGGAGCGGGCGGGGACCTATGCCAGCCCTATCGTTACTGAGATCACGGCCTTCACGAACTTCTATCCAGCGGAGGACTACCATCGGGATTACTACGACCGCCATCCATCACAGCCGTATTGTATGGTCGTCATCGATCCCAAAGTACAGAAGCTGCTCAAGACCTATCGCGAAGACCTGAAGACCGTCGAGGGATAGCGCCTCGGCAACCCTCTCTCCTTCCCTGTGCCCTGCCACTGTCTACGCAGACAGAGGAGGAGAGAGGGCGCTGCCTTGTAGTCAGCCGGAGACGCGAGCACACGCCTCGCTCTAGAGCACGACCGTCACCCTGCGCAGGCGACTTTCGCGCACAAAGCTGATCACGAGGCGTGCACCAGCCACGTGCCGGCGCACGATGCGCTGAAGATCGCGCGGCTCGCACACCACCTCACCATCAGCGGCCACGATCACATCGAGACGTTTGAGACCAGCCTGATCAGCGGGTCCCCCAGGACGTACCTCCAGCAGTTCCATGCCGAACTGCTGACTCAGTTGCAGATTCTGGCGCAAGGCAGGATCAAGCTGCACACGCATACCACCTACCCCCAGAGCCACGCCACTGCTGCGCGCCTCGTGCCCACGGGTAATGCGCGCAATGGCCGTTTTGAGTGTATCAAGCGGGATGGAGAAGCCCAGCCCCTGAGCCATGGCCATCATCGCCGTGGTCATGCCCACTACGCGCCCCGCGCTATCTACCAGTGGCCCTCCCGAGTTGCCAGGATTAATGGAGGTATCGGTCTGGATCAGATTGGTAAGCCGCCGCGAGCCGCGTCCCTCGAGGGTGCGTCCCAGCGCGCTCACCACGCCCGCGGTCACCGTCCAGTTGAGGCCATAGGGATTGCCAACTGCGAGCACGAGCTGGCCCACTCGCAGCGACCCATGCCCCAGCTCGGCCACCGGCAGGTGATCGGCTCCAATACGCAGCAGGGCCACATCGGCATCGGGATCGTTGCCGACGAGACCGGCGTCAAAGGCCCGGCCGTCGGCCAGCGTCACCCGAATGCGCCTGGCCCCTTCAACGACGTGTGCGTTGGTGAGCAACGCTCCATCGGAGGCAAACAGGAAACCGGAACCCAGGCCAGTTGTCCCATAGCCCGGGCCTCCGTAATAGTAGGGATTCCAGCGGACCCCACCACGCTCTACGTCGATTCTGACCACAGCGGGTCCTACCCGCTCGGCCGCTGTGGTCACTGCCCGCGAATAGGCATCGAGGGCCTGTGCATCTCGCTCCTCTGTACTCATCATTGCCTTCCGTATCCTCGTTTCGGCTCCTCAATTGGACCGAGTGGAACCCATTCTCAGGACGAGCGTGCGAGGCCACGAATCAATGAGATTGATGTGTATTGTATCACAACGGAGCGATCAAGGACAATGGCTCTGACGCCGGCTCTCCGTCCCGGCCGCAGCGCACCGGGCCGGGCCAGCCGGCGTTCATCACCACAGGGCGAATCTCGGATGGCAGGGACGACGAGGGCCGTTCAGAGCTGGCCTATCAGCCGCATCAGGCGCTGCAGCTCGCTCTGGGGATCGCTCAGCGGCACCAGCGTGAGGGCCAGTTCGTCAAGGCCCTGCTGCAGCAGCGAGCGTAAACGCTCAGCCACCGTGGTTTCATCACCGGCGACAACCAGATCATCCAGCAGCTCCTCGGGATAGGTCCCATCGGATGGCAGGGGGAAACCGGCATCAGCGAACATGTTGCGATAGAAGGGCACACGGCCATAGAAGCCCAGATGGCGCTGCGCCGCCTCCAGCACACGCTGTCGGTCGCTGCTGAGGGCGACAGGTACGTGCGCTACCAGTGGGGGAACAGGGCGTCCGCGCGCCGCTGCCCCTTCTTCCAGAGCAGGCCGCGCCTTCTCCAGGAGATAGGAGTGAGGACACATCCACGAGATGGCGCCATCAGCCAGCTCGCCCGCCAGACGGAACGCCCGGCTGCGCAGCGCGGATATGAGAATGGGCACCCGTGCCGTCTGTGCAAAAGTCGCCCTGGCACTGTAGAAGCGCCCCTGGACCTCCACCGCGCCTTCCCAGAGGGCCGTGCGCAGAATCGTCAGGTACTCGCGCAGTTGCTCCAGCGGCTCGCCCATGGAGAGTCCATAGACCCCCTCGATGGCGTGACGATGGCTGGTCCCCACACCCAGACGCAAACGCCCGCGTCCCAACCCTTCCAGCGTCAGGGCTTGCTGCACCATCACCAGCGGATGCCGCGGGTAGGTCGGGACAATCGCCGTTCCCAGGCGTATGTGCTGCGTCTGAGTCAGAGCGGCAGCAAAGAGGGTCAGGGTGTCCGGGGTCGTTGGGAGCTGAGTCATCCAGCACTGGCGCACACCAGCGGCCTCGGCCTCGCGAATAGTAGAGAGAAGTTCAGACACCGGGTTTACACCAAAGAATGCGAAGCCTACTCGCCCACGCTCAGGCAGCCGCTCCTCGGTAGCCTGAGCCACTGCGCTCGGTGGTTGTTGCATCTTGCGTCATCCTACTCTGCCTTGCCAGACAGACAAAGCAGCCCTTTCTTCATAGCATCGGTATTGCTTTACATCGCGGCTCAGAAAGCCCCGCCCTTTGAAGGCGGGGATGAATGAGCATTCCTTTGCGGGGGTTCCTGGTGGGGATGATAGTCAGGGTCATCCCATGCCAAGAAGGTATCAATAGCCCGTCTCACCAGTTCGGCA
>JBHOQN010000059.1:0-12919 GCA_042408965.1 Ktedonobacteraceae bacterium
CACTACATCATTCCCGGCACCTCGCTCAAGGGCCTGCTGCGCAGCCTGGTCGAAACCCTGGGCAACGGCTGCCTGACGCTCTTCGATGGCAACTATGAGCAGGAGAAAACAGGCGAGCGGGGTCGCTATAAGGCGGTGTATGAGAAAAAGGTGAAGCCTGAATTCTTGCACTGCGAGGACGATACCCACCTCTGCATCGCCTGCCGGATCTTTGGCTCGCTCAAAGAGCGCAAGCGGGAAAGCATCTTCATGGGCAAAGTGAACATCGGCGATGCTCAGGCCGACCCGGAAACGGTGGCCCTCTACGAGCCGATGTATACCCAGCCCCTGGTTGAGCCGAAGCCGCATCATCGTGCCTTCTACCTCGACGAGCAAGAGCGCTACATCGCCGGGCGCAAGTTCTACTTCCACCATGATCCCAACAAGGAGCCGCTCAAGGCAGGGGGCTATGTCTACTTCACGCGCTCGGAGCCGGCCAACCGCTACATTCACCCGCTGGACTACGACACCGTCTTTTACGCTCGCCTCGACTTTACCAATCTGGAGCGCGACGAGCTGGGCGTGCTGCTGCTGGCCATCGTCCTTGAAGAAGGCATGTGTCACAAGATCGGCTACGCCAAGCCACTGGGCCTTGGCTCGATCGCCCTGGAGCCGCTACGTCTGGAGTTGATCGACTATGCGCGGCGCTATAGTCTCAGTGCGCGTGGCCAGGACGGCAGAGAGCAGCTGGAAGGCGAGGCCCTGGCGCAGTTCATTGACGAGTTAGTAGGAGAGTTCAAACGCGAGCACTTGCAGCGGCTGGCAATGGAGGATCTGCGCCGCATCTGGCGCTGGCTGCCTGATCCCGACGTCGAATACTACTATCCTGACAAAGCCGGTTGGTTCGATCGGCCGGAGAACGCTCGCAAACGTATTGCTGAGACGCGCGATTCTGCCTGGTAGAAGGGAGATCTTCGTATGGCAAGAAGTCAGTCGATTGCTGGTGAAATTCTTTGCTTGTATGCTCATGAAGATAAGCGAGGCTTTGAAGAACTGAGTAAGCATTTGCATCATTTTAACGAAATCAGTGGTATTCAGGATATTGCCCCTGGGAAACTAACAAAGCTGGAGCGAATCCGGCTGATCGATCAGGCTCGACTAATTATCATGCTTATCAGCCCTGCTCTCCTGTCTTCTCTGGGAGAAGAGGCCAGCATGGCCGTGAAACGAGCAACGAGTGGCGAGGCTGAACTTATTCCAATCTCGTATAAGACCGTAGATCTCGGAGGCACTGACCTGGCCGAGCTGCAACTCTTGCCGCGCGATGGGAAGGCCGTTGCCCACCGAGAGGGAGATAAGCGCAATAAAGCGTGGAAAGAAATAACCGAGGAGATTCGGAAGATCTGTGAAGCCCTCGACGCAGGCTCTAGCACAGAAGAGAAAGAGAGGACGACGGTGAATGCAGGTCCGTCCGAAGCCCATCGATCCCAGCAGCAAGAGCAGGACCCTGCCAGACCAGCTACCGTGTTCATCAGCGCTGCCACCGATGCCGGAAAAAACCGCGAACAGCTAGAGCTAATGCTGCGCCTGCGCGGTCTCAAGCTCTGGAATCGCGAAAGCGAGGACCTGCCCTTTCTCGACATACGTGAAAAAGCCGCAGAGCGGGCTGTGAGCGAGTTAGCTGATGCCTACCTGCTCTACCTCACACCCGAGGCCCTCAAGAAGCCGCAGCTCTGGCTGCTCGAGGCGCACGCCGCCCTGAAGCGCCACGAAAACGAGCCGGGATTTCCTATAGTTGTGATCCTGCAGGAGGTCAGCCAGAAAAGAGCACAGAGCGCCCTGGAGAAGTTTGGTCTGGGCAAGCTGACGAATTTTATGGGTGGCGAGCTTGAGCCGGGGGTGAGCCAGCAGGAGGTAGTGAGCGGCAAGCTACGCTCGCTTGCGCGCAAGATCCTGCGCGATGCCTTTCGCCAGCGCCGTGCGAGGGCGGGGGAGAACCATGAAATCTGGATTGGGCTACGCACCTTTGTTGCTAGAGAGGGCAGCCCCAGGCTCGATCTGTCGGTTGATGCCAGGAAGCTTTTCCTTGAAGATGAGAATAGGAATGAGCGACGTATCATGACAGTTGCTGAATGGCAGAACCTCATTGTTCCGGCCCTGGAGGATATTACAAGTCTTCTCGCGGACAGCAGCTTAGACTCTGGAAGGAGCCTAAAAGTCCCAATTAAAGCAGCCCACTCGCTAGACTATCTGTTTGGCTTTATCTTTCGCAGTATGAAACTGGAAGTACGTGATGAAAAGGAAAAACAGTATTGGGATAGCGAAGGGCCGCAAGGCGATCCTGCCCCTCTTAACTGTGATGAGAGCATCCAGAAGGGAGATCCCCAGACAGCGGTAGTGGCTATTTCCATAGCGAATGGTATTAAAAAAGTTGTAGAAGCATACACGCAACAAGCAGAGAATAAGATTGACTATGGCCGCTTCATCCATTATTCGATACCAGAGGGAGTAGACCACATCCGGGGGGTGAGGGACGGTAGCCACGCCCTGGCCATTGCCCGTCAGATTGGACGTGACCTGCGCTGCCTGCGCAACCAGGACCGGGGTATTTTCCATATCCATCTCTTCTCAGCGCTGCCTGCGGGGCTTGCGGTCCTGATCGGCCAACAATTTAACGCGAATGTCTTCGGGCCCATTTCCCTATACGATTTCTTCGGGAATCAATACCATTATATCTTTACCCTCAATCAGCGAGGGGAGTGACTGTAGAGGTGACAATAGTAGGAAGGCTGGGCCTCGTGCTTGCGCCTGTGACAAGCAGTAGAAGAGCGAGCGTCTGTAAGAACGGCTCTTCTACTGCTGCTGTAACTGAGTCTGCTACGGATGATCGGTCAGGCGCTCCTGGCCCTGTATAGAGCTAGTGGTGAGAGCGTGTATGACGCCGGCGGCGGCGGCGGGCCACGGCGGCCTTCCGTTTGCGGCGATCGCTGCGGCTTTCGTAGTGCTTGCGGCGGCGCACCTCGGCCAGGATGCCGGCGTTCAAGACCTTGCGGTTGAAGCGCTTGAGTGCGACCTCAAAGGACTCATCTGGATTGAGGCGAACTTCACTCATGAGCGCCCTACCAGCGCGAACGGCGGCTATGGCCGCGCTCGTAGGAGTTCTGCGGGCGATAGCAATCGCTGCAGTAGACCGGCCGGTCGTCGCGTGGAAGGAACGGGACCTGCGCCTCATTCCCGCAGTTCGCACAGGTAACAGTGTACATCTGGCGGCTCTCGCGGGTGTTCCCGTAGCTGCCGCGGCCGCCACTCTGCTTGCGGGCAGCACGACATGAGGGACAGCGACTGGGGGCGTTGGTCAATCCGCGGCTGGCGAAGAATTCCTGCTCGCCGACGGTGAAGGTGAATTCCTGATTGCAATCGCGGCACGTCAGGATCTGATCAGTTAATGACATCGAGTTTTGCTTATCTCCTGGCTCTACGCCTGGTAAAATCTCCTGTATCGCGCAGCTTGCAAGAGAAATCCATCTTGAAGAAGCCATACACCATACAGTATTGTGATACTATATCACTTTTTTCCGCCCCTGTACAGGGGGTATTTTCTGCAGGGCGATTCTCTCTCTGCTATCCAGGCGGTGGCGGAGACGATCACAGATCTATGGCTGGGGCCGTTCTCTGACGCTGCGGACAGGCGCGCGAGTGCCGTCACAGAGGCGTCGAGGGCCGCTCAGGAGAGGCTGTGCTATGAACGAACAGGTGACGCTGGTTCCCGTCGACTCCGCGGATGTGACCATTCTGGTCGATAATTCCGTTGATGTACTGCTGCCCGGCAATGAGATGGTCAGGCGAGCGCCGCTGGCCCTTGACTGGAGCGAGCGCGAGCAGCTGATCGCCGAGCATGGCTATGCTCTGCTACTCACCGTAGAGCGTCAGGGGCGCAGCGCCTCCATCCTCTATGACGCCGGGCTAGGTCGCAACAC
Organism: Ktedonobacteraceae bacterium; assembly: GCA_042408965.1. Classification (GTDB taxonomy): domain Bacteria; phylum Chloroflexota; class Ktedonobacteria; order Ktedonobacterales; family Ktedonobacteraceae; genus Thermogemmatispora. The sequence continues at coordinate 3,957 of JBHOQN010000059.1, forward strand.
GTTGCTGCACAACATGGACGTGCTTGCCGTGCGCCCCGCCGATCTACGCGCCATTGTACTCTCCCACGGACATGCCGATCATCACGGCGGTCTCGAGGGCATCGTACGCCGCCTCGGCCGGCCGCGTTTGCCTCTACTGCTCCATCCCGACGCCTGGCGCTATCGACGCATTGTCTTCCCGACTGGCAGCGAGATTCGCATGCCGCCGCCCAGCCATGCCGATCTCGATCGTGAGGGAGTGGCCATCATTGAGGAGCGCGGCCCCTCGCTCTTGCTCGATGGCACCGTCCTCGTCACCGGTCAGGTCGAGCGCGTCACCGATTTTGAGCAGGGCTTTCCGCTGCAGGAGGCCCGTGGTGAGCATGGCTGGGAGCCAGATGTCTGGATCTGGGATGATCAGGCCGTCGTCTTCCTGCTCAAGGGACGTGGGCTGGTCGTGCTCTCCAGTTGCAGTCACGCCGGAGTGATCAACGTGCTCATGCATGCGCGTCGTTTGACCGGCGTTGAAACGCTCTATGCCTTTGTGGGAGGACTGCACCTGACTGGGGGCATCTTCGAGCCGATCATTCCACGCACCGTGGCCGAACTCAAGGCGCTGGCTCCAGCGGTCATTGTGCCGGGCCACTGCACGGGCTGGCGGGCCACCCATGAAGTGGCCCGGGCCCTGCCCGAGGCCTACGTACAGACCAGCGTCGGGACGCGGCTGCACTTCGCCTGAGCAGGTCGAGTCAGGCTGTCCCGACGATACGTGTAAGATGGGGGAGCTGGAGGCACGTGTGGGTGACAGACAGAGGCGACAGAGGTGGAGCTGATCCGCGGGGCGGTCCCCAATCAGAGGGGCTGTGCGTGCCGTGGTCTGCTGTTGCTCGTGCTCTGCGTGTCGTGGGTGCGCTCCGTCCGGCCGTGATCAGCGTGTGAGAAAAGGCGCTCATGCTGTGAGGGAGCTGTGAGCCGCCGGGGGTATCCTCCTGGTCGCGAGGGGATTGACCAGCCTTGCTGGCGATGAGCTACGCTCAGCTAGCGGGCAGGTGGTTGATTGCTCATCGTCCCCGACTGAACGTCTGTAAAGCGTGCAAGCTGAAGTGCTCATACAAGGGAGAGAGTCATGCCAGTCCTGGATCAGCAGCGTCTGACCCTGATGCATCAGTACTGGTGCGCTGCCAACTATCTGACAGTCGGCCAGATCTACCTGCAGGATAACCCCCTGCTCAAGGAGCCGCTACGCCCTGAGCATATCAAGCCGCGTCTTCTCGGCCACTGGGGGACCTCGCCGGGCCTGAGCCTGATCTACGTGCACCTCAATCGTTTGATCAAGGATCACGATGTCAATGCCATCTACCTGGCCGGACCTGGCCATGGCGGGCCGGCCGTTCTGGCCAATGTCTATCTGGAGGGGACCTACTCTGAGGTTTACCCGCAGGTCAGCCAGGACGAGGCGGGTCTGCGGCGCCTCTTCCGTCAGTTCTCCACGCCGGGTGGTGTGCCGAGCCATGTAGCGGTTCCGACGCCCGGCTCGATCCACGAAGGGGGTGAGCTGGGCTATGTGCTGGCGCATGCCTTTGGTGCGGCGTTCGACAATCCCGATCTGCTGGTCGTGGCGGTCGTGGGCGACGGCGAGGCGGAGACCGGGCCGCTGGAAGGCTCCTGGAAGAGCATCAAGTTCTTGAATCCTGCGCGTGACGGGGCGGTGCTGCCGATTCTGCATCTCAATGGCTATAAAATCTCTGGCCCTACAGTGCTTGGTCGTAGCAGAGATGAAGACATCGCTCATCTCCTGAGCGGCCATGGCTATGAGGTGCATTTCGTCGAGGGACAGGAGCCGCTGGCTGTGCATCAGGCCCTTGCCGAGGTCCTTGAGGTCTGCTACAGCAACATCTGTGCCTATCAGCAGGAGGCGCGCAGCCGCGGAGTGAGCGGAGTGCCACGCTGGCCGGTCATTGTCCTGCGCACCCCCAAGGGCTGGACCGGGCCAAAGGAGGTCGACGGCGTGCCCATTGAGGGGACCTTCCGCGCGCATCAGGTTCCGCTGGAGGAGGTCAGGACGAACCCGACCCATCTCAGGCTGCTGGAAGAGTGGCTGCGCAGCTATCGTCCCGAGCAGCTCTTCGATGAGCAGGGCCGTCTGCGGCCTGAGCTGGCGGCCCTTGCCCCTGTGGGAGAGCGACGCATGGGGGCCAATCCCCATGCGAATGGTGGGCGTCTGCTGGTCGATCTTGCCCTGCCCGACTTCCGGACCTATGCCGTTGAGGTGGCGAGACCGGCGGCCAGCTATTATGGCAATACAAGGCCTCTGGGAGCCTTTCTGCGTGACATCTTCAAAGAAAACGCCGGACAGCGCAATTTCCGCTACTTCTGTCCCGATGAGACGAACTCAAACCGCCTCGGCGACGTCTTTGCCGTCCAGAATCGCACCTTTCTGGAGCCGATCCTGTCGGGTGACGACCATCTCGCACCGGACGGACGTGTCATGGAGGTGCTCAGCGAGCATCTCTGCGAAGGCTGGCTGGAGGGCTATCTGCTGACCGGTCGGCATGGCCTCTTCGCGACTTATGAGGCCTTTGCCATGATCGCTGACTCCATGATCATCCAGTACTCGAAATGGCTCGAGGCGGCGCGCAGCCTCTCGTGGCGGGCGCCGGTCGCCTCGCTGAATCTCCTGCTTACCTCGACCTGCTGGCGCAACGATCATAATGGCTTCTCGCATCAGGGGCCGGGCCTCATCGACACTGTGCTCTCGCGCCGCGGCTCCATCGCGCGCATCTATCTGCCTCCTGATGCTAACTGCCTGCTTTCGGTGGCCGATCACTGTCTGCGCAGTCGCAACTATATCAATCTGATTGTCATCGACAAGCAGCCGCATCTGCAGTACCTCAGCATGGCCCAGGCCATCGAGCATTGCACGCGCGGACTCTCTACCTGGGAGTGGGCTGGCAACGCTGAGGGGGAGGAGCCGGATGTGGTGCTGGCCTGTGCTGGCGATGTCATGGCTATGGAGACCGTGGCGGCCGCCTGGTGGCTGCGCCGTCATCTGCCTCAGCTCAAAGTGAGGGTGGTCAATGTGGTTGATCTGATGACGCTCTATCCGCCGGAGCGCCATCCCCATGGACTCGACGAGGCTGCGTTTGTGGCGCATTTCACCGCGACGCGGCCGGTGATCTTTGCCTTCCATGGCTATCAGCGTGCGGTGCATGAGCTGATACATGGCCGTCCCGATCCTGGTCGTTTCCATGTGCGCGGCTATAACGAGCAGGGTACGACGACCACGCCGTTTGATATGGTCGTGCTCAACGAGGTCAGCCGCTATCATCTCTGTCTGCTGGCGATGGAGCAGGTGCCGCGTCTGCGTCATCTAACTTCCTCGCTGGTGCGTGAGTGTGAGGAGCAGTTGCGTCGCCACCACGTCTATATCCGCGAGCACCTGGAGGATCTGCCAGAGATCCAGAACTGGGTCTGGAGCGAGCAGTAGCGAGAGAGGTGGGGGCAGGACTGAGGGGGCTTTGTGGGGACTGGTCTTGTTCAGCAGTGCGGGGAGGCAGGCAGAGGGACGTGACTCATCACGTCCCTCCTTCTTTTTCAGACGACAGTTTCCCACCATGCGCTTGCGATGGCCCTGTTGAGGGCCTGGCTCGAAACTCGCCCGGATGGGGATCTGAAATGCGGACAGATCCTGCCCGCATTTCGCGCCAGCGTGCGTGTATTGCAATGAGAGTACACTGGAGTAATGTAGTGCTTCCTCGAAACTCGCCCCTTGCGCGGCGCAGCGAACGAGTTTCGAGAAGGATCGTGAGACGATGTATGTGCGCGGTGGAGGGGCTGGAAAAACGAGCTTCTCAGATGACGAATCCGGGGCCTTGTTCGTTATAAGTAGTGTGGGAAGTATCCCCACGCCTCCGGGGAGTGGTGCGGTTGCAGAGGCATCGATCCGCTTGAGGATACTGAAAGAGAGACCAGTAGAAGGCTTTGCCGCTATCACTGCGTTGCAGAGGCATCGATCCGCTTGAGGATACTGAAAGAGGCGCAAGTCCAGAACCCGCCCGCGGCTCCCACCCCCGTTGCAGAGGCATCGATCCGCTTGAGGATACTGAAAGATCGCTCTATCTCAGCAGCCACACCCTGCATGCCCAGATGTTGCAGAGGGATCGAACCGCTAGAGGATACTGAAAGCAGGATAGGCATCGGGACGCTGCCATGGTGCTAACGTTGAAGAGGGATCGAACCGCTAGAGGATACTGAAAGATGAAGAGCAAGGGGCGTACCAGGGGGAGAACGCGGGCAGAGGCGCGAGCAGCAGCAAACGGAGCAACAAAAAACTCCTGCCCGAGCGACCATCTACGCCTTGCTCAAGCAGGAGCCTCTGGTGCCGAAGGTGGGATTTTTCCTACCCAAGTTTCCCCTCATTTCTTCACGCCTCTTGCAGCCTCGCAAGCCTCTTTTTTGTCCCCTATCGAGTATCTGCGGTTCTCGACAGATCTTACGATTGTCGTGAGATCTGTCGTATTGATCAGCTCCTCTTGGCAACCCCAGGCAGGGCAGCACTGGGAGGCTCACCGTTCTCTCGGAAGAGATCGCTGAATGAAGGAGGCCGTGAGATGGAACATCAGCATCAGCTCAAGCGCATGGGGGGAAAGTGGCAGTGCGAGCGGTGTGCCAAGGAGTGGGAGAGCAAGCCCAGGTCGAGCTGTGCGGGCATGCGAGTCTGGAACTCCTGGGACATTGACTGGGAACGGCTGGCCACCGTGACAGGACTTCGACGTCGGGGGTTACGGCTCGCGCCGGGGCAGCACCCAGCGGGCTGCTATGAGCGGTCAGCAGGACGGCCTCGGCGGGTGCTGCTGTATTGGATCAAGGAGGCGGTGCCGGCGAGGCCGCTGTCTGCGGCGCAGCGGCAGGCCTTGGAACGGGCAAGGGAGGGCTGGCGCCGGTGGCGCACGTGTGCGCAGTGCGGGGGCGTCATCGAGCCGGAACGGCGCCGGCAGAGGCGACGGAGCTGCTGGGCCTGCGAGGAGGAAGAGCGGCTGCAGCAGCGGCGGAGGGAAGGGCGGGCCTGGCTGCAGGACGAGCTGCGGCGGAAGCTCGTGGTGCTTGACACGGAGACGACGGGCTTACCGGAGGACCCAGGGTTCCAGGTGGTCGAGGTAGCGGTCGTCAGCGGCGAGGGGGAGCTGCTCTTTCGATCCCTCGTCCGGCCCGACGCGCCCATCACCCCGGGGGCGCAGGCGGTTCATGGGCTACGGGAAGAGGATCTGAAGGGGGCGCCGACGTTCCCAGAAATCTGGGGACCGCTTTCCAGGCTGTTGGAGGCTTGTGACTCCATCTGGGCTTACCATGCGGCCTTCGACCGACTGGCACTGGAGGCCAGTGCGCGCCGCTGGCGGTTGGAACTGCCAGGCTGGCTGACGGCGAGGGAGAAATGGCACTGTCTCATGGAGCTGTATGCGGAGTGGATGGGGCTGGAGTATTGGGTGCCGCTGGAGCGGGCCTGTCGCCAGGAGGGGATCGCGGCAGGCTGGCACCCGCACACGGCGGAGCTGGATGCACAGGCGGCGCTCGCGCTGCTGCGGGTGCTGGCGGGACTGGAAAAGGCATGAGCAACCGAACCGTTCGGGGGGCCAGCGGCACAGGGAAGGCACGCTCCCGGCAGCGCTCGGCCCGGCCCGAGCACAGCCGCCAGCCTGTCGCCGGTAGCGCCCCTCAGACGATGATCGGCGGGCTGCCGAGGCGGTGGCTACCACGGGCGGGCACAGCTGTGGAGCGGTCGCCCTCACGTGCTACGGGCGCTCGTTGCCCTGCTGCTGCTGGAGCAGCGTGAGGATCTGCCCTACCTGCTGCTCCAGGCGATCAAAGCGCTGATCCACCTGGGCAAAGCGCTGGTCGATCTGGGCAAAGCGCTGGTCGATCTGGGCAAAGCGCTGGTCGATCTGGGCAAAGCGCTGATCCACCTGGGCAAAACGCTGATCCATCCGCTGCTCCAGGCGCTCCAGACGCTCCTGGACCTGCCCTACCTCGCCGCTGAGCACTTCCACTCGTTGCTCGATCCGTTCCGTGCGCGCCTTGAGCGTGTCCAGGTCCGTGCGCAAAATCCCATAGAGAATCGTCGTGTCTTTCGCCAGGTTCCGATACACGAACTCAAGTTCGCTCACCCGCCGCTCCAAATCGGCGATCCGTTGTTCCATCGGGACCATCCTTTCTCCTGCATCCCCTGCCAGGCGCACCGCAGACTACTCGTATTCGATCCCCATCTTCTGCATCATCTTGCGCTGGAACGTGTTCAGGAGAGAAATACTCTGCTGCTGCTCATTGAGCCGCGCCTCCACCGTCATCATCCGGGCCTCGATCGCTCCGAGTCGATGGCCCTGATCTCGCACCTCCGCCACCAACTGCTGCAGCAGCCCGATGATATCGGTGAGCTGCCCGCTCACCTTCGCCTCAAATGCGCCAAAGCGCTGCTCCAAGGATCCGTTCTCCATCGGGACCATCCTTTCTCCTGTATCCCCCCGCCAGGCGCACCGCAGACTACTCGTATTCGATCCCCATCTTCTGCATCATCTTGCGCTGGAACGTATTCAGGAGCGAAATACTCTGCTGCTGGTCGTTGAGGCGCGCCTCCAGCGCACTCAGCCGCTGCTCAAAGCCGGCCATCCGCTGCTCAAACGTGTTCATGCGGATCTCCACCGCGTTCAGCCGATGGCCCTGATCCCGCACCTCCGCCACCAACTGCTGCAGCAGCCCGATGATATCGGTGAGCTGCCCGCTCACCTTCGCCTCAAATGCGTCAAAGCGCTGCTCCAAGGATCCGTTCTCCATGATGACTTCCTTGATGACTGCTTCATGCGACGAGCTGCACCATGCCCCTTTGGCCTGAGCATACCATCGGGATCGACCGCTGTCAACCCTTCCTGGAGGTCTGCGCTCTGCCGCTCTTGCCGCTTATGCCGCTCCCTTCGAGGATCTCGGCTCCCGCTCTCCCGTGCAGCGATCCTCGAAGGGCTTCCCAGGCCATCTGATCAGGCATGAGCGCTAAGACAGCGGTCAATAGAGACCCTTCCGAATTGGCGGACAAGGCAATGATATAGACATGCAAGCCCCGCTGGGGCCCAGGGACCGCGTGAGAGGACGAAAGAAATGAGAGATGCCGGCTCAAACGGGAGGGCATAGAGCTGTTTATTTTCTATGCGATCCTTTACTCCCATTCGGCGCCGGCGAAGGAGATCATTGGCAGTAAGACTAGAGATCCTGAGGAGGCCAAGCAGGCAGAACTGGGCATATTTCACATCAATCCCAAATGAAAGAAAATGAATGTCCTGAGGGTCGAATTCATCCGGAGCTATCCCCAGCTCCTCTTCCATCCCCCGACTCGCACAATGATATAGATCTGGAGCGCCAGAGGGGCCTGCATCGGAGGCGGAGAGGCCCTCGCACATAGAAATATTGAATTCAAGCGGTCGGCTGCCGAGGGACGCCCCTCGGCGGGTCAGGATCACCTGATGATCTCTCGTAGCCACCAACAAATAGATCCCGAAGGCATTGGAAAAAAAGCGGGGAGGCTGGTCCCACTCTTCACTTATGTAACGGGACCTGATCGACGGATCATCAAGGCTCATATTCGTAGCAAGAAAGGAGTAGTAGTCTGACGGCCCAAACCAGAGATCCAGAGCCAATTCTTCCTCTGGCCCCTCTCGGCTAATTATAAAGCGATCAAGATAAAATCGCTCTCCATTCCAATAAAAAGGTCTTCCCTCGCGCTGAGCTTGCTCCTGCTCTTGTTCAATTGCCCTTCGTCGAGCCTCCAATTCCGGGGGAAACTTTTGAGGGAGTGCTTGGAAATGACAGCGAATAGACCTGGGGGAATACCTGTGCTGCCCATCACCATCAAGGATTAGATAGGAGGATGAGAGGGGGCCAAATTCGAAGAGATCTTTTGACGAATTTTGGCTGGCCCCGGGTAGTAAGAGGCGATCGCGATCTTCAATGAGTCCCAGCTCTGCGGCATTCTTGCCGTACAATTGGCATAATTTTTCCCGATAATAAGGGGAGGGCAAATGAATACCCATCTCCCATCGATGGATCATATTGGCATTGATATCCCCGCGTCTGCGCCGATCCCCACATAATTGGAATAATTCGTCTGCGGCCCGGTCAAGGGACCATCCCCGCAGCTCGCGCTCTCGGCGTAGGCGTTCATTCATGGTTCTCCTTTGCTGCATGTCGTTCCTCCCGGCAGAGCTTCGGCTTCCTGTTCTTGACGGCGAATATATTCTTCTATTGCAGCGCGGCGAAAGCGCCACAGGTTGCCTACTCGGAATCCGGGGATTTTCTTATCTTTGGCAAGTCGAACGACAGTGCGCGGATGCACTCTGAGCATTCGCCCGACTTCAGCAGCGTCGAGGATATCCGAGTCATTGTCAATCATGTTCTGCCTCCTCCTTTATTCTAGCATGCTCTGCTCTACCCGGCAAGTTTGTCTTAGAATATCCTTGAAATTCTTTCTTGTCTTGCATATACTCGATGACGATGGGATGACGAGGAGATGACGATGACGTCGCCTCGCGATCCAAACATAATAAAAAAAGGACCTGGTGTGCTGGCACACACCAGGTCGATCGGGACCTGAACCATGATGCTGTCCCCCTGAAGGTGGGCATCATGGCTTGCGACGATCCTGCCTCAATTATAGCAGATCTCCGCAAGACGAAACCTCCTGGCGCTGGGACGCAAGCCCTGGTCCCGACCCGCGAACCTTTGACAACTGAATACGGATTGTCCCGGCCAGGGGCCGGCGCCCGCGGCCAGAGGGCAAGGGAGGAGGAGGCAGCCCGCGAGAGAGGCCGCTGCGGGCGGGCCTGCTGCTCGCTCCCCGATCAGGAGATCGAGAGAGGGAGAGGGCAGCAGCCGCAGCGGAGGCGCACCGGCCATGATCCCTGGCGTTCTTTCCCCTCAGTATTCCTCTGATATTCCTCTCTTCT
>JBHOQN010000063.1:0-6655 GCA_042408965.1 Ktedonobacteraceae bacterium
ATTCGAGAGAAGTACCTGGCTTCTCTTGCTCAGGATGGTATAGCTGTCCTGAGTGGGCCGACCTGTCAGGCGGCCTCTCGTGTCCACCCTTCGGGGTGAGATGCAAGCCCCCGCCTTCAGGCGTGGGGTCCACCTGACTGCTTTCCCCACTTCAGTATACAGTACAGGCAAACATGAGTGACCTCTCCCTCGGAAGGCCGGCGCATATTCCACCCAGACATCAGCATTCCTACTGAAAGCGCGTCAGATCGGCCGTTCCAGGATTGACAGTCCCGACCGCATTATGCTACACAGATTACATGACTTAGTTGATCAACAATATCAATTAGAGGGGGATGTGAGGCGGCTGGTGCCGAGCCAGACAGATACTCCTGCTACCCATGGTCTGGTCTGATCAGCCTCTCCACCCCGTGTCCCAGCGAGCATCAACAATCAGCAAAGGAGGTTCCACTATGGCCCATGACCATCCAGCGAAGCCGGCTAAGGCCCGATCCGAAGAGGTAGAGGCACCCAGTGGTGAGGCGCTCACACCCAGAGCCTGGTATCGCCTGCTGAACGAGGACTGGTGGGCATTGATTCTGGGTCTGATCCTGGTCATCCTTCTTGTGACTCGTATCCTGCACTCTATCCCCTGAGAGGCCAATCCCGGGAACAGGTCCACGGCCGGATGAAAGGAGAATCTTCGTGAGTACCTCAGCTATGTCTGAATCTGGCGCCCGCAGGCCAGGTTCAGCGGGGCTGGAGCTTCTGGCCTCACTACTGATCGTCTTCGTACTCGGCGCAGCTGTCTGGTGGCTCACCAAACAGTTTCCCAACTTCTTCAGTGGGAACTTGAAGCGCACCCTGAGCACGATCGAGTTTCCCGTCTACGCCATTACCCTCGGGCTACTGGCCAATGTGCTTCTGCATCTGGTAGGATGGCCGGAGCGCCTCGCTGGCGCTTTTCGCACCGAGCTTTTTCTGAAGACAGGCGTCATCCTGCTGGGAGCCGGGCTGAACCTGCTGGATCTGCTAAAGATTGGTGTGGGAGGAATCCTCCAGGCATTCATTCTGATCACGTCAGTCTTCTTCTTTGCCTGGTTCCTTGGAGGTTTCCTCAAGCTCGAAGGTCATCTGCGTGCACTGATCGCAGCCTCGGTCTCTATCTGCGGTGTAAGTGCCGCCATTGCTGCAGCGGCGGCAGTACAGGCACGGCGCGAGCAACTGGGTTACGTGGCCAGCCTGGTGATCGTTTTCTCACTCCCACTGATCTTTCTACAGCCACTGATCGCCGGCTGGCTGCACCTGAGCCAGGCTGTTGCCGGAGCCTGGATCGGGGGAAACATCGACACCAGCGCCGCCGTGGCTGCAAGTGGAGCGATCGCGGGTCCGGTAGCCCTCAACTATGCCACCGTGGTGAAGCTCTCACAGAACGCCCTTATCGGAGTCATCGCATTCCTGCTGACACTCTACTGGATCACACGGGTAGAGAGAGAGCGCAGCCGCGCAAGACCTCGCTGGAGCGAGATCTTCACACGCTTCCCGAAGTTTGTGATCGGCTTCGTAGTTGCCTCCGTCATCATGACGGTGCTGATTGACCTGGGCCTGCTCGCCTCCAACAAAGCCATCCTCAGCGACATCACGGCGCTGCGCACCTGGCTGTTCACGTTCGCGTTTGTGAGTATCGGTCTGAGCTTCCGAATCGAAGGTTTCAGGGAGGCGGGGATACGTCCAGTGCTAGTCTACGGAGCGGCGACGCTGTTCAACACATTGCTGGCGCTGCTGGTGGCCTTCCTGATCTTCGAAGTCTTCGCCTTGAGAGGCTGAGCACCTCGGAGCCGAGGGGGTAGCACCGCAGAGGACAGCCCGGACCATAGAGTGGACGGAGGGACTCACGGTCAGGAAGGAAGAGGCTGTCAGCAAGAGGGCGAGCGGGGTGGTCGGCACGGACTGCCCCGCTCGCTGCACCTCTATGGTATGGGGTGCCGGTGGTGAGACTCGAACACACAACCCCTCACGAGGACCTGATTTTGAGACAGGCGCGTATACCATTCCGCCACACCGGCTCAGACGGCGCCCACCGGAAATGAGACCTGCACCTCAGGGAGACTTCCCTGGAGCAGCCCTCATGGGAACGCGGTCGCTGAACAGCAGAATCACGACCCCATCGTTTCCCGAGTGAGACACCTGTTTTTGAAACAGGCGCGTACACAGCATACAAAAAAAAGGAGAAGCTGTCAAGCCCCAGCAGGCTGGCGTACCTCTCAGAGTGCAGCAAGGCAGGTGGTCTCCACGGCCATCCTGTCGGCACAGCCGGGAGACCACACACCAGCGCCACCGGCCCCGCGCAGTGAGTGCGCCCTCCGCTCCCGTCAGGAGACGCGATCGAATGGGCCGATGGAGCGATACTTTTCATAGCGCAACTGCAACAGGAGCGGAAGAGGAATTTGCTTCAATTCATCCAGATGGCGAATGAGGGCCACCTTCAGATTCTCCGCCATCAGGCTATGATTGTGATGCGCGCCACCCAACGGCTCGGGCACCAGTTCATCGACCAGACCCTGGGCGTACAGCTCGCGAGCGCTGATACGCATCGCCTCGGCTGCCTGGGGAGCATAGACTTTATCGCGCCAGATAATCGAGGCGGCGGCCTCAGGAGAGGCCACCGTATAAATACTATGCTCAAGCATGAGCAGGCGATCCGCCACGCCGATGGCCAGCGCGCCACCGCTGCCACCCTCGCCGATGACAACCGCCACAATCGGCACGCGCAGGCGGGCCATCACATAGAGGCTGGCCGCGATGGCGCGGCCCTGACCACGCTCCTCATCTTCCAGGCCCAGAAAAGCGCCCTGCGTGTCGATCAGACAGATCACCGGATAGCCAAACTTCTCAGCCTGGCGCATCAGGCGGATCGCCTTATGGTACCCTTCGGGATGAGGCATGCCATTGTTATGGAACATCTTCTCGCGCATATCGCGACCTTTCTGATGACCAATGATCATCACCGTTTCGCCGTTGAAGAGCGCCGGTCCCCCCATGATCGCGTGGTCATCAGCAACGTGGCGGTCGCCATGCAACTCAAAGAAATCGTCGCACATCAGACGAATAAAATCAGCCGTATAGGGCCGATCCTTGTGGCGCGCCACCTGCACCGTCTGCCAGGCATCCAGGTTGCGATAGATCTCTTCGGTGCGATGACGCAGTTCACGCTCATACTCCTGAAGCTGAAGATGTTCCTCAGCACGCAGGCGATCGCCCTTACGCTGCAGAGAGGCAATGCGCTTCTCCAGCTCAGCCAGCGGTTTCTCAAACTCCAGATCGTACGCCATGGTTAACCTCTCCTGGCCTGTGCCCGCGATTGCTGCGATGCGACATCCGGCAGCTCGGCGGGGACTTCGGCAGACGGTTGTGAAGGATGAGAGACGGCAGGGACCCGATAGAGACGCAGGAGATGCGCGAGGGTCTGACGGAGATCACGCCGATGGACGACAGCGTCGATCATGCCGTGCTCGAGCACAAACTCCGCATTGACCGTTCCCTCGGGCAACTTGACGTGCATAAACTGTTCAATGACACGCGGTCCTGCAAAGGCAATCATGGCACCCGGCTCAGCCAGAATGACATCGCCCAGCATGGCGAAACTGGCCGTCACACCACCAGTGGTAGGATCGGTGATCAGGCTGAAGAAAGGAACCTGGGCCTCACCCAGGCGGGCCAGAGCCGCCGCCGTCTTAGCCATCTGCAGCAACGAATATAACCCCTCCTGCATGCGCGCGCCACCCGAAGTGGAGACGATCAAGACTGGCCAGCGGCGCTCCAGTCCCAGCTCAATCGTGCGAGTTACCTTCTCACCGACGACCGCGCCCATGCTGCCACCGATGAAGCGGAAATCCATCACCGCCAGGGCCAGCGGGTGCTCCTCGATAGTTCCATGGCCGCTGACCACCCCGTCGTTCAGCCCCACTTTCTCGCGCTCTTCCTGCAACTTCGCCACATAGGATTGTGAGCGGCTCACGAAATGCAGCGGATCAGCCGAGACCAGATCACTGTCGAGTTCCACAAAGCTCCCGGCGTCGAGCAGCAGTTCGATGCGTTCATAGGCCGAGAGGCGGAAGTGGTAATTACAACGCGAGCAGACCTTTAGATTTTTTTCCCAGTCGCGGCCATAGAGAATCTCTTTACATTTCGGGCATTTCACCATCAGATTGCCAGGAGCGACGCGCTGCCCAGACTGCTTTTCGGGCGGCTGCGCCCTGGAAGAAATAGCCGGTTCCCTGGTCATACAAATACCCCCGTCTTCAGTCTTGCGCAAAGAGAGCGTCAACGAAACTTTCAGGATCAAAAGGCGCCAGGTCATCGACCTTCTCACCGGTGCCGATAAACTTAATCGGGACACGCAGATCATCGGCGACCGCAAACGCAAAACCACCTTTCGCCGTGCTATCCATTTTCGTAATGACGACTCCGGTCAGGCCGACATCTTCGGCGAACTTGAGCGCCTGCAGCAGAGCATTCTGGCCCGTGGTGGCATCGATCACAATCAGCACCTCATGCGGTCCGTCAGGGAGGAACTTCTGAACGACCTTGCCAATCTTTTTCAACTCCTCCATCAAGTTCGACTTTGTATGCAGGCGACCGGCAGTATCGACGAGCACCACATCGCAGCCGCGCGAGAGCGCTGCCTGAATGGCATCATAGACTACAGCGCCAGGATCAGAGCCAGGATTCTGGCTGATCACAGGCACATCGATACGCTCACCCCAGGTTTTGAGCTGCTCAATTGCTCCAGCCCGAAAGGTATCCGCGGCAGCCAGGAGTACACTATGACCCTCAGCCTTCAGACGGTGGGCGAGCCTGGCCACCGTTGTGGTCTTGCCGGAACCATTGACGCCAATCAGCAGGATGACCGTCAGCGGAGAGTGAGTGGCAAAGCGCAATGGGGCCGTCTTGCCGAGCAGAGCCAGCAGCTCCTCACGCAGGGCACGCCGCACCTGGGAGGTGGTCTGGAAACGCTCCTGATCGGCGCGCTGGCGCAGACGCTCCAGCAGCCAGCTCGTTGTTCCCGCTCCCACATCGGCCTCGATCAGCGACTCCTCGAGCTGGTCCCAGAAGGCCTCAGTCAACGGTTCATCCTGTTTGAAGCTCTCCTGGACACGCCCGAATAGCTGGCGTGTGCGATTCAGGCTGGCTTTGAAAAAGTTCAAACGCTGCTCCGAAGCAGGTTCTGCTGGCGTCCGGCCCTCCTGATCCTCGCCCGTCTCGGCCTTTGGTGTTTCATCTCTAGGCTTGCGCCCAAAAAATCTATTGAGCACGTCAGTTCCGACTCCTTTTGCTCTATACGCTTCACCCGTTGGCAAGCAGTGCAATACTGCGCCCCTCCACGGGAGCTGGCTGACACAACACAGCTCAGCCCTCAACCAGCAAGCAGACGCAGGCTACAGCGCCTGGCAGGCTGCCTGCTTTCCAGCAGGCGCCATCACCACCCACGAGTCGATCAGCACACGGAGCCTGATAGTCGTTGACCTGACGAGGGACAGCGCGCCCCCCGATGATGGGCAGTGAGTGAGACGCAGGCCACCAAGCACCTTAAGAGGCTCTACTGACCTCCCGCCCTGAAGAGGCCATCGGTTGAGGTGTCCACCCGCCAGTTGAGACCTCTCCTTTCATCTCATAGAATTGCAGGAGGCCGCTCCCACTGATCGAGGAACTGCCAGCCACTGAGCCATAAAGCCGCCGGCATCATCAGTTCCCATTGTAGACGAAATCCAGGCCCAAAGTAAAGGGAGAAGAGCGCCTCAGACAGGTACGAACAGGAAGACCGTCGCACGATCAGCGGTAGATAACGGCCAGAGCACCGCGGCAGCGATCCGGCGGATCAGCCATGCCTGCAGAACAGGGCCTGCCCACTGCGGGCGCAGCGGCGAAGACGAGAGCCGAGAAGGCATCAGCGCATCTGCCTGGATCAGGGCGAAGTAGACAGCATCTAGAAGGGAGCAGAGTCACAAAATAAGCAGGCTACACCCCGAGACTTGCAAGTGAGGGCCTGCTCACCTGACACAACGTGACAGGAACAGGTGAGGGTGCCCTCGCTTTACAAGCGTCCACGCCGAAAAGGCAAAAGACAGAAGACCAAGGCGCTCT
Organism: Ktedonobacteraceae bacterium; assembly: GCA_042408965.1. Lineage (GTDB taxonomy): Bacteria > Chloroflexota > Ktedonobacteria > Ktedonobacterales > Ktedonobacteraceae > Thermogemmatispora. Next base: position 6,124 of record JBHOQN010000063.1, read on the forward strand.
GGCCATCGCCTTTTCAGCAGGGAACCGTCGCACGCGACAGGAACGGACCAGAGTCAACCAGCGGCCGTGCACGCCACACTATCTCTGCAGACAGGAGAGCGCTCTCACGAACCGGCGATCAGCTCAGGAACGGCTGCCACGATACTGGTGGAGAGAGCCATCACTAATGGGTTCATTAATGATGATGTCTCCATTACGGATCTTGATGTTGTACAGGCAAGAGGGATTAGTACAGACCCAGGCCTTGTACTCGATAGAAGCTCCCTGGCTGCCGAAATCCGAAAGCGGAACCAGATCACCTTCACTACACTTGCGACACCGAGGAAATGTGAATTCCACGAAATCGCCTCCTTCCTTCTCTCTGGAGGATTGTATTCGCCTGCCTAACCAACAGACCAGGCGAGGCTGGGCGAAGAAGTAAGCCGAGGGGGAGCCTCCGCCTCTGCATCCGCGTCCCCACAGCAGTCATACATAGTCCATGCCGCCGCTATCATACCACAGATTGTCTCTTGTGTGACACCCTCTTTCCCTA
>JBHOQN010000064.1:0-15070 GCA_042408965.1 Ktedonobacteraceae bacterium
GGACCTGATCGCCAGGGGATATTGGCGGGTAGATAAAGCTAGTTTCACTCCCAGACGGGCGGTTTGGCCTCGTTGGACGATGGTAGGTTGGACTATAGAGGATCTCGCTAGGGAGTTTCAATCCCAGACGGGCGGTTTGGCCTCGTTGGACGGTCTGGCAGGCCGCTCTAGCTAGCGTTGTATCAACTGTGTCAATCCCAGACGGGCGGTTTGGCCTCGTTGGACGCCATAAAGGGCGAAGCTGTTGCTGCCTCCTGAAGGTTTCAATCCCAGACGGGCGGTTTGGCCTCGTTGGACGTTCGCGTTGTCGACATAGAGGATGTCACGAGCAGGTTTCAATCCCAGACGGGCGGTTTGGCCTCGTTGGACCCTGAAGGCTGCTGCGTTGCGCTGCCATGTCAGTCAGTTTCAATCCCAGACGGGCGGTTTGGCCTCGTTGGACCCTGAAGGCTGCTGCGTTGCGCTGCCATGTCAGTCAGTTTCAATCCCAGACGGGCGGTTTGGCCTCGTTGGACTGGGAGTGCCGGTATACGTCATTCAGAACGCTATCAAGTTTCAATCCCAGACGGGCGGTTTGGCCTCGTTGGACGCGACGGCGCGGGCCATTGCTGAGGCGCTGTCTAAGTTTCAATCCCAGACGGGCGGTTTGGCCTCGTTGGACTTCGACTGCATCAAGACCAGGTACATGATGTCACCGGTTTCAATCCCAGACGGGCGGTTTGGCCTCGTTGGACGGTACCCCCATCAGGGTAGCATCTGGAGCCGCGTCAGTCAAGCCTTTTCGATGATCCCCAAAAAGCGGTCATGAGTGACTGCACTGGTGCGGTAATGATGCCAGGGAGAATCGTCCTGGAGGGCTTGTAGAGTCATTCGAGGATCGCTGCACGGAAAGCCGGGAGCCGAGATCCTCGAAGCAACGAGTATTTAGATAATCAACGTTAATTCATATTTTAAGTATAATTAATAATATTTTAGTATATATTTCGGTATTGAAGGGCAGGACGCCTGCCACCAGCCGCCCGTACCAGCTCACGGGAGAGTAATTGACCCTCTCTTTATGATTCAGCCTCTGCCCTCAATACGGCAATCCAGCCTGTCTCACCGTCGGGAACAATCTCCTCGGCGTCCTGGTCGCTTACAGAGAGGCAAATCCGCTCCTGATACAGATCTTCTTAGTCATTGCTTTATGGAATCGGTTCAATAGTGATGCGTTCATGACGGCCTGCTTAGTCCTTTTCATCACCGGCTTTGTGGGCGGTCCCCTCTTGCTTGGCATCGCGCTTGGCCGGGCACGGGCGATTCCTCTCTGGGCGGCCTCAGCTATTGTTCTCAGCCGCCTGCTGCCGATCATCGCCTTTCCAGCCCATCTCAACTTTTCCATCACCGACCCCGTTTCGTATGGGCTGTTCTTGCTTGGCAGTATTCCTGCTGCCTTTGCCATGCTCAAGCTCAGGAAAGAAGAGGAACGAGCGCCAAAGAGCCGCTAGTACCCGGAAGGAGGAACATATCATGACGATTTCATCCAGCGCTCATGGCTGTTCTCAAAGAGACTCAGCGCTCCTGCCAGCAGTGATGTAGTTGTGGGCTGTCTGTCTTGTACTGTAAGAGTGTGGACTCGTTGCGACGGTCAGCCTCTGTTCGGCCTGAGGCCTGAGGCAGCCTGCGCAATCGCAGCCAGCGGGCTTATTCAGGTTCGTTGATGGTCTGAGCGCGTTGGTAACATCCCAGCAGCCCCCACTGATCCAGAGCAAGTAGCCGCTTGAGGAAGTCAACGGCTACCTGGGGCTGGGGACTGCCATATCGGGGGCAATACTGGCCTCCCACGGGGATATTGAGCCAGTAGCCACTCACCATGCTCTGTGTGGCCATCACGGCACGGTAGAGATCCTCACCGGTCACGTGCTGCCCGTCAGGATTCGCGCTCAGTCCAGCAAGGATGATGACATGAGCATTTGCTGCTCGTGCCTGCTCAGCAGCCTGACGCACAACATTGGCATAGACGGTCGTGTGCAGCCTTGAACCCTGGCCTGGATCTCATAGACATTTGCGCGTGCTGCTGCCCCTGCAATTCTCAGGCGGCGGCTGCGGCTCCAGACTGAGGCGGGGACGAGAGCAACCACTGTTTGCCTTGCTGCATGTGGAGGTCACGCATCATGTCTCAAGATGCTTCCGCTCTGGTAGTGCGCTACCAGCTGAGACTCATCCTCCGCGAGTATAGGACTCACTCGTTTGTCCGGCTGGTCGGGCGCGCCTGGCTTACCATCCTCAGCTACCTGATACTGGGCGGACTCTCTCTCGGAGGAATGTTCGCGATCGTATTACTGGGCATCTTCGTCTTGAACGGGGCCTGGGAGCGAATCCGAGAGGAATGGCAGGGATGGCTCTACACCGCCTTGATCCTGGGGGGGAGTGCCGCTTCTGGGCATTGCGCTCCTGGTATGCTCCTTCGTGACCGTGCTTGCGCTGATCATCAAGGCGTGGGCTCATTCGTGGCGCATCTACCTCTGCACTGACGGTCTGCTTGTCAAGAAAGGCCAGGTCACAGCCTTCCGCTGGGAGCAGATCGACGCGCTCTGGCAGCGGCCCGCGGAGCGTGACATCTTACGGCATGGCATCCTCGCCCTCTGGCAGCGGTCAGATACCTGTGAAGTGCTCATCCGTGGAGCCGGTGGAAGACAGGTGGTCCTGGAACCCCACCTGTGGAGCCACATCGAGGAGCTTGCTGCAGCGCTGGATCGCCAGATCAGCGCCCGTCTTCTGCCTCGCGCCCTCACTGCCCTCAACGCGGGCGAATCCCTGGATTTCGGCAACCTCGAGGTGAATCAGAGCGGCGTGAGCCTCCGGAAGCCGGGCGGCGAGGCTCCAGCCACGGTACCGCGGACAGAGATAGGCGATCTCACGATCAAAATCAGGAGGGGCAGCCCTGGGCACTCTGCTTTTGCGAATGATCCGCTGGCCCCCAGACCGACTGACCACTATTGCGTCGTGATAGAGAAACGTGACCAGACGCGCGTGTGCTGGGGCGTGCCTGCTGTGGCCAATGTCAGTGTGCTGCTGGCGATCAAGGAGGCTCTGTTGGGGAAGCCGCCCGGCCAGGCAGCTCGCTAGCGCCAGCCGTGGACGGCCAGCGCCGCACTGGTACTGGCCAGCCGCCTGGGAGCTACCTGTCTGGGCCTGGAAGGCTGCCGCTCGCCCCTGCTCTCGGGGCCGACAGGGATGGAGGTGAGGCTGCTTGAAAGGAGTCCTGCCGGGCGAGCCGCCAATGATCTTCAAGGGCAGGTCAGCCCCTTGACAACCCTCCTCCGGCAGCCCTATAATCCTCTGCGGAGATCGTTTCCATGAAAAAGTGAGCTCCTGGTTTGATGCCCCTGGAAGCTCCCAACCGAGAGCTCGATCTCGGAGAGGAAGCCGGAGCCATCCAACCAGGTCCATGCCGAGGAGGATCGTGACCATCTATGGAACCGGCGAGTAGAAGCTCAGAACCACCGTCGCGCAGAGCAGCTTGCCTGGGCACGGGGAAGGTGGGCCCTGATGAGAAAGGGAGGTGGAAGCCTGACTGACGTGTCACCTGTGTTGGTCAACCCTCTCACCCTCTCTCCTTTCTCTCTTCCGCTCTCTTCCCTGCCCTACGCTTTTCCTATCACCTGAGCCTGGACACGGCTGTTTCCCTTGTGGCTTCCTGTGCCAGGCGCTGGTGTTTCTATCCACCACACAGCCGGCTGCCCCGCTATCGTCCAGGGGGCGTCTACGACCACCACGCTGCGGCGGCTGTCCATGCCCTGCGCTTGTGCCGTGCACGTGCGCCTCTGGAGGGCCTTCTGTGCTCACATACTGCGAGCAGCCCTCTCCGAAGCCGGGACGTCGGTGGCTGCCAGAGGGGGAAGCTGCGCCTTCGCTCAGGCATGGGGTCACCCGCCTGCGCTCCTGATGACTGGCTTGCTCCAGCCCGCCGTGCACTCTGGCTCTCCAGCGATGGGCACAATCATCCTGGCCGATCTTTACTGGCACAGGAGAGACATGATGGCTCGCATACTTCATACCTTCCCGCAGCAGAGGCAGGGCCGGCGTGCTCTGTCAGCATCAGGAGTTCATCGCTGGCTCTGGCTAGGGGACCTGATCCTGGGGGGAGGCGTTCTACTACTGCTGTGCACCTTGCTCGTGCTGGTAGCCTCGCGCTGGGCGGAGCCGCTCACCCCAGTGGTGGCCATCTCGCTTTCGCCACTGGCACTGCCACTCTACGCCGGCTATTCGCTACTGCGCATGCTGCTGGCGTACGGCCTGGCGCTGCTGTTCACCTTGCTCTACGGCCATGTGGCCGCCACCAATCGTCGGGCTGAGCGCGTCCTGATCCCACTGCTGGATCTGCTCCAAAGTATTCCCATTCTCTCCTTTCTTCCGGCAGTGGTGCTGGCCCTGGTTGCGGCTTTTCCCCACAGCAATATTGGGCTGGAACTGGCCAGTATCCTGCTGATCTTTACCAGCCAGACCTGGAATATGACCTTTAGCTTCTATCATTCTGCTCTGACCCTTCCCCGCGATCTTATCGATGCCTGTCGTTTGCTGCGCTTACGACCCTGGCAGCGCTTCTTGAAGCTCGAACTGGCGGCCTCGATCATCGGCTTAGTCTGGAATAGCATGATGAGCTGGGCCGGCGGCTGGTTCTTCTTGATGGCCTCTGAACAATTTCCGCTGGGAGATCGCTCCGCCCGGCTGCCCGGCCTCGGCTCGTATCTGGAGCTGGCAGCCGACCGAGGCGATACGCAGGCGCTCACCCTCGGGCTGCTCACCCTGGTCGGCTTGATTGTTCTGCTCGATCTCTGTCTGTGGCGCCCTCTGGTGGCCTGGGCCGGACGCTTTAAGGTGGAAGAGCAGGCGGAGACGGCCCCGCCGCGCTCGCTGGTGCTCGATCTGCTTCGAGGCTCGCCGACCGTGCGCTGGCTGCGGCAGCACCTGGGCCATCCGTTGGGGGAGGCGCTGGCCCGGCTGCTCAATGGTTTGCAGCCGCTGCCGGGGGAAAGGTCAGCGCGCCTGTCGGCTGTGGAGCAGGCCCGTCGGGGGCGCTCTCTCCACTGGTTGCGGCGTGGCACGGGCACGCTGATCCTGGGACTGCTTGGACTGCTGGCGCTCTGGATCGGCTGGCAAGGAGGGCTCCTGCTGGTGCAGGTGCCGCCTCTGATGTGGGGACACCTGGCGCTGGCTGCTGGAGCGACCTGGCTCCGCACGCTAGCAGCGCTGGCCATTGGCACCCTGTGGACGGTCCCTGTCGGCGTGACCATCGGTCTCTCGCCTCGCTGGTCGCGCCGCCTGCAGCCACTGGTCCAGATCGTCGCCTCTATTCCTGCTACGGCGCTGTTCCCCGCGCTGCTGGCTCTCCTGATGGCCGTACCAGGCAGTCTCTCGCTGGCGGCGATCCTGCTCATGCTGCTGGGAACCCAGTGGTATGTGCTCTTCAATGTCATCGCCGGCGCCATGGCCATTCCCCGTGACCTGCTGGAGGCAGCCGCCCTTTTCGAGGTGACTGGCTGGCGCCGCTGGCGCACCGTGATCTTGCCCGCCATCTTCCCCTTTCTGGTGACCGGGCTGATTACCGCCAGCGGGGGCGCCTGGAACGCCAGCATTGTCTCCGAGCTGGTGCAGTTTCATGGGGCAACGCTGCAGACGTTTGGGCTGGGCGCCGTAATCGCTGCAGCGGCTGAGGCTGGCAACTATCCGCTGCTGTTGGCGGGCACGCTGCTCATGGCCACCGTGGTCGTGCTGCTGAATCGGCTCGTGTGGCGACGGCTCTATTACCTGGCCGAACGGCGCTATCGCCTGGCCTAGATCGATGCTTACCTGGCTATGCTTACCTAGCCAGGCAAGTATAGCCAGATCCCGCAGGGACCAACCTTCCTGCGTCTCGTAGAACGAAAGGAGAAACGTGATGGCTCAAAGACAGATTAGCGAGGCAGACGGCGTGGTGATCCTGGAGGCGCAGCAGATTACTCATCTGTATCAGGGGCGTGGAGAACAGGGGCGGAGGGGCTGTGTGCCGGTTGTGCTGGAAGCGGTCTCGCTGCAGATCCGCGCCGGTGAGCTGGTGGCCTTGCTGGGGCCCTCTGGCTCAGGGAAGTCAACGCTGCTGCGCATCCTGGCGGGGTTGATCCGCCCAACCCAGGGAGCGGTGCGTGTGCATGGCCAGCCGCTGCAGGGTCCCACCCCCTCGTGTGCGATGGTGTTCCAGAGCTTTGCCCTCTTTCCCTGGCTTACCGTGCTCCAGAACGTCGAGTTGGGGCTGGAGGCCCTGGGACTGCCACGCCTGCAGCGCTTGAAGCGCGCCCTGGCGATCATCGATATGATCGGGCTGGATGGCTTCGAGGAAGCCTATCCCAAAGAGCTTTCGGGTGGGATGCGTCAGCGCGTCGGGTTTGCCCGCGCGCTGGCGGTCGAACCAGAGCTGCTTCTACTGGATGAGCCTTTCAGCGCGCTCGATGTGCTCACTGCGGCCAATCTACGTCGCGAGCTGCTGCAGCTCTGGTATCAGGCGAAGATCCCCACGCGCGCCATGCTGCTGGTCACCCACAATATTGACGAGGCTGTGAGCATGGCGGATCGCTTGCTGATCCTGGGGGCTGACCCCGGACACATCCGCGCGGAGATCCAGGGATTGCCACGTGGAGAGCGAGAGCCGTACAGTCCCGCCTATCTGCAGCGAGTGGATCTGATCTATCGGCTGATGACCAGTCCGGATGAGGATGGGGCTACTTTGCTGGCTGGTGAGGAGCCTGCGCTCCTGCGGCGGAGACAGCCACGGCCGACGCGCTCCTATCAAACGCTACCTCATGTTGCGCCCGCAGATATCATCGGCCTGCTTGAGCTGGTTCAGGCGCGTGGGGGGCGGGTCGATCTGGCAGAGTTGGGCCGGGAGCTGCAACTGGAACTGGATGAGCTGCTTCCGCTGGTCGATGCCGCCGATCTGCTCCAGCTGGCGCGCCCGGAAGAGGGAGATCTGATCCTGACAGCGATTGGCCGGCAGCTTGCTAAAGCTGATGTCCAGGAGGAGAAGCGGCTCTTCCGCCAGCAGGCTCTGGCTCGCGTGGCCCTGCTGCGTCGCATTGCTGAAGACCTGGTAGCAGCGCCCGACCAGCGGGTGGATGAGGAGCGCTACCTCGGACGCCTGCGCGAGCATTTCAGTGAGCAGGAGGCGGAGGCTCAGCTGCAGACGATCATCGACTGGGGACGCTACGCTGAGATCTTGACCTACCAGGAAGAGGCCGGGGTCTTTGCGCTGGCAACGGAGGAAGAGAGAGGGAAGCTGGCCCCCGAGGCTGCTGGCGGCAGGGGGGAGACATAAGGTCATCAGCAGTCCGCTCCTCTAGAGACGGGCGGAGGCCGGGTAAGGGGAAGTGCAGCCTCCGCCTGTCCGTCGCGATCCCCCCGATCCCCGGCCAGGCAGGCTCTCTCTGACTGAACCTCGCCTGCCTGGCGCGGTTCTTGACCCCTCTCAAACCGTCAGCACACGCTGCTGGCTCTCCCAATCACTACCAAGGGTGTATGGGCGGCGCCAGACGATCCAGAGGAGCGAAGCGCCGCAGCGATCAGACGCAGCGTTATGGTCAGCCTTGAGGCATTGCTCCTGTTCTTCGTGGCTGCAGCAGCGCGCCACCAGGTCCATTGGGACTTTCCCGACCCCGGCCGAGTCGAAGGAAGCGAAGCGGAACGCCCGGCCGCGTTTCGTCATATCCGCGACCTCATCGCGGGGCGTAGCACTCTGTTTCTGGGACTGCAGCCAGTCAACATGCGAGGGATGTTGATCCCCTGATGAGTCAGAGGCTGCCTTTGTCCAGGTGGCTCAGCTGAATATGTTGTTCACCTCTGAGGGTCAGGAATTGCTTTGTCCCAGGATGATAGCGTATTGGACAGAACGTCGGGTCTCGATACAAGCGCTCACCAGATCGCACATCCCAGAGAGCAGTTCCCTTTTCAGCTGAACAGGAAAACAGGTATTCATCAAAGAAAAGGTCCCCCTCTGGGCCAGAAAACGAGTGTACTTCATCACCAGAAACGACATCGAACAGACGTAAACCAGGCCTCAGAGCAGTATCCTCTTCGCTCTCATCATACCCCAGAATAGCCAGTGTCCTGCTATCAATCCAGCAGATCGGATCAACCCGGTGTTCGCGATAAAAAAACTCCCGTCGGGAAAGGCCATCTTCCGACTCCCAGACATTCGTCTCCAGCCAGCGCTTCAAACTCCACGCCGTTGTCAGGCTGGATGAACCCCACACCCAGCCGTTATCTGCAATCCACTCCCCATCGGGCGAAAGAAGCAGGCCAGCATGGAAGTAGTCCAGGTAATGTTCTACTTGTTGGCCAGGGACATATGTTGGAGCGTTGCGCTCGGTCATCAGCGTTCCTGTCACCAGATCAGTGATATCGAGGCGATTCCAGTCTGTCCCATGCACGAGCAGAGTGTGATTGTCTCTCTTAACCATGGCGAGAGGAAAATCACAATGGCCAGAGCATGGTATGCTCCTCGCTCCAGGTTCATCACTATCTGCCCGGAAGAAAGATCGAGCACAGCTCCATGGCGCCCCCATCGGTTGATAATTGCGGCGAAGCGACCCCCAGGAGCAAGCACCAGTTTTTCCTGGTGAGGAAAGTGTGCACTGACTTCTTCGGCAATCCAGGCCATCTTCTCCTCGGGTACACGGGCAATGACCTGGCTGGAAACATGCGACAAATCGAGACGAAGCAAGATTCCATCGACTGTCAGAGCGATCCAGAGGCTCGTTGGCGCATTCTCTACAGGTCGGATGTCTAGCAGCTTCTGAACGGGCCATGCTATCTGCACCATCTCATGGGTAAAGCTCCACGGCTGCGGACGTTCTTTCACTATCTCTATGAGTCCTCCTGCTGATCTCGCACTTCAGCATGTTGCGCTTAACATGAGACGACCGTCATCGGCCCGGCGACGCGACTCCGGGCGGCTTGATCGGGCAGATGATCGTCGGCGCTGCCTCTTGGGGCTGAGACTGTCACCTGCTGCCGGCGTCGTCCGCTTTCCGCAGGCAGGATAGCACGGTGTCGCTGCAATCGCAAGGAACCGGTATCTCTCGCTGACGCCCGCGGAGCAGCGCCCGGTGCGCCAGCGCGTCCTGCCTCCCGTCTCGCACGCCGCGACGGAGGCGCGACGCAGGGACCCCGCCGCATCTCCGTCGCGCCTCCCTGGAGCAGACCCTCCAGGGCGTCCCAGGCCTCACGCACGACCTCTTCAGCCTGATCACGCGCTTCGGGCGCCGGCAGTCAGGCCAGCAGGCCGAGCAACAGGGTCTCGCGCTGTGCGGGGTCCAGCTCGTCCAGGGAGGCTGGCGGAGACCAGTCGCCCGACGTGATCAGCTGCCGGCAGGCCAGAGACGACAGCCATCCGTAGGGGGCGCGACGGGGGGCACCATCACTCGCGCCTCCACGAACGGCAGCTCCAGGCGGTCCTGCTCCTCCTGCAAGCGGGGCAGGACGGAGGGATCAGTCACGTCGGGGGTGGGCCTGCCACCATGCCACCAGGGCGAGCGGTCTCCTCAGCCTACTTCCTGGCACGCCCCTGGAGGGAGACTCCTGCGTCGAGGGGGCTGGTGGTCAGATCACAAAAGGTCAGCGCATCTGCCACCAGGGATCGCTCACGCAGAAAGCGCAGGAGGAGATCCTCCAGGCCCCGCAAACGCGCTATCTCTCCAAAGAGCGAGCAAAGACGTGGAAAACGCCAGAACGCCTCCATGCTGTCCCTCTGGCCACGGGCCTGTACACCACTCGGTTGAATCGACGCTGCTGCACAGTTCGCTGCCGTGCTCATCAATGGCGCAGATAGCACGTTCAGGAGCGCATCTCCTCCTATCCTCACCTTTTAGCAGACGGACTGTAAGCCCCCTGCCTGATAGCCAGGGGCAGGGGGCTATAAGCGCTGTGACCATTACGACTCGCTGACAGGCTGCCTGGCTTTCCGCGGGCCTCCCGCCTGGGAGAAAGCCGCTAGAACAGGCGCAAGGAGCGCAACGCGAGACCCACAGGGCAAGGCATGGCCCCACGCTGCCTGTCTCCCCCTTAGCAATCAAGGGGCGAGGCGCTCCCACAGGGCACGAAGCGCTCCCTGGGGGTCCTCGGCGAGGGAGGGCACCTCGTTCCAGATCAGCGTTGCCCGCCTTTCCAGATCGTAGCGCGGCCACTCCGGCAGGCCGGGGATGGCCGGGTTGCCACTGCGGATGAAGGCCGCCCACGAGGCCTGCATCAGGTCAGCGAGGGACTGCCGATTGGGAGAGGTGCCCGTGAAGAGACGCGAGAGGCCCACATCGAGCGTGTTGAAGACAAAAGGAATATCCATCGCATGGGCAGCTCCCAGCAGGCCACCAAAGGCGGGCGACTGCCAGTCGAAGCGGTACATCCAGACGGGCGCCCCTTGCCGGACCTGGGCCTCTGCGAGGCGAATGGCCGGGATACGAAAGATGAGATCGCTCATCAGATCGATCCAGGCCAGCTCGGGTGAGTGATCTTCGCGCGCAGCGCTGTAGAGCGAGAGCACCTGCTGAGCGGAGTCGTCGAAGAGCCGTGTGAGCAGCGCCTCATCGACCTGTGGTCCGCCGCTCATCATGGCAAACAGCCGCCATTCATCGCGGTTGGTCCCCAGGAGAATGGCCACATCGGCGGCCAAACCCTGGGCCAGCATGGCCAGTGGGTGCTGCGGCAGCGTCTCGCCATCGATCGTCGGGCTAAAAGCGCGTAGGCCGCCGAACGCGCGTCCTAGCTCTGGCTGAGCCTTGAGAAGCGTCTCCAGCGGCACCTCGGCCAGGGCGTCAGGGCGGGAGGGGTCCAGGCCGAGCTGAGTCAGGAGTGCCTGAGCCACCTTTGTGGCCTCGGAGTGAGTGGGCAGGTCACCAGCGGCGCCGCTCTGCAGGATCGCTCGCTTGAAGAGGCCTCGCGCTGCCGGCATGCCCAGCAAGGCCGCGATACTCATGGCCCCGGCCGATTCGCCCATCACCGTGACGTTATCGGGATCGCCGCCGAAGGCAGCAATGTTTTCGCGCACCCAGCGCAGGGCGGCAATCTGGTCGAGCAGGCCACAGTTGGCGCTATAGCTCGAGGCTGCACCTGCCAGCTCTTTGAGAGAGAGAAAGCCCAGAATCCCCAGCCGGTAATTGAGCGAGACCACGACGATATTGTGACGGACCGCGAACGAGGTGCCATCGTACCAGGGATCGGAGGCCGAGCCGATGGTGAAGGCCCCGCCATGAATGTAGACCATGACCGGACGCCGCTCCTGGTCCGCAGCCGGAGACCAGACATTCAAGTACAGGCAATCCTCGCTGATGGGGCGGGGATCAACGGCTCGCTCGGCGCCCATCGCTCCGACCATGCTGACACCCATCTCGGGTATCTGGGGAGCCATTGGACTGAAGGCCGTCGTCTCACGTACTCCCGCCCACGGCTCAGGCGGCTCCGGCGCGCGGAAGCGCCTGGTCCCCAGGGGAGGGCGGGCGAACGGAATGCCCTTCCAGACGCAGATGGGGCCTTCTTGACGACCCTGAACGGTGCCGTAGCGGGTTTCGACAATGCACTGGCTCATGTGTATGCTCCTGAATGGGTTGCAGATCCCCCACCCGCGGTCAGGGCCTCGCTGTCGCCATCGCGCTCCACCGTTGGATCAGGCCCGCGGGGGCTGACAGGTCTGCGTGCGTTGCTCATTGGCGTACGCGGGGGCATCGCCGCGACAGCGATGTCCGAAGGGCGAGTGCACAGATGGCAGCCACAGCTATCAACCTCGTCTGTTTCAATCTCCAACGGGCCGCTTCCCTTCTTCAGACGTGTCAGTTGAGCAGGCAGTCACCTCCTACCTGGTCCCCTTCACCCCATACAGGCCCCTTCTCTTCTTCAGACCCTTCGCTGCTTATTTTTCGGATATGCTGGCGAATCTGTTTCAATCGCACACGGGACCCTTCTCTTCTTCAGACGAGGTGGCCCACTCTTGCATTGCGGTCATAACACGCGTTTCAATCCCACACGGGACCCTTCTCTTCTTCAGACTGGATAATCCGCCGCAGCGAAGGCAAGGAGGTTATAGGTTTCAATCCCACACGGGACCCTTCTCTTCTTCAGACTCCCCCCTTTGATGGTTCCATTCATCATTTCAATCCCACACGGGACCCTTCTCTTCTTCAGACGGCACAGGAACAGCAGCTCGCACCAATTCGGGATGGTTTCAATCCCACACGGGACCCTTCTCTTCTTCAGACACGCTCGTGCGCAAGTCTCGACTGCCACGGCAAGTGTTTCAATCCCACACGGGACCCTTCTCTTCTTCAGACGCGGTAGCGCGCGTATTGTCGGTAGAGGAACGAAAGTTTCAATCCCACACGGGACCCTTCTCTTCTTCAGACACGTGTTGGCCGCCCGTGACGTGGTACCGCCAACGTGTTTCAATCCCACACGGGACCCTTCTCTTCTTCAGACTCTGGAAGCTCGACGCCTCTATGAGGAGACGCTGGCGTTTCAATCCCACACGGGACCCTTCTCTTCTTCAGACCCAGCACTCCGTGCTGCAAGGGAAGTGGACGGGATGAAGTTTCAATCCCACACGGGACCCTTCTCTTCTTCAGACAGCCACCGACGCGCCAGGCCGATGGATGCGAGCCGGTTTCAATCCCACACGGGACCCTTCTCTTCTTCAGACGTTCCCGTCCTTTCTGTTGATGGAAAGCCTCTCATGCGTTTCAATCCCACACGGGACCCTTCTCTTCTTCAGACCGCCCCCCCTCTACAATAGCATCTGGAGCCACATCAGTCAAGCCGATTCGATGATCCCGAAAAAGCAGTCAGTAGTGACCGCTTTTATGCGGTCATCATGCCAGCCACTATCGCCCTGGCAGCGCCTCTAAAGCCCTTCGAGGATCTCTGCGTGCGAAGCCGGGAGCAGCGATCCTCGAAGAGAACGGCACAAGCGGCAAAAGATGCAGCCGCCACGGCCGCGCCTCGCCCCACAGACCCCTCATCTAGCGGAAGTGGTGCCCAACCCGCCCCTTCGGCCCCGCCCTACTCACGCGATGTGCAACGAGCCAGACTCAGGCGAGCAAGAAAGCAAGACATCGCCAGCCATCCAGATGAGAAGCGAGTCTATATAGTTGTCCCGTGCTCCCCATTTGCTGCCAGGTCAGGGGTTCACTTCTGGAATCGACATCCAGGAAGGATCGATGGTTCCCCCCCATTCCGGAGCAGCCCGTCCCCGGTGCTCAGGCCAGGTACCCCCTCATAGCCGCACTGGAGCAGTTGGGACGACGCAGGATTCTGCGTCTGCTGTGGAAGCTGCGCCACGGACCAGCGGGCTTCCGCACAATGCAGGCCGCATGCGATGAGCTATCTCTGAGTACCTGAAGCCAGCGGCTGAGGTTTCCCCAGCCACCGGGCTGATCTCTCAGACTGAGGAAGGGACAGATGCTCTGACCGGAACGGGCCAGTAACAGATCTTTGCGCTCGCGCCCTTACAGGCATGGGCCAGGCTCCGGGGCACCCAGTTGAGAACAGAGTAAGAGGCCGCAGAGAGTCAGGTCCACAGTGAAAGGAGTGACATGCTCATGCCATCATCGTCAAACAATCCAGCGACCCTCGTAGCGATTGCCCACCGCTTGGCCGTCGGAGACCTGGAACAAGCCCTGGCTTTTTATGCCCTTCTGGACTTCCATGCCACGTCTCGCGATGAGAGCTTTGCCATCGTTGAACGAGATGGCGTCAATCTGCATTTCAACGCCTTCGACGAGCTGCCGAAGTGCCACTCGGTCTGCTGGATCGCGGTGACCACTATCGATGCCCTGTACCAGCAGTGTCTGCCGACCAACGCCGTCCAGTCGCCTCTAGAGAGCAGGCCACGGGGTCTCAAAGAGTTTTTCCTCCACGATCCCTTTGGCAATCTGCTCCTGTTTGCCGAACGTCTTCCTGACGGGGAGGCTGGTCAAGAGCAGGGAACATGAGCGCGAGGAAGGAGGACAACCTTCCTGCGACCCGCATGCTGGCAAACTCCATGCGCTGGCATGAAACAAGCAACTATATAACACTGCTCCTCACTGTTCAGCACTGAGAAGAGAGGGAAGGCCGGCATGGTACCCCTACCTCGTTCAAAGCAGGGAGATTGAAACGCGCGAGCCGACAAAAGACGTACGGCCCGGAACAAGGATAGCCAACGGGGAGTGAGGACGCTGCTCTCAGGAGACAATACAGGACAGGGAATCTCGGCGAGAGCGGAACTGATCCTGGAGAGCGTGTTACACATCACTCTGACTGCAGCACGAGCGATTTGATAACCTCGATAGCCAGTTCAGACCAATCTGGCTCAATAGAATGACGGCTCTCCTCGGCCAGGATCTGCTGATTCGCCGGCGAGATGGTGAGCGGGCCTCTTTGGAGCCGATGCCGCATAACTGCTGCCTTGTGCTCGGTCAAGGCCTGGTTGAGCCGACCGAGCGCGCTGGCTCTGGGTACTGGTGCCGCTGACGCACACGCTGGTTACCTCGGGTTCATAGCAGCCATAGCGCTCAAACACCGGCGTATCAAAGGCTCGGGAACGGTCTTGTGCAGCCGGTTGATCCAGTCATAGTGATGCAAGGTGGGTACAGTTACTCTGGCCAGCCGAGCGGTCTGGCCGATAGAGTAGTGCACAGGTATCACCCCCTCTCTCTATGCCAGTCCATGAGGTTCCGTCAGACTCAAGAAATCCAGGACCAGAGTGAGAGAGGAGACAGATCCTGGTGAAGAAGGGCGTCCTCCTGGGAGGATGTCACGTAGCAGAAAGGGATCTCACTCCTCTTCTCTATGTAGTTCGCGTATCGATAGAGTATACTGTACACTCTGCCAAAAATGTGGTAGACTCATCGATGATGGAGCAAATAGTGATCATTGCATGTCCCATGATATGAGCATCAGTCAGGTGGACCCCACGCCTGAAGGCGGGGGCTTGCATCTCACCCCGAAGGGTGGACACGAGAGGCCGCCTGACAGGTCGGCCCACTCAGGACAGCTATACCATCCTGAGCAAGAGAAGCCAGGTACTTCTCTCGAA
>JBHOQN010000074.1:0-51064 GCA_042408965.1 Ktedonobacteraceae bacterium
GACTGGATCAGGACGGGGCACCTGTCAATTGCCCCTGATGCATCGGACAAAGAAGCCAAAGCTGTACGCCTGCAAAGGTATGCAGAGTTGCGGTGGAGTCTAGATGCAAGCCTCCGGCTTCTAGCCGGAGGTGATTGACATCCTTGACCTCTGACAGCCTGGCGACCAGCGTGGGCGATCCAGGAAGCTTCCTCAAGCTTTCCTCAGCGGTCTGCCTCTCCGGTGGGCCAGCCTGGTTCGCGGCAGAGAAGGCGAGGCATCGCTGTCTGTTCAGAACCCGTTGTAGCTACGCGAGAGAGAGCGATGGAACACCAGGAGCATCAGCCTGATCAGCCTTTTCAGATTGAGGATCTGCGTGTGTTTGATAATGCGACGCTGCAGCGCCTGGTCGCAACGGGTGGCTTCGGGTTGACCATTGAGAGACTGGCCTGGAGCTTGCATGCGCTATCAACGCCGCTGACGCTGCGTTTATTAGAAGTCATGTCGCCAGCGCAGCGCAGCAGTTTCCTTGAGGAGTTGCATCGTCCGCTGAGCGAGGAGCAGGTGCTCACCGCTCGTCGTCAGCTTCTTGACGACCTCTTCTGGGAGCTAACCTACTGGAAGACCCCAGAAATGTATGAGGAGCTAACCGAGGGAGAGGTCATTCATCCCGCTATTTTTCAAGCTCTCGAGCCAGATCTGCGCAACAAGATTGTGCTCGATGCAGGTGCTGGCAGCGGACGAGCCTCTTTTGAATGCCTGCGTCACGGAGCTGCGCTGGTCTACGCGGTTGAGCCTGCGCCCGGCCTCGTGCACATCCTGGAGCGTAAGCGTCGGGCCTGCGGGGCAGAGGACCGTCTGATCATCTATCGCGGCTGCTTTGAGGCTCTGCCCCTGGCGGATCGGGCAGTGGATCTCGCCCTCTCCTGTGCCGCGTTCTCTGCTGCGCAGGAGCAGGGAGGAGAGGCCGGACTGGCAGAGTTGCAGCGTGTGACGCGACCAGGGGGCAAGATTGTGCTCATCTGGGCGCGCCAGGCCGATCGTGACTGGCTGACGGAGCATGGCTTCTGCTGTCTGGTCCTGCCATCCTCTCCGCCGATGGAGGTGCGTTTTCGCTCCCTGGAGAGCGCGCTCCGCTGTGCCCGACGTTTCTACCACAATGATCCAGCCCTGCTGGCCTATCTACACAAGGAGCGGCGGCCAGAAGTGCCCTTCAGCCTCCTCGGACGGGATTCGTCCTGTCATCTCTGCTGGTTACAGGTTTGAGGCCGTCCCTCTTCTCATGGAGCCTGAGCCTCTGTGTCAGCGAGCAGACGAACGGAGAAGCGCTGGCCGGCCCGGCGGCGAGGAGTCGCAGGCTGGTGTATCTGTCCCGCTGAGCCTGGCGTACCGACAGATCGTGTGGAGAGAGTGTGCGAGGCGCGTCTCTCGGATGACGAAAACCGGGTCTGGCTCGTTCTTAAGAAAGACAGGGAGCATCCCGCTGTGCTCCAGTGGAAGCGCAATCGGGCCGTTGATCCGCTGAAGAACGCTGAAATGAGGATATTGAAAGATGTTTGAGCTGGAGGCTCCGATTCGGGAAGTAACGGTCTACAGCGACCGCGCTCTCGTGACGCGCCGTGGCAGCATTGCTCTGGAGCCTGGCGAGCACGAGCTACGTGTGAATCACCTGCCCCGCTTCATCAAGGACTCTTTGCGCGCAACCGGCCTGGGGCCGCCGGGAACGCGCCTGCTCAGTGTTGAAGTCACCAGGGCCTTTCTGCCCCGTCCGCCGGAGGCCGATCTCCTGACTTTACAGACAGCCTGTGATCTGCTGACTCGTCAGATCGAGTTGCTGGTGGCGCGGCGTGTCGTGCTCGATGAGCGCCGGAGCTGGCTGCGCTCCCTGGGCGAACAGTCGCGAGAGATCGCCCGAGGGGTAGCCCAGGGACAGATCCACGCGCAAGATTGCGCCGAGTTCTTCACCTTTTTGACCGATCAGGCTCTGCAGGACGCACAGACCACTCAGGATATCGATGTCCAGCTGAAGCAATTGCGCGAGGAGCTGGAGGCCAGGCAGCGTGAGCTGGCCAGCAAGCGTAGGGACAGTTCTCCTGATCGTCTGGCCGCGCTGGTGGTTGTCTCACTGGCCACCGCCGGAGAAGTCACCCTGGAGCTCTCCTACCTCATTGAGGGGGCCTCCTGGCATCCAACCTACGATGTCCATGTGCAGAGCACCAGTGGGGTCAGCGAGGGCGAGGTTGATCTCACCTATGCCGGTGTGGTCCAGCAGTCGACCGGCGAGCATTGGGAGCAGGTGACGCTGGCCCTCTCCACGGCGCGCCCCGCCCTGGCGGCGGTCTTGCCTGAGCTGAAGCCCTGGTATCTTGATATTGCCGTGCCTCTACCTCCCAGGCCGCCGGCTGCTTCCTCTGGAGTGCGCAGCTATGCGATGCTTCAGCCGCTGGCCTCTATGCCGCCGGAAGCTGTCACTTCGTCCGCGGCGCTGCCGGAGTCGCAAGAGGTCGGGGTCGTCACTGCAGAGGTTGAGCAGACGGCTACGGCCCTCGTCTTTCGCGTCGGACACGCTGTCGATATCCCCTCCGATAACTCTCCTCACCGAACGATCGTCGCTCATGATCGCCTGCCCTGCACCTTCGACGCTGTGTGTGCGCCGGCCCTGGAAGAGCAGGCGCATCTGCGCGCGACCATCAAGAACACGACAGAGCGTGTGCTGCTCAAGGGGGAGGCCAGCATCTTCATGCAGAACGAGTATGTGGGCACCACCCTGATCAAGATGACGGCTCCGCAGGAGGAATTTCAGGTCTTCCTCGGCGTCGATGATGGAATCAAGGTCAAGCGCGAATTGAGCGAGCGAGCCGTTGACAAAGGCAGCCTCTTGCAGAGCGGACTGCGTCGCATTACCTATGCCTACCATATCAGCGTCCATAATTACACCTCGTATGAGCGCCGCGTTGAGGTCCTTGATCACCTGCCTGTCTCCAGACATGAGCGCGTTAAAGTCAGGATTCTAGGCCTCTCTCCAGCGCCGCATGAACACACGAAGCTGGAGATCCTGACCTGGACGTTCCATCTGCCTCCCGGGGCAGCTCAGCAGATACAGGAGCGCTTCCTCGTAGAACATCCCCAGGAGACCAGCGTCACAGGCCTGCCCTGAGCACTCCCATCGGGCCACCCCTTCCTGGCGCCAGGACATGCTATAATAGAGTAGGTTACACTATCTAGAGAATCGTGCTGCTTCTCACTGGCGAAGATCAATCATCAGTGTGCCTGGTAGGCCGAAAGGAGCATGAATGCGCGAACTCGTCACGCTGCGTGTCAACGGTGAGCGCTATGAGGTGGCGGTGCTGCCCCATCGGACCCTGCTGGAGGTTTTGCGTGAAGATCTGGGGCTGACCGGCACAAAACATGGTTGTGAACTGGGCGAGTGTGGTGCCTGCACCGTCCTCCTCGATGGAGTTCCGCTGCTCTCCTGCCTGACTCTTCCACTGGAAGTACAGGACTGCGAGATCACAACGATCGAGGGACTGGAGCAACATGGCAGGCTACACCCGCTGCAAGAGACCTTTGCCGAACTGGGGGCGGCCCAGTGTGGCTACTGCACACCTGGTATGCTACTGGCCGGGGTGGCCCTCCTGCGTGAACATTCTCACCCGACACGCGAACAGATAAAAGATGCGCTGGCAGGCAATCTCTGCCGTTGCACTGGCTATACAAAGATTTACGAGGCGGTGGAAGCTGCGGCCGAGCGTCTGCGCTCGAGTGAATAGGAGCGCAGAGAGCGTCTCCGTGTTGTCGTAGACTGCAGGAGTAAAGAGACATGACAGATGACTGGCGGCGTGCACAACCACACACCTCCCATCCATACCGCGTGATTGGAAGATCCCTGCCCAGAGTTGATGCCTATGCCGAGGTAACCGGACGGGCACTCTACGCTGATGACATCATGCTACCGCGCATGCTGTATGGAGGTCTGCTACGCTCTCCTCATCCCCATGCGCGTATTCTAGCGATCGACACGCGCAGAGCACTTGAGTTGCCAGGCGTACTGGCAGTGATTACAGGAGAAGATCTGCCGCGTAAGTATGGTATTTTGCCTTCCAGCCAGGATGAGACTGCCCTGGCGGTTGAGAAGGTGCGCTACGTCGGGGACCCGGTGGCAGCGGTGGCCGCCCTTGATCCTGAGACGCTGGATGAAGCTCTCAAGCGCATCGCCGTGGAGTACGAAGTACTACCGGCCCTCATGAGTGTCGAAGAGGCGCTGGCCCATCCCGAGGTCAAGATCCATGAGGAGACGCGCGTCGGCAATATTCATAAGGCCGTCTCCTACGAATTCGGCGATGTTGAGGCCGGCTTTGCTGCCGCTGACTATGTGCGCGAAGATTGGTTCTATTATGAGGGGAACAACCACGTGCCCATTGAGGCCCATGCCTGTGTAGCCTCCTGGGAGCCTCATCCCTCTGATCCCGTGGGGGGTAAACTTACACTCTGGTCCTCCACGCAGACTCCGCACTACGTACATCGCGAGGTCAGCAAAGTCCTGGGCCTGCCACCGTCGCATCTGCGAGTCATTGCTCCGCACGTAGGTGGCGGCTTTGGTGGCAAGAGCGATCCTTTCTCGCATGAGATCTGTGCCTGTGAGCTATCCCGGCGCACCGGCCGGCCCGTAAAAATCACCTGTACGCGCGAAGAAGTCTTTCTCATTCATCGTGGACGCCATCCGGTGAAGATGTGGGTCAGAACGGGAGTCAGGCGCGATGGCACCATCACGGCCATGCATTTCCGCACCTTCCTTGACGGCGGGGCCTATGGCTCATACGGCGTGGCCACCACCTACTACACTGGTGCGTTGCAGACCGTGACCTACGCGCTGCCCTGCTACAAGTTCGAGGGAATGCGCCTCTTCACCAACAAGCCGCCCTGCGGTCCCAAGCG
This sequence comes from Ktedonobacteraceae bacterium, assembly GCA_042408965.1. Classification (GTDB taxonomy): domain Bacteria; phylum Chloroflexota; class Ktedonobacteria; order Ktedonobacterales; family Ktedonobacteraceae; genus Thermogemmatispora. The sequence continues at coordinate 4,915 of JBHOQN010000074.1, forward strand.
TGGCCATGGAACGCCCCAGCCACGCTATGCTCTCGAGGTGCATCTCGACAAGATCGCCCACGATCTCGGCCTTGATCCCATTGTGCTGCGCAAGCGGAACCTCGTCAGGCCGTACAGTCGCACCATTAACGGCCTGCGGATTACCAGTTGCGCATTGGAGGAGTGTCTCGATCAGGTGGTGGAGCGCTCTGGCTGGCATGCCTTTCACCGTGCGCGTCAGAGCGTGTCTGCCGAGGCCGGTGGGCAGGCGACCGCCGTGATCAAGCGTGGCATGGGTCTGGCGGTTTCCAGCTATCTCTGCGGAGCCGGCAAGCCAATCTACTGGAACGATATGCCCCACTCCGCCGTGCAGATTCGCCTCGATCGCGGGGGCGGCGTTACGGTCTACTGTGGAGCCACGGATATCGGCCAGGGCTCGACCTCGGTGCTGGCCTACGTTGTGGCCGAGGAGCTGGGCGTCGAGCCGGAGCGTATCCATGTGGAGACCGCCGATACGACCCTGACTCCTGTCGACCTGGGGTCCTATTCGAGCCGCGTGACCTTCATGGCGGGTAACGCTGCCATCCAGGCGGCGCGCAAGCTCAAGGAGCAGCTGTACGCAGTGGCGGCCGAGCGTCTGCACGTGTCAGCGGAGCGGCTTGAAGCTGCGGGTGGCCAGCTCTATGTGAGCGATGACCCTGGCCTCTCCCTCTCGTTTGAGCAGGCGGTGCAGCTGGCCGAAGCGCGCTTCGGCGCTCTGGTGGCTGCCGGCTCATATGCTCCTCCTGACGATATCCACGGGGACTTCAAAGGAGCGGGTGTGGGACCCTCGCCCGCCTACTCCTATTCCGCCTGTGTTGCGCTGGTGGCCGTTGATACCGAGACAGGCGAGCTGCGCGTCGAGAAGCTCTGGCTGGCGCATGATGTTGGCCAGCCCCTCAATCCGCTGCTGGTGGCTGGTCAGGTTGAAGGCAGTGCCTACATGGGCTATGGCGAGGCCGTCATGGAGCAGCAGATCTTCCGCAAAGGACGGCATAAGATCCCGTCGCTACTCGATTACAAGATCCCCACCACGTTGGACACGCCCGAGATTGAGACCATTCTGGTCGGTGAGCCGGATACCGAAGGGCCCTTTGGAGGCAAAGAGGCCGGTCAGGGACCCTTACTGCCAGTCATTCCGGCGATTGCCAACGCCCTCTACAACGCCGTTGGCATCCGCATCGATGAAGTGCCAATGACGCCCGATAAGGTGCTGCGCGCCTTGAAAGCTGCCAGAAGCGAGCCAGGGGAGCGCCCACTCCCGCCACCACGTGTGACGCCCATTGAGGCACCCGCTCCCTGGCCGACGCGCCTGATCCGCTGGTCGCCTGAGCAGATGCCCGGCATCTCCAATGGGCAGACCGGCAATGATCCAGAACATGGACGTAGACAACCGGCTTCCAGCTCCACGAAAGGAGGGACACTCTAGCATGCTGCGTCTCCCTTCGTTTCGTTACCTGGCGCCCCGCACCCTTATGGAAGCCCTGCAGGTGCTGGCTCAGGAAGGCGAGCAGGCCCTGCCCATCGCTGGAGGAACCGATCTCCTTCCCAATATGAAGCGTCGCCAGTTGACACCCTCACTGCTGGTCAGTCTTCGTCATCTGCGCGAGCTCAAGGGCGTCACTGGTACCCCGGCAACAGGGCTGCGCATTGGAGCAGGCGAGACCCTCACGACGTTGGCCGCTCATCCACTGATTCGCCAGTACTATGCAGCGCTCGCCCAGGCCGCCGCCGCTGTCTCCACGCCGCAGTTGCGCAACGCCGGCACGATTGGTGGCAATGTCTTGCTCGATACGCGCTGCAATTATTATAATCAGACCGAATTCTGGCGTCATTCTATTGGGTACTGTATGAAGCGGGATGGCGAGATCTGCCTGGTGGCGCCGGGTAGCCCGCGCTGCTGGGCCATCTCTTCAGCGGATAGTGCCCCGGTACTCGTCAGTCTCCAGGCGCAAGTTCGGCTGGTAAGTGTGCGCGGAGAACGCTTGATTCCCATACAGGAATTATTCCGCGATGATGGTATGCGTCCATACACCAGAGCCGCTGACGAGATTCTGACCGAGATCCTGTTGCCTCCCGCTGACGGCTGGCGTAGCATCTATCTCAAGCTGCGCAGGCGCGGCTCCTTTGATTTTCCCGTGCTGGGAGTGGCGGCAGCCTTACGCTTTGACGATGAGGCCCGCATCGCCGATGCGCGCATCACGCTCTGCGCGGTGGCCTCCTACCCGGTGGAGGCCCGTGAGGCTGCTGAGCGCTTACGCGGCCAGCAGCTGACTCCAGCGCTTCTGGAAGAGGTTGCCGCCCTTGCTGCCAGGCGCGCCAGGCCGCTGGACAATGCTGATCTCACCATTAATTATCGGAAACAGGTCACAACGGTCTACGTTCGTCGTGCACTGGGACTGCTCGGAGAAGCACAGGAAGGTGCCTGAAGCGTTCTCCCTCTGGCAGACCGTGTAAGAAACGAGTGCCCCCTCTGCGTCGTCGGGGCCAGACATCCTCTCTGCTCTGCTGGCCTGATCGCAGGCGAGGGCCACCTGCGCACGGAGAGAGGAGATCTCCGATGACCCGAAAGAGAGGGTGAGGGAGGACAGGCTCTCTGACGGGCAGGGGGAATTGAAAGGAACGAGATCCATGCCTCAATCGCATCATCCTCAACTAGAAACAGCTTCCCGTTCGCTGATCGAGGCGCGTCAACTGGCCCGTCTCCAGCTCGGTCTGACACGTATTCTGCCACGCAACCCCTTTTATGAGCGCAAACTGCTGGAAGGAAGTCAGTCGCTCTCACTGACACGTTTGCGCGATCTGTCGCGCCTACCATTCACCACCAAACGCGAGCTGCTGGCTGATCAGGAAAGGCGCCCGCTCTATGGCGAGAACCTGACCTATGCCCTGAGCGAATACGTGCGGTATCATCAAACCTCGGGCACGTCTGGGCGTCCTTTGCGGGTGCTGGATACAGTCGAGAGCTGGAAGTGGTGGGCCGACTGCTGGAAGACGGTCTATCAGGCAGCCGGCGTGACGCGCGATGACGTCATTTTTATCGCCTTTGGCTTTGGACCCTTCATCGGCTTCTGGGCAGCCTACGAGGGTGGTAAGAGCATCGGGGCACTGGTCATCCCCGGAGGAGGAATGGATTCACTGCAGCGTCTGCGCATGATGCAGGAGCTGGGCGCCACTGTCCTGGTCTGTACGCCGAGCTATGCGCTGCGCCTCGCTGAGGTAGCGCACGAGCAGGGCATTGACCTTCAGAGCTTCAAGGTGCGCCTGACCATTCATGCCGGTGAGCCAGGGGCCTCGATCCCTGCCACGCGCCGTCGGATTGAAGAAGCCTGGGGAGCCAGGGCCTATGATCATGCCGGCATGTCAGAGGTGGGAGCCTATGGCTTTACCTGCGAACGTCAGCTCGGTCTGCATGTGAACGAAGGAGAATTTATTGCTGAAATTCTCGATCTGCAGACCGGTCGCCCCGTCGCTGTCGGCGAGGTTGGTGAACTGGTGTTGACCAACCTGGGTCGCTGGGGAAACCCGGCGTTGCGCTATCGGACCGGCGACCTGGTGCGCAACGGAGGCTACACCTGTCCCTGCGGACGTGCCTATCTGCTTCTTCCTGGAGGCGTGCTCGGCCGCGTCGATGATATGCTCATCGTGCGTGGAGTCAATATCTATCCCTCAGCCATTGCCGAGATCCTCCATCGCTTTCCCGAGGTTGCTGAGTACAGAATCATTGTGACCAGCAACGGCCCCCTTGATGAGATCGCTCTCCAGGTGGAGTGTCCTCCACCCGTGGTTGAGGCCATTCGTGACGAGCTACGTGCTGCCTTTGGTCTGCGTATCCCGGTGGAGGCGGTGGAAGTGGGCAGCCTGCCCCGCTTCGAGTTGAAAGCCAGGCGCATCGAGGATCGCCGTCGGCGCCCGGACTGAAGCCACGCACGTGATGCTCTTGCATGTATGGCTCTCCATAGCGTACTATAAAGTGATTCGTTCGGGGTGTGCTTTTGTCGTTAGCAAAGGAGTCTGCACGATGGATGCTCTGCGTCTTGGCCATCTTGATCGCGGTTCGCTGCAGCAGATCCGCCAGTTCAGCTACGCTGCTCCGGGACTTTCGATTGATCCTGATCCGCCTCAAGTGGGCCAGATCACAACCATTACCTTTTATCTGGCCAATAGTGACAGCCATCCGATCACTGTCAGTTCTATTGAGGCCAGAGTAGCGCACTTTGGGATGGGTGTTACCTGGGAAGAGCTGCCTCCGCTAGGTCCATTTCATCTACCGGCTGATCCACAGCATATTGAGCAGGCCCGTCTTGAATGGATACCGCGCAGCGGTGGCCACCGCTGTCTGAGGGCCACCATCCATGTGGAGGGTCAGGCGTCTCCATGGTATGTCGGCTGCAATCTGCGGGTGATCGAGGCGGCCTCTGACGAGCGTTCCTGGAGCGTGCCGTTCCGCCTGGGCAATCCCACTGCTGAGCCACAGCCCTTGCGGCTCTCCCTCGCCCAGTCCGGGACGCAGGGTGTCTATGGGCATCTGACGCTGCGTCAGGGTGAGCGGCGCCTTCCACTACAGACGCAGGACTGGTTACAGCCCCATGAGGAGCGAGAGGGCCTGTTGCTCATTCGTGCGCTGACGCCAGAGGCCTTCGAGAGCGTCAGCGATGTCCAGGCCTGGCTTGGCGAGCAGTTTCTCGACGGCATTCGCGTGGTGGTGCGTCGGCCGGCGTTTGTTCACCGCGAGCGACCAGAGCCAGATGTGAACGCTGATCTCGCCCTCGAAGAGCTGCTCTCCTTGCGGGTTGGCCAGGAGCGCTGATGCAGGCCTGTGACGAGCGGGGCAGAGAGAGGCGAACGGTTCCTTCCCCCGGTAGCGCGCGTCAGCAAGGTCCAGCTACTGGGGGAGCCTTGCTACCGCCGAGCGCCTCGCTGCCACCTCGTCTGACGCTTGTCGACGCACTCCATCCAGGAAGAAGTCGCTATGCAACGTGATCTTGCGCCCTCTGAGCGCCCGATTGGCTGGGGTATCCTCAGCAGTGCCAGCATCGCTGTCAAACGGATCGCTCCAGCGATTCACGCCTCGGCAAGCGGGCGCCTGGTCGCCGTGGCCAGTCGCCAGCCCGAGCGTGCCCGTCAGTTATTCTCCTGGGTTCCCGGCCTCCGCCTGTACAGCGATTATGAAAGCCTCCTGGCCGATCCAGACGTTGAGGCGGTCTATGTGCCCCTGCCGAACAGTCTGCATGCTGAATGGAGCATCAAGGCCCTCAAGGCCGGCAAGCATGTCCTCTGTGAGAAGCCGCTGGCAGTGACCGTAGAGCAAGGACTCGCGATGATGCAGAGCGCGCGAGCAGAAGGACTGCTTCTCATGGAGGCCTTCATGTATCGCTTCCATCCCCAGATAGCCTGGACGCTGGAGCAGATCACTGCCGGGCTGATTGGGATCGTCAAGCTGGTACGCTCCTCCTTCTTTTTCGATCTCCGTGCGCATCCACGAGACATTCGCCTGCAGGCCTCACTGGCCGGAGGATCGCTGGTCGATATTGGTTGTTACTCAATCAATCTCTGCCGCGCCATCTACGGACGCCCTCCGCTGGCCGTGGGGGCGCGCGTCTATGCGCCGGCGCCGGGCGAAGTTGAGCGGGCGATCACCGCCTTTCTGGACTTTGGCGAAGGTCGTCTGGCAGTCATCGACGCCAGCTTCGATCTGCCCACACGCCAGGTAGCTGAGATCGTGGGTGAGCGTGGCACGCTCTTACTCAACGGTCCCTTTACGACTGGCAAGCTTGAAACAACGGTGACCCTCACCGCCGGGGAACAGATCGTCGTGCGCCGCTTTCCGCCGACCGACCCTTACTGCCTGGAGATCGAGCACTTCGCAACCTGCCTGCGCACAGGGCGTCCAGCGCTCTTGCAGCTTGAGGAATCGCTGGAGAATATCGCGACCGTAGAGGCTATCTATCGTTCCGCTGGCTATCGCTGGCCGCCAGCCTAGCCGGTACTCCTCTGCCTCCTCCGCTGCCATCGCCTGCCTGTTGCCCTGGCTTCAGAATGAGAAGGAAGCCACAACCTTCATCCGTCGAGCCAGGGTGGTATAGTGTCTGAGGGAAAGATCCCGGTGCCAGAACGATTGTTGTAGAAGGAGCAAAGCTCGCGTGAGTCGTGTTGAATTTGGTTTCATGTTACAGATGATGCAGCGCAGTCCCTTGCGCGCCGAGGCTCTCTGGGAGTATAACCAGCGCCTGATCCAGGCAGCCGAGGGCTTCACCACCCTGTGGGTCGAGGATCATTTCGATTGGGGTGAGGCCGGGGTGCTGGAGTGTTTCTCTACGATGAGCTACGTCGCTGCGACCTTCCCTCACCTGAAGGTCGGCTCGCTGGTAATGGGGCAGGGCTACCGCAATCCTGCGCTGCTGGCAAAGATGGCGGCTAGCCTGCAATTGCTCTCCGGGGGACGCCTGATCCTTGGCCTGGGAGCCGGCTGGCAGGAGCAGGAGTATCGCTCCTACGGCTATGCGTTCCCCTCCGTCAGAGAACGCATGGAACAGCTAGAGGAGGCCGTTCAGATCATACGCCTGCTCTGGCAGGGGGGTCCGGCCACCTTTACGGGCAAACATTATAGCATTCAGGAAGCGCACTGCCTGCCCGCTCCCCGGCCGCCGATCCCCCTGCTCATCGGAGGTGGTGGCGAGCAGCGTACCCTGGCCCTCACTGCCCGCTATGCCGATGCCTGGAATTTCAACTCCTGCTCCCTGGAGGTCTACAGCCGAAAGCTCAGCATTCTCAAGGAGCACTGCCAGCGCATCGGCCGTGATCCCGCCGAGATCACGCTGACCTATCTCAGCACGGCCAGCGTTGCAGAAGATCCGGCCCTGGTAGTGCGTGATCCGGCGAAGCATTTTATCGCTGGCAGCAGCGCCGAGGTCATACGCGAGCTTGAGCAGTTTGTGGAGCTTGGGGTCTCCCATTTCATCATGCGCTTTCTGGACCTCCCCTCACTGGAGCGCTTTGTCAGCAGCGTTGTGCCGCACTTCACGTGAGGTGCGCGGGTCCATGGCCTCGGTGCCCCGCGGACCCCTCTGGTCAGCGCTGGTTGGTGCCGCTGCGGACGCGACCGATCGCCCTCTGTATCGTGCTCTTGAGGGAGGATGGGGGCGAGGGAGCGCCTGCAGCTCAGACCGGCGTCTCCCTGCTCGACTGGAGAGCCTCGGCGCGTGGCAACGCCTTCGAGAGAATCACGCCTGTGTTCAAGCCAACCGTATGCAGCCCTCCGAAGAAGCGGGCGTGCTCCATCTTGATGCAACGGTTCTGCACGAAGATTAGGCCCGCTTCCCGCGCCAGGCGTCCGGCCTCGTCGTTGCGAATACCCAGTTGCAGCCAGAGGACCCTGGCGCCGATCCTGACCGCCTCCTCAGCGATCGGCATAACATCCTCCGCCTTGCGGAACACATCAACCACCTCGATGGTCTCGCCAGCCTCTCTGGCCTCAGTGAGCGTCGCGTAGACGCGCCGGCCGAGCAGCGTCTGTCCGGCGTAGCGTGGATTAACAGGAACGATGGTGTAGCCCTCCGCCTGCAGATAGATGGCTACAAAATGACTTGGGCGATACGGGTCTGCCGAGACACCAACGATAGCGATATGCCGGTAGGTCTGAAGAAGCCTCAGCCGATCATACATGTCAGGAGAATCATGGTGCATATGCCTGTGAACCTCATTCACGTCAACAGGGTACAGCCGCCCCGGCCAGGAGCCTTGCCCGGGGAGCCAGCAGCTCGTCCTGGGCCGCCAGGGCTGCAGGTTCCACGATCAGAGAGAGGGTCCTCAGACTGGGCCAGTGCCCGTGGTGTGCGCCGCGCCATGTACAGCATTTCCTTGCTGAGAGGCAGACGAACCAGCGTATCGGCGTATCGGCCAGCCCTCAGGCCTTCCTCTCCATTGTACAGCAAAGTACGGCTCCTGTGCAGCCGTGCCACTCCGTGGGTGGCCCTCTCATCTGACCGAATGTCGGTATGATAACATATAGCAGCGAGGGCCTGCCACGGGCAGTCTGCGATTCGTTTGTAGACCCGAACAAACTCTACGTACTCAAGAGGGGAATAGAGGATGCCAGAAATCGACGGTGATCACGTCTTTGGGTTTAACACCCTCTCAGTTCACGCAGGCCAGCGGCCAGATCCGGCGACCGGAGCACGCGCTGTGCCCATTTATCAGACGACCTCCTTTGTCTTTGACGATACCGATCATGCCGCTTATCTTTTTGCCCTCCAGCGCTTTGGCAACATCTATACGCGCATCATGAATCCCACGACCGCAGCCTTTGAGGAGCGCATGGCAGCCCTGGAGGGCGGTACCGGCGCGGTAGCGACCGCCTCAGGCATGGCGGCGCAGATGGTCACCATGATGACGCTCCTGCGCCCAGGAGACGAGCTGGTCTCATCCAGCAGCCTTTATGGGGGCACCCATACCCAGTTTGATATCACCCTGCGCACCTGGGGCATCAACACGATCTTTGTCGACAGCAGCGACCCTGAGAACTATCGGCGTGCAATCACGCCGCGCACTCGTGCCCTTTATGGCGAGACCATCGGCAATCCACGTGGCGATGTCCTTGATATTCAGGCAGTCGCCGATATCGCCCACGAGGCAGGCCTGCCACTGGTCATTGATAACACGTTTGCGACCCCCTATCTCTGCCAGCCGCTGGAGCATGGCGCGGATATTGTCGTGCATTCCGCCACCAAATTCATCGGCGGCCATGGCAATTCCATCGCTGGCGTGCTGATCGAGTCAGGCCGCTTCCCCTGGGATAACGGCCACTTCCCGCATATCGTTGATCCATCGCCGGGCTATCATGGCGTGCGCTTCTACGAGACCTTCGGCGACTTCGCCTTCGTCATGAAAGCTCGCTGCGAGACCCTGCGCGATAGCGGGCCCTGTCTCAGCCCGTTTAACGCCTTTCTTCTGCTCCAGGGTCTCGAAACCCTCTCGCTGCGCATGGAGCGTCACTGCCAGAATGCCCTGCGCGTGGCTGAGTTTCTCAAGGAGCATCCGGCCGTCAGCTGGGTCAGCTATCCTGGCCTGCCCGATAGCCCCTTCTATGAGCTGACCAGACGCTACCTTCCCCGCGGAGCCGGGGCCATCTTCACCTTTGGGGTCAAAGGAGGATACGAAGCAGGCAAGGCCGTGATCAACAATGTGCGCCTCTTCTCCCATCTGGCGAACGTCGGCGATACACGCAGCCTGATTATTCATCCCGCCAGCACCACCCATCAGCAGCTTTCCGAGGAGGCACAGCTCGCGGGCGGTGTGACGCCCGATCTCATCCGTCTCTCAATCGGGATCGAAGATATAGAAGACATTCTGTGGGATCTGGATCGAGCGCTACACGCGGCGATGAAGGTCGCCCAGAGCAGGTAATGCTCGAAACGCTCGGCCTGCAGTCGATATGTAGAGGCCTTCTGGCCGGCCGAGAGCTGAGGCCTGGTCTGGCAGTCAGCTCCCCGCCGGCCATTTTTATATTGAAAAGCTTCAATATTACAGTGTTTTCATAAAATCCTACAATGCAGATTCTTTATTGACGTCGATAAGAAAGTGTGTTATAGTTTTCCACGCTTCGATAGAGCACGGTACATTTGCGAGTACCGTTGAAGAGTCTATTTCAGTCTGTTCCAGGTGTTCAGACTGTTGAACATCTAGAAGGTGTTAAGTGGAGGAAGGAATTGAGTAGAAAAGCTTCCTTTGTTCTAGCTGCTGTGGTACCGTTAGCTCTGGTGCTGGCTCTGATGAGTCTGGGTCTCTCCCAGCTAGTGGGTGCCCATGCCTGGCATTCGACCTGTAAGTCGACAGGTTTCACCTGGCATGGAGTCACGCTGACGGCGGCCATTGTAGACCCCCCGAACGTGGTGACCGGTGTAGTCGATGCGACGGGCTGTGATGTCGGGGTCTATTTCAGCAGCGGTGTGAGTGGCTCGATTCTGAACGCTGATATTTACGGAGCGCTCGACTTCGGTGTGCTCAACGCCGGTGCGACAGTGACCATCAAAAGCTCGCGCATTCATGATATTGGCGATGTGCATCTCAGCGACGTGCATGTGGGGGTGGGCATCTACTTTGTCAACAACAGTCATGCCTGTGGAACGATTGTTGGCAACACGATCACCCACTATCTGCATGCTGGCATTATCGTTGCGGGCCTCTCAGATTCGGCCGTGATCAGCAACAACACGCTGGTTGGCCTGGGGCCGGTCTCCTTCGTCGAGCAGAGCGGCATTCAGGTGGTTGGTGGTGCACATGTCTCACTCCTGGGCAATCACATCTCGGCGAATGTCTACGTGGGCACCCAGTCTGGCGTTGCCGCTGGGATTGTTGTAGTGGGTGGCTCCTGCTACGATCTACCGCTGACTGTCGGATTGCAGGTGAAGTCCAATGTCCTCCAGGACAACGATATCGGGATCTGGATCTCGGAGCTGCAGACGAGTCTCAAGACGCACGGGCTATGTGTGGCCACCACAACGCCGACCCATATCGTGGTTGCGGACAACAGCATCGCCAATACGCGCGTTGCCAATGTGAGTGGGGCTGCCGGGCAGAGCTATCAGGCTGGCATTACGGATCAAGGCAACGGCGATAGCCTTCTCTCCAATACGATCTGTGGGGCTGGCTATCTGACGACTTCCGTGCATGGGACCGTGACGGGCTACATCTATCCGATTGATCTGGCTCTGGCCACCAATCTGCATCTGAGTGCGAACACGGCCTGTGGTGGAACGCTGCTCAATCTCTCGCTTGGCCTGGGGGCAGCGCTCTCTTTCGAGAATCATCTGCTGGTGGCGCTGGTGATCTAGTCATCGTAGCAGGCCGGCGGATCGCTCTCTGGATTCTCCGGCCTCGCTTCACTGGCTGTCTGTGTCGGCGGAGGCGCGCTCTCTTCTCTCCCTCTGGTCGTCACTCCCTCGTGCTATCCTGGGAGGGATGAGTGGCCCTCTGCCTCTTGCATCAAGCCCGGGCCTGCTTCATGACAGGCTGGCTGTGTTTGTGCTACACTGTCAGCGAACTGTACTTTCGTAAGTATCTGCTTGAAAACAGGGCGGACCGTCACATGTCGGTCTGCTTCTTGTAACGGAGTGTAGACATTCGATGACACAGACAGTTGACAGGCCGGCTCAATATAGAGCGGTCGGTTCATCCTTCGCCCGGCGAGATGCACCTGCCAGAGTCACAGGCCGCACACGCTATGCCGGCGATATCCCTGTCCCTGGAACGCTGCTCTATGCTCGTCCTGTACTCAGTCCCTACGCCCACGCACGCATTGTTCACATCGATACGACGGCAGCACTGGCAGTGCCGGGCGTCAGGGCGGTATACACCGGCGAGACCTTAGTGCTGGAAAACTATGATGCCAGCGTGCGTACGCGGTCACCCCTGGCACGGCGCGAAGTTCTCTGGTGTGGTCATCCCGTCGCCCTCGTGCTGGCAGAGAGCGAGGCGGCCGCTGCTGATGGGGCCGCTGCTGTGGATGTCGACTACGAGCCGTTGCCAGTAGTGATCGATCCGCTGGCTGCTCTCGAACCCGCATCGCCTCTTGCTCGCCTGCTGGAGAAAGAGCATGCCTCAGAGATCGCCGGTGGTGGTGCTCACGCCGCTGTCTCTGAGGACGAGCAGCTTGATGAACAGGAGAGCCGTCAGCTTTCAGAGAACGTCTGTGATAAAGCTCACCTGCGCCACGGCGATATTGAGGCTGGTTGGCGCGAAGCCGATGTCGTTGTTGAGCGCCACTATCGCACCAGCGTTGTCCATCAATCCTATCTGGAGCCGCAGTCGATCACCGTGGTGCCCTCTCCTGATGGCACGCACTACAGCGTCTGGGCCAGTGTCCAGGGCCTCTTTGCGGCGCGCTCAGAAATCGCTGAAACGCTCGAGCTACCCGAACGACAGGTGCATGTGGAGTCCGTGCCCATCGGCGGAGCGTTCGGGGGAAAGTTCACCCTGCTGGAGCCGCTGGCCGTCGCAGCCGCCCGGGCGAGCCATCAGCCGGTGCGTCTGGTGCTGACGCGCAGCGAGGATCTGCTGGCAGCCAATCCCGCCCCCCAGAGTAGCATCACCGTCCGGCTCGGCGCCAGGCGGGATGGCACGCTGGTGGCGCTGCAGGGCGAGATTATCTTTGATACCGGCGCCTATGCTGGCTCTGCCGTAGGCCTGGCAGGATTCATCCTGGCCAGCACCTACCGGTGTCCCGCGATCGATATTCGGGGCTATGAGGTACTGACGAACAAGGTTGGTGTTGGCGCCTATCGTGCCCCTGGAGCTCCCCAGGTCACCTTTGCGCTGGAATCGACAGTCGATGAGCTTTGCCACGAGCTGGGGATCGATCCCCTGGAGTTTCGCCTGAAGAATGGCCTCAAGGAGGGCGATCCTTCTCTCGATCGACGTCGTCCTCACTGGCCACGTATCGGCCTGCTGGACTGCCTGCAGAAGGTGCGCGAGCATCCTCTGTGGGCCAGGCGTGGCGCGCCTGGCCACCTGCCCCCTGAGCTGGCTGGCTGGAAGATCGGCACGGGGATCGCTGTCGGTGGTTGGCCCGGTGGCACAGAGCCGGCGGCGGCAGCCTGCCGTCTGGAGCGCGATGGGACGCTGACGGTTGTCGTTGGAACTGTCGATCTGACAGGCACAGACTCAGCGCTGGCCCTGATTGCTGCCGAGGGACTGGGGATTGCTCCTGCGCTGGTCCACGTCGCTCACGATAATACGGACACGGTGCCCTACAGTGGCAGCACTGGTGGCAGCAAGACGACCTATACCATGGGGCCAGCCGTGCTGGCGGCCGTCCGCGATGCGCGTCAGCAGATTCTGGCCATTGCGGCCGAGATGCTGGAGGCTGCAGTAGACGATCTCGATATCGAGGGCGACCGGGTCATTGTGCGCGGCGTACCTGATAAGCATGTGTCTCTGCAGAAGATCGGCCAGGCTTCCACCGACTTTGGCAGCCGCTACGAGCCAGTATACGGACGCGGGCGCTCCGCCCTGAGCGCCTCGCCCATGTATGCTGCGCATGTAGCGCGTGTTGCCGTTGATCCTGAGACCGGCGAGGTGCGCGTGCTGGACTATCTGGCAGCGCAGGATGTCGGCTTTGCCATCAATCCGGCGGAGGTAGAGGGCCAGATCCATGGAGGTGTGACTCAGGGGCTTGGCTGGGCGCTCTTCGAGGGCTTTGTCTATGATGAGAACGGTCAGTTGCTGACCTCGACGCTGATGGACTACGCGCTCCCCCATAGTGCTGATGGACCCACGATCATTCCACTGCTTGTCGAGGTGCCCTCGGCTCAGGGACCGTTCGGGGCCAAGGGCGTTGGTGAGCCACCAGTGGTTCCAGTGGCGGCGGCCGTGGCCAATGCCATTCGCGCTGCTGTGGGGGTGCGCGTAACCCATCTTCCGATGACTCCTGAGCGCGTGTGGAGTGCCTTACAGAAGCAGGAGCAGCCCTGAGCGCCTTCTTGTTTGCAGGGCAGCACCAGCGAGCGGAAGAGGCAGGCTGCTCGGGCCCGGCCTTCCGCTCGCCTCTGGCGCTCTGATCTCTGCTAGGCGAGCACTCCTAAGGGATAGCGCGGGCGAATCAGGTCTCCGCGGTCGAAGCGGTCATAGCTAAAGTGGCGCATATCTGCAGGCAGTTCGTTGTAGAGCAGCAGACGTGCCATCCAGCGGCCGACGATGGGTGCCAGCTTGAAGCCATGTCCACTGAAGCCGATGGCGCAGTAGAGGCCAGTGTAGCCCGGCAGACGATCGAGGATCGGATGATAGTCCGGCGTATCGTCGTAGAGGCCGGCCCAGCCGCCGCGCATCACGCCGCGCGCGAGCGCCGGAAAGGTGCCAGCGCCCAGCTGGCTCAACCGGCCGATCTCCTCTTCGGAGAGTCCCTGAGGATAGCCGTCGGGGGCGCTGCTGCGATGGACATCTTCCAACGAGCCAATCAAAGTGATCCCGCCGATCTCCGGTCGCAGGTAGATCTGGCGCGTGGTGTCCAGCCCCACGGCGTGCATGCTCAGCCGGTCGTTGGGACTGGCCGGGCGGCGTATCGCCACCATGGGATGGCGTGTTGCTGTCAGGGGCAGAGTGATACCGAGTGCCGTCAGCAGGGTGTTACTCCAGACATTCGTGGCCAGCACCACCTGCCCTGCGGCCAGGCGTTCGCTGGCAGTCTGCACACCCGTGACCCGCTCTCCGTCCGTGAGGATACGCTCTACAGCCGCTCCTTCACGGATACGGGCTCCGTAGTCCCGGGCTCGCCAGGCCAATGAGGCAGTCGTGGCCAGGGGATCCGCCACACCTGCCTCTTCTTCAAAGCAGGCCAGCGCCACTCCGTTGCTGCTGTAGCCCGGCGCGACCTGGGCGATCGCTGAGGACTCGATCAGGTGGGTGCGTACGCCCTGCTCCTGTTGCAGCGCCACATTCGCCCGCAAGGCCTCGGCTCCCTGCTCGTCGGCCAGCACCAGCATGCCAGTGGTCACGAAGCCGCAGTCGCCTCCCACCAGTTCTCCGAAGTGCTGAAAGACCTGCAGGCTTTCGCGCGCCATGCGGATCGTGAAGTCATTGGAATAATGCTGGCGGACAATAGCTCCAGAGCGTCCGGTAGTTCCCTTGCCGATAGCTTCTCGTTCCAGCAGGATGACCTGCGCTCCCTCCCTGGCCAGGTGGAAGGCGATGCTGCTGCCCACCACACCGCCTCCGATGACAATGATGTCGGCTATGGTCTCCATCGTGCGAGTTGCACCTCCCTGATGATGCGGGCTACCCGGCGGCTCAGCCATCAGGGCCGAAGCCGCCATATCTAGCTAGAGCGTAGCTGTTCGTCACGTGATTTTCAAGGGAGCAGGCGTCCCGACGCGCCCGGCTGAGGAATAAAAGGCTCGTCGTTTGCTGTTTCCTCTTACAAGAACGTCGTCAGGCCGACCTCTCGGTGTCAGCTCTTCCTTGACAGAGAAAAATCGAGCGTGATAGTCTGTCTTTAGCACGGCAGGACTAATTTGATTAACATAGTCAACAATCGAAAGGTGAACAACGATGGGCGAAGCTTCCAGGGAGATCATGCGACGCGCCCGTCAGCAGGTGCCCGAATGGACGCCTGACCGGGTGCACGAGGTCCTCGCTCATAACAACGGTGCTGAGCAGGAAGCCGTTCTCGTGGATGTCCGCGAGAAGCATGAGTGGGACGAGGGCTATATCCCAGGCGCGCTGCATGTTCCGCGCGGCTATCTCGAGCTACAGATTGAGGAAGCGGTGCCGGATAAGTCGAAGCCGGTGATTCTCTATTGTGCTGGTGGAGTGCGTTCCCTGATGGCCGGGGCCACTCTGAAGCAGATGGGCTATCAGAACGTCATCTCGATGGCTGGCGGGTTTGGGCAGTGGAAGGCCAGAGGGTTTGAGGTGGTCCAGCCGCGAACGCTGGATGAGGCGCAGCGCAGGCGTTATAGCCGCCATCTCCTCATTCCTGAGGTGGGCGAGGCCGGTCAGTTAAAGCTGCTCGACTCGCGCGTTCTGCTGCTGGGGGCTGGAGGGCTTGGCTCGCCGGCGGCCTACTATCTGGCGGCAGCCGGAGTCGGTACACTGGGGGTCATCGATTCCGATGTCGTCGATGAGAGCAATCTCCAGCGCCAGATTCTGCATAACACCAGCCGTCTGGGGAAGTATAAGGCTGAGTCAGCGCGCGAGACTATTGAGGCGCTCAACCCTGATGTCAAGGTGATCACCTATGTCGATCGCCTGGATGAAAGCAACGTTGCGCGCATCATCGCTGATTACGACGTCATCATCGACGGAACCGACAACTTTCCCACGCGCTACCTGCTCAACGATGCCTCGATCATCGCCAACAAGCCGGTAGTCCATGGCAGTGTCTTTCGTTTTGAGGGACAGGTGACGGTCTTCAAGCCCCAGGAAGGGCCATGCTATCGCTGCCTCTATCCTGAGCCTCCACCGGCGGCGCTGGCCCCGAGTTGTGCCGAGGCCGGTGTTCTGGGTGTGCTGCCCGGCGTGATTGGCCTGCTGCAGGCTGTGGAGACGATCAAGCTGCTGCTGGGAGTCGGCGATCCGCTGGTTGGGCGGTTGCTGACCTATGACGCGCTGGCCGGAGAGTTCCATGAGTTGAAGCTCTACCGCGATCCACAGTGCCCGGCCTGCGGCGAGAACGCCCATCCAGAGAACCTCCCCACGTATGCCGATGTCTGTGCAGTTTCTCTCTGAGGGGTGTGAGAGGCTACTCACGCCCCGGAGCAACTTGCGCACGGTCCATGCGTGAGTGTTCTCCAGCATTCTACTAAAGGAGCACAAGAGTCTATGGCAACAGTTCGTCTTGCCCCTGTGCTGCGCTCAGCGGCAGGAGGTGCCAAACAGGTCAGCGCCCAGGGGAACACACTGGCTGAGGTGCTGAGCGACCTCTACCGGCAGTATCCTGCTCTGAAGGAGCAGATTCAGCCTGAGGAAGAGTTAAGTCGCTTTGTCAACATCTATGTGAACGATCAAGATGCCCGCTATCTGCAGGGCCTGCAGACGACGGTCGGTCCTCAGGATACGGTAACCCTGCTGCCTGCAATGGCAGGTGGAGGTCAGGAGTAACGATGCGATGCGCTATAGCAGCGTACTGGAAACCATTGGCAATACGCCGCTGGTCGAACTGAAGAGCTTCAGCCCGCGTCCCAGCGTGCACATCTTCGCCAAGCTGGAGGGGGTCAATCCTTCCGGCAGCATCAAAGATCGCATTGCGAAACGCATGGTGGAGGAGGCCGAAGCCAGTGGCAGGCTGGTGCCCGGCTCGATTCTGCTGGAGCCAACCAGCGGCAACACGGGAATTGCGCTGGCGATGATTGCGCGTGTGAAGGGGTACAAGTTCGTAGCGGTGCTGCCTGACAATGTGACGCGCGAGCGTCGCCAGTTGCTGGAACTCTATGGCGCAGAGATCATCTTCTCCGATGGTGCGCTGGGCAGCAATGGGGCCGTCAGGCTGGCGCAGGAGCTGGCGCGCAAGGACGAGCGCTACGTCATGCTCTATCAATATGGCAACTCTGCCAACCCCAATGCTCACTACTACGGAACAGCACGGGAGATTCTTCAGGATCTGCCCGACCTCGACGTCTTTGTCGCGGGTCTGGGAACAGGCGGCACCCTGACGGGCAACGCGCGACGACTCAAGGAGCACAATCCCGCGATTCGCGTCGTCGCCGCCGAGCCGATGCAGGGCGACAGCGTGCAGGGCCTGCGCAGCCTGGAGGATGGCTTTGTGCCACCAGTGCTGGACCTCTCGCTACTGGATGCGCGTATTCTGGTGGCGGGAATCGACGCCGTGCGGCGAACGCGCCAGTTAAAAGACCAGGAGGGCATTTTCGCTGGTCCCTCCTGCGGTGCGGCTCTGCATGCCGCGCTGCGCGTTGCCAGCAGCATGGAACGCGGCAAGATCGTGGTGATCCTCGCCGATGGCGGCTGGAAATATCTCAGCGAGGACCTGTGGACGCGCGATCTAAGCGCCCTGGAGGATGATCTGGAGAGCAAGCTGTTATGGTAGCTGAAGGCTTTGTGGTGCAGATCCCGCGAGGGATGTATGCGGAGATGGTGGCCCATGTCACCGCTGGCTATCCCGATGAGGCCTGCGGACTGCTCGCAAGCAAGGATGGTCGGGTGGTGAAAAACTACCCGACCGCCAATGCTGCCGAGCATCCCGATGATTTCTCTGAAATCCCTTCGCAGGACCTCTTGCGCATTGCCTACGAGATCGATGACTACGATGGCGAAATGTTCGCCTACTACCATTCGCATCCTCGTAGTGAGGCCTACCCCTCTGCGCGCGATATCGAGTGGGCCAGGCGCAATCAACTCTACTATATTATCTTCTCGCTGCAGTACCATCCTGAACCGCCGTATGCTCGGGTCTTTGCGATCCAGCCCGATGGGACGGTCATCGAGGGACGGCTGGAGCTGCTGGACTGATGGCGTTCCTGGGGACAGTCTGGTGGGCCTGTCCCCTGAGAACTCAGGTCTGGAGCTGCTGGAAGAAGGAGGCCAGCTTTGCCTCGTCGAGGCGGCCCGCGGTACGCACCGAGCTGCAGAGGTCAAGGCCAAAGGGCGCAACCTCCTCGATGGCGGCCCTGACGTTCGTGGCATTGAGACCGCCGGCTAGAAAGATGGGGATCGAGACGCGCTCTCTAATCTGACGGCTGATCTGCCAGTCATGGACCTGGCCCGTGCCCCCCAGAACCTTCACCGGCAGCTCCGGCCTGCCCGAATCCAGCAGCAGAGCGTGGACGAAGGGGGCGACCTCTTCAGCTTCCTCCAGGGCCTCCAGCCCACGCACATGGATGACCTGCACCAGGGCAATGCCAGGCAGGGCCTCGCGCAGCCGCGCATGGGCGCCCTTCGGCAGACGGTCGACTAGCTGTAGGGTGTTGGTACGGCAGCGGCGTTGCTGGGCGATGATCTCCGCGACATCCTGCTTGCTGGTCAGGAGAAAAGAGGCCACCGGCGGTGGAATGTGCGCCGCGATCTGGGCGATCAGCTCCTCAGAGATCACCCCTGGCCCACTGGGCATGGCGGAGACAAGGCCCAGCGCGTCGGCTCCGTAGCGAATTGCCAGTCGGGCCTCCTCCTGACTGCTGATGCAGCAGATCTTCACTCGCGGCCTGGTCACGGGTTCCATAGCTTGTGTGTGTGTTCCTCTCTGGCTCACGGGTTCCAGGGGGTCAGGCATTGCCGAAGATCAGCGCCGCCAGGAAGACCAGGATGCCGCTCCCGATGACCTGCACGATGGAGACCAGCCACTTTGTGCCGAAGTAGCGATGACGAATAGCGGCGATCGCCAGCAGTTCGATGGCTACCACCAGGTAGGCTGTAGCCAGGGCCAGTTGCAGATGACTGATCAGGAAGGGCAGGGTGTGTAGTGAGCCACCCACAAAGGTCATCAGGCCCGTGATGGCTCCGCGGATGATCGGACTGCCACGCCCGGTCAGGACGCCGTCGTCCGAGAGGGCCTCCGAGAAGGCCATGCTGATCCCCGCTCCCGTCGCCGCCGCCAGCCCCACGAGAAAAGCCGTGAAGGGACGATGGGTGGCGAAGGCCGTTGCAAAGATGGGCGCCAGCGTAGAGACCGAGCCGTCCATCAGACCGGCCAGACCCGGCTGGACTACACGCAGCAGAAAGTGGCGCGAGTCCGTATTATTGCTGGCAGCTCCCCTGATGATTTCTCCCAGCTCCGTTTTGACACGTTCCCATTCCCCGGCCTTCTTCTCCGCCGGTCTGGCCAGTTGTGCTGCTCGTGCTTCCTGTGCGGTCGCGGCCGCTGTCACTGTGCGTGCCTCTCTCTCCGGGTTGTGTGACATAAAAACAGACTCCTGCTTGTCGCTGTGCGCTCTCAGTCGACAGCGATGGTACAGATTGATTCGTGTGATTCCTGGTTACTGGTCGTTGCCTATCGCACGCCGCTGGCGACACGAGGTGCATTCTCCGTAGAGCCGAACCTCATGCGATTGCAGCTCAATCCCCGCCGCGTCTGCGGCCGATTGCAGAGCCTCGGTCGGAAGCAGGACGTCGACAGGCAGGTCGAGTAACGCTCCGCAGGTGGTGCAGATCGCGTGGTCGTGGCGCTCAATATGCCCATCATAGCGACAGGCCTCCTCAGTGCGCCCGATCTCGCGAATGAGGCCCTGCTCGGCCAGGCTATGCAGAATGCGATAGACGCTGGCCACCCCGATTCGCGGCCGCACTCGTCTGACTGCCTCGTAGACTTCCAGTGCCGTCGGATGGGTATGACTGTTGCGTACGACTTCCAGCACAGCCTGTGCGTTAGCGTTCAAGGTCTCTTTCATGAACTCCAGGTCCCTCATATTAGGGTGACCTAATAATGATAATCATTATCAATATGGCCATTGATATTGTACCCTCCTGCGCTGCCTCTGTCAAGGTCATAGGGGGCACTAGATTCCAGGGTGCGCAAGCCCGCTCACTAGCGTTGCTCGAAGGCCAGCCGCAGGCCGAATCCCACCAGGACCAGGCCGACGAGGCTCTCCAGTGCATGGCGGATGCTCGTACGAGTTATCCAGGAACGCAGCGCGCCGACGAGGAGACTGACCAGTGAGAGCCAGAGCATACCGAGGCTCAAGTGGATACCGGCCAGCAAGAGCGACTTGAGCAACACGGGATCTGTGCGGCTGATGAATTGCGGGAGGAAGGCCAGATAGAAGATCGCCACTTTGGGATTCAGCACGTTGGTGAGCAGGCCCTGAAGGTAGACTGATCTATGGTAACGGATTGGCTGCTCAGCCGGGGGGAGCGTCATTGCTGATGCGCTGACCAGGAGATTGCTCTCGCTGAGAGGACGGTGCCACTGGCGCAGGACCTGCCAGAGCGACCAGAATCCCAGCAGGATCAGGTAGCAGGCACCCGCGATCTTCACCACCGTGAAGGCCAGAGAGGAACGTAGCAGGATCAAAGAGAGGCCGAGGGCGGAGAGCGTAGCATGGACGAAGAGGCCCGAGCAGATGCCTGCTGCGGTGATGATACCGGCGCGGCGGCCATACGTGAGCACATTGCGCAACACCAGCATAGTATCGGCGCCGGGGGCCAGGGTCAGGATGGTGATCACAGCCAGGAAGGAGAGGGCCTCTGTACCCGGCATGGACGTCCTCCTTTCTTACGGAGCGTGATAAGCAAGCAGAAGAGGGAGAAGCGACTGTCGTGGCTTCTCCCTCGTGAGCGGTCTGGAGAGCTAACGATGTGGTGGTCGTAGCGCAGCCACGATCATGGCAGCGATGCTCAATGCGAATGAAACCAGGAAGGCGCTGTGCAGGCCATGCATGAAGGTGGCGAGGGCCGAAGGGAAATGGCCCATGCCTCCGCCGTAGATAAAGACCTGCATGATAGCGCCCATCGGCACAGCGCTCAACGCCAGAGGAAAGACAATGGCAATACTGAGCATCTGCCCAGTATTGTTGAGCATGCTCAGGATGCCCGAGGCTGACCCGCGAGTGTGCGGCTCGACCGAGCTCATGATGGCATTGGTGTTCGGCGAGACGAAGAAGCCCGAGCCGCCACCCATCAGGGCCATGTAGGCGGAGAGCAGCCAGAAGGGCGTTGTCGGAGTAATCGTCGTCAGGCCCAGCAGGCCCAGCGCCGAGATTCCCAGACCGATGGGGGTCAGAACGCGCGAGCCAATGCGGTCGGAGAGCCGGCCACTCAAAGGACCAATGATCATGAATGCCACGCCGAAGGGGGCCAGCATCAGCCCGGCAGTCAGCGGATCTTTCCCGTAAGGCCCCTGCAGGAAGAAGATCAGCAGGAAGAGGACCGCTCCGCGTGCGATGCCGTTCAACAGGCCACTCAGGTTGGCCAGTGCGAAGAGACGGTCGCGGAAAAGCTGGAGCTGTACGATGGGCTCCTTCACGCGCGGCTCGATGAGGGCGAAGGCGAGCAGGCCGGCCAGACCCAGCACCAGAATGCTGATAATGGCCGGCTCGCTGAGCATCGGAAACGCCAGCATGGTGAGCGCCAGCAGTGTACCGGCGAGGCCAATGGTCAGGGTCATACTGCCAGGCCAGTCGATGTGGGTCGTTCTCATGGGGCGTACAGGCTCACGCAGGCGCCAGATTCCCCAGAGCGTGCCAAAGGTGGCCAGCGGAACATTGAAGAGAAAGACCCAGCGCCAGGACCACTCAGTCAATAGTCCGCCGACGATAGGACCGATCAGGAAACCGGCCGCTCCAGCAATCTGGTTAATTCCGAGACCCAGGCCGACCTGGCCCTTGCGGAAGGCATCGGTGACGATAGCAGTACTGTTCGTCATCAGCAGCGCGGCTCCGATCCCCTGAACGAGCCGTCCGGCGATCAGATCAGCGCCGTGGAGCGCCGGCTGAGCAAGACCGGAGACCAGGGAGCCTAGAGCGAACATCAAGAAGCCTGTGTTGTAGAGGCGCTTACGTCCCCACATGTCGGCCAGGCGTCCCACGATGGGCGTGAGCACGGTCAGGACAAGCAAATACCCCATCAGGGTCCACATGATGGTGAAGAATGTGGCGTGCAGCTCGACCAGAATAGCGGGAAGGGCGATCAGCAACGCCGAGCCCTGGATCGAGGCGAGCAGGGCGCCGACGGTGGTCACTGAGAGCGCTGTCCAGCGGTAACGATCATGCGGCAGCGCGGTCGTCACTGACTCATCCGCGATGATCTCATCGGCGGTGCGCGTCGCGATCTCCGGGGATGAAGGCTGGGAAGAATGCATGCTCAACCTTTCTATGGTGGAGAATAGCAACGATCAAATCTAGATATATATGCTTGAAAGTATCGATCCAATGTGAAAGCTCAGGGAGAGCATTCGTCATGCTTCAACGAACAGTTCATCCCTCGATCAGATGTCGTAGTGCAGGCAGCGCCGCGACCAGGTGCTCGCGCTCTCCAGCGCTCAGGTGCTCGAGGCGCCGCTGGAGCGAGGCCAGGCGCCCGCGATCGTAGAGATTCACCAGGCGGTGCGCGCGCTCGGTCGGTTTCACGCGAACCGTGCGCCAGTCAGCTTCATCGCGGCTGCGTTCCACGTAACCCTGTACCTGCAAGCGCTTGACCATAGCAGTGACCGTCGAAGGGGTCACCCCTAGCTGCTTCGCCAGTTCCTGCATCATGCAGCATTGGCGCTCGATGAGGATACGTAGCAGGCTCAGCTGCCCGGCAGTCGCGCGGATTTCGGAGAGGTCCTCGCGGTCAGGATCTGCCAGCATCTCCGAATTCAGGGCATCGGTGTGCATCTGTCGCAGAACCGTGGGCACAATGTCCAGCAGCTCCATTGCCAGCGCTGCGCTGTCATGCAGCGAATCCTGTCGCATGGTCGCTCCTTATCACTTTGACAATCTAATGATATGATAGACTAAATAGTAGAGCAAGTAAAGACCTGAGACTGATGATACCGTGTGCAGGAGCCATGTGGTATTTTCCGCCGAACTATGCTAGAATCGCCGTTGAATCAACCCGGAAAACCATCGCAGGCAAGGAGAACCGCATTTGGCAACGCACGATAGACGGTATGTGATTATCGGCAATGGGATTGCGGGCACAACGGCCGCTGACACCCTGCGCAAGCTCGACCCGAACTGCAGTATTCACCTCATTACCAATGAACCCTATCCCCTCTACAATCGTGTCTCTCTGCCACGCTTCCTGCAGGGCGTGCTGGCCGAGCAGAAGGTCATGATTCGTGACTTTGCCTGGCACGAGCAGCGCAATATTTGTCTGCTGACGGAGACCCTGGTGACGGCGGTCAACACAGAGGATCACGAGGTGGTGACCGATCGTGGTCAGCATTTGCCTTATGATGCCCTGCTGATAGCCAGTGGGGGATGGGCCAGGCCGCTGGAGGTGCCAGGTGCTGCACAGACGCAACACATCTACAACTTTGTGACGCTGGATGATACGAAGACCATCATCGCGCGTATTCTGGAATCGCGAACGGCGCTGGCCTACGGTGGCAGTTTTATCTCCTACGAACTCTGTGACGGCTTTGCGGTGCGCAAGCTACAGACGACCTGGCTCATGCGTGGTCCGTACTGGTTGCGCAACTGTCTGGATGCTGAGGGGGGAGAAGTGGTCGATGCCATCGCCAGGAAGTTTGGGGTCGACGTGATTCACGGCGATGAGATCAGTGAGGTAGTTCCTCAGAATGGCGTGCCTGCCTATGTCAGGACGAAGCAGGGACGCGAGATCCAGGCCGACATCATCGGCATAGGCCTTGGGATTACGCTCAATACCTCGTTTCTCCGGCAGACGTCCATCGAGGTCCGCAGTGGTGTGGTGGTCAACGAATACCTGGAGACCAGCGTGCCCGGCGTCTACGCGGCTGGAGACGTTGCCGAGTTCTATGATCCGACGATTGGGCGCCACCACACGATGGGCACTTGGGACAATGCCCTGGCGCACGGACGCATCGCTGGTACCAACATGGCCGGCGGCCATGAACCCTACATCGATGTTCCCACCTACACCAGCCCGCTCTTTGACGTGAACATCGCCGTCATGGGAACCGCCGAGTCTACCAATCCTGAGCTGGAGAGCGTCTCCCTGCGCGAGCCGGGCGAGAAAGGCCATGAGAACTACCGCAAACTCTTCTTACGGGACAAGAAGCTGGTGGGAGCGATCATGATCGGGAGTCCGAAAGGGCGCAAGAAGCTGGTCGACCTTATCAAGAATCAGCAAGTGCTTGCCAGCCCCGCTGAGCGCCAGGCTGTTCTGACCTTGAAATAGCGCTCCTTTTGGGCTATGGCGCTTGACGAAAATGGGCCAGTAGGTTACGGTAAAGCCAGGCTGTGATGATGCCCATCGGAGCAAATGCAGGAGGGAGTCCGTGGCCGTCTTGTGTCCGCACTGTGGGAAACCGTTACCCAGGGAAACTGCACGCTTCTGCAATAATTGTGGAAGATTCCTGCCTTCTACGAAGCGTCCTCAGGCTGCTTCAGGGGAGCAGGCTGATCCTGGCCATGCGCCGAGCGAACAGATCGCTCAGCCACCTGTGGCGCCTTTTGCGCCATCAGCGCCTCCTCCTGCTGACACGCCACCTGCATGGCTCGGACAGCTCGATCGCGACCTGGCAGGTCGGCGCTCCAGGTTCGGGGGTCAGGCCAGCTCTGAAGTCAGGCCTGCGGGTCGTCTTGTGCGTCCTTCAGACTCGGCCGAGCGTTCTCCTGCTCAGCCACGCCCTGAAGTAAGGCAAGCCACTGAAGAGAGGGGAAACCGCGCGCGAGGGGAGCATCCTTCAGCGGAGGAGTTCAGGCGCGAACTCCTGGCCGATGCCCCGACCTCGGCAGTTCCCACACCTGAGGGCCCCGCTTCCTCCACGCCACCTTCGTCGCTTCCGGCCCCGACATTTATCGAGCCATCTGCTTCTGATCGCCCGGAGGCGGGAGCAGCGTCGCCGCCACGCTCCGCAGCCTCACTGCGCGAGTTACGTGTGCGCATCTGGTCGGAGAGTGAGACGGTGATCATGCCCCAGGAGGGTCGTGGCCCGGAGGGAAGCGCTGCGGAGCGCGTCGATACCGTTGTGCCCCCGGCCGGCGAGAAGAGAGAGTTGCGACCCGCTCCCCTCGCTGGCACTGGTAGTGTGGCCGTGCCGGCGCCATCCAGATCCCATGCAGCGGAGCAGGTGGCCCCCTCTGAACCTGCTGGGGCTGCGAGCGGAGACGCCAGTGGTGAGCTGCTGGTCGACGACCTGCCGACGGTGCCGCTGGTTGCCAGTCCGCCTCCTGGCCTCGTCGTCGAGCGGGCCTCGACGCCGCGCCCATCGGGGTTGGGCGCTTCTTCCGAGGAGCGTGCTCTGCCTTCCATCCAGAGGAAAGGTGTCGAGGATCTGGACACCATGCGTCTGGCTGCTCAGCCAGCCTCCCAGATGTCTCCACGCATGGGAGAGCGTCAGGGAGAACCGCGGTCGCCTTCTGCGGCTCTGACGACCGCTCCCACTGCTCCTCTGCCCGCCATGCCTGTAACGGCCAGGCCTGCCATGCCTCAGCGGCTGCCACGCGAACAGGTGGCCTTTCAAGCCCCGCTCACGCCGCCGTCCCTCTCTCCTGCGACGCCAGTGCCTCCCGTGACTCCTGCCGCCCTCCAGTCGCCAGTCGGCCGGGCGCTTCCCGAAGAGCGCAGCGCTGAGTTCGCCTCCGCAGCGGCGCCGGCCGCTCGCCCTCGCCGTAGTGCCAGGCCGCTCGTTGTCGCCCTCTTGCTCCTGACACTGCTGCTCATTGGCGGCGGGCTGACAGCCTGGGTCTTCGTCGATCAACCGTTCAGTGTTCCTGCTATCACGCAGCCACAGCAGTCCTTCAGTGATCAACGCCTGGGACTGGCGCTCTCCTATCCCCATGGTTGGAGGAGCCAGGTCGACTACAGCCAGAGCAGCGTCACCTTCAGCGATAGCACACATACAGGTGAGATGGTCGTCAGAATCGCTCCTGCAGGCCAGGATGATGCCAGCCACTATCTGCAAAAGGAGGTAGCGCAGCTGGGGCTGAGCAACCTCAAAAGTGGGACGGCCCTCTCTTTCGCAGGTACAACCTGGCAGCAGGCCCAGGGGGCTGTGCTCATCCAGGGAGCCACCTATACAGAGACCCTCTTCGTCACTGAGCACGCTGGCCATCTTTACACCTTCATACAGTTGGCCCATCAGCAGATCTATGCCGATGAAGAAGAGCAGGTCTTTGCCCCCACTCGTGCCTCGCTGCGCTTTCTCTAGGCTATCGCCGCAGAGCATGGCCGTGATCAGACTGGCGGGTCACAGCTCACGCGGCCATGCCCGGCGCTCTGCGGGCCAGGCGCATCAGACCGCTTCCAGACGAGCCAGACAGGCGACCGTCTATCTGGACTGACTCCCTCGCTCACTGCGTGGAAATAGTAGCCTCTGTATCCCCGATGCGTAGAGAACTATGTTATAATGTGCGCGATATCCGCTGCGAGCCTCTTCCTGTGAGAGGCTCGCCTGCGATCTGTCCTCACCATGTACAGGCAGACCGTGTGTGGTATAGATCTGGTAATCAGAAAGGAGGGCGCGGCAGCAGAGCCGGCTGACCGAGCGGGCTGACCGCGCAGACCTGGCAGGCCTATGGAAGATATTCGCTTTGAACGCCACTTCCGTACGCCCTATTCAGAGGGCTATTACATCATGCAGGGCAACAGCCTGCAGAACAGCACGCGCCTGGGAACGATTGACATCCACTTTACAACCACAGCCGTTCATGGAACACTGATCCTCGAACGGGAACTGGAGGAGGCTGAGTTGACCAAGCTCATTGAGCAGATCGATGAGGACCTGGTGCTCTCAGCAGACATGCCGCGCGATGATTTCCTGGTCAGTGTCTACGTCGGGAGAGATGTTGGCTTCTACAGCGATGAGTATTTCGCTGAGGAGAGCGGAAGCGGCACCGACTTTGGAGATGACGACGAGGTATAACCATGCCCGGCTCTCTTCTGCTGTGTTTCCGCCGGGCATGGGGCGGCATTAATCCTCCAGCAGGCCGCGCCGCATGGCGTATTTCACCAGCTCGGCGCGGCTATGCAGGTTGAGCTTGTCCATGATATGAGTGCGATGGGTATCGACGGTCTTGGGGCTGATCACCAGGCGTTCGGCTATCTTGGTATTCGTATAGCCTTCAGCAACGAGCTTCAGGATCTCGCGTTCACGCTCGGTCAGGCTCTCATAGCTGTCTTTCTCCTCGCCTGCTCGTACCCGCTGCAGATAGTCACCGACCATCACTGACTGGGCGACTGGCGAGAGATAGACCTGGCCATTCTGAATCACATGCAGGGCTGAGATCAACTCGGTAGCCGCGGCCTCTTTGAGCATGTAGCCCGAGGCGCCAGCGCGCAGCGCCTGAAAGATGTATTCGTCGTTCTCGTGCATAGTGAGGATGAGCACGCGCGTATCGGGGACAGCCTTTTTTATTTGTTTGGTGGCTTCGATCCCGTTCATATCGGGCATAGTGATGTCCATGAGCACAATGTCAGGCTGCAGCCTCTGGGCCTCCTGCAGGGCCTGGCGTCCATCCTGAGCTTCGCCGACAACCTCCATATCAGGCTGGGCATTCAGCATAATTTTCAGCCCGGCTCGCAGGATGGTATGATCATCAGCCAGCAAAATGCGTATTTTCATAGGTAGTTCATGTTCCAGTAGATCGTCTAGATCGTCCTCAGCGAGATGTCCAGCAGATGCCTGTGCGGACCTAGACCCGGAGAGCGCTCTGGCCCGTCGAGGACGAGCCTTCTGCATAGGGGATGAGGTCAGCACCAGCGCCACTGCGTAGAGGCAAACGAACCTCGATGGTCGTACCTTCGCCAGAGCGTGACTTGATCTCCAGTCTGCCATCCAGTAACATCGCCCGTTCCTGCATACCGGCCAGGCCCAGGCCGCGCTCCTGGCCAGGAGTTTTCATCAACGTCTCCACATCGAAGCCGCAGCCATTATCACTGATGGTTGCATAGACCGCCCCATCTTCCTCTTTCAGAGCGATGCGGACCCGCGTCGCGTTGGCGTGGCGGGCCGTGTTCGTCAGAGCCTCCTGCACAATGCGTTAGATCAAAGTCTCCATCTCCGCCGGCAGGCGACCTTTGAAGCCAGTGGTTGTAAAGTCCACCTCAATTGAACATTTCTGCTGATACTCCTTGATGTACCAGCGCAGAGCAGGCAGCAGTCCCAGGTCATCGAGGGCGCTGGGGCGCAGATCGATACTCAGATTGCGAATAGCGCGCAGCGTCTGGTGAGCCAGATTGCGCGTATCCGCGATGCGCTCGCGGGCCTCGGCGCTGGTCACCGACTTTTCGAGGATTGCCAGGCTGATCAGCAGCGAGGTCAGCATCTGACTGGTTTCATCGTGCAATTCGCGTGCGATCCGTTTGCGTTCCTGCTCCTGAGCGTTGATAATCTGGGTTGAGCGCAGACGCGACGCTTCGTCGATGGCCTCGAGCATCATATTGAAGGTTGCGGCCAGTTGATCAGCCTGTGGATCAAGTCCGGTGAGAGAGGCGCGCAGGGAGCGCTCGCCCTGCTGTACGCGGCTCATGACCTTTCCCAGGTCCATGAGGGGACGAAAGGCAATCTGCAGTAGCAGAAAGTTCAGGGCCACACTCAGCAGCCAGCCCAGGGTGATAAAAATGGCCAGCGATGTCGGAGTTGCCAGGCCCTGGCGGCTGTCATTCAAGTGGGAGGCCAGCCAGGTTCCTCCAGTGGCCCCGACAAAGATGATCACGCTATTCGCGATCAGCACTTTATAGAAGATGGGTAGGCTCAGCAGCGGCCTGAGGAGTCTGGGCCAGCCTCGTGCTCCTGAGCCGAACGTGCTCTTGATGCGCTCCATAAGGTTGCTCTCACTGCGCTCGCTGAACGAGGATCTCCCCTCTCCTGTAATTGTAGCGGCGCAGGGGCTATGCTGTCAAACAATCGAGGGAAGATTCTTCAGAGACCAGGGGGAACGTCCCAGGGATGGAAGTGGGGTCTGAAAACCTCTGGATGCCGCGAGTGAGGCCCATAGGGCAGGGATCTCGCAGCACCCAGATTTTAAACCAGGGCATAAGCGCGTCGTTGCTCAGCTGAGCCAGGACTCAGGGGAGCGCTGGCGCCTTGCTAGACAACACTGCAGGCATGTCCATTCAGAGTAAAGGCCGTCGGACTGTTGTTACTGCCGTTCCAGGTACCGTTAAAGCCTGGCGGAGAGTTAAGCGTGCCTCCAGCGGGAATGACAGCGTTATACGAGAGGTTGGTGATCGTCACATTGCCTCCCGATTGCGTATAGGAGCCGTTCCAGAGCTGGGTGATCGTCTGCCCATTCGGGAAGGAGAACTGGAGCGTCCAGCCATTGATCGCTACACTGCTCGTGTTAGTAATCGTCAGATTCGCGCTGAAGCCACCCGGCCACTGGCTCGAGACGGCATAGTGCACCGAGCAGCTTGTGCCTGACACCGGCGTCGCGGTAGCAGTCGGCGTAGGCGTTGGCGTAGGTGAAACCGGGGTCGGTGTAGGACTTGGCGTACGTGTGGGTGTCGGAGTGGGCGTTGGAGTAGAGCCACTCCCGGGGGTCAGCACAACCGTTGTCAGTGAATAGGGAGCGATCGATATAGTGGGCAGTGGCGAGCCACTCACGGAGCTCGAGGTAATCGAGCTGCTGTTCTCTCCGTAGGTATAGATGCGCGCACTGGAGGCTGCACTATAGCCATTCAGAGACAACGAGACGTTATACGAATTGCTGGGATCCTTGTTAATCAGCAGGACTGCCAGATTCCCATTTGCCTGACGAACCGCGTGGACCGAGACGAGCGTCTGGTTAGATGAAGAAGAGACCATCGTATCCCCAGAGGTGCCCAGGTAGTTGAGCATCTGCAGGCCATAGTAGGCCGGGAAGGGAGTATCAGCGGCCGGCTCGCAGATCCCGGAGCTGGTGCAGCCTCCGTCAGCCAGCACGCCGTAGTCGCCGTACTGCGCTGTACCATAGAGCGAGGAGCTGGTGTTCCCGGCCACCGGACCATTATGGAGCGTCCACCAGTCCACATTCGTGACGCCATGTTCCAGCCAGCTCATATAGTCATCGTCCTCGTAGAGCGCGTTGACGATGCTGACCGTTTGTTTGCCAGGATTCGATGAGACCGAATTGGTCTCGGTGACCAGGATCTGGATGGCGCTGGCGTGGGAGCCGCAATACTGAGAGATCTCGGAGCGCAGTGTGGAGACCATACTCGCGATCTGGCTGGGGGCCGCAAGCAGTCCCGAGTCTGACTCGTTGCCGGGATTCTGGGGATACCAGTGAACGATCGCGAAGTCGATGGAGGAGCAGGCCGTCGAGAGCACGGTCTGATTCCAGGGCAGTGGCGAGGCCGAGTTCGTGATGCCGTCAGGCCAGTTATTAGGAGCGGTGAGGACCGCACCAATTTTGATCGTCGGATCGACGGCCTTCATGGCCTGGCTGTAGGTGATCAGATTATTGGCGTAGGCGGCCGAGGTATGGGGATTGTTATTATATTCCCAGGTGGCACCATAGGTGCCATCGCCGTAGACTTCGTTGCCAATCTCCCAGTATTTAATGCCGTACGTGTGGCCAGTACTGCTACCGCCCGAGTAGGTTGGAACCGGACCGTTGTAGCCAGGGCCACCCTTGTTGGCATAATGGACCCAGCCGGCAGCCTCCGACGCCGTGCCTGCGCCGTAGTCAATGGTGATCACCGGCTGCGCGCCGACTGACTGAGCCATGCTCATAAAGGCATCAAAGGTGTTGCGGGAGTCGAGGCCACCCTGACCAGGAACGAGCGTGTTCGATTGCCAGTGGTAGACATCAGAGGTAGAACCGCCGGGGAAGCGTAGCACGCCGATGCCCGCATTCTTGATCGCGCTGCTCGCCGCGCTGTCGAGCAGGTTACCATCCCAGACGGCAGTGTTGAGGCCCTTGCTGAGGCCTGTCAGTGTGCCCAACGACTGGTTCGCATTGATCGTGACCTGAGCGCTGCCCGCGGCAGAGACGCGCGTCACGCCCAGAGGATTCAAGATCACAAGCGCAGGGACAATCAGACAGACCAGGACAGCACAGATAAAGGCGACTCTCCACCAGTGGAGCTGACGCAGGTGCCATCCTGCACACATCCTTGACATTGCTCTTTGCCCTCCCTCAGAGAGAACTGGTCCGACCAGGAGACAGACCAGCAGTGTTTGCGCAAGGCCCCGCAGGGGGGCTTTGCCGACGTTACCATAAGCCAGCTTCTCTGGGCAGATCAACAGCAGGTGGTGAGCATCTGAGCGACACGTCTGGTGAGGAGGGGCCTGCAGTGGCCCTTCTACCCGGTTATCGCAGGGGCACAATCATCAGGAGAGGTCCGCATAAAATCAGGTAAGTGCCTGGGAAAAATCAGGTGAGTACCTGATGTTCTCTTCGGGAGATCTCTGTAATCTAGCAGAGAGGAGCATCCCAGGAAGCACAGCAATGGGCAAGGGTGGTCTGAGCCATGCAGGCCATGTGAGCCATCCAGCCCTCCCAGTCAGTGCCTCGGTATGATAGGGAAAGAGGGAGAGGGGTACTCAGCACGGCCGGTGTGTGGTATAATCTGCCACACGCTTGAGCGCTCGTAATATCACGACTATTTTCTCATCTTGACTTGATCAGGCGATGATCCTTTGAGGAGGAACAGTGAGTTCTCTACCTGAAAAAAAGAGCTTGCTCGATATTATCACGCAGAAGATTGTGGCGAGCCAGCTCTGGCGGTCGATTTTTCGCCATGGCTATCCAGACACCCCGTTGAACCAGTCACTGGTGATGATGGGCAATGTCTTTCTGCATCTGCACCCGGTTAAGGTGAGTCGCCAGGCGATGAAGATTACCTATACCTGGTGTATGGGTGGTATTTCCTTCTTCCTCTTCCTGGTGCTGACGCTGACCGGCGTGTTCCTGATGTTCTACTATGTGCCGGAGACCCACACGGCCTATCAGAACATCAACCAGCTCAGCAGTGCCGTCTCCTTCGGCTATCTTGTGCGTAACATGCATCGCTGGGCAGCGCACTTGATGGTTGTTTCGGTGACGCTGCACATGATTCGTGTCTTCTATCATGGAGCATACAAGCCGCCGCGCGAGTTCAACTGGGTGGTCGGCGTCGGACTCTTCTTCTGCACGCTTTTCCTGAGTTTCACCGGCTATCTGCTGCCGTGGGACCAGATTGCCCTGTGGGCGATCACTGTCGGTACCAACCTGGCGCCCTACACGCCCATCCTGGGCCAGCCAGTCTATCAGGTGCTGGTCGGTGGACCAGCGGTTGGTCAGGCGACCCTGATCCGTTTCTACGTAGGCCATGTGATCTTATTGCCGCTGGCAACAGCGATCCTGCTGGCGGTGCACTTCTGGCGTATTCGTAAGGATGGTGGAGCTGCCGGTCCGCCGCCGCCGTCTCGACGTGAGCTGGAGGCTCGTGCTGCGGAGCAGATTGTGGTTGGAGCTGGCAGTCAGTAGTTGCTGTGTCTGTTCGAGTGCATGCTTATGCGGTGGCAGGCAGGTTCATCGCCTGAGGCGATAGAACGGGCTGCCAAATCATGAGAGGATACAACGATGGCAATTGAGCAAGAACCGAAGGTACAGACGCAGGCTGCAGCAACCCAGCGGCGCTATCGCACGCTGGCGGTGGTGAGGCAGGAGGCCATTACGCGCGTTGAGAAGCCCCTGGAGGACTCCGTATTCGTCTGGCCACACCTGCTGGTGCGCGAGTTTTTTGCGGCCACCATTGTGATGGTCATGCTCACGCTGCTCTCCGTGGCGATCGACGCGCCGCTACGTGATCCGGCCAATCCGAATCTCACGCCCAACCCGGCGAAAGCCCCCTGGTACTTCCTGGGGCTGCAGGAGCTGCTGCACTACTTTCCGCCGACGACCGCTGGGGTGCTGATCCCCGGTCTGGTGCTGCTGGGGCTGGCCTGTCTGCCTTATGTAGATAACAATCCCAGCCGTGCCTATGCAGACCGCAAAGTCGCCATTGTGACCTTCACGATGTTTGTGATCTTCTGGGCCTGTGTGACACTGGCCGGCAGTTTCTTCCGCGGTCCCGGCTGGGTCTGGTACTGGCCGTGGCAAGGTCTCTTCTTCGACCTCTAGACTCCCTGGAATACGGAAAGGATGTGTTATGGGGATCGATCTTCCACCAAGGGATGTTGATCGTCCGCCTCTGACGCCACAGCAGTACGAGGTCCTTCACGGAGGAGGAGCGGAGGCAGCTGAGCTTGCTCGGCAGCGCCTCTCGCGCCGGCGTTTTCTGCGCCGGGCTACACTGGCTGTATGGGGCCTCTCCGCTACCGCTGCCGTGGCTGGCGCGTTGAATATGCTCTATCCGAACCTGGCCGGACAGTTCGGCTCAGCGCTGAACGTAGGCAACAAGAGCGACTTTACCGCGGCCAAACCCTCTGATGCCAAGCTGGATCAAGCTGGCGTCTTCTATCGCCAAGAGGCCAAGACCTATGTGATTCACATGGCGAAGGACACACCACTCCTGCTCTCTGGCCAGGCGCTGGCTGATCAGCTCGATTCCGAGTGGATCGTCAAGGATAGTGATGGTTCTTACTGGGTCGCGCTCTATCAGCGCTGTGTACATCTGGGCTGCACCGTACCGTTCCGTGATGATTGTGTGAGCTTCAAGTGTCCCTGTCATGGCTCGCACTACAATGTCGACGGTGAGTTTCTGGATGGGCCGGCCCCGCGTAGCCTGGACCGCTTCAGAATCACCTTCCAGGGGGAGGCCGTGATTGTGGACACATCGCAGTTGAACAACAAGGTTCAGCATCCTGATGCGACGACGCGCATCATCCCGGAGCCGACGATCGTCTGCGCCTGATGCTGAGTCGATACCCGGCCAGCCAGGCTGCCAGCGACCAGGCAAGGTGCACTACGATGGCGGCGGCGGCACGGGGCCAGCGCGGGCGCGTGATAGGGGAGCAGCGGGTATCTCCCTGTTCGTGTCAGGCACACTCTGCCGGGGAGCCTTCTGAGTCACTCAGAAGGTCAGGTAATTTGTTGGAAAAGGTTGTGCTTTTATGATAAATCCTGTCCAGGCAGTTATAGGCATCGTGGTGCTGCTGGTGGTCGTTGGTGGCCTGCTCTATCTCTTCTATTCTAGGACCAACGCGGTCGAGAAGAGCGGCTATGGTGCGCTGATCATGCTCTCGCTGATCACCCTGATGATTCCGGTCTTCTGGATCATGGAGAATAACGGCGAGGCGATGGCCAAAGCCCAGCAGCATGTGACCGATGTGCAGCGTGGTGCTGCGCTCTACGCTCAATATTGTTTCCAGTGTCATGGAACCAAAGGTCAGGGCCGTGTCGGACCCAGCCTCAATAATAATCCCCAGGTGAACAAGCTGAGTGATAACGATCTCCTCCGCATCATCAGTGGAGGCATCTACAATACCGATACCAATCAGCTTGACAAGGCAATCATGCCTGCCTGGAGCGAGGACTACGGCGGCCCGCTCACTAACCTTGACATTCAGTACCTTTTTGAGCTGATCCGCTCGTCAGATCCGGATTATCTGCAGGCCAATGGCCTGCCTGCTGGCAACGGATTTGATCAGGTGCCCGGTCTGATTCAGAAGAGCAATCCGACGGCCTACCAAACGGCGGTGGCCCAGGAGTCGTCTGGTGAGTTCGGCAATCCAGTCGACATGACTTCCAAGAAGAGTGTGACCATCAACATTGTGACGGCTCCCGCCGGGGCGACTTGCTCACCTGCCTGCTATGATCCGGTCTACATCAAGGTCAAGGTTGGGACGACCATCACCTGGGTCAACAAGGATACACAGGCGCATACCGTGACAGCCATTCAGGGCGAGAACCTGAATAATAAGACCATTGCTGCCAATATCTTTGACTCCGGTGTCGGGAAGCCGATTACGACCAATGGAGTCTTCTCCTATACCGTGACGATGCAGGCGTACAACCTGAATAAAGATCACAAAGTGTACTACTACTGTCAGTATCATCCGGGCATGGTCGCGGTGCTCTTGATTGTGCCCTGACCTGACCCGGCCTGGCCTGGAGCCGCTCCGTTCAGGGGTGGAGGCAGGTGGCTGGCGAGTGTCGCGGTTGTCGCGGATGGGCTGATCCCGTCCCGTATCGCTCAGAGAGGCAGCCGCGATATTCGCTGTCTTCTCAGGAGAAAGCTCTGAGTTGATGGGGGCCTCGCTCGCTCCCCATACCAGGCATGTCGCCGCACGCATTCTGTGGTTACATGTTGTTGAAAGGGCTGGCAACTTATGCAGAGAGTTCAACCACGGGAGTTGTCCGAGAGCATATCGTGGGCGCGTGCCCTGATCTTCGGGGTCGGTTTCTTCTTTATCACGGCCCTGCTGATCGGGCAGCTTCCTGGCTTTATTTTTGATGAGCTGACGGCTTCGACGCTGCAGGGCATGGAGCAAGGCTCCCTGGCTCTGGCGCTGGTGAGTCTGCTTGGCTTCTTTGTCGTTGAGATTATCGTACTGCTCTTTGATCCCAAGCCGGTGCTGCCACCCGTACTCTTTGTCGGCCTGGGCGTGGTCCTCTTTGCCGGCGGACTGGCGTTGTTGTTCTGGTCGGTACTGACCACCTCGACAGTGGCAGGGGTCACGACCAATAATCAGTACTTCCCGCAGCCCGGCTTCTACTGGAACCCCATTTCGCAACTCGATGGCAATGTGCTCTGGCTCGAGCCGGGGGCCGTGGATCTGGTGATGGTCAGCGTGATCCTGCTGATCGCCGGAGCCGCAGGAGTCTTCTATGGTTCCCTGGCCTTGCGCGAGCAGCGCAACCCTGATCGTAGCGATCTGGGGACAACGCCGGCGATTCGCCTGCTGATAGCGCTGGCCACCCTCTTACTGCTGGCCTACATGTTCTTTACGATGTTTGTTGATCCCAACGCGCTGGCCGCTCAGATCAATCCCGCCTGCGCGACGGCCATTAATCCCGCCAGAGGCTGTGGGGTCATCACCGGTCTCTTTGTTGTTAACGCCATCGAGGGCACGCTGCTCGGCGTCGCCGTCTGTGCCATTCTCGGTGCCTTCGCGCTGCGCTTGCACTACCTCATGCGTCCTGTGCGCAAGCGCGTGATGGCGCCCTTCTACGCGGTAGGCGTGAATCTGTTGCCCTTTGGTATAGCCTTCCTGTTGCTCTGGTTCTTCCTCTATCCCCTGCTGGCCTGGATTCATTCCTGGTCCCTGGTCGGCCTGGGAGACTGGCTGACCGTGTGCTCGAAAAAGTCGGTGGTCCCCGGCTCGTGCACATTCTCACAGCAGGCTGGCTATATTGTGGATGCCTTCCTGACGATGAACTTCTTTGTCGTCCTGATGGCGGCAGTTCGCGTCTGGCGCACCAGGCGCAATCTGGTGATCATGGGCAGCTTCCTGGTAGCGGCGGTGCTGGCTCTGGCAACGCTAGTGACCCATCTCTCAGCCGATCAGGCCTTGATTGCCCTGCTCCTCTGTGGAGGCTCGCTGGTGATGGTCACCATCTGGACGAGCGTGGCGCGACGCGAATTTGCGGTGGTTGGTGAACGCAATCTGGGATGCATTGGCCAGTGGCTGGTGGTAGGAACCTGCCTCTTCGTCTACATCGCCTCCTTTGCCTTCTTCTCGATCCCTGGCTTCCACGAAACGGAGCCGAATATCACCTTTGCGCCTGGTATACTGATCCCTGGCAAAGGCTCGCCAGACGCTGTGATTGTCTTCATTTTGATGGGCATTCTGGCGGCCATCCAGTTCTACTTCCTGGTGCGCAATCGCTATAAGGTCTAGGTCCGCCAGGGGAGGGCTGCTGCCAATCCGCTGACCGCCCTCCCTGGCGTTGAAAGGAGCGCGAGGAGGGCAGCGCTCATGGCGCCGCAAGTCAGCCTCTGGTGGGGGCAGCTTGCGGCGTTATCTTTTCAGGTCGGATGATGTATAATGGGGAACAGATTGTGAGAGAACGGGAAGACAAGGTATGCAGTGTGACAGACCGCTCAAGGTTTTGATTCTCGCCGCCGAGATTGTTCCATTTGTCAAGGTAGGAGGCCTGGCTGATGTCGTGGGGGCCCTGCCCAAGGCCCTGCAGGCCCTCGGCCATGACGTACGCCTGGCGATGCCTCGCTACAGACAGGTTGACCCCGAGCGCTTTCAACTGGCGCCGGCCCTGGAGAGTATTAAGGTCAACATGAACAAGTTTCAGGCCACGGTCAGTGTGCGCCAGGGGACCATTGGCAGCGATATTCCTGTCTACATGATCGATGCCCCCCGTTTCTTTGAGCGTGAGAACGTCTATGGCTATACCGACGATGGCGAGCGTTTTATTCTCTTCTGCCGAGCCGCCCTGGAGGCGATGCGTGCTCTCGACTGGTCACCTGATATCATTCACTGCAATGACTGGCACACCGGGATCGTGCCAAACTGGATGCACACCCTCTACCATCAAGACCCCTTCTTCTCCGGCGCTGCCACTGTCTATACCATTCACAATCTAGCCTACCACGGGATCTTCGGTTACCGCATTCTGGAGGTGGCCGGAGTGGCTGCCAACGGCTTTCTCTATCCACAGATTGCCGAGCTTGCCAACGTCGTGGATATCATGGGGCGTGGCATTCTCTTTGCGGATGCCATCACCACAGTGAGCGAGCGCTATGCGCAGGAGATTCTCACGCCCGCTTTTGGTGAGAAGCTGGATCATCTGCTGCGTTCACGCCGTGAGCGTCTGTTTGGCATCCTCAATGGCATTGACTATGAGGAGTGGAATCCAACCCACGATCGCTATATTCAAGCACCGTTCGATGCAACCACACTGGAGCGACGTGCCGACAATAAGCGTGCACTGCAGCAGCAGGCGCATCTGCCAGAGCGTCCCGACGTGCCCTTGCTTGCTATGATCTCGCGTCTCACAGATCAGAAAGGCTTCGATCTGCTGGCTCAGATTGTGCATCCGCTGCTGGCTCAGGGGGTCCAGTTTGTGGTGCTGGGCATCGGCGATCCTCACTACCAGGAACTGTTCCAGAGTCTGGAACAACACTATCCTGAGCAGGTAGCCAGCTTTTTCACCTTTAATACCGAGCTGGCACACCGGATCTACAGCGGTAGCGATATGTTTCTGATGCCCTCGCGCTTTGAACCCTGCGGTCTGGGCCAGATGATCGCCATGCGCTATGGAAGTGTCCCCATTGTCCACAGTGTCGGCGGCCTGGCCGATACGGTGCACGAGTATGATCCACGCAGCGGTGAAGGTAACGGCTTTACTTTTGCCCGCTATGACCCCTGGGAGTTATTCGCAGCGATTGTGCGCGCGTTGGAACTCTACCGCTTCACCGAGATCTGGCGTGATCTGCAGCGGCGCGGCATGGCGGCCGACTACTCCTGGCATGCCTCAGCGGTGCGTTATGTCGACGTCTATCGCAATGCCCTGGCCTTCCATGAGCAGGGGAAATAGTCTTCCGCGAACCGCGCGTCGACCTTTGGGGGGAGGGCCACCGGTATTGACCAGGAGGCGTGTGATCCTCTCTGATCAGGCCTCCAGCAGGCTGATCCATACCTGGGTGCCCCGCCCTGGTACCCCCTCGCTTTCAAGCCAGATCTGACCCTCCATCTCTGCGAGCATCTGCCGGCTGAGGTAGAGTCCCAGCCCGTTGCCATATGGGGAGAGTTGCTGGCCGCTTTCCAGACGCTGGAAGGGTTCAAAGAGACGGGTGTGCTCGGCCGGAGGGATGCCGATCCCTTCGTCCTTGATCGATAGATAGATGCGTTGAGAGGTATGGCTGCTGGCGAGAGCCTGAGGAAGATGCTCTGGCTGGCGTGTCACCAGAATCTGCAGACGTGTCCCTGGTGGTGAGTAGTTCAGGGCATTATTGAGAACGTTACGCAGGACCTGACGCAGCTTCAGGGGATTGGCTCTGACTGCCACACGCTCGAGCTGGAGGTCGATCTGGCGCTTCTCAAACTGGATGCGGGGAGCAAAGGTGGTCATCACCGCGAGAATGGTCTCTTTGAGATCGAGGCTCGTTACCAGATGTACATGCTCAGGAGTCTCTTGTCGATGAAGGAACGAATCCAGAATTATCGTAGCCTCGTCGCAGGCCTGATTGATTTGCAGGAGGTAATGTTCCAGTATGTCGCGGCTCATGCGGTCACCGTAGCTACGGATCAGATCCGCGTAGCCCTTCACGGAGGAGAGTGGAGTACGCACCTCGTGATTCAAGAGGAAGAGGACCTGCTCCTTAAGGCGATCGTTTTCTGCCAGTTGCTTATTGATGGTCTGCAGGCTCTCTTCTTGCTCTTTCGCGTGGCGGATCTCCCAGGCCATTTTCAGATAAGCGCAGATCAGGATGCAAAGCTGCGCCGTCGTCAGCACCAGGGTAAGAGTGAGCGCTGGCGAATAACTGCTGGTGGAGTGTGACAGGATCAAGAGACTGAGCAGGCTTGCCAGGTTGATCAACGTGATAGTTCCCAGAACCCCGCTGAGTAGACGCAGACAGGTGCTCAGCATACCCATGTAACTCTTCACCCGCGAATCCTCCCTTCGCACAAGGTGCTCAATGAGTTACCAGTCTTCACTAGAGGAGACGGCAAAGAATCTTCACGAACCATCCTCTTATTATAGTTTCGAAAAGCATCGCGTTCCATTGATCGCTTGCTGCCGTGTATACGTAAAGGCAGACTGGCCGAACTACCACGGCCTCTACCCCATCGGAAAAAGCGTTTGGGGCTACTTTGCGGATCATAGTGGCACTACCATTGACATCGGCATTGATGAGTCGTCCATCAGCGGCACGGAACAAGCCTCGTTTCAGCTGCTGGACCGCCTGGGTTTCATGCTTGCCTGGCGACTCATGATCGAGAAAGCGGCACGTGCTGGTGGAAGACTCTTCGGTGACGATGACGCGACTACCTACCAGTTCCGCTTTCTAAGCCAGCATCTGGATGGAGCGAGCATGAGGGATGGTCACGAACTGTTGATTGGTGCACTTGCCTGACTCCACTCTCTGTTTCCAGCTGGCATGCTTGCCGATGACCAGCGTGCCAGTGCCTGCTTCAACCAGCAGATTGACCATGCAGTGGCTTACGGTGTGCCAGTAGTGATTGATGCGGTGGGTGCGTGTGGTAGTGAGCCACTATGCGTGGGGGTCCTGTAGTGGTACAATAGGCCCAGATCGCTGTCTCCCGTCGTGGGAGTGGAAAGGTACGTTCAGGCATGCTGGCCTATCTCGATTGTCATTCTGGTATCAGTGGCAATATGTTTCTGGGTGCCATGCTCGCTGCCGGCTACTCGCTGGAACAGCTCGAAGAGGTCCTGGCGCAGGTACCTGTGACCGGTTATCGATTGGTCTGCGAGCAGGTCGAACAGAGAGGGGTGCAGGGCTGTCGTTTCGCGGTCCTGCTGGATAAGCGCGAGCAGCCAGCCCGCCATTTGAGCACCATCGAAGAGATGCTGCAGCAGGCGAAGCTGGCCCCCCAGGTGCGTGCCAGAGCACTGGCCATGTTTCGCTGTCTGGCGCAGGCTGAGGCGAAAGTACACGGTACGACGGTGGAGAACGTACATTTTCACGAAGTGGGCGCGGTTGACGCGATTGTCGATATCGTGGGTGCAGCAGCAGCAGTGGAAGCGCTGGGGATCACGCAGCTCTATGCCTCTGCTCTGCCGCTGACCAGCGGACATGTAGAGACCGCCCATGGCCTCTTGCCGGTGCCGGTGCCGGCTACGCTGGAGATTCTCAGTCGCGTGGCAGCTCCCTGGAGGCCCTGTCCAGCAGAGGGAGAGCTGGTGACGCCGACCGGAGCGGCCATTCTGGCTGTGCTGGCGCGTTTTGAAGTGCCAGCGATCCGTATTGAACGCATCGGCTATGGTTTTGGCCACCGCCAGTTACCCTGGCCGAACTGTGTGCGCCTCTGCCTGGGGCGGACGGCTGGTGAGGTACCTGGCGAGAGTGCGCTGCCCGACGTTGACTGGGTGACGACAATCGAGAGCCATCTGGATAACACCTCGCCAGAGATTGAGGGGTTCCTCATGGAGCGCCTCCTGGAGGCTGGCGCGCTGGACGTTGCCTTTACGCCGCTGCAGATGAAGAAGAATCGACCTGGAACGCTGGTCACAGTGATTGCACGGCCTGAGCAGGCCGAGGATCTGGCGGCGCTCCTGCTGCGAGAGTCGGGAACGCTGGGGGTGCGTCTGCAGCAGGTGCAACGTTTAAAGGCGCAGCGCCATCACGAAATGATCGAGACCCCTCTGGGGAGGGTACCCGTGAAAGTGAAGCGGCTGGGAGCGCGGATTCTCTCCGCCGCACCAGAGTACGAGGTCTGTCGTCGTCTGGCGCAGGAGCGAGGCCTGCCCCTTACGGAGGTCTATGACCTCCTCATACAAGCGATTCAGGCCACCCTGCCTCTGGAGAGAACAGCGTCAGTCTGAAAGGAGATGGCCGCGGCTATGGAGGAAGGTTCTGCTCTGGAGAAGCGGGATCCCCGGCGCGCGTCCGGCGCTGAGCGCACCCCGCACACCAGCACAGCTCGACAGAGACCAGGGACTGAGCGCGAGGAGCAACATTTTCTCAATCGCGTTGAGGAGCAGATTCGCGATGCTCAGGAGCGCGGTCTGTTTGATCAGCTCCCCGGCATGGGGAGGCCACTCGATCTCGATGAGAATCCCTATGCACGCGATAAAGAGCTGGCCTATCATCTCTTAAAAAGCAATGGTTTTGCGCCCAGAGAGCTGGAGCTGGCGCGTGAGATTCGCGCCGAGCTTGAAGCGGCCAACGCGGCGCTGGCCAGGCTGCAGGAGCGCCGCCAGCGGCTGGCGACGCGACGTGTAGCGCCGTTCCCCAGCGAGAAGCGCGCCTTTAATGCCGCCCTGGCGCAGGCGCTGCGTGCGTATGAGACGAAGCTGCAGGAGCTGAATCGCAAGATTCTGACCCTGAGTCTGATGCTGCCGCCATCCATGCATATGGCCATGCTCGATGTGCGCCGCCTGGTCGAGACCTTTCGCGAGGCCTGTCCACCGTTCAGCCTGTGAGGAGAGGCCAGCGAGCATACCTGCCTGCCCGAGCCGCCTGCAGGCCTGCTCATGCCGTTGAAGCTCATCCGTAACAGGATTGTCGGAGGATCAGTCCGCTACATTGATATGAGTAAATTTTCCTATTTTTCAACAAGGCTTGAGTCGAGAACCTACCTGTGGGGTAGACTTACGGGCGGACAGCTTCCATGGGAAGGGGAAGAACACGGGCATCACGAGATTCACAGGCGAGTTGCTGTCAGGTTATTTTGCTGACTTGCCTGGCCGCAAGTATGTAATCCTGTAATATTGACATATGTCAATCACAATGCTAATGTTGAGCATAGCCCTCGCTGTTGAGTTGAGATTGCGCCGATCATGCCCTTCACATGTGAGAGCGTAGTCTAAAGACGGTTCCTCTATGCAATTATCTTGGCTGGGTGATTGCAGGCAACGAATTCATGGAGGTGAAAGAATTGGCAACACAGGACGATCTAGTCCAACGCGGGCTGCTTGAGGGCGATATTGATGTCGATCAGGCTAATGTCGACAGGCTTCACAAAAACGCGATTGGCCTTCCCGGCGTCCTCTATTTCTGTATCGCAGGCTCAGCGCCCATTTCAGCAATGCTTTTCAACGTCCCGCCGATAGCATCGCAGGCAGGGGCGGCCTCACCACTGGTCTTCCTGCTCTCAGGGATCGGCCTGTTGCTGCTGGGGGTCTCCATCGTCTACCTCTCGCGCCGCCTGACCTCGGCCGGTGGCTTCTACACCTGGGTGAGCCATAGCCTGGGGAAGGGAACAGCATTTCAGGCCGGCTGGCTGATGATGGGAGGGTACGCCCTGTTTGAAGCCTCACTGCTGGGCGCGTTCGGGTCCTACACCAACAGTTCCTTTTCCAACTATCTGCATCTGAGTCTCCCTGGAGGCTGGGTCACCTGGGCCTTTATCGGTGCCCTGTTGATCTTCCTGCTCTCCTATTTCGACGTGAAGTGGTCGGTCTTCGCGATGGCCCCCTTCCTCATTCTGGAGATCAGTGTGCTGGTGATTCTCGATCTGGTGATCACCATTCACGGTGGGGCTTCTGGGCATGATCTGGCCCACACCTTCACAGCAGCGGGAGCAGATCTCAAGGGAGCGGCTCCTGGAGGTATTCTGGGCATTGGGGTTGGCATGGCGCTGGGCGTCTGGTCCTGGGTTGGCTTTGAGGCCGGGGCCGTCTATGGTGAAGAGGCACGCAATCCGCGAGTAGCGGTGCCGGTCGCCATCTTCTCCGTTGTGGCCTTCCTCATTCTGCTCTATGTCTGGACCTCCTACTCAGCGACCATTG
This sequence comes from Ktedonobacteraceae bacterium, assembly GCA_042408965.1. GTDB lineage: Bacteria > Chloroflexota > Ktedonobacteria > Ktedonobacterales > Ktedonobacteraceae > Thermogemmatispora. Next base: position 48,222 of record JBHOQN010000074.1, read on the forward strand.
GATACGGCTGGCAGCATGCCGTCGACCAGTTTGCCGCCAACCCCAACACCGCCTATTACACGCTAGCCAACAGCTATGTTGGCGGCTGGCTCCAGGCACTGATGATTGTGGCCATCAGCACCAGTGCTCTGGCCTGTGGGCTGGCCTTCCATAACGGCATGGTACGCTATCTGTATGCGATGGGGCGCGAGGGCATCCTGCACCCGGTCTTTGGGAAGACCCATCCGACCTATCGCAGTCCCCATATTGCGATCATCGCCCAGTCACTCTTTACCGTGCTGCTGCTGATCTTCTTTGCGCTGGTCACGACCAAGACAGTGAATAACACCAGCGTCTATGGATTCGGGCTGCCCGGCGACGGGTATCAGCAGGTCGATGGTCTCTTGCCCTATGCCTGGCTCGCGACGACGGGGACGATCGCCTTCATCGTGGTCTACATCATGGTGAACATCGCCGCGCCCGTCTTTGCCTTGCGTTTTGATCGCAAGAGCTTTAATATCCTGCGGCACATTGCAGCTCCGCTGCTGAGTACCCTGGTGCTGCTCATTCCGCTGGCCTCCTTTGTCATGCCAGCCGTGCCGGGTCCGATCGGAGCGTTCTTTACCAATCTGGGCTTCGCAGCGACGCCCTTCCCCACGAATATTCTCCCACTCTTCGTCATCGCCTGGATCGTCATCGGGCTGATCTACGCCAACTACCTGGCCCGTACCGATCCGGAGCGCTACGAGAAGATGGGACGCATCGTGCGTGGCGACGCTGCATAGAGTAGATTGATAGATTGATACCTTTTTGTGAGGGGGTAGTGACCAGGAGAGGCGGATATAAAGGGTCCGCTCTCCTGGTTTCCCTATGTAGAGCGCTGAGATCTGATCCTGCCGACGCTCCCGGCCAGGTTGGACCCCGTGGCTAGCTAAATATGGCTAATCTCAGCCAGTCCACATTGCAAACCCGCGACGTTGCAGTACACTTGATTTACATATAACGTTACCTTGTCTCTTGCTTTGTTCGGGGGCCTCTCCTTCCACGCTCAAGTTTCTCAGCGGCATCCTTGTGCTGTTGTATCTAGAGGCCCTGGAGGGAAATAGTATGGCCGTATACTCTGAGACCGAGCGCAGGCTCAGTCGGCAGGACCCGCTGGCTTCGGAAGAATACGCTGTCAAGGCCATGCCCTCGATTATGGGCACCTTCGAGATGACAGCGTTCTTTGTGATGATCGTCTTCTTTATCACGAACAGCAACACCGCGAGCGCGGCCGGGCCAGCAGCGTTCACCTATCTCTTAATTGGAGCAGTGGCCTTTTTCATCCCCAGCGTCATCGCCACAGCGCAGTTGGGGGCGATGTTCCCACATGAAGGCTCGCTCTACAACTGGACGCATAAAGCCTTCGGTGGATACTGGAGCTTCTTCGTCGCCTTCTGTGCCTGGTTTCCTGGTGTGCTGGTCATGGTCAGTGCGGCCGATGACGTCATGGCCTTCATGCAAGGGCTGAACTCCAACTGGTTCACTCAGCCCTGGCAGCAGGGCGTGGTCATCGTCGCGATTCTGGCCCTGGCGGGGGTTCTCTCGTTGCAGCGCTTCCGCACTGTCTTGAATGTGATCGGCGTGGCGACCTTTACTATTTTTGTCGCTGTCCTTCTGCTGGGTCTGGCCAGCGCCTGGTGGCTGCTGCGCGGCCACGCCTCGATGACCAGCTTCAACGATATGCATAGCTGGCTGCCTGCTCTCAATCCGAGCGGTGGCAATATCGCCATCTTCGGGCTGGTCATTCTCGCCTATCTGGGTACCGAGACCCCTCTGAACATGGGAGGGGAGATTGAGAGCCGGCGTGTGGTCACACGCCATCTGCTCTGGGGAACCCTGCTTGTCTTGATCGGCTATTTCGTGGCCTCTTTTGCGCTTCTGGTCGTTGAGGGTCCTACCAATGGAGCGCTGCTCACCGCCCTGGTGGCGACGGTCGACGCGGGTCTGGGCAAGGTAGCTGGCAATGTCATGGCGGTCTGCCTGATGATCTCCTTCTTCACGGCGGCCGTGGCCTACAACTGTGGCTATGCGCGGCTCCTGCTGGTCGCTGGAATCGATCAGCGTCTGCCAGCCAGCGTGGGGCGTCTCAACCGCAATCGCGTTCCCGCCAATGCCATCATCTTTCAGACTGTGGTAGCTGTCCTGCTGGCGGTGGTGATCTTCATTCTGGCGCCATTGATCGTGCACATTGGCTCGCCAGCCGATCTGTCAACCGAGGTCTATAACATCATGCTGGCCTCTTCGACACTGGTCTGGGCGACCTCGGCCTCGTTCCTTTTCTGGAACCTGGTCGTCTTCTATTTCCGCGATCGGGAGGCATTCCGGGCCCAGTTGATCTTCCCTGCGCCGGTGCTCTTACTCAGTATCCTGCTGGGAGTGCTGGCCTCCATCTTCGCCATCGTGGATTCACTGGTCTTCTCCTGGATTCCCTCACTGATTCCCAACGGAAGCTGGTGGTATATTATTGCGGGCATGACCCTCTTCTGCCTGATCATCGCGGCCATTGGCAGCATGTTCGCCAGTAGCGAAGCTGACTGGCAGGGATTGAACAAGTAAGGGAACGGCGTTCTCCTTTCGCTGACAGCATGCGACGAGGCAGGTGTTCTGAAGCCCTGCCTCGTTTTATGATGGTTGCCGCCCGGAGCCAGGTCCCAGGTGGATAGCCAGTAGAAGAGCAGGTCAGGTGGACCCCACGCCTGAAGGCGGGGGCTTGCATCTCACCCCGAAGGGTGGACACGAGAGGCCGCCTGACCTGCTCTTCTACTGGCTATCCACCTGGGACCTGGCTCCGGGCGGCAACCATCATAAAACGAGGCAGGGCT
>JBHOQN010000076.1:0-5155 GCA_042408965.1 Ktedonobacteraceae bacterium
ACATTCGAGAGAAGTACCTGGCTTCTCTTGCTCAGGATGGTACATCTGTCCTGAGTGGGCCGACCTGTCAGGCGGCCTCTCGTGTCGGCTCTTCGGAGCCAGATGCAAGCCCCCGCCTTTAGGCGTGGGGTTCACCTGACGAGTCGTATCACATTGGGCAGACCGAGCTGTTCCGCCAGCTTGCGGGCAAAAACGATAAGGTTATGGCCACAACTCGATCGCTTTACGGGCGATCGAACAGGGCCAGCCTGGAAGCAGGTAGAGCGCCATGTGCTCACACGATCAGGCCACGGCAGCCGACAAGAACGTTGCGAGATGGAACAGGCGGGCCGTATCCTCCGCGCTCAGGCCAGTCGCAAGCAAGTCTTTGAGGCAGTTTTACCTGTGCTCTCCGAGGGGTTGATCAAGCCTGCTGAAGGGAAGCGGCCTGCGAGAAAAGATCATCGGCACATCAAAGAGCAGGTCGCCACCCTGCGTATCCAGATGCAGGATGCAGGGGAAGATCCCGAGGCAGTCATGGCCATGACCAATCTCATCGAGCAAGCGTATAACCAGTTCCTCCGCACAGGCGAGTTCCCGACGACCTACGAAGCACTTCAGCCTCCGCCAGTGCTTTCCGCTGGACACCTCACGTTTGCTGGGGACGATGGCATGAACAAGGGCCAGACCTACCGAGCGCGCATCGAGACTGCTCACTTCTGCGATCTGCAAACCAGGCAAGAACAGCAGCAGGCGTCGCTTGTGCTCCGACTCCGCACGCCAGATGAACAGGGAAAGTGGACCTGGGGCACGTGGAGCGAGGCGATCCCCTTGCCCACCACCGTCTGGACCTATCTGTGGCAAGGGGCAACACCGCAGGCGCCAACCTTACGAGAGATCAGAAGCGATGATGGGAGCCGCGTGGTGGTGCTCGATCTGATGCTCGAAGTCCCGGCCAGGTATGTCTCGGAGCTTTCGCAAGAGAAACGTCTCCTCGGCTTTGATTGGGGCGTCCGCTCGCTGATTACGGTTTCCATTCTCGAAAAGCCGGAGGGTGATGAGCCATACCAGCAGGTAAGCCGTCCAGTTTTCTTGGATACGGGCGGCATCGATGGGAGGCAGGCACGACTGCGCCGGGAAATCGATCGACTCAACGCATGCCGGGACCGGTATGCACAGCACATCAAGCAGGCGGAAGCTCGACAGGAAGAGCATGGCACGCCTTTGCCTGCTCATTTTCCAGGGTGGCGAGAACGAGTCAAGGACTACGAGGCGCGAATCAAGCAGTGCTGGAACACCTATGAGCGGCGCAATCACGAACTGGCTCATCTGGCCTCGAACCTGCTGATCCTGCTGGCGCTGTTGTATGATTGCCGACTCATCTGCGGAGAAAACCTGACAACGCTCAAGACCGAAGGACGCGGGCGTGGCGTGCGCGGGCGGTTTCGGAACTGGCGCAACAACACCACCGTGCGAGGAGACTTGTGGCGTGTCCTCGCGTACAAATGCCATCTGTTGGGTATCCGAGCGCGCCAGGTGGAACCGCGTGGGACGACCCATACCTGCCCCCGCTGCCACCAGCCAGCCAAAACGTATGCCTCGGCGGCCCCCGAGGATCGCACCAAAGCCATCTCGTGGTGACCGTGGTTATGCTGCTCGAATCCGGAGTGCAAGTGGTCAGGGGCGAGGGATTACGCGGCATCTCTCAACATTGCTCGGCTCGGCATGGCCTTTCTCCTCACCTACCAGCAAACCAAGCGGTATGTGTCATACCGCATGACTTCCTCGGAGGTCAACTTCTGCTCGTATATCGGGCAGAAGGCGACGCTGCTGTTGCCGTCGCAGGGGATCACACCCCGCCCGCATGCGGGCAAACATGTGTACTATGCCGGTTGGTCGTATGCCACATCATTACGTACATCCCACCCAAGAAAATTGCTTACACTGCTTTCTATATCTCAACTCAGAAAGTACGTGCTCCAGCGTACGTAATGTTCGGATAGTATCATGTTTTTGCAACGGTAGAGAATAGCTGGTGGCTGATGCTGGACCGGTGCGTCAAGCTACCGGTGTGAGACAGGTAGCCTGTGGACGATTGCCTGTCTCTGGCGGCAGCCGGGGGTCAGATTGATTGGAGCTGAGCGATCACTACTCAATACGCGATGACATCCGTAAGGGCGAGAGGGGATCAGGACGGCTGAGGAAGGACGCCACAGTTCGCTCCAGAGGGGCGTCCTCCCTCAACGCTCAGCGCTTCTCTAGTTGATGCGCTTCTCGCGTCCGGCCCACTCACGTTCGCGTAGCACGAACTTCTGGATCTTCCCCGTCGACGTTTTGGGCAGCTCGCCGAAGGAGACCGCCACAGGACACTTGAAATGCGCCAGGCGCTGGCGGCAGAAGGCGATGATCTCCTCTTCTGTGGTGCTCTGGCCGGCCTTGAGCGTCACAAAGGCCTTAGGGCGCTCGCCCCAGGTCTGGTCGGGAATGGCGATCACCGCGCACTCCAGGACGGCCGGGTGCTGTGCGATGACCTGCTCCACCTCGATCGTCGAGATGTTCTCCCCACCTGAGATGATCACATCTTTGGCGCGGTCGCGCAGCTCGATGTAGCCGTCGGGATGCCAGACGCCCATATCGCCCGAATGGAACCAGCCACCCTCGAAGGCCTTCTCCGTTGCTGCCGGATTCTCGTAGTATCCCTTTGCAACGTTGTTGCCGCGCATCAGCACTTCGCCCATCGTCTCCCCATCCCAGGGTACATCACGCATCTCACTGTCGACGACGCGCGCCCGCTCCGCGACGACGTAGCCCTGGCCCTGGCGCGCCAGCAGCCGCGCCTGCTCCTCCTCGGACAGCTCGTTCCACTCCTCATGCCACTCGCAGACCGTGTACGGTCCGTAGGTCTCCGTCAACCCATAGACATGGATCGGGCGCATATTCAGACGACGCATCTGGCCCAGCAGCGTAGGCGAGGGCGGCGCGCCGGCCACGGTCACCGTCACCGGCCGGGCGAGGCGGTGGGCGCTGGGGTGATTCACCAGAGAGATATGCACGGTTGGTGCGCCATTGTAGTGTGTCACTCCTTCGCGCTCGATCAGCTCCCAGATCTGGCCCGGTTCTGGCTTGCGCAGACAGATATGGCGTGCGCCGACGGCGGTCACTGCCCAGGGGAAACACCAGCCGTTGCAGTGGAACATCGGCAGGGTCCAGAGATAGACGCTGCTGCTGCTCATGCCGGTCTCGATGACCTCGCCCAGGGCATTGAGGTAGGTGCCGCGATAGGTATACATCACGCCCTTCGGATTCCCCGTCGTCCCCGACGTGTAATTAATCGAGATGGTCTCCTCCTCGTCCTCCAGCCAGCTCTCGACAGGCCCCGGCGCGCCGGCGGCCAGGAACTGCTCGTAGGGATCGTCGGCCTGCCCCGTGTCATCGATGCGCACGACCTCGACGTCCTGCAGCTCCAGCGGCTCCACGAGCGGCAGCAGCTCGGCATCCACGAAGAGGAAGCGCGCGCCGGAATGCTTCAGGATATAGGCGATCTCGTTGCTGTTGAGGCGGGTATTGATGGCGACTAGGATGCCCCCAGCGGCGGGAACGCCGAAGTGCGCCTCGAGGAGGGCCGGCGCATTGGGACTGAGAAAAGCCACCCGGTCGTGCTTGCGCAGGCCGGCGTTGCGCAGCTGGGAGGCCAGACGATAGACGCGCGCGGCGAATTCGCGATAGGTATAGCGGCGTGCTCCATGGACGACGGCGATCTTCTCCGGGAAGATCAGGGCACTCCGCTCCAGAAAGCTGACAGGCGTCAGTTCGCTACGGTAGACCTTTGTAGCCATTGTCGAAGATCTCCTTTCGCTGTAGAGGCGCAGCACTGGCGGGTGACTGGCGAGCGAGAGATGAGCTGATACTGCTACAGTGCCTCGTGCTGTCCTGTGTTGTGTGATGCCATCAGATGGGGACTCCAGGCAGAGCGATTCAGTCGCTCAATCCTGGAGATGTGGCATGACCTCCTGGGCGAAGCGGGCGATCTGCTCCAGGCGCTCCGGCCAGCGCGGCACGCTGAACTGCAATGCCATGTGCTGGACGCCACAGGCCTGATAGGCCTGCAGGGCGGTGAGCAGTTGCTCCGGGCTGCCGCGCAGGACCTCCTCATCCTGCGGCACAGGGTCGCGCGTTACCTCGATGGCGCTGCAGCAGGTCAGGGCCACAGCCTCGGGCTGGCGGCCGTACTGCTCCGCCAGGCGGCGCACCTCGTCGTAGTAGCTGCGCAGGCGGGCTGGAGTGATGCGCACAAAATAGGGAAACCAGGCATCACCGTACTTCGCGGCGCGCCGGCGGGCCGCAGCGCCCTCGCCGCCAACCCAGATCGGTAGGCGCGGCTGCTGCAGAGGTTTCGGGTAGAAGGCCAGGTCGTGAAAGCGGTAGTGCTGGCCTTCAAAGCTGATGTGCTCCTCTGTCCAGAGCCTACCGATGATCTCCAGTTGTTCATCGGTCATGCGGCCGCGCTCCTTGAAGGGCAGACCGAGCGCGGCGAACTCCTCGACCATCCAGCCTACGCCGACGCCCATGATCAGCCGACCGCGCGCCAGGCGCTCGACCGAGACGGCCACCCGCGCCCAGGAGAGCGGATGACGGTAGGGCAGCACCAGCACACTGATCCCCAGCTTAATGGTCTGCGTACAGCCGGCCAGGAAGGCCAGACAGGTCATGGAGTCTAGAAAGGGGCGATCGGGTGGGACAATAAACTCCTGATTCTCGCTATAGGGGTAGGGGGTGGTGATCTCCCAGGGTGTGACAACGCGGTCCGCCGACCAGACGGCCTCGAAGCCCTGGGCCTCCGCGCTGCGGGCCGCCTCCATCAGGGTATCGGGACCGCTGGCGCGCCCGGAGATGGGCAGGAATACGCCAAACTTCATCGTCTGAGCCTCCTTCTGCCTGTGACTGGTGATTCCCTGCATCGGCCCGGGGCCGGGCAACGATAGGGGCGTGATAGATGTTCCAGTCCCCAGGCGGGTGTGCGCTGCGTGCTGAGCAGCCCCTCCTTCAGACTAGCAGCGGGAGCGCGGAGCGGTCAAGGGGGTGCAAGCGATCCCCACCCGGCGGGCGCGCGTGACTGCTTCCAGCGGGCGCTGCGGCCAGCCAGCAGGACCCCGGCGCGCCTCCAGTTGATAGGGCG
>JBHOQN010000085.1:0-28714 GCA_042408965.1 Ktedonobacteraceae bacterium
TGCCCGGCAAGGGACACCATGGCTGGCCAGCGAGCAGTATCGCGCCTTGCTGGCGGAAGACGTAGCCGATGAGGAGAGTCTGCGCGAGTGGGTGAGCCTGTGGCTGGCGCAGGGGCAGGAGCGGGAAGCCCGCCGCTGCTACGGGGAGGAGCGAGCCCTCGCTGGGCAGCAGGGCGAAACCATTCCCCCCGTGGGAGCAACTGAGATCCGTCTGCACAGGATCTTTGCCCTTTTCAGCACCTCCTCAGAAGGCAACAACGCTCTCCCCTACCCTCCTCGAGGAGGAAGAACGTCAGGAAGACCTGCATAGACGCACCTTCACGACTATTCTTGGCCTCGTGGCCACTCGTTTTGGTCTGATTGACGCTCTGCAGTATAATATCACCTGTGCTCAAAACGGCACAGGAATTGATTCAAGCGAGTCGCTGACCTGGCAGACTACATCTGGCAGAGGTGGAGGCTCGCGAATTTTTGTAGCTTTGACAGTGAACAGGAGGAAGAGCCCGATGCTTGTGCATTTGATGCTGGAGTTATACGGCTGCAGACGGGAGATTCTGACCGACGAGCCTCTGCTCAGGCGGGTGCTGGATGAATATCCTGCACGTGTGGGCATGGAGAAGGTCAGCCCGGTGCATCTCTACGATATCGAGACCTCCAATCCGCTCGACGCCGGGATGTCAGGCTTTGTGATCATTGCCCAGAGCCATATCAGCCTCCATGCCTGGCCCGAGTATGGCGAGGTGGATATCGACATCTGCTCCTGCAAGGAGTTCAGCCAGGAGGATGCCATCGCCTTTGCCAGGGAGATGTTCCAGACCGATGACGTCGAGTCGCATTTTGTCGTGCGCGCGACCCGCTCGCTGCGGCCAGAGACGCCTGATCCCCAGCGCTATGCTGAGGCCCTGGCGGCGCGTCAGGCCCGTCGCGGGACGGCCAGCAGCGCTGCAGTGACGACGGAGGTGCGATAAAGGCAAGGCGAGAAGGCCCCTGAGGGGCTGGCTCTCCCCGTTGCCAATCGCCAGATGTCCTGGTTGAGGAGCTATCCACGCTGAGTGTGGGTAGCTCCTCTTTGTCGCAGCATGCCCCTCTTCCCCCTCTGCTACCGCTGATGGTCTGTGCTGCTCTACTCCGGGCTACAGGCTGACCGTTACCAGCAGCCCTGACGGCCCCTCACCGGCTGCGGCCACGCCTCGGGAGCGATCACGTAGACCACGCCGTGTGAACTGCTCAGCCAGCGCTGCTCAAAGGCAGCGCGTGGATAGGTGCGCTCGACGCTCTCGTCGTCCGGTGCCGCTGGATCATTGACGATGACATCCCCCTGGGCACTGAAGCCGCGTACGACCACCAGGTGTCCCTCTGTGCGTGCCAGGGGGGCGCCGGGGAGCTGATTCTCTTCCCAGGCCAGGCTGGCCACGATGGGTACGCCGACGCTGATCCAGCGCTCGATCTGGGAGAGCGCGTACATGCGGGTCACGAAGGCCCGCAGACCAAGGCTGGCGGCGTAGGCCGTATTAAAGGGCCAGTTGCCTGTGCCATCATAGCTGAAGTCGTAGGTGTCACGAGCGACTTCCGGCACCGCGCGGTCAAGCGCCGGATCGCCGAGCACCTGGCTCCAGTAAGCCAGCACCATGCTGACGGAGGTGGGACTGCACCAGACCTGGCCCCCTCCTCCGTAGTCCCTGCCGCTGTAGGCCGGCAGCATCTGTGATCGCCGTGGAACGGGTAGATTCTGACCCCAGGCCTCAGGCTTGTCATACAGCCGAGGAACCTCTGCGTCGTTATAGGAGGCGCAGACCACGATGCGCCGCACCTGGGGACTGAGCTTCGGCTGCGTTGTAAAGAGTGTGAGGCTGACCTGGTAGGCGGCGGCCGGGATGGCACCCGTGTGGTAGGTGTCGGTGGAGACACTCCCCGTGGCGTCCTGCTCTCCATCGATGCTGTGCCGCCAGATGGTGCTCAGATCGGCTGCCCAGACAGGGAGCGCGTACCAGCGCGTCCAGCGGCCGCGCTGCAGAGTGCGGATGTGCCCCTGCAACCAGGTGCCGGCTGGCGTGGTGGCGTTCCAGGAGAGAATCAGGGCGTTCACTGCCCGATGGGTAGCGACCACTGGAGAGCGCAGCGTGCCAAAGTAGAAGGTACCGCCGTTGTAGTGGGGCCACCGCTGGCCGCCGCCCGTCGGCAGCGGATCATGGCCGAGGCAGAGGCCCACCTCCTTTGCATAGGTGGCGGCTCCGCCATCGATCGCCTCGTCTGAGCAGGTGAGTGGCTGCTCCCGTGCTGCTGCGAGCTGCAAACGGGTCTGCTGAGCCTCTCTGGTGATGGCGATGCCGTTGCACTGCCAGCGGTTGAAGTCCTCCAGGCTCTCCTGGAGCCAGCATTCGTTATATTGCATACTCGTCCCGTTCCTGATCTCCTGCTGCTTCCTCTCTGGTAGAGTTTACGGGTGAGACCGTGTGCGGTCAAGTGAGACCGCGCGCCACGCCTGCTCTCGTGGCCTGGTACTCCTCAGGTCGTTCGCTCCGCTGCCCTGTGTGCCGTTGTATAATGGAAAGGCTACCGGTAGAGCAGTAAGGAGCAAGCTTGTGAATATATGGCAGCAAGTACTGGATTTCGAGCCTTTTCTGCGATCAGTGAACATTGAGGCGACGGCGCTGGGGCCGACTGAAGTGGTCCTCTCCCTGCAGCCACGACAGGAGATTGCCAATCATCTGGGAGAGGTGCATGGTGGTGCGCAGTTCACTCTGGGGGAGTCGACGGCCCTGGCTGTGGCAGTGCTCTCCCTGGGAATGGAGCTAGATCAGGTGGCCGTGCTCACGCGCGGCGCCTCCATCAGCTACCAGCGGGGCGCCCGCGGAGGTCTGACAGCACGTGCCCCTGTGCTGCGCGCCGAGCGCGAGCGGCTCCAGGCCGATTGGCATAGTAAGAAGCGGGCGCGGCTCAGTGTGCCCGTAGAGATCACCGACGCCACAGGGCAGATGGTAACGACGCTTGAGGTTGATTGCCTGGTGCTGCCCCGTGCATAGACGATCGAGGAGGGACCGCTGATGCCTGCTGCTGCATTCTCTCAGGAAGTCAGCCGCTGGGCCTATGGCCCGGATCGCCTGCACTTTGCGGACCTGCGCCTCCCCGCTGCGGGCACGGCTCCTGGACCCGTTCCTGTGGTGGTGCTCATTCATGGGGGATTCTGGCGTAATCCTTATGATCTGTCACTGATGGAGGGACTGGCCGAGGATCTGACACGGCGCGGGCTGGCGACCTGGAACATCGAGTATCGCCGCCTGGGCGATCACGGTGGGGGCTGGCCCGGCACGCTGCAGGATGTGGCCCACGCCCTGGACTATCTGGAGCGACTGGCTGATCCCTATCGTCTGGATCTGGCGCGAGTGGTGACCGTTGGGCACTCGGCTGGCGGCCATCTGGCGCTCTGGCTGGCGGGGCGTCAGCGCCTGCGACCGGCTGAGCTGGAGGCCTGCGCCGTGCCCGCAGGTGGCCTGCTGCTACGGGCGGCGGTGAGCCTGGCAGGAGTCGCCGATCTCGAGGCAGGCTGGCGCCTGCATCTGGGACGCGAGGCCGTCGCCGAGCTGCTGGGGGGAAGCCCCATGGAAGTGCCCGAGCGCTATCGCCTGGCCTCACCGGCGGCCCTCTTCCCGCTGGGCGTGCCACAACTGCTGGTGCATGGAACAGAGGATGACCGCGTGCCTATCGAGATCAGCCGCGGCTATGCCGAGCAGGCGCGCGCTGCGGGGGATCGCCTGACCCTGCTGGAGCTGTCCGGCGTGGAGCACTTTGCCCTGATCAACCCCGGCTCGGCGGCCTGGCAGGCCTGTGCTGAGGCCATCCTGCCGCTGCTGCAGAGCTGAAGGGAGGCGCTGCGGCGCGGCGCGACCTGCCCCAGCGCCGCGTCCCCCTCTCGCCTTGCTCTTCTGGAAGAAATCAGGTCGCGCGTTTGGCCCAGAGTCCCGTCTGGGAGACGAAGACATCGTAATTGCCGTCGGCTGGATTAAAGACGGCGTTGCCATAGGAGGCCTCGATGAAGTTCGAGAGCCAGCCGCCCTGCTGATTACGCATGGTCTGGAAGAAGTTATCGTCGCCGCCGTTAAGCACGACCACCGTGTGTTTCGCGTTGGCCTCCAGGTTGGGATCGTCGAAGCGCCCCTCCAGGCGGGTCAGCTTATAGCCCGAGTGCAGCCCCAGAATATTCAGCCAGCCCGGATATTTGACGATGTCACCCTGCAGCATCCATTCGTCGCCAGAGACCGTGTAGAACTCGTCAGACTGCTGACTGCCGTCCTGGTTGTAGAGGATCAGCTCGACGCTCATCGTGTGCGGCATGTTCGTCACCGGGTGGGCGCGCACCTGGGCCACCTTTATATCGCCCGTCAGGCCGATATAGGTCTGCATCAGCGAGGTCAGCCAGAGCAGCAAGATGGCGAACAGGAGCAGAACCAGACCACCGAAGCCATGTGCCACACGATAACGCCGCCGGTAGCGGAAAAAACGTCGCTGCGGCTGATCATACCAGCCGTGTTCCCAGGCCTCCTTCTCGCTGCGGTAGGGATGTTTCTGACGATAATAGACCTTTTCCCCACGCACAATGCCCATGATGGCGTAGATGAGCAGACCCAGGCCAGCAATGGCGATGACGAACAGGAGAAACTGCTGCCAGCCAAAGACGAAAGGTGTATTGTTCATCAGGATGCCTATCCTTCTCTTCTCCCCGTGTATGCGAGAACGGTATGCCCGTGATCAATCGTCCCTCTAAGTTAAACACGTCCGGCCGGGATTTTTGGTTTTGCACTCGCGCTCAATCTAACAGGTGGAAGCGTCGCGGTCAAGAGGAAAAAAGTGGCAGCGCCGAGGGCGCACGCGCTCCATCGGCGTGATGCAGGCATGCAGAAGCAGGCCAGCGCTGTGAGCCTCTTGTGCGCTTGACCGGGCCGGGTGGCACGGTGCGGGCCAGGCCCCTGGGATCGCTCCCCTGGGAAGGCCCGCGCCGCGCTGCGCCAGGCTCGTCTCTGGCGCCCCATTAGACTTCGGGTGGCACGGCGCTGGCCTGCTTCTGCAGAGCGCCGCAGGATTCGCGAATCACCAGGCTGGTGGGAAGCGTGATGCGCGGCGCATCACCGATCGGTGGTTCCTCCTCCGATTCCGTAGCCGGCTGCCGCTTGCGGCGCGACGACTGCTCCCGCTCGATCAGATCCAGCAGGATCTTGATCGCCTGTTCGCCCATCGCATAGACTGGCTGACGCACCGTGGTGAGGGCCGGCCGCAGATGGGCTGAGGCCGGATTGTCGTCGAAGCCCACCAGGGCAACATCGTGCGGAATACGCAGGCCGAAAGTCTCGGCCGCCGCGATCACACCGTAGGCCATGTAATCGCTGCCGGCAAAGATGGCCGTCGGCCGCTCGTCTGCGGAACGGCCAAAGAGCGCTCGCGCACAGCGCTGGCCGCCGGCGGGCATGAAGTCGCCTTCCAGCACCAGGGAGGGATCGATCTCCAGGCCAGCCTCCTGAAGGGCGTCGCAGTAGCCCTGATAGCGCTCGTGAGAGACGCGGTACCTCAGGGGTCCCTGAATGTGGGCGATGCGGCGATGCCCGAGCTGGATCAGGTGCCGTGTGGCCTCGTAGGCCCCGCGCCGGTTGTCTGCTCCGACCCAGGGGATGCCCTCCGGGGGGGGATTCTGGTCGTCGATCAGCACCACGGGAAAGCCCTGCCGGCGCAGCTTGATGAGATGCTGAGAGGATTGCCCCGGGAAAATCGCCAGCAGCCCGGCGGTCAGCCGGGTGGCCAGGATACGGTCGATGATCTTCCCGCAGTCGCGCTCATGATTGGAGCTGCTGATGCTGTAGAGCACCATTTCATATGAGGTAACGTCGACAACCGACGCGACGCTCAGAAGAAGCTCGGGAATCAACGGCCAGGTGAGCGCCGGCACCAGGACGCTGATTAACGGGTTGCGCCCGGCCGCCAGCCCGGCCGCTGTGATGCTGGGTACGAATCCCTGCTCCGCGACGATTCGCAGAATGCGCTCGCGCGTCTCTGGATCAACGTCCGGTTTATTATGCAGGGCCCGCGAGACGGTGGTCGTTGAGACCTTCGCCAGGCGCGCAATGTCGAGAATCGTGACTTTCTGGGCCATAGTTGTTTGCTTTTCGCCTCCGCTGCATGTGGAACGTACCTATAGATCTGCTCAGGCAGGGGGATCAGACCTGCCGCGTGTCGTCTCTACTCTACTCTGCTGTGTTGTGCTTGGCGCTGCTGCTGCTGCTCTGTGTCTGGTCTCTACGCTCAGAGGTGGTAGGCTCCCGGCTTCGGTGACCTGGTTACGAAAGTAAGTATACAGAAACCCAGGCACAAGCACAAGCGCAAGCACAAGCATCCCGATGGTGGTCACCGCGGCCAGCCTTGTGCAGCGTTGCCACCTGCTCACCTGCCCACCTCTCTCTATTCTATTATGAAAACGTTTACGGTAACGTTGTCGTAACCAGCCAGATGGTTGTGCGTGTGAAAGGAAGCAGGGAGAGAAGTCCATCCATAGTGGGAGGGCGAGGCAGCGGTAGGGATCACCCCCTGGGGCGATCCCTACCGCTGCCGCTGCTGTGTTTCTGCCGGGCTGGTTTCCCCGGCCAGTCATGTCAGGCCAGGGCAGCCTCGAGCCTTTCCTCTTCGACGGCGATGGGGCGTTTCAGTGCGAAGAGCATACCGGCTGTGACCGCGATGCCGACCAGAATCGAGAGGATGTACTGTGGCAAGTTACTGACCACGCCGGGGATGAACATTACCCAGATCCCGCCGTGCGGTACATGGAGCTGGCAGCCAAAGAGGGCCGAGAGCGCCCCAGTCACCGCCGAGCCGACCATAATCGAGGGGATGACGCGGAAGGGGTCGTTAGCCGCAAAGGGGATCGCGCCCTCGGTGATGAACGAGGCGCCCAGCACCCAGGCCGCCTTGCCAGCCTCGCGCTCGTCGTGGGTGAAGCGGTTCTTAAAGAGCACCGTTGCCAGGGCCAGGCCGAGCGGAGGGGTCATGCCTGCCGCCATAGCAGCGGCCATCGGCAGATAGACGGGATTATGGGGATCGAGGAGCAGGCCAGTCGAGAAAGCGTAGGCCGCCTTATTCACCGGGCCGCCCATATCAAAGGCCATCATGAGTCCGATGATCAGCCCCAGCAACGCCGCATTTGCTCCCTGGAGGCCCTTGAGGCCATTGATGAGCGCCTGGTTAAGCAGAGCGACCGGAGTGCCGATGACATACAGCATGAGCAGACCCACGATCAGCGAGCCGAGCAGGGGCAGGATCAGGACCGGCATCAGTCCGGCCAGGTTCCGTGGCAGGCGGATGCTGCGATTCATCCAGAGCACGAGATAGCCAGCCAGAAAGCCTGCGATGATGCCGCCCAGGAAGCCAGAGCCTGTGAGGCCGGCCAGCACGCCGCCGATCATACCGGGGGCGATGCCGGGGCGATCAGCGATCGAGTAGGCAATGAAGCCGGCCAGGATCGGCACAAAGAGCAAGAAGCCCGCTTTGGCGCCGATCACAAAGAGCGCCGCTCCCAGTGATTGCAGGGGATTGGCTGTGAAGCCGGTCGTCAGCACCGTCAGATTGGAGGTATCGTAGAAGGCGATGCGGTAGCCCGCGATAGCGAAGGCCAGGGCGATTAAGATACCTCCCGAGACCACAAATGGAATCATGTAGGAGACGCCAGTGAGGAGATGCTTATAGGGGCCACGGCGCGCGTTAGCGCGTGCCGTTTTCGCCGCCTGGACCTGAGCGAGGTAGTCGGAGTTACCCGCCCTACTTGCTGTCTCATATGGAGCGCCAGAGGTCGCTGTTACCTGAACCTGGCTGAGTGCCTCCCGCACCACTGCCTGACCGTCCTTGATCGCTGCGCTCGTCGAGGTTTCGTAGATCGGCTTACCACTGAAACGGCTCATATCGACCTTCGTATCGGCGGCGATGATCACCACGTCGGCCCCCTGGATATCCGCGGGCGTCAGCGTATTCTGCGCGCCCACCGAGCCTTGCGTTTCGACCTTGATCTCATGCCCCAGCGTCTCCGCCCCGCGCTGCAGTCCTTCGGCAGCCATAAAGGTGTGCGCTATACCCGTGGGACATGAGGTGATGGCTACGATCCGTGCCATGATGCGTACTCCTTTGTGGTAAGAGTGATGATACAGTCCACGTCATTGGTGCTGACGCTGCATCTGCGTAGATGCAGCCAGGACGCGCTACGAGTAACACCCTATGGAGAGGGAACAGGGATCGTCGTCGCGACCTGCACGCGGTCGCTATAGGACTGCACCAGTTCAGGGGAGGGCGATCCCGGTCCAATCTGGGTAATGCGTGCCAGGGCGTAAGCCGTCGCCAGGCGGGCGCACTCCGTCAGGTCCAGGCCGCGCAGCTCACCCACGACCAGCGCAGCCACCATTGCATCGCCCGCTCCCACGGTGCTGGTGACCGCCACCTGCGGTGGCGTTGCGTAGACCGTGCGCTCGCGCTCGACGAAGAGGGCACCCTGTTCGCCGAGCGAGACCACCACGCGGCGAACATCCTGTGCCAGCAGCCGGCGCGCCGCCTGTTCGATCTCCGCGTTGCTCTGCAGCGGTCGGCCGAGCAGTTGCTGCAGTTCATCGCGATTGGGCTTCACCAGCGTAGGGCCTGCCAGGAGACCCTGCGCCAGGGCCTCTCCGCTGGCGTCCAGGACCGTCGACTTGCCGAGCTGCTTCAGGCGCGTGATCAGCCTCGCGTAGAGCGAGGGCGGCGCCCCCGGTGGCAACGTGCCTGCCAGGACAAACCAGCTACAGGACGGCGCCAGGCGTTCGATTACCTGCTCCAGCTCTGCCAGCGCTTCCGGCGAGGGTGCCAGCCCTGGCAGATTGATATCGGTGGTCTGGTGACTGCCCTCATCGACGATCTTGATATCGATGCGCGTCGCTCCTGGAAGGCGGACAAAGTTGTCTTCGATGCCGCGCGCCGCAAAAAACTCCTCGAAGAGGGGCGCATTCTCCATTCCCAGAAAACCAGTCGCGCTGACGCTGAAGCCGCTGGCCGCCAGGAACGTGGCCACGTTGATCCCCTTGCCGCCAGCGTGAACATGCATGGACTGGCCGCGATTGACGCGGCCCGGCGTGAAGCCACTGACGCGCACCGTCTGGTCGACGGCGGGGTTGAGCGTAATTGTTGCAATCTTCACAGATTTCACAGGTCACGTACCTCCGCCGCAGTGCGGCATGCCAGAGCGCGCCGGGCCAGGCGCTGCAGGTCCGCCAGAGCCAGACTGCGGATCTGCGCCTTGATTCCCGCGATGGCGGGAATGCTCACACTCAGTTCGGAGACCCCCAGGCCTGCCAGCAGGGCAGCCCCCTGCGGGTCACCAGCGATGCCACCACAGACACCAACCCATCTACCAGCGCGGCGCGCGGCCTCGACCGTGCTGGCGATCATCCGCAGCACAGCGGGGTGCAGCGCATCGGCCTGCTTCGCCAGTTGGGGATGCAGGCGATCCATTGCCAGCGTGTACTGGGTGAGGTCGTTGGTGCCGATCGAGAAGAAATCGACCTCTGCGGCGAACTGCTCCGCCAGAATGGCGGCCGAAGGAACCTCGATCATGATCCCCAGAGGGACGCGAGGCGCGTTCATCTCGCGTCTGATGCGCTCGGCGTACTCGCGAGCCTGCGCGAACTCCTCCAGTGTAGCGATCATGGGGAATATGATGCTGATGGGACCACAGGCGGCCGCGCGGTAGATGGCGCGCAACTGCGTGATGAAGAGATCGGGATAGGCCAGACAGAGGCGGATGCCGCGCAGGCCCAGAAAGGAGCGATCCTCATCGCTGAGATTGAGATAGGGCACCTGCTTATCGCCGCCGATGTCGAGCGTACGGATAATCAGCGGCCGCCCGTTGAGGGCACCGGCCATCGCGCAGTAGGCCTCGTGCTGCTCATCTTCCGAGGGAGGCGTGGCATGGCCAAGGAAGAGAAATTCGGTGCGCATCAGGCCGACGCCCTCGGCACCGGCAGCGAGGGCCTGGGGCACCTCTTCAGCGCGGTTGATATTGGCGGCGATCTCCACGCGGTGGCCATCGGTAGTGATGGCCGCGACGAAGCGCTGGCTGCGTGCGATCTCTTCCTGCTCCTGGAGTTGCTGCTGCAGAGTGCGGGCCGTCTGAAGGTCGGCGGCGCTCGGCTTGACGTAGAGCTTGCCCGCCGTGCCATCAAGGATGGCCAGCGTACCTTCAGCAAGCTGGAGCAGATCCTCGCCAGCACCGACCACAGCGGGAATGCCCTGCGAGCGCGCAATGATCGCCGTGTGCGAGGTCGGGCCGCCGCGCGCAGTGCACAGACCCAGAATCGCGTCACTATCGAGCGCGGCGGTGTCGGAGGGCGTGAGATCTTCGGCCAGCAGAATGACCGGCTCGCCAGGGAGGGGCACGGGCACCGTCTCGCGCCCGAGCAGATGACGCAGCACACGCTCGCCAACATCACTGAGGTCCACTGCACGGGCCGCCAGCACAGGGTCATCCAGGCGCTGTATCTGGGCGACGCGCTCTGTGATGACCTGCTCCCAGGCCCAGGCGGCGCTGTGTCCCTGGTAGATCAGGCGTACCGTCTGCTGGACCAGTGTCGCATCCTTGAGAAATTCGCTGTGGGCGCGGAAGATCGCCGCCTTCGCGGAGCCCAGGCGCAGCCGCACCTCCTCATAGAGGCGCTCCAGCTCGGCCTGAGCGGCCTGCAGCGCTTGCTCCAGCGCGAAACCCTCGCTGGAGGGATCGCCGGGCTGATCTGTGACGACCAGCCGCTGACGCCGATAGTGGTGGACGGGGCCAATGGCCAGGCCGCTGGATGCGCTGATGCCCGCATAGATCGCCCCGATCGAGCGCGGCTCCCAGCGTGGCAGTGGCTGCAGGCTCTGAGCAGATTCCTGGGGTGGCTCCGGCTCCAGCTCATCGCCCAGTCCCTCGGCGATAGCCTCCCGCAGCGTGTTCAGGGCCAGGGCGGCGTCGCTCCCCCGGGCTGAGACGCGAATGGTGGCTCCGCGCTCGACCCCGAGCTGCAACAGGGCGATCAGGCTTTTGCCGTCCGCCAGATGCTCTCCAGAGCGCACGCGGATCTCCGCCTGAAAGCCGCGTGCCAGCTCCACGAAGCGCGTGGCGGGACGGGCGTGCAGGCCAGTGCGGTTCTGGATCACAGCGTCAAAGAAGGCGGGGTAATCACCCTGGCCTGACGGAGCAGCGGGCGCCTCGGGCCGCTCGCCCGTCAGCGCTTCGATGATGTCACGCACGTCGCTGGTCCGAGTCAGCCGCTGGACCTGCTCTCTATCGCCAAGCACGCGCGTCAACCGCCGCAGGACGTCGATGTGCTCGTCTGAACGCGCCGCGATGGCGACGATCAGATGGACGATCTCTCCAGGGTTCCAGGTTACGCCAGCAGGTACCTGCACGATAGCAATGCCTGTCTGCTTGATCAGCCCCTGATCCTGAGGCAGGCCGTGCGGAATGGCGATGCCATTGCCAAGAGAGGTGTTGGCCACCTGCTCACGCTTCAACATGCTTTCAATATAACCTGCTTCGATGCAGTCGCTTTCTACCAGCAGGGCACCAGCCCGACGGATGGCCTCAGGCTTGTCCTGCACATGAGCCTGCAGCAGGATCTGTCGCTCACTGAGCGTAATCATCGCTGACTCCAGTCATTCAGAGGGACCCGACCTGGATCTCGTGTTAAGAAATTTGTAAACGATTACAATAAATTTGTCAAGGTCCACCCCTATCAGGGCCGCTTGTGGAGCGATAAAATTCGCCATTCGCGCGATCTATGGCCGTGTTTATTTGTAAACGATTTCAAAGGGGACGTTGCCTGGGGGGCCGGACTGTGCTATAGTAAAATACATCGATTACAGAGCAATGTCGCAGAGAAGACTCACCAAGAGGTATACATGGCAAGTATTAAGGAGGTTGCCGAGGCGGCCGGTGTATCAACAGCCACTGTTTCGCGGGTCCTGGCGAACAGCCCGCATGTGCGGCCAGCCTTGCGCGAGCGTGTGCTGCAGGCCATCAAGGAGCTAGAGTATCGTCCCAATCTCATCGCGCGCAGCCTGCGGGCGCAGCAGACCAACACCATTGGCCTGATCGTCTCTGACATCCGCAATCCCTTTTTTACAGCCATCAGCCGGGCGGTCGAGGACACCGCCTACGAGCAGGGGTTTAGCATCATCCTTTGCAATACCGACGAAGATCCGCGTAAGGAGGCCATCTATCTCAACGTCATGCGCGATGCCAACGTTGCAGGGGTGATTCTTTCGCCGACGGGTCCGACGGCCGCCGGCCTGAGCGAGCTGGACGCCAATTTTGCCCTTGTCGTCGTTGATCGCTCGATCCCCGACGCCGATGTCGATATGGTCCTGCTTGATAACATCGATTCGGCCTTCAGGCTGACAAAACACCTCCTTGACAATGGCTATCAGCGGATTGCCGCCATCTGTGGCGAGCGCAGCACGACCGGCCGTGAACGTTGTCTGGGGTATGAACAGGCCCTGCGCGCTGCCGGTTTGCAGCCCGTAGCAGACCTCATCCGCTTTGTGCCACCGCATATCGAGGCCGGTTATACGGCGGCGCTGAAGCTCCTCGATGCCCCTCGGATGCCCGATGCCCTGCTCACGACCAACAGCCTCCTGGCGGCGGGCGCGCTGGAGGCCATCCACGAGCGTGGTTTACGCATTCCCGCTGATGTCGCTCTGGTGACCTTTGACGAAACCACCTGGGCCTCCCTGGTGCAGCCGCCGATCACCCTCATTGCGCAGCCGACCTACGAGATCGGTAAGACCGCGACCGAGCTGCTGTTGCAGCGCGTGGCTGATGGCGAGCGTCCCACGCGGCGTGTGATCCTGAAGGGGCGGCTGCTGGTGCGAGGATCGAGCGCCCCGCGGATGCGCTAGTGTGCTATGCTGTAGCAAGGGAGCGCATCGTATGGGGAGCGCGAACCAGCGGACAGGCCGTTGTGACCGGCCTGACGCCACAGCGGACGGTCCAACTCAGCGAGGAGTGAGGAGCAGAGCATGAGTATGACCTACCTTGCCCCCGACTATGTACTGACGCCACAGGGATGGCTGGCCGCCCATGTGGTCGTCCTTGATGAACAGGGACGCATTGCGGCGCTCATCGGGCGCGAGCAGGCTGACCAGCTCCCGCGTGAGCAGGCAATCGAGGAGCTGCGCGGCGTAGCCCTGCTCCCGGGCTTTGTCAACGTGCACAGCCACGTCTTCCAGCGCGCCCTGCGCGGCCACACCCAGCGGTCACTGGAGCGGCGCGACACCTTCTGGACCTGGAGACGAGCCATGTATACCGAGGCGCAGCGTCTGCAGCCTGAGAGCCTCTATAGCGTCGCTCTGGCCACCTATCGCGAGATGCTCGCCGCCGGCTACACAGCAGTTGGCGAGTTCCACTATGTGCACCATCAGCCCGATGGGCGTCCCTATGCCCCGGTGAACGCCATGGCCGAGGCGCTGCTAGAGGCAGCGCGCGCCGCCGGGATTCGCCTGGTGCTGTTGATGAGCGCCTATGCGCGCGCTGGCTTCGGCCGCGCTGCCGCGGAGGAGCAACGGCGCTTCTGCGATCCCGCCGTCGAGGTCTATCTGGAGCGCGTCGAGCTGCTACGGGAGGCGGGCGTAGCCGTAGGCGTGGCGCCGCACTCAGTGCGGGCCGTACCCGAGGACTGGCTATGTGCCATTGCCGCCTACAGCCAGCGCTATGCCCTGCCGCTGCATGTGCATGCCGACGAGCAGCCTGGCGAGATCGAGGAGTGTCTCGCGGCGCATGGCTGTCGGCCACTGGAGCTGCTCGACCGCTGCGGCGTGCTGAGCGAGCGCACAACAGTGGTGCATGCCACGCATGCTGACCGTGCCGAGATCGAGCTACTGGCCAGAGCCGGTGCCGGTGTCTGCCTCTGTCCCACGACTGAAGGCGATCTCGGCGATGGGATCGCGCCCTATGCTGAGCTGCTCGCGCAGCGCATCCCCCTGACCATCGGCTCGGACAGCAATACGCGCCTTGATCCCTTTGAAGAGCTGCGCTGGGCCGAGTACAGTGCGCGCATGCGCTACCTGCGGCGGCGCGTTCTGGTTGCTGCTGAGGAGACCTCGCCTGGCACCTTGCTGCTGGCGTGCGGGACAGAGCACGGGGCGGCCGCCCTGGGGATGGAGGACGCTGGCCGCATTCACCCTGGTGCTCTCGCCGATCTGGTGGCCATTGACCTGACCAGCCCGGCGCTCAGCGGCTGGACGCCCGGCGATCTCCTCGACTGCCTCATCTTTGGTGCCTCAGCCGCCGTCGTCAAGGCCGTCTGGGTCGCTGGCCAGCGGGTCTACATGCGTTGAGTAGTCCACGCTGGGCTTGAGTCTCGCGCTCTCTTCGTCTATACTAGGGGCACCCTGTCACGCGCTGGCGTAGGCGCGGGCTCCCCGGAGGAGCGCCGGGTCAGGATCGAGCTGAGGATCTGACCGCGCAGGCTGGCAAATCTGGAGAGATCGACCTGCATTATTCAGCCAGAGAAGGCAAGTCTATGACAACCAGAGAGTTTCTTCTCGATCCGGACCGGAACAGGCGGCTGGAGGTTTGCTGGACAGATCAGACGCCAGCCAGCGTCTCTCTGGATGGCCGTCAGCTCTTCGTCTTCGCGGATGCCAGGGAGCAGGAGACGGGGAAGGATACGCTCCTCGCGGATGGCTCCCTGCTCCAGGTGCGCTTCGTTGGGGGAGAGCCGCAGGTGCTCAAAGGAGGGGTCATTCAGGTGCCCACAGGTGGGGAGAGAGCGCCTGCGCTGCCGAGAAGGCGCGGCGGCTGTCTGACAGCCTGGTTCATCATCAACCTGGTAGCCATCCTCTTTCTGACCGTCTTCTATCTGCTGGCAGCTTTTGGAACGGGTGTTGCCGCGATGACCAGCGACGTACCGACCTGGGTCTTTCTGGCCTACGGGCTGGTGGGCTGTCTGGGGGTCGCCGGGCTGGTGGCGCTGCTTGCCTGGAGACGCTGGGGCTTCTTCGCCGTGGTCGCCTACGCGCTGCTCAACACCGGACTGGATCTCGTACTGCGAGTAGCCAGTCTGCAGACCGTTGTGCCACTGGTCGGAGTGGTCATACTCTATCGTCTGCTGCGGTGGCAGGGAGTCTGGGAAGAGTTGACCTGACAGGCTCACCGGCCTTGCCTCACGCATGCCCGTGCAGCCAGTCAGGGTGCTCCATCAGGCAGGGAGAGCGATGAACACCCGCCATTCCTGCCTGATGGAGCACCTCCCTCCGCTCTGCCTATGAAGCAGCGCTGCGGCCCGTTTCCTCGCTGGCGCCACCGGGTGTCTGCTCAGCGACCGACGTGCGTCGTCCGCGCCGTGGCCGCTCACCCGGTTGCGGCTCCAGGACCGGGTACTCCTCGATCAGCCGCAGCGCCTCGCTGACGGCCCGCTGGAGCTGCGGGTCCTGATTGGCGGCATAGTCCTGGGGGGCAATATCAACCTCGATATCTGGGTCGGTGCCGTGGTTCTCCACGTTCCAGCCCACATCTTTGAACCAGAAAGCGAACTCTGGCTGCGTGGTGCTCGTTCCGTCGACCAGCTTGTGGCGGGGATTGATGCCGATCACGCCGCCCCAGGTGCGCTTCCCGATCAGAGGACCCAGGCCCATGAGCTTAAAAGCGTGGCTGAAGATGTCGCCGTCCGAGCCAGCCTGCTCGTTGGTCAACGCGACCATCGGGCCGCGCGGCGACTCCTGGGGGTAGGGGATTGGCTGGCTCCAGCGCGGAAAGTCGTAGCCGAGGCGGCGTCGCGCCAGCTTCTCCAGCAGCAGCTGAGAGACGTGTCCGCCGCTGTTCCAGCGCACATCGATCAGCAGCGCCGGGTAGTCGTACTCGCTCAGATAGCTGCGGTGGAACTCTGCGTAGCCGGCGGCGCCCATATCGGGGATATGGATGTAGCCAACCTTGCCCCCCGAAAGCTGATGGACCAGCCGCCGGTTCTGCTCGACCCACTCACGATAGCGCGCCGCTCGTTCATTCGCCAGTGCCTTCACCGTGATTGTGCGCACCTCGCCGCTGGCGGCGCTTTCGATGGTCAGTTGCACCTCGTTGCCGGCCTGGTTGACCAGCAGCTCCTGAGGGCCACGCAGCCGGCTCAGGCGCTGCCCGTTGATCGCCAGGACCGCGTCGCCCTCGGCAACATTGAGGCCGGGAGCGGTCAGTGGAGAGGACGCCTGGCTGTCCGAAGGATCGCCGCGCACGATGTGGGCGATGCGATAGCGCTCCTGCTCGCTATCGTAGTGCCAGTCGATGCCCAGGAAGCCCTGGCGGTAGTGGGGACCACGGCGATATTCGCCGCCCATCTCGTAGGCGTGCGAGGTGCCCAGTTCACCCTGCAGCTCCCAGAGCAGATCCGATAGCTCCGAGCGCGATGCCACGCGCTCCAGCAGCGGCGCGTACTGCGCGTGCACCGCCTCCCAATCGATCCCCAGCATCTCCTTATCCCAGAACTGCTCACGCTGCAGTCGCCAGGCCTCGTCAAACATCTGCTTCCATTCGGCCGCCGGCTGAACAGAGACCTTCAGGCGGTTCAGGTCGAGCCAGCCTGTCTCACGGCTGGCGCGCTCGCCGTTCTCCGACTTGGGGGCCTTGTCTCCAGCTTTGACAATGCGCAGGCGATGGTTCGAGCGGTAGATCAACATCTTGCCATCGCGCGAGACCTCGAAATCATCCACCCCATCGATCAGCCATTCATACTTATGATTCTCCAGGTCATAGCTCTCGATGTGCCCGCGCGACGGCGGCCCATCTGGCGGTGTATGGATCGCCCCCTCGACGGGGAAGTCCAGGAAGAGTGCTTTGCCCTTGATGCCTCTGAGCGCGCGATAGCGGCCCTCCGGCACGGGAAAGGGAAGCGCGCGCTCCGTAATGCCCTCCAGATCGATGACCACAGGCGCCGGACGCTTCGCCCCATCGTCGCCCTCGCCCTCTTTCTTTTCGGCCTGCTCGCCGCTTGTCTTCTTCTCCTCCTTCTCTTTGCCATTGGGGGCTTTTGGCTCGGCGACGAAGGGAGAGCGCTGATCGCGACGCAGCATGATGGCGTAGGGCTTTACCCCACGTGGGAAGTTCAGATCGAACTGCAGGGTATCGTACACCGGGTTGAAGATGCGGTACCCCAGGAAATAGAGATACTTCCCCTCAGGATCAAAGGCCGGCTGAACGTCGTGGAGCACGGGCTGCGTGGCGAAGGCCAGCTCGCCACTCTCCAGATTGCAGAGTTTGATCGCCGTCTGCTGGGCCGTACTGGGGAAGCTGTAGGCCAGCCAGCGTCCGTCGGGGGACCAGGCCAGGTCCTCGATCTGCCCATAGTCGCTGCGATCGATCAGGCGGCTGCTGCCTGCCTGCAGATCCACCACCAGCAGCTCGTTGCGGTGGTTGCTGATGGCCACCAGATCATCGACGGGCGAGATCTTCATGTTCAACGCTCGGCCGAATTCGACCTCGCTGAGCAATCCAGGCTCCTCAGCGCTGTCGGGATTGAAGACGATGAGAGCCTCGCGGCCGGGCGCATCGCAGACGGCGACCAGCCGTTTGCCGTCGTTGAGCCATTCCAGAAAGCGATAGCGTACGCCGTCGGCCTCGCCATACTGGATGGCAGGCCCTTCCCAGTTGCCCATCGAGAAGGCTTTCCCGCGCGTCGTGAGGGCCACCATGTGCCCCTGGGGGTGCAGGGCGTAGGTATCGAGGTACTGGGAGGCCGAGACGAATTTACGGTTGCGCTGGGTGCGCTGGCTGGGCAGAGTGACCTCGATGCGGCGCGTGCTCTCACGACTGGGATCGAAGAGGTACAGCTCTGCGCCCGCGTGATAGACCAGGCGCTCGCCGTCGGTGGAGAGGTTGCGCGCGTAGAAGTCCTCGTGGAAGGTGTGGCGGCGCAGGTCTTCTCCTTGAGGAGTGCATGAGTAGATATTACCGATGCCTTCATGATCTGAGAGGAAATAGATGCGCGCTCCGACCCAGCAGGGTGAACTGATGTTGCCATCGATGCGCAGCAGGCGCTGGAAATGGCCGCTGCCATCCAGATCGCACCAGAGATGGCCGACAGTGCCGCCGCGATAGCGTTTCCAGTGGGCTGCTTCGCGAATGTTGCGTCCGAGGACCACCCCCCCGTCTGGCCCGAAGGAGATCTCGTTGGCCGCTCCATAGGGGAGCTGGCGGGGCAGGCCACCTTCCACGCCGACCGCGTAGATCACTTCATAATGGTGGCTCATCTGCCCGGCGTTGCTGGCATAGAGGATGGTATCGCCCTGGGGAGTCCAGCCGAGCACTTTACAAGAAGCAGCCTGGTAGGTCAGACGCTGCGCAGGCCCACCCGCGGCCGGCATGACGAAGACCTCGCTGGGGCCTTCTTCGTGTCCCACGAAGGCCAGGCTGCTCCCGTCTGGTGAGAAATGTGGATGGCTGACGGCTCCAGTGCTGGCTGTGAGCCGTTCGGCACGGCCCCCCTCACTGGATGTCAGCCAGAGGTCATCTTCTGCAACGAAAACGATCTGATCTCTGTAAATGGTCGGGAAGCGCACGTATCCCTGCGATGGCATATACTCTCCTTTGGTTGCGTCTGGAATAGCTCGCTGCTGAGTCCGCCGGTTGACAGGAAGGTTCATATCTGGCCTTTTCTATATTATAAAGGATAAACTATGCTGCTGTGCAGTAGTAGAGAAACTCTAGTGTTAGCGATGAAAGCATTCTAGCATATCTTGCTCAAATTGTCGAGTTTTAGATCAGGGCGGCGCCGGCTAACGGATGCGAACTCTCCACTTGTCAGCCGATGAGAAACATGATACCCTCTGCTTGCAATTGTTCACTTTCACCACCGGGGGCAACACTACAAGATCCACTGAGGAGAGAAGAATCAATGACCCAGACTGTGAAAGGCAAAAAAGGAGGTTCACAGAAGCAACCTCGCCCTGGCCAGCGCCAGCAGGAGCGGCTGATGCGCCAGGCGCGGCGGCGCCGGCGACGCCAGATTACCATGGCGATCAGTGTGACGCTGATTATCATTATCCTGGCAGCGCTCGGCTTCTGGCAGTACCAGCGTATCACCACGCAGCAGGCCCAGACGCGAGCGGCCACAGCCACGGCAGTAGCCAGCGCTCATGCCCATGCCACAGCCACCGAGCTGGCGCGCAATTGTTTTATCGACGCCAGCGCCTCGTCGCAGGTGCCCTCCATTTACAGCGCCGCTGCTACGCCGACTGCCGGTCCAGATACGGCACCTGCTATCAATGGTACTGCAGTTGTCAAGGGCGACGGCCTCAAGTATCTAGATATCAAAACGGGCAGTGGCGCTGTTGCGAAGAATGGTAGCACCCTGAATGTCGAGTATGTGGGCTGGCTGGCCAGTACCTGTAAGAAGTTCGACAGCTCCTATGATCGCAGTGGCCAGGCTTTCTCGTTCATCCTGGGCAAAGGTGATGTCATCAAAGGCTGGGATGAGGGCCTGGTGGGTGTCAGGGCCGGTGGTATTCGGCGTCTCTACATCCCGGCGAAGCTGGGATACGGCAGTCAGGCCCAGCAGGGCATTCCGGCGAACTCAGATCTCATCTTCGATGTGGTGGTGCTCAGCGTCAAGTAGGACGCGGAGGCGGTTTTCTAGCCACGGTGAGGGTCTCCCCTGTTCTTGACATCTGGTGGGGGTCAGTGTATAATCGCCGACAATTTGAGGGCCGGTGCCTGTTTACGGGAGCCGGCGCGGGACTGCCCCGCTCTTTCAAGGCGGGGATGAGAGCGCCGGTTCCTCTTCAGCGGTACCGTTTTTGTGTCAGCATGGTTGCATGGAAGACAGCAGAAAGGCCCTCACGGTCCGGCACCCTGCAGTATACGTGACAGGTATGATGATGGATTCAAACGCTCTTGAGGCCCTGTTTGAGCGCCTGGGGGTCGTCTCGAAAGGGCACTTTGCACTCACTTCGGGGCGACACAGCGATGAATACTGGGAGAAGTTCCGTCTGCTGGAGTGGCCGCGCGTCACTGAGCAGCTCTGCGGGGAGATCGCGCGGCGCTACCGGGGACAGGGGGTGGAGACGGTCGCTGGCCCCACGACCGGCGGGGCCATGCTGGCGCAGGAGCTGGCGCGTCAGCTTGATGTGCGCTGTCTGATCATCGAGCCGGCAGCCGGCGGTGGGCGCGAGCTCCGGCGCGGGTTCAACCTGCGCGCGGGCGAGCGCGTGCTGATCGTCGATGATGTTCTGACAACGGGTCTCTCGCTGCGCGAGTCCGTCAGCGCGCTGGAGCCGTATGGGCCGCTGATCGTGGCCGGCGAGGTGCTGCTGGACCGCAGCGGCGGTGAGGCCTGCAGGCAGTTTCCCTTCCCCTGTCGGGCTCTGTTGACTGTGCAGGCACGGGCCTATGATCCGGCCCTCTGCCCGCTCTGTGCGCAGGGGGTCCCGCTGGCAAAACCTGGTTCGCGCACTCTGACGCGCAGCGGGGAGGGTGGAGCGTGAGCAGCGGAGGATCAGGATTTCGAGAGAAGTGGCGCCTGGCGGTACGGGAGCGCCGGAGTCTCCTATGTGTGGGGCTGGACCCAGAGCTGGCGCGGCTGCCGGAGCCGCTGCGCTCTGGCGGGACTGAGGCGCTGCTGACCTTCTGCCGGACCATTATCGAAGCAACGCTTCCCTATGTCTGCGCCTACAAGCCCAACCTGGCCTTTTTTGAGTGCCTGGGGCCAGAGGGCTGGTCACTGTTGCAGGCCGTTCTGCTGGCCATTCCGCCGGAGATCCCGGTGATCGGCGATGCCAAGCGCGGCGATATTGGGAATACCGCTCAGCGCTATGCAGAGGCGCTCTTTGAGCGCTATGGCTTTGACGCACTGACCCTCAATGCCTATGCTGGCTATGATAGCCTGGTGCCTTTTCTGGCCTATCGTGAGCGCCAGCTCTTTCTGCTCTGCCGTACCTCCAATCCCGGCGCGCGCGATTTCCAGGATCTGCTGGTGAGTGCTGGCGAGGCCGCGCCGCGGCCCCTCTACGAGGTAGTGGCTCAGCGCGTCCACGAGTGGAATGAGCGCCACGGCAACTGCGGGCTGGTGGTGGGCGCGACCTACCCGCGGGAGCTGCAGGTTGTCAGAGAACTCTGTCCGACGCTGCCGATTCTCGTGCCCGGCGTTGGCGCTCAGGGTGGAGCGCTGGCGGCGGCCGTGAAGGCGGGGGTTGATGAGGAGAGCGAGGGAATCCTGATCGCCGTGTCGCGTGCGATTCTCTATGCTGAGAGCGGCGCCGACTACGCCCTGGCGGCAGGAGAGGCGGCGCGACAGATACGTGATGAGATCAATCGTGCGAGAGGGCTGTGAAGCTGGCTGTTGAACTGGCTGCGAGCAGGCCAGAAGTAGAGCCTGCCGCGTAATCCGCTCGTGCTGGCTGCTGACACCTGTGGCTGCGGCGCTGAGGGCCGCCTGGTGAAGGCTGGGATGATGCTTTCTGCGGCATCGCCGAGAGCAGCGCGGCCGTCCGGCGGACGGCAACGCTGTCACTGCTGGTCAAGCTCTCGCCGGATGCGGGCGGGCTGCGTCCTCTGCCCTGGCCTCGGCCGTGGCTGGCGTGTGGGCGTGCGAATGTTTCGCGACCCAGGCCCGGGCGGTTCAGGTGATCACGGCCAGCTCTGTCAATGCTCGTGCCAGGGTTGGGATTCTGAGGGGCCTCGAGGCCTCTATGCGCCGGGGGTCTATCGCTGATGGTGCTGAGCTGCGAGGCGTGGCCCTCACCTGAAGAGCAGGTGCCAGCAGGCTTCAGCGATAATCCAGTCTTCTTGAGTTGCCACGACCAGCACCCGGACGGCCGAGTCGGCGGTGGCGATATCCTCGTCGACGGGGGAGCTGTTATTGCGCGCTGAGTCGAGCGCCAAGCCAAGGAAGCCGAGCGTCTCGCAGGCGGCGGCGCGCACAGCAGGGGCGTGCTCACCGATGCCGCCGGCGAAGACGAGGGCGTCCAGGCCACCCAGCACGCCGAGCAGCGCGCCGATGTGGAAGCGCAGGCGGTGGATGAAGACGTCGAAGGCCAGGCGGGCGCGCCGATTGCCCTCAGCGCGCGCCTTGAGGATGACTCGCATGTCGCCAGAGATCCCTGAGAGGCCAAGCAGGCCGGAGGCTTTGTTGAGCGTGTGGTCAAGCTCCTCGGCGCTCTGGCCTCCCTGTCGTAACAGGTAGAGGAGCAGGCCGGGATCAAGGGAGCCTGAGCGGGTGCCCATCATCAGGCCTTCCAGCGGGGTGAAGCCCATGGTTGTCTCGATGCTCTCGCCGTGCAGAATGGCTGCGAGCGAGCAGCCGTTGCCGAGGTGGCAGGTGATCAGCCGTAGGGTGGGCAGGTCGCGGCCGAGAATCTGGGCGGCGCGGCGAGCGCAGTACTGATGGCTGAGGCCGTGAAAGCCGTAGCGGCGAATGCCCTGGGCGAACCATTCGTAGGGACCAGGGTAGATCTGGGCGGGCAGGGGCATGTGGCTGTGAAAGGCGCTGTCGAAGACGGCGATCTGACGTGCGGTGGGAAAGATCTCTTCGGCAATGGTCATACCCTCGAGGCTGGCCTGGTTGTGTGAGGGGGCGAGCACCTGCATACGCTGGATGGCCGCTTTGAGCGCCGGGGTGACTGTGGTCGGCTCGCTGTAATGGGCGCCGGCGTGTACGACGCGGTGGCCTACGACGTCGATCTCCTCTGGCCGCGTGATGACGGGTGCGTTGCCGCTCCAGAGCGTCTGGAGCATGTGGCGCAGTACCTGGGGACGCTCGGTGGTCTCGATCTCCTCGTGATGCTCTTCGCCCTGGTCTCTCCTCATCTGCAGCTCGCTGCGGCCTCGCTGTTGTGACCAATCGGCGTTGGCCTCCCACAGTGGGGGGGGAGCCTCTGCTAGCAGGTGCTCGATTTCGTATAGTCTAATCTTCTGGCTGCTTGATCCGGCGTTAAGAACGAGAATCTTCATCGTCGCCTGTCCTTTCTCTTCCCGGAGCAATGGTGCGCACCGTGCTGCGCTGATCGTCTCTTCTCCTAGTATTCACGTATCAGGATCGCTGTTGGAACGCTGCGCTACCGTCTCTCCCAGATCACAGAACGCTCAGGAGGAGCCGATTCTGCCGAGGATCTGCAGGGGTGGGTGCATCTGCAGGTTGGCGGGGCGCCTTGCGCTCATGTCAGAGCCGGTGGTAGCATGCTCTTTCAGAGAGGGATTCGTGGCCAGGTCACAACTGTTCGCTATGCCGTAGTACCGAAGGGAGTGAAGCGTGGCTATGTCAGAGACTGAGCATTCAGCGCCTTCATCGGCGCCAGCAGAGGCAGTGGAGGCAGTGGAGGCAGTGGAGGCAGTGGAGGCAGTGGAGGCTGTCGAGGTGGCTCCGCCGTCTTCCGCAGAGCCCGTAGAGGAGGAGCGGGTTCTCTATGCAGGCTATCATAGCATTATCAGCGGGGTTGACCGCCAGTGGGAGTACGGTGGGGTTTCCGCTGCCCGACGGCACCTTCTGGCGTTATCGCGAGCCGGAGGCGGTCGTTGTGGTGGAGGGGAATCGCCTGCGGGTCAGTGTCATGCCGCTGACGCGCTGCAACAACACGGTGCAGATTCTCGATAATGCCAAGAACATGTTCTTCTCCACGCGGCGCTTTGTGATGCCCGATGACGGCGAGATCCTCTTCGAGTGGGAGATGCGCGCACGAGGCATTAACACACGGCCGCACGATCTCTACGATGGCTTTGTCTCGGCCCACCTGCTGGATTTTGCGACCGGCATGGCCCTGGACTTCTTTGTCTCCAACGATACGATCGCCAGCGTCTATGCCCTGCTGCCTTTCCCTGGGGTGCCGGCGCCGCCTGATCCCGCGCCGGAGGAGGCTGTCAGGCCGAAGTACTTCTGCGACTTTAACGAGCTGGACGTTGAGACGCTCCCCGGCCAGTGGCATCGCTATGGGATCAGCTATCACAAGGCCCATGACGAGGTCACCTTCTTCCTCGATGGCAGGCAGGTGGCGCACTACAGTCGGGTCCCCTGCAAGATTGCTTCCTGCATTCTGGCACTGGGCCTGATGACGGAGAAAGGGATCGAGCAGGGACGCAGCGTCTCACTGCACGGCCAGGGCTTGATCGGAGAATGGGGGCCATTCACCATCACCGTGCGTCGTCCTGCTGGAGCTGTCCGCGCTGCTCATCCCCAGGCGCTCCACCAGGACGTGCCCTCCACCTCCGAGGAGGGCGCATAAGCGGGCACTCGCGGCCTGAAGAGGCCTGCCCCGCCGTATCGATCGTCTGATGAGCGCACCCCTGGAGAGAGGAGGGGCCACTGGCGCTGGACGTCGCTGTGCTCTGTGATCCAGGGATCTCCTGCGTGCGCCTGAGGCAGCGCTCCGCGCCCTCTGCGTGGGAGGTGATTCAGCGAGGCCGTGCGCCGGTTGAGGCTCACTGCAGCTCTTCGAGGGCCGCGAGGACGCGCTCGATCTCGTCGCGGGTATTATAGTGAGCCATCCCCAGGCGCAGAGCGCCGCCACGCCCTTCGAGGCCCAGGCGCTCCATGACGCCGAGAGCGTAGTAGTTGCCGTCCCAGGCAAAGATCCCGCGTGCTCCCAGGGCAGTGGCCAGAGCGTGCGGACTCTGCCCGTCGACGGTACAGGCGACGGTGGGAACGCGCCACGTCAGGGCCTGCGGGTCGCTGATCCCGTAGATGCGCAGCCCCTTGATCTCGCGCAGGCCACTCAGCAGTTGGGCGGAGAGCTGACGTTCGTAATCCGCGATGGCCTGCATGGCGATCTTGAGGGTGCCCCGGCGTCCACTGTAGCCCTGCAGAGCCGCGGCCTCGGCGTAGAGGGAGGCCTGCTCGCGTCCGAGCAGCTCCAGATACTCGATGGTGCCCAC
Source organism: Ktedonobacteraceae bacterium (assembly GCA_042408965.1). GTDB lineage: Bacteria > Chloroflexota > Ktedonobacteria > Ktedonobacterales > Ktedonobacteraceae > Thermogemmatispora. The sequence continues at coordinate 24,878 of JBHOQN010000085.1, forward strand.
CAGACCGGCCAGTCCCTCATGATTCTGGGTGCCTGTCTCCCAGCGCTCGGGGGCGGCGTTGCTGGCGGGGCGCACCTTGTAGGCGGGAAAGCCCTCCAGATGCTCGCTCTTGCCGTAGAGGATGCCCAGGTGCGGTCCGAAGAATTTATAGGCTGAGCAGACCAGGAAGTCGACATCGAGGGCCTGGACGTCGATGGGGCCGTGCGGCGCGTACTGTACGGCGTCGATCCAGGCCAGGGCGCCGACGGCGTGGGCCAGGCGCACGATGGTCGCGACATCGTTGATCGTGCCGACGGCGTTGGAGGCGTAGCCCACGGCGACGAGGCGCGTGCGCGCGTTGATCTTCTCCTGCAGGTCCTGCATATTGAGCGTCACGTCCTCCGGGTTGATGTCGACGGTGCGAATCACCACCCCGCGCTCCTGCAGGGCCAGCCAGGGTGCGACGTTAGCGTCGTGATCGAGAGTCGTCACCACGATCTCGTCGCCCGGCTGCAGGGTCTGGCCGATGGCGCGGCTGAAGGCGAAGGTCAGGGTGGTCATGTTGGGACCGAAGACGATCTGCGCCGGGCTGGCGGCGTTGAGAAAATCGGCCATGGCCTGGCGGGCGGCGGCGATGGTTTCGTCGGTGCGCTGGCTGGTGAGAAAGGCGCCGTGGGCGTTGGCGTTGGCGGTGTGAAGATAGCGTGTCATAGCGTCGATGCTCTGTTGAACGATCTGCGTTCCGCCGGGGTTGTCGAAATAGATCGCGGGTGCTCCCTTGACTTGCAGTTGCAAGGCGGGGAAGTAGCGGCGGTAGGCGCTCAGGTCCGCTCTTGCTCTCATGGATGACTGGCCTCCTTCTAGAATTGAACCACCCTCATGATATCATCTCTACGGGCGCGTGCATGTGCTATAATAGGCCCTGAAGCGAGGCGAGGGCGGCAGAGAGGCGCTGGTCAGAGGTCGATCCGCGTGAGGATACCGCGGTGGTGAGGAGGCCGCTACGAACATGGAGAGAGCATGTTGAAATGTCAAATCATGACCTCCATGCCTGAAGGCAGAAGGCTTGCATCTGACACCGGAGTGTCGATACGAGAGGCCGCCTGACAGGTTGGCTCGCTCAGGACAGGCCTCCCATCCGAGCAAAAGCAGCCAGGTACTGCGCTCGAATATGGTAGACAGCGTTGAGGTCTGCATGCAGTTGCTAGCCACAGGGCGGCAGCGAAAGACCGATGGAGAACCTCAACTGGCACGCTGGTGATAGCCACAACGTGAACGGGCCGTGAGGTATGTCGGGGATCAATCCTGACCGGGTGAATGCCCCGCCCTTGCGCTCTGTCCTCGACAAACGAAGACAGTTGCGCAACCCTCCAGCAATGCAACCGTCGTTTGTCGTCGAGGTTCTTGCGCTGCTGGCCTCTTCCCAGCTGAGACGTTTCTCTGAGGGTGGCCAGCTTCTTCAGCATGATGGTCCTGCCGGACGTGGCCTGCTGGACGATGCGCTGTCGGATGGAGCTGGACGATGATCGTTCTGTCCATACAGGGGGGTCTATCAGTATCGTGTCAAGAACACACGTGTAGAAAGGAGAGGGCGCATTTCCTCCCCACGCTGCACAGCGGGGGCTCCTGCGCCCGTATGATGACTGTGGAGAGCACCTTACCGGCGACCTATGACGGGCCACCCCCTGGCTCGCCAGAGCATGTGCGGGCTGTGCTTGCTGAGCTGCGCCGCCGCTATCCTGAGGCCAGGTGCAGCTTGAACTATGAGAATCCTCTGCAGTTGCTGATCGCCGTGCAGCTCTCGGCGCAGTGCACCGACGAGCGTGTCAACGAGGTGACGGCGCAGCTCTTCCGCAGGTATCGCACGGTGGAGGATTTTGCCACGGCCCCGCAGGAGGAGCTGGAACAGGCTATCAGGCCCACCGGCTTCTATCACAATAAGGCTCGCAATCTGCGCCTGACCTGCCAGCGTCTCATCTCAGATTATGGTGGTGAGGTGCCACGCACGATGGAGGCGCTGCTGACCCTGCCGGGCGTGGCGCGCAAGACGGCGAACGTAGTGCTGGGCAATGCCTTTGGCATCGTTGAGGGGGTGGTGGTGGATACGCATGTGAAGCGCCTGACGCGCCGCCTGGGCTGGACGACCAGTGAGGATCCTCAGCAGATCGAGCGCGATCTGATGAAGATAGTGCCACGTGAGGACTGGCTTGATCTCTCGCATCTGCTCATCTTTCACGGTCGGGCGCTCTGCCGGGCACGTGATCCCCTCTGCGAAGAGTGTCCGTTGGTGCCGCTCTGCCCCTCGGCCTTCCAGGCTACAAACGGGGAGCGACCGAAGGCGGCGGCCCGGCGCAGGGTACGTGGAGGTGGCCAGATGGCCTTGCCGGCGACGAAGGACGAGTAGCACCGCGTGACGAGATGCGCCGAGCGCGTTGAGCGCTGCCTTGCTGCGCTGACGCGCGGCTGACGCGCGGCTGACGCGCGACGGCCTCCCGGACGCAGCCTCTTCCGTCCTCCTGGCGGTGGTCCTCTATCAGCAGCCAGCGGGACTGAGCGGACACCGGGACCGTTGCTCTGTTCTGCAGCCACGTTGGCCTGTTGCTTGCTGTGCTCCTCTGCCTGCTGCAGGACTGGCGCGCCGGTCAGACCGACAGCCAGGCGGCGCCACGCTCGCCCGGTGCTGGAGCGATTGCTTATAGCCTGACTTGCAGCGCCTGTGGGAGTACCTTCGCGTGATAGCGTTGTGCGCAGCTTGTCTCGCCATCCATCTGCGCGTTGAGAGGGAGGCGGCTCTCAATCGAGATAGTCCGCACACGAAAGAAGCAGACTTCGGGGAGGTGGGCATGCTCGCCACGCTTGACCACAGGCAGCAGGCGCAGGGCACGCCGCAGCGGAGCGTAGGTGATGGCGCAGACGTCAAGCAGGCCGTCAGTTGAGCTGGCCTCAGGATTGATGCGGAAGCCTGCGCCGTAGGTTGGCCCGTTGGTGACCGCCAGCAGCACATAGCGCCTGAACTCCTGAGGAGGAGCCTCCTCAGCCGCGGCGGACGCAGCCGTGATCTCGAAGCGCAGCCAGGGGCAGTGCCGATAGCCGAAGAGCAGTTGCTTGAGTGTGGAGCTGTAGTAGAGGCGCATGCCAGTCATGAAAGGAATCTTCTTCAACTGGCCCGCGGCGACGGCGATATCGGCATCCAGGCCCACGCTGAACGAGTTCGCAAAGTAGCGCTCATTCACCTTGCCTGCATCGACGAATGCCAGCTGCCCGGCAAAGGCTCGCTCGATGGCCGCCTCCGGCTCGCGCGGCAGCTTCAGCGTATTCCAGGCGAAGTCGTTGCCCGAGCCCGCGGCGATGATGCCCAGTGGTGGCCGCTGTGTGCAGCTCAGCAGGCCGTTCACGACCTCGTGGACCGAGCCATCGCCGCCCACGATCACCACCGGGCGGTTCTGACGCGCCGCCTCCGCCGCCCAGCGCTCGGCATCGCCCCGTCTGGCGGTCTCGCGATACTCGGCCTGCTCCGCCGCCGCGCGGCGACGTACCAGAACCCGGTGGCGCTGCATACGGCCCTGGTTCGCGGTGGGGTTGAGGATCACAAGCGGAGGAGGTGAAGAAGGTGAAGCGATCTCCATTGAGGGCCTCCCTGCAGATAAAATCTGTGAGCCATTCTAGCACGCAGCATCTCCACCGTAAAGGCCCGTGTGGTGCCTGTCCGCCTGGCGCGCCGCCTCTCTCCGTTCCGATCTAGACCGTTCCTGCCGGGTTGTAGCGCATGATGCGCAGTACCGGGCGTCCGCCCATGCGGATCAGCGGCACGTAGATCTCGTGTGTCTCCTCGTTGACCGCGAGCGTGTGGGTATTGAC
>JBHOQN010000086.1:0-51023 GCA_042408965.1 Ktedonobacteraceae bacterium
TTGTTATTTGTCTTTAAATCATATCTCATACAGCAGAGTATAACCCACAAGCAATAGATATGTCAATAGTATCTATTGCTTGTGGGAGCGCCTTATATCCCCCTGTCTGAATGCCAGGGGGCTTACGGCGCAGATGCTAAAATGTTGATGGCGGCGTTGTGGTCACGATCAAGTACTAGCCCACAGCCAGAACAGATATGCGTCCTGACCGAGAGGCTTTTCTTGACCCGTGTTCCACAGGTACTACACTCTTGACTCGTGAAAGCTGGTTCTACGGCGATGACGGGAATATCATGGACATGCCCGTAGTAGTTGAGCCATGTGAGGAAACGCCCCCAGGAAGCATCACTGATACTCTTAGAGAGTTTCCTGTTCTTCACGAGGTTGGCTATCTTCAAGTGCTCATAGGCAATCAAATCGTGAGATGAGATGAGCGTGCTTGCCGTCTTTCTGGCAAAGTCTTCACGCTGCCGTTGCACTTTCAGATACGCCTTTGCCAGTTGCTTTCTGGCTTTTTTGCGATTGGCTGATTTCTTCTGCGTGCGGGAGAGCCTTCGATGCAACTTCTTCAACCGCTTCTCAGCTTTCCTCAAGTGACGTGGGTTAGCGACGGTGTTTCCCGATGACGTCGTCAGGAACTCCTTCAGTCCCATATCAATCCCAACCTGTTTGCCAGTCGGGACATGCTCAACGTGCCTTTCTGCATCGACGGCAGACTGACAATAGTAGCCATCAGCACGACGTAGTAGTCGTACCCGTTTGATCTGTTTGAGAGGATACTCCTCAATCCGTTGCCCTTTATTCCCAACCAGACGCAGACGCCCAATACCACAGCCATCGGTGAAGGTGATATGCTTGCCATCCGGAGAGAGTTTCCATCCGGTGTTTTTGTATTCGACCGAGCGGTTGTCGTGCTGAAAGCGGGGATAGCCTTTCTTACCGGGCTTCTTGTTTTTGCAGCTCTCGTAAAAACGCGAAATAGCGGCCCAGGCCCGATCCGCGCTGGCTTGCCGGGCCTGGGAGTTGAGAGGGGCTGCAAACGAGTACTCCTGAGCGAGAACAGCACAATAGCATTGCAAGTCGTTTTTCGAGACGCCGTGCCCATCCATCCATTTACGGAGACACTTGTTGCGGATGAATTGCACAATGCGAATGGCTTCCTCAATCGCCTGATATTGCTGCTGGTTTCCGTCCAGTTTGTACTCGTAGATCAGCATCGGATGATCCTTCTACTCTTCAATCAGCACACACTCGGAGAGACGTTTGGTACGTTCCTCGTGTGTTTCAGGATGCAAGGGGCCAGAGAGGTAGCCCACCAGGACGGCTAAGAGTTCTTCCACACCGTTTGGAAACGCGCTCTTGTGACATCCATCATCTATCTGATAGTGTCCCTGCTCATCGCGTACAGCAATGAGGCCAAGTAGGTCCGACGTTTTGAGTGCCTCTTTTCCTCCCTCTCTTACCTGTTCTTCCCAGGCATCTTCAAAATAGTACTGTCGTCCACGCGTGTAGCCCACTTCAAAGGCGTGTCGATCGAGAACCAGAGTCATGTTGCCCCACTGGATGGGGGATAGCATCGTCTGCATGCTTCTTCCTCTCGAATAGCGGTGAAACTGGTGACTGCTCTACGAGTACAAAAGGAAGCCTCTAGAGACTTGCTGCAAAGTCGTATCGTCTTACTTGATGGTGTAGACCTAAAAGTTCGATACGTCTTTATTTTTCCAGTATACCCAATTGTTCTCTGGCTGTCAAGCCCTAATTGACTGGCTTGTTCAATTGTGTTAAACTGTCCTCGTAGACCTAAAAGGAGGATATCATTTCATGGCAATAGAGAAAACCCCCATTAGCACCAGAGAAGCTGCCAGGATGTTAGGGGTAGCTCCTCGAACGGTAGTGCGTCTTGTCGAACGCAATGAAATCTCTGGCTTTCGTGTCGGGGATGTGTGGCGCTTTTACCGCGAGGACATTCAACAGTACATTGACGAGCAAACAAGGGGAAAGCAAAAACAGGAGGAGAAGAAACAGGACTCCTGAGTTTCAAGAACGGGGTTGACTGCTGTGGACTACCAGCATCATCGACATAGTGTCCACCTCATCGTATATCATCTCATCTTTTGCCCGAAGAGGCGGCGGCGTGTGCTGGTCGGGCCGGTTCAAAAGCGCCTGGAACAGATTATTTATGAGGGCATCAACGAACACGATTGGCAACTCATTGAGTTAGCCATTCAGCCCGATCATGTGCACGTGTTTGTGCGGACCAGTCCCTGCACGCTCCCCTCAGATATGCCCAGGTTGATCAAAGGGCGCTCTTCACGCTTGTTGCGAAAGGAGTTTGTCCACTTGCGGAACTTACCAACGCTGTGGACCCACTCTTATTTTCTCTCCACAGCAGGCAATGTCAGTAGCGAGACCAGAGAGCGATATATTCAACAACAAAGCGAGAACGAAGATAGTGTCTGCCTGGAACTATCCCTACCCATCCTGCCCCAAATAAGGAACGCCCATTCATCCCCGGCTTAGAAAGACCGGCGCTTTCTGGGCCGCTTTCTGTAATCCCTCAATGAAACCATTGTACCATCTGCAGAAATGCATGAATGGCCCCCTGAACATCAATGTGGATGAGCTTAAGCAAGAGCGTGTTAAAGGCCGGAGAAAGCTCGGCTACGAGCAGCAGCGCCAGCGCAATGGTGACCAGGGTCAGAAGAATCAAGAGCACGACGCGCCATAGTGGGAAGGCTGGCCGCTGGTACTTTCTGGTCGCGGGCCGGTGGACTGGACGCATGTGGCGGGTGGGCCGCAGCGGCACCTCATAGGCCTGCTCGACTGTCAGCGGGAGCGGCTCGTCCTCACTGGGGGACGCTGGCGCTCGGAGAGCCGGGACGGTGGGCACCTCGCTCAGATCGCTGGTTGGCTGCTGCGCTCTGTCCCTCTCTGGCGGTTCGGGACGGGTGCTAAGCTCCTCGATCGGTGTCTGCGTGCCGGGCGTCTCCTGCACTGTCGGGGCGCTGCTGGTGGCAGCCTGCCCAGTGATTGGCAGCGGTGTGACGCTGTTGGTTTCGACGGTCTCGATGGCTGCGATAAAGGCAGACGGAGGCGAGGCTGCGCGGAAGCGTCCGGCGCTGATGCAGGCGAGCAATGGCTCGCGTTCGCCGCTTTCCTCTGCAGTGGCGGGTGCTGTTGTGGGCGAGGCCTGCGCTGCAGGCGGGAAGAGTGTTCCCTCAAGTGGTGGGAGATCACGGCGGAAGGGCAGCCCCAGTTCCGCAACGCAGGCGCCACAGATGCCATGCACGTCGTCCCAGCATTCGGGGCAGGAGGCACGCCGACAGCGGAAGCAGAAATGGCTGATGCTCATCAATGCGGCTTCCAGCACGGTCGAGCTGGCCAGACGCAGCTCCTGGTGCAGATGAGATGGGGCATATGTTGCGCCACAGACCAGACAACTGACGGTCGCGTCGCTCGTCACCTGTGGCCGGTAGAGGCGCCTGATACTTCTGATCGATCCTGAATCACTCATTGTTGCACTACTGGCGGCTCTTTTCTGGGCTGACTATGCTGCACTCTCTGAGCAGGCTATCTTCCCCTTTTTCTGGAGAAACGCCCGTGAACCCGAGAATCGGATACACACTGGCGCATTGCTCTCTAAAGAGTATACCCTGGAGGAGGCAAAACTGCAGGTAGCCTCATATCGTTCCTGTGAGAGGGGCGCGTGAGCCTGTAGGGACCTGGGTGATCTATCTGGCCTGGGTGGCTGAGTGATTCGGCATCTGTTGGCCGCTGGGGCGGGTTTGCGGGAGAGTTGACGCGGCCTGGTGGCTCTGAGTGAGCAGAGAAAGGTGCCCGCGACGGCCGGTCGCGGTCCTCGACAGCGCGCGCGCTCTGATTGTATAGTGTTTAAAAAAAGGAGGGGACTGCCTGTATGAGTTCCGAGTTCTTTGCGCATCAGAGCCAGAGCGAGTGCGAAGAGCAGGCCCTGCAGGAGCTGCTGCGCTTTCCCTTCGTCGACGCCCTGTTCGGCCGACGCTCACGACGCTTCTTCCGTGGGGCCGAGATCCCTGACGGCCCGCTGGCCTACCGCTCGCGCCATGAGCCGTTGCCTCTGAGCGAGCTTGAGCGCATACTGGTGCTGACCGCTTGCGGTGGCAATACTGGCTGGCACCATTCGATTACGCGCCACGATCGCTATGCGCCGCATCTCTCCAACTATCCGGCGGCTGCAGGAGGAAGGACCTTTCCCTCAGCGGCAGGTTTTCACACCAGCGAGCTATTTTTTACCGATGACAGCGGGACCTATCTCTTCCAGACGCGCGACGCGCCTGCTCTGGTGCCGCGCGCTGAGGATGGAACCCTCAGCCTGGTTGACCTGGTGCTGGCCCATCGCTCGCGCATTCGCAAGCTCTCCGATCAGCGGGTCTACATTCCGCCGCGCGAACCGTACATGGAGGGCCACAATACCTGGGTGGCCAATCGGCCCGGCTCGCTGCTGGTGATCCCCGTTGGAGATGTGGCGCAGCATGCCATCGCCAATCTCTGTTTCTTCACGCAGAACGGCTACTGCATCTATGATGATGTCAATCGCCAGCCCATTCCTGGCCTGGAGCAGTTTCGCGATCTGGTGGATGTTGATCATCCGTTGCCATTGACCTTTCTTGATCAGTACTCTCTGACCGAGTGCACCGCGGAGTTATCGACAGCCACCTATGCGGGAATGTTGATGTTGCAGGCGATGGGCCTGGGGGGATGGATGTTCAATGGCATCGATCGGCTGACCATGCTGGGGGCCAGCGGTGATCCCGCCGTACCGGGCCTGGGATTCCGCTACGACAGTGATGAGCGTTGGGCGCTTCCCAATCCGACCGGGCTCGAGGGGGTCTTTGAGGGCCATTGTCCGCCCCATTATCCCGATATGCGGGCGGCGGTTGAGCACTTCTGTGAGCGCAAGTTTGGTCCTGGTGGGCCGTTCCATCCCGATACGCCGGGTCCCTGGAAGGAGAGTCGCAAGGTGCGCAGCAGCGCACAGGTGCACGACGAGCGCTTCCGCACATGTGTGGCCTTGCAGGCGCAGTACGTCTACGACACCTTCGGCAAATTCCCGGGCACGGTGCCGACGATCTTTATCCTGATGTATCTGCAGTGTCATCACCTGGATCTGGAGTACTATGACCAGCTCTTCCTGCCCGGCGCCTATCTGCGCACGCATGCCGAGCATTTAGAGCGCTGGCATGGGATCAGAGAGTAGGGGAGTGATCCCGCGGAGACGGCCATCTGTCAGCGGAGCAGTGCGGGCCGTGTGGGTAGCTAGAGCACCATCTGTGCGGGTGTACAGCTCACTGCGAGGATAACGCTGAGTGCAATGCATACGTGAGGGACGCTCTGCCGTTGAGGCGGCAAACGTCCCTCACGCGCACAAGGCTTTCCTCGCAGCGCGTGGCGAGGTCTCGCTCACCTGCTCAGCGCGCTGGCAGCAGGCGCAGGCGGCCCTCGGCGTTAGCCTCGATGGCGGCGCGCTCGAAGAGCATCGGGTGGTGCTCTGTGCGCAGCCAGGGCTTGATGAAGTCCGCGTAGTGGCGGCTACCAGGGTGGCCCGACTGGCCTGGGGCGTGGCTGGAAAGCGAGGCGTTGAGATCGGCCAGGTTGACGATCTGGCGGTAGGAAGGCACGATCACCACCTGCTCTGGCTGGTTGGGCAGCACCGCTCCCATAAAGATCGTATCGCTATCGCCACCCAGCGGGTAGGGACCGCGGTTGAAGAGGCGATCCAGCGGCTTCAGATTGCCGAGCGGGTGCTGATAGGTCATGCGGTGGATGGCCCCGTAGCTCCAGCGTGAGACGTCCGGGCCAAGCTTCTCCTGCAAGTCGGCGATGGTAGCGCTCCAGGCCGCAGCGATCGCCGCTTTCCACGAGCGCGGCCCGTTGGGAACGGCCGAATCTGCGAACCAGCCATCATCGCGCTCATTGAGGAGGCGGATCAACAGCGGCTTGCTGCGGCTGGCGTAGCCGTTGAGGATGGCCAGCAGAGTAACGCCCACGCCGAGGTAGTTGTAGAGCAGCGCCTCATCGTCGCCGATCACGGCGCTGAAGACGATATGCTCCAGCTTCCGCAGGAAGGTGGCATAGAGCGCCGCGGCTGCACTTTCGGGCGAGAGCACGTAGTCCCAGGCGCGCAGGGCCGCGAGTGCGGCCTCCTCCAGGGCACTTGACGGCGTCAATTCCAGCAAGTGCGGCACAATGTCGCGTGCTGGCAGCGCATACTGGTCGGACTGGATGCGTGCCATATCAGCCAGCGAGAGCCGCTCCTTGCTGGTGAGGAGATCGCGAATGCGCTCTGCGCGATAGCCATTCAGCCATTCGTTGGTGATGTAGTAGGGATACTCATCATTGACGACGCGGTTATTGGCGGTAGCGATGAAGTGCTGTGGCGGGTTATAGATGCAGGGCAGCTCCTCGAAAGGGATAAAGCCGGTCCACTCGTATTCGCCGGTCCAGCCTGGTGAGGGAAGCAGCGCCTGGCCCTGCGCTCGGATGGGAATCATGCCCGCCATGATGTAGCCAATGTTCCCCTCGCGGTCCGCGTAGACCACATTCTGGGGAGGCATATCCCAGTCGCGCATCGCCTCAAGGAACTCCTCCCAGTTGGTCGCACGATTGAGCTTCTCCACAGCAGAGATAATGCGGCTCGGCTCGAAGCCAGTCCAGCGCAGAGCCAGGGGCAGCTCCTGGGGAGCGGTACCGTGGTTGTTCTGCCCCTTGCTGGCTGGCAGGTGCGTCAGAATCGGGCCGTGACGTGTTACCAGCACCTCCTCCACCACAGGCGTGTGCTTCCCCTTGACGCGGATCTCCTCGCGGATCACCCTGGCCTCTTCCCACTGGCCCTGAAACTCGTAGCGTGTGGGGTGCTGGGGATCGAACTTCTCGATGTAGAGGTCCTGCACGTCCGAGACGGCATTGGTCAGGCCCCAGGCGATATGCTGGTTGTGGCCGATGACGATGCCAGGGGTGCCCGGGAAGGAGGCGCCGATCACATCGATGTCACCGGCGACCAGATGGCACTCGAACCAGATGGAGGGAGCGCCCTGGGCCAGATGAGGGTCGTTGCAGAGCATGGGAGCGCCAGTGACCGTTTTGTCCCCATCGACGACCCAGTTGTTGCTGGCTCCCAGGAGGCCGAAGCCGCTGAGCTGTTTGATCTGCGCGTATTGCTCCAGCAGGCCCGGATTGACACCGCCGTACTCCACGCCTGGCGGAATAATCAGCGGATGGCGCGGATCATAGCCGGCCTCCAGGCGCGCGGCGCGCTCCGCGCCGACACGGGCGACCAGGCGAGCGCGGATCACCTCGCTCTCCCAGTTGCCGCTGAGGTTCCAGGCCATCATTCTGGCCCACAGCAGGCTGTCGACAGGACGCCAGGGTTCTGGACGGTAGCGCAGCAACGTGCACTCCAGGGGGATTGGCTGCTGCGCGAGGCAGGCATTCACGCCGGCGGCGTAGGCTTCCAGGATGCGGCGATTGTGCTCCGTGAGGCGGGCTGCATCGGCGGCGGCGGCGCGGTGCAGTCCCAGGCGTCGACAGAAGCGATCGAGGTCGAGCGTGGCCTCACCCACCAGCTCGGAGAGGCGCCCCGAGCCAAGGCGTCGGTTGAAGTCCATCTGCCAGAGGCGCTGCTGGGCGTGGATATAGCCCTGGGCGAAGAAGAGGTCATCCTCGTTGTGCGCATAGATGTGTGGCACGCCGTAGCGATCAGTGATGATCTCAACTTCCTCATGCAGGCCCGACAGACGCCGCACGCCTCGGGTAGATGGCAGCGGTCGACGGAGCAGGAGATAGTAGGCGCCGCCCGCCAGGCCGGCCAGGCTGGCCGCGGCCAGCAGCGTCTTTTGCCACCAGGATGCCATAATGCGAGCCTCCTTTGCTGTGCTGGTCAGAGAACAGAGAAAATAGGGGCAGCCTGGACGGCGATCAACAGGATGCCACCCGCGACCAGTCAATGGCTGGTCGGTCATAGCGCGACAATATATGCAGGCTACAACCCCGCGCGGCGCAAGGCGAGACAACCACGCCCCGGAGAGCGAGGCTGTCCAGACCTGTGACCACGCAGAAGGGAGCCGTTCTCCAGCCGCTAGAGCACCTCTGTGCCCTGAGGCGTGTCGCGGACCTCATAGCCGAGGGCTTTGATCCGCTCGCGCAATTCATCGGAGCGCTTCCAATCCCGGGCGGCACGGGCCGCTTCGCGTTCGCGGACGATCGTCAGTACCGCTTCAGGGAGCGCACGTGGCTTACGAGGCGCGACCGTCTCCAGGCTCAGGCCCAGCACGCGGTCGAAGTCCAGCAGCAGGCGACGGCGCTCGGCGGGGGCAATGCTCCGCTGGTGCAGGACCTTGTGGGTCAGGTTGAGCGCGGTCGGCAGCTCCAGATTATCGTTGATGGCCTCATGGAAGGCGGACCGCAGGCGTTCGGCCTCCTCCGACCAGGGTCCGCTGGCGCCGGGGCCGTCGGTGGGCAGCTCGGCCAGTTCCTCACGCAGGTTATTGAGACCACTCTGCGCCGCCAGAATCGACTCATCCGTGAAATTGATCTTCGAGCGGTAGTGGGCGGTCAGCAGCAGATAGCGCAGAGCCAGCGGCTCGATGCCGCGCTCCTTGAGTGTTGAGAGCAGGATGACGTTCCCCTTGGAGCGCGCCATTTTCGCGCTGCCGAAGTCGAGGAATTCGCCATGCACCCAGTAGCGTACCGGTGGGATGCCGCTGATGCCCTGGCTCTGGGCGATCTCGTCCTCGTGGTGCGGAAAGATCAGATCGACGGCGCCGGTGTGAATATCGAACTGCTCGCCGAGGTATTTCACAGACATCGCCGAGCATTCGATATGCCAGCCGGGGAAGCCGATGCCCCAGGGACTCTCCCAGTTCATCTGGCGAGTAGGGCTGCCGTGCTTCCAGAGGGCGAAATCTTCGGCTGCCGCTTTATCGTCGGCGGCCTCCATCTGCACGCGCCCGTGACCGCCGGCGCGCAGATTCTCCAGCGTATTGCCGGAGAGCTTGCCGTACTCCGGAAAGCGGCTGACGTCGTAGTAGACGTTGCCCGCGCTCGTCACGTAGGCCAGCCCTTTCTCGATCAGTTTCGCGGTCATCTCCTGCATTTCCGCGATGTGCTCGGTGGCCCTGGGCACAATCTGGGGCGGCAGAATATTCAACTGCGCCGCATCTTCCTCGTAGCGGCGCGTGTAGTAAGCGGCGATCTCATAGGCCGAACGCCCGGTGGTGCGCGCCTCATACTCGATCTTGTCCTCGCCGCGCTCCTCCACGTCGTTCTGCAGATGCCCGACATCGGTGATGTTGCGCACCAGCAAGACCTCGTAGCCGTTATATTCGAGCATACGACGCAGCCAGTCCGTCATCAGAAAGGTGCGAAAGTTCCCGATATGAATGTCGCGGTAGACCGTGGGGCCGCAGCTGTAGATGCCTACTCTGGGTGGATGCAGGGGCTCAAACCGCTGTTTGATGCGGCCAAGCGTATTGTAGAGAGCAATTGGCCTGGCTGATACGCCGCTCATGCTTCTCTCTCCTTCTGACGTTCAGTATCCTCATGTGTACCTGTATGCTGGCAGAGTGTGGATGGTAGATGGCTTGCTCTCTCGACCTGTTGCGTCTGGTACAGGTACAGTAGTGCGTTGCTGCGCGTGGTCTGATCAACATAACTCCCCCGGTATCAGCAAGGTGCAGCCTGTCCCCGCTAGTATAGCACACTCTCTGACGCTGGTATAGTCCCGCCTGGAAATTGAGGCGTTTTTTCGCTTATCAGCGAATCCCAAGACGTTTTTCGGTTTGCCTGTTCTGCTGCGTCTACAGGGTGCATGGCAGAGAACGAGACCGCCATCTGGACGCCGGCGTTACCCAGTTGCCGTCTCACCAGACTGCTTTGCGCTGATTCTTACCCCGCCTGCCCGTCTGCGTGGGCAGTGTGGATGTGTGTTCGATTTATGGTGACGAGATCATTTATGTAGTGGCTGTCAGGGTATAGTTATATATGCCTGCAGCCGGGAGGTGACAGAGCCATGTTGAACAGAGCGATCTTGGCAGGTCCAGGGCCTTACGATGATGATGGCGGCGATTCTCGCTGGATTCCGGGCACCTCACCGGAGGACACTGATCCCGAAGATGAGGACGTCAGCGAGGAGTCGCAGTCGCGCGATGATCAGAAGGGCACGGATGGGCACTAGCGCTGTGGCTGCAGCGTGCTGCGCCCTATCAGGTCGACGGGCTGTGGAGGCGGAAGCGCTCTTATAGACTGAGCGTGCCTCTCTTCCACCCCGTCTGCCCGCTGCCAGCGTATCATCGCAGACACGGCGCGACACGACACGACAGAGGAACCGCTGCGACGCTATCCTCGCAGCGGTTCCTCTCTGGAATCTCCCCTGCTGGCCCGCTTCAGGGTTGGCTCAGGAAGAGCTGGTCACGGTCTCGCGCACGGCGAAGTAGACGGCCTGGGGGTGGTGCACGACGATGGCGGCCGTTGATTGCTCGGGTACGAGCTGGTAGCCGGCGGTGAGACTGACGCCGATGCTGCGCTCCACCGGCAGAATCTCGAAGAGCCGGCGGTGGTCTTCGAGGTCGGGGATGGCCGGATAGCCCCAGCTGTAGCGGCGGCCGCGGTTCTCCTCCAGACCGAGTTCATGGCGGATGTGGCGGTTGCTATATTCAGCGAGCGCCTCAGCCATCTGGACGGAGAGGCCATGCAGGTAGTAGGCCTCCGAGTACTGGCCCTCCTGCTGCAGGCGCTGCACGACTTCGCTGGATTCCTGCCCTACAGTTACGACCTGCAGGGCTACCACATCGATGGTGCCACTCTCCACGGAAGCGAAGTAGTCGGCCAGACAGAGGCGTTCATGCGCGCTCTGGCGGGGGAAACGGAACCGTGTGATCTCACGCAGGGCTGTTGGGGCCGCTTGCCCGCTGATGCTCTGTGGATCGTAAACGATCAGGCTGTTGCCCTGAGCCTGGCAGGGGTAGTAGCCGTAGATGACGCGCGGCTGCAGGTAGCGCTGACGGCGCGCCTCGAGCAGCATACGCTCAAGGCGTGGGCGAAACTCCTCTTCCACCAGACGCTCGAAGGCGGCGCCGTGGGCCTTGCCGCCCCAGTGGAGGCGGAAGAGGGTATTGTGATCCAGGCAGGCTGCTACGTCTTCGAGGCCAATGCGCTCCAGGACGCGCGGTCCCCAGAAAGGTGGGCGGGGGATTGAGGGAGCGGGCCGCACGCTGGCTGCCGGTCGCTCCTCGGGAGCGCTCTTGCTCTCCGCGCGCGGAGACTGTTTCTTGACCAGCTCGTTGAGGGCCTCCTGCTTGACGCGCTCGACGAAGGCGGCGCGCTCCTGGGGATCGCCGGTCAGGCGGTCCATGATCTCCAGGCCCTCGAAGGCGTCGCGTGCGTAGAAGACGCCCGGTTCGTAGGGAACTGGTGTGGTGCTGTTGCTCTCCTCCTCCACGAAGAGAATGCGCCGGCCGTAGGAGCGGTTGATGGCTGCGCCACCGACGATCACGGGGTACTGCAGGCCGCGTTTGTAGAGCTCTCTGACGCAGAGGGGCATCTGCTTTGAGGTACTGACAAGCAGGGCTGAGAGGCCGATGGCGTCGGCGTTGACCTCAATGGCTTTGTCGAGGATGGTGTTGAGGGGGACCTGTTTCCCCAGGTCGTAGACGGTGTAGCCATTGTTGCTGAGGATGGTGTTGACCAGATTTTTGCCGATATCGTGGACGTCGCCGAAGACAGTTGCCAGCACAACCCGTCCTTTCGTATAGCCTTCCTTGCGCTCGAGGTATTGTTCCAGGTGGGCGACGGCGCGTTTCATCACCTCGGCCGATTGCAGCACAAAGGGCAGGATCAGCTCACCGGCGCCAAAGCGGTCGCCGACATCTTTCATGGCAGGCAGGAGCACGCCGTTGAGCACGCGGACGGCGGCCTCGCTCGGCTTAAGGTGCTCCTCCGAGCAGCGCTCGCTGATGGCGCGGGTGATCAGCTCCTCGATACCCTCTTTGCGGCGGTGCAGGATCTGCCAGTGGATGCGCTCACTGGTGCTCATGCCCTCGGTCGGATCAATCTGAGTCTGGCCTGGCTCCTCAGCGCGGCCGTGTGCCTCGAAGTAGGCGATGTAGCGCGGGAGAGCCTCTGGGCGATTGTAGATCAGGTCCTCGGCGAGCTGGCGTTGCTCCTCGTCGATCTCGGCATAGGGTTTAATGTGCACGGGGTTGACAATGGCAGCGTCGAGGCCTGCACGCACGGCGTGATAGAGAAAGACGCTGTTGAGGACGGCGCGAGCGTGGGGCTTGAGGCCGAAGGAGACATTACTCACGCCCAGGATAGTCAAGACGCCCGGCAGCTCAGCCTTGATCTGTTTGATGGCCTCAAGGGTCTCAATGGCGGCCGTCTGCAGCTCCTCCTGGCCAGTGGTGATTGGAAAGGTCAGCGGGTCAAAAATCAGGGCGTCGGGCGCCAGGCCATACTCGTGCACGCAGATCTCATAGATCTTGCGTGCCACCTCCAGCTTGCGCTCGGCGCTTTTCGCCATGCCGGCCTCGTCGATGGTCAGGGCCACCACGGCGGCACCGTGTTCGAGGGCCAGCGGCAGGACGCTGTCGATGCGCTGGCGGCCGTTCTCCATGTTGATGGAGTTGATGATGGCTCGTCCGGGATAGACCTCCAGGGCGGCTTGAATGACGGAGGCTTCGGTTGAGTCGATGATGAGGGGGACCTCAATCCCCATTGAGAGCTTCTTGATGGTGCTGGCCATCTGAGCGGCTTCATCGCTGCGCTCAGTCAGAGCGACACAGACGTCGAGGGCGTGTGCACCGCCCTCGACCTGCTCGCGTGCGATGGAGAGCAGGGTATCGTAGTCCTCCGAGAGGAGCGCCTGCTTGGCTTTACGGCTTCCCTGGCTGTTGACGCGCTCGCCGATGAGCAGAGGCGGGGGGTCCTGCTGCAAGGTGGTGGCGCGAATGCCGCTGGAGACGCAGGGCAGCGAGACGCTGGCGAAGCTGCGGCGCTGCAGGACCTCGTCCGAGCGCTGGCGTGGACGGCGCGGCGCGTGACGGCAGGCGCTGACGATGGCGCGCAGGTGTTCATGCGAGCTGCCGCAGCAGCCGCCGACGATATTGACACCGAATTCGGTGATAAACTCGCGCAGGGCAGCAGCCATGGGCTCCGGCTTGAGGGGATAGAGGGCCTGGCCACCGACGTTGAGAGGGATGCCGGCGTTAGGAATGGTAGAGATCGGGAGTGGGCAATGCTCAGCAAGATAGCGCACTGGCTCACGCATGTACTCGGGGCCAGTCGAGCAGTTGAGACCGATAATATTGACCTTCAGACCGACCAGGGTGGTCATGACGGCGGCGATGTCTGTACCGAGCAGCATACGTCCGCTGGTGTCGAGCGAGACCTGTGCCTGAATGGGAACAAAGCGCTCCAGTTGCTGCATGGCGCGGCGGATGCCGGTGACGGCGGCGCGTACCTCCAGGATGTCCTGGCTGGTCTCAATGAGCAGGACGTCGACGCCGCCTTCGAGCAGGGCCGCGGCCTGTTCGTGAAAGACCTCGACGAGCTGTCCATAGGTGATGTTGCTCAACACGGGATCGTCTGAGGAGGGCAGCATGCCTGTCGGACCGATGGACCCGGCGACAAAGCGTGGCTGCTCTGGCGTGCTGTAGCGATCGGCCAGGCGCCGCGCCAGACGGGCCGCGGTCAGGTTGATCTCGTGCGTACGCTCCCCCAGGCCGTATTCGTTGAGCTTGAGGCGACTGGCGGTGAACGAATCCGTTTCCAGCACGTCGCAGCCAGCTTCCAGAAAACCGGCGTGGATCTCCTCGATCACCTGCGGCCGTGTGAGCACGAGGTATTCGTTGCATCCTTCTGTGGCTGGTCCGCCATAGTCCGCTGCGCTTAGCTGATACGTTTGAATCGTGCTGCCCATAGCACCGTCGAAGATCAGAACACGCTGTGCCAGGGCGTCAAGAAACCGGCTCATAGGCGACCACCTGCTTTCTCTCTAGCTCTCTTTATGATCTCTCTATAGATAGATACTGCAATGGATGGGTTCAGTTATTATATCATGTTCCGCGGCGGTGCTGCAGACGGCGGCCGGGCTGCCGAGAAAGCGGGCGGTGCTCTCTTAGCGGGCGGGAGCCTCCCAGATCTGGACGGTGTGGTCCCAGGAGCCGGAGGCGATGAGGCGGCCATCGGGCGACCAGGCGAGAGCGCTGATCCAGTCGCTGTGGCCCCGGTAGGTGAGACGGGGTCCCTCCGGGGCCACAGCGGGCTGCCAGATATGGATGCTCTCATCTACGCTGCCGGAGGCGATGAGGCGGCCGTCGGGAGACCAGGCGAGGGCCGTGACACCGCCGCTGTGGGCGTAGTAGCAGACCGGTTCGTCCCCGCCGGCGATGCCACGCGGGTCCTGCGCCTCCCAGACGTGGACCGACTGATCGTCGCTGGCCGAGGCGATGAGGCGGCCGTCGGGAGACCAGAGAACGGCATTGACCTTATCCAGGTGGCCGTAGTAGATGCGGATATTGCCCCCATTCATCTCCCAGACGTGCACAGTGCGGTCCTCGCTACCAGAAGCGATCTGCCGGCTATCGGGGGACCAGGCGAGAGTCGTCACGCTGTCGAGGTGTCCGCGATAGGTGTAGAGCGTGCGGCGTGTGGCTACCTCCCAGATCTGGACGAGGCGATCTTCGCCGGCTGAGGCCAGATACTGACCGTCGGGGGACCAGGCGAGGGCCAGTATACGCTCACTATGTCCCTCATAGCTCCCCCGTGAGGCCGCTACCATGCGGCCACCGGTCTCTAGAATCTCGCGGATCTGCACCATTTCCGAGAGCAGGCCATCCGTAATGGCAAGGTAGCGTCCATCGGGAGACCAGGCGAGGGCCGGTGCTTCGAGCGAAAGGCCGTGGTGTGTCAGCAGAGTCTCACCGCGGTGGCTCTCCCAGAGGTGTACGCTCTCGTCCTGACTGCTCGAGGCGATGCGCCGGCCGTCGGGAGACCAGGCGAGGGCCGCGACGCGCGCTGTGTGGCCACGATAGACCAGGCGTGCCTGCGTCACGATCGTCGAGCCTGGCTCTGTCGTGGGTGATCCCGCGGCGGACACCGCCGACACCCCTGCTGAAGAGCCTGGCGCAGGGGCGAACGGCAGGGGCGACTTGAACTGTGAGCGGGGGACCGGCGAGAGCGGTGGCCGCTCCAGGCGGCTGGCGCGCTCAAGCTCACGCGCAAACTCCTCGACCGTCGTGAAGCGCTCGTGAGGATCTTTGGCCAGCGCTCGCAGCACAACCTGCTCGACAGCCGGTGAGAGCGTCGGCACGCGGTCGCGCAGCGGTGGCGGAGGCGCAATCTGGTGCTGTAGCGCGATATCCTGGGTGGCGCCACGAAAGGGCCAGTCGCCCGTCAGCCACTCGTACACCACCACGCCCAGGGCATATTGATCGCTCGCCAGACGTGGATGCCCGCGCAGTTGCTCTGGCGCGGCATAGGGCACTGTGCCCTCAAAGCCTTGCACCTTCTGGCGCCGGTAGCCCGCGCTGCGTGCCACCGTGGCGATGTCGAAATCGCTGAGCCAGACCTGATTCTCCGGTCCCAGTAGCATGTTGTGTGGCTTGATATCGCGATGAATCAGCTGATGCTCATGAATATACTGGAGTGCTGCCGCCACCTGCTGCACATAGGCGACCACCGTCGTCAACGGGAGAGGTGTTCCCCGCGGATGCTGTTCGCGCAGGTTCCCGTGCGGAGCATAGGCCATGACAATAAAAGGGATGCCCTCCTCCGATCCACAGTCGAAGACGCGCACAATATGCGGATGCTCCAGCCGGGTTAAGATCTGTGCGCGCACCAGCAGCTCGGCCAGCTCCTGGCCAGAGAGACGCGCATCCACCAGCTTCAGTGCTGCCTGCCTGCCAGTCCGCACGTGCTCGCCCAGGTAGACGCGCGTCAGATGCCCCTGGCCCAGCAAGCGCACCAGCCTGTAGCCGCCGATCTGCTGATCGATCTGACCAATCCGACTGACCATAATGATGACCTCCCCCCTGCAACTGCAAGGCTACCGCTTCGTCGGCGTTCTATTGCCTGTCCGATTGTAGAGAATGGGGGGAGCCGTGTCAAGCAAATAGTCATTCTGGTATACGTTGATGCGTGTTGTCTGACCTTATGCAATAGTGAGCACCTGAGTGCAACCTGCCCGCCGCACGCGCTCAAGTGGCTGGCAGAAGCGCCTCAACGGCGCGGGCGCAGGCCTCAATCTCCTCTTCGGTGTTGTAGTAGTGCAGCGAGGCGCGCACCATGGCGCTCAGACCGCGCGCCTGCATATCGAGCAGCGTAGACGAGCGGCGCGTCACCGAGACGTGAATACGCTGATGGCGCAGCGCCAGGCGGATCGTCTCTGGCTCCAGCCCCTCGACCGTGAAGGTCACAATGCCGCATTGGACAGCTCCGCGGTCGTGCACCATGACGCCCGGGAGGGGACTGAGACGGGTTCGCAGCCGGTAGGCCAGCTCGCGGATACGTCGCCAGAGCTGCTGCTGATCCCACTGTAGCAGATACGTGATGGCAGCGCCCAGACCCAGGCGATTGGCGTAGCTGGCCTCCCAGCACTCGAAGCGGCGGGCATCGCCGCGCAGCACATAGCGATCAGGTGCCGACCAGGTGGCGGCCTGCAGGTCGAGCAGTGGTGGCTCAAGCTGCTCCAGCACGGCCTGCCGCACATAGAGAAAGCCCGTGCCGCGCGGACCACGCAGAAACTTGCGCCCCGTGGCGGCCAGCATATCGCAGCCAAGGCTCTTCACATCCAGCGGTAGTTGTCCGACAGACTGGCTGGCGTCCAGCAGATAGAGAATCCCCGCCTCGCGCGCAATGCGCCCGACCTCGGCGGCCGGATTCACCAGACCATTATTGGTCGGCACATGCGTTAGAGCGATCAGTCTGACGCGCTCGTCAATAGCCTTGCGCAGCGCCGTGAGGGAGATCTGCCCATGCTCATCGTCGGGAATGACCTCGATCTGCACCCCCGTTTTACGAGCCATCTGCAGAAATGCAAGATAATTGCTGGCATACTCCGCCATGCCTGTGAGAATGCGCTCACCCGGTGCAAAGGGGAGCGCATAGAAGGCCATATCCCAGGCCCGCGTGGCGTTTTCGACCAGGGCCACCTCTGTCGGCTGGCAGCCGATCAAGGTCGCCACGGCCGTGTACACCTGCTCGCAGGCCTCCTGCACCTCCTCTGCGGCCTCATAGCCACCCAGCCTGGCCTCGCGCTGCAGGTGGGTACTCACCGCATCCACCACCGGCTGCGGCATCAGTGCTGCGCCAGCATTGTTCAGATGAATGACCTCCGCGCAGCCAGGGGTCTCTGCACGGATGCGCTGCAGGTCAAACGCCAGCGATCCTCTCTCCATCGACCTTCCCCTTTCACTGTCCCGGTCGATCCCACCGGAGAGCCAGGCTGGCCTCACGGCGGGTCACCAGAGCGCCTCTATCGAGCAAGCGGCTGCGAGCGCCTGATCGACAGAGAACGGCTCTCTCTGCTCCAGGAGGAGCGGAGACGGTGCTCAAGCTAGTTGGTGGGAATCACAACGCGCCCCTGTCCCGTGGAGGGCATGTTCGGGCCACTGCCGACCCAGCGCACCGCGGTTCCGATCGCCGTGACCTCCATCCACTCGCCGTTGTGCAGGTATTCAACGTTGATCTCAACGCCGATCACGCCGTCCGCACCGAGCTGATCAGCCTCAAACTGCATGCGGCTCAGTGCCAGTTCGCGCGCCTGGTACATCAGTTGCGTGTATTCCTTCAGCTCGCCCTGAAAGTGCGACTTGATGCCGGCCAGCCAGTTGCGGATCGCTCCCATCGAATAGATGCAATTTCCCATCACCAGCCCCATCGGCTGAAATCCCTTGTCTACCACCAGCCAGAACTCCTGACCGGATAGATCTGAGGTAAAGGCTCGGCCCCGATAGCCCGGCCTCACGTCCATTGCGGTTCGCGGATCGCCCATATGACCTCTCTTTTCCTGGAATCCCTGAACTACAGCAGCTCTGGACTCCATGTGCTCACGGCGTGGTATATTCGACGATTGTAGCATAGGCAATTGTCGCTCTAATGTCAACCATACACTGACCAGCGCTGCCCCGATCGCTGCCATTCGTGCCCTTTTTATCGTACAATAATGCTTGAAATGTATGACTCTCTGATCTAAAATATGACCAGAGAGTTCAAAAATAGGCTGGAGAGCGGCCGAGAACCAGCGACAGGCCTGTCGCTCCGCTCCTCCTGCTGAAGGGGAGATTCCTAATGGCGAGTGAGGTTCCACGGCAGCGCCTGAAGGAGAAGCTGCGTGAAGTACGGACCGAACTGATTCTCAACCTGGCCGAAGAAGTGCTCGAGGAGAAGGGCTATCACGAGACGACGATGGATGAGATCGCAGTCCGCGCAGGCGTAGCCAAGGGCACGCTCTATCAGCACTTTCCCAGCAAGGACGAGCTGATCGTAGCGCTCTTTGAGCGTCATCTGGATCGCTTCGAGCAGGCTGTAGCCCAGGCGGCAACCGCAGCCACCACGGCGCGCGGCAAGCTGGAGCGCATTCTGCAGTATGTCTACCTGGAGCGTAGCGGACTGCACGCGCAGCTACTGCAGATCATCTCCTACGGAGGAGAGATGCGCGAGGCCCTCAAGGGGCGGCTGCGTGAGCGCCTTGAGCGGCTGACCGTCGACATCACAAAGCTACTGGAGGAGGGCAAGGTGCGTAGCGAGTTCAGGGCCGCCCTCTCGACCGAGCTGATGCTACAGACATTCATGCATATACTGTTTTTAAATAAATACGAGCTATTGTTGCAAAAAGAACATCTTTCTACAGAGGATCTCGTCGCGCAGGTCGCACAGATCTTCTTTGATGGCATTGCCAGCAAGCAGCAGAGAGAAAGGTTTTGACGATGCAAACTCAACCCGGTTCCCGCTCACCGCTACCCAGGCTTTTTGGTCTGCAGACGCTTGAAGAGACCGCTGAGTCCTATGCCTGGTTCGCCGAGATGCGTGCCCACCAGCCCGTCTTTCTGGACGAGCGTATCAATATCTGGCATGTCTTTCGCTACGAAGACGTGCTGACGGTTCTCACGGACTATGCGCGCTTCTCCTCGCGCGCGTTTGAGGAGATGGGAGGCTTTTTCGAGGGGACCCTGATTGCTAAAGATCCGCCGGATCATCGCAAGCTGCGCAACCTGGTCAATCAGGCCTTCACACCACGGGCCGTGGCGCGCCTCGAAGGGCGTGTGACTCAGATTGCACAGGAGCTGCTGGATCAGGTTCTGGAGAAAGGGGAACTGGACGTCGTGGCCGATATCGCCTTTCCGCTGCCTGCCAGAGTGATCGCTGAGCTCCTCGGCGTGCCTGACGCGGACTGGGATATCTTCCAGCGCTGGGCACGTGCTGAAACCTCCTCGCCCGTGGACCGGCGCGAGGCCAGTCGCACGATGCGCCAGGAGATGTGGGACTACTTTGGGCAGCTCGTAGAGGAGCGACGCCGGGCGCCGCGCGAGGATCTGATCACAGCTCTCTGCCAGGCCGAGATTGATGGCCAGCACTTGAGCCAATCAGAGCTGCTGAGCTTCTGTATCCTCCTGCTGGCCGCCGGGCAGGAGACCACTAAGAACCTGATTGCCAACGCCATTGTCTGTCTCACTGATTATCCCGAGGCGCAGGAGCGCCTGCGTCGTGAGCCGGAGCTGATGCCCTCTGCCATCGAGGAGGTACTGCGCTTCCTCTCCCCGGTCTGGCTCCTCTTTCGCTCCACAACCACTGAGGTTGAGCTGGCTGGCCAGCGCATTCCCGCCAATCAGATGATCCTGGCTCATACAGCCTCGGCCAATCGTGATTCGGCGCAGTTCCCCGAGGCTGATCGCTTTGCTATCGAGCGCAGTCCTAATCGTCATCTGGCTTTCGGCCATGGCGTGCACTACTGTGTGGGTGCTCCTCTGGCGCGGCTGGAGGCTAAGGTGGCTCTGCCGATGATGTTGCAGCGCCTGGGCAGACTGGAGCGCATCCCCACGGCGCCCATCCTCGTGAATCGCGGCTTGGTCTTTGTCATTCGCTCGCTTCCAATCGCTTTTGAGGCGACCACCACTGGCAGCCCACGCTGACGACTGGGGCCCCTCCGCACTGCGGCCATGCGCCTCATCTGGATGGCTGGATGGCCGCTCTGACCTGCATCTTCCTCTTTTGCTTCCTTCGGCCCAGCAGATGATTCAAGGGTCTTCTCCAGAGGCGTCGGCCCCTGCTGACTTCTCCGCTTCAATGATCGGCTCGCTCTTCCTCTGTGTGGCTCACAGCTCCTGTCAGGTTATACAAATTTTATCTTTTTTTATCAGAGAGCCTCGTGATTTTAAGGACATTTTAATACCGGAATCAGGCCACTGTGGTACACTCTTGCTGATAATATGTCATTACGATAGATACTCATATCTACTATGATTCTAAAACGAGGTTGTGTAATGTTCTCATCACAGGACCTGTGGGTACGATCTACATCTGGTGATGGAAAGGAGCCAGTCGAAGAGACTACTCTGCTCCCTTTCCATACCCTGCTGCAGCGAGCTGGTCTGGGTATCAAGCTGCGCTTTCTTCTAGCTATGTTCGTGGTGGCCTTTCTGCCGGTCCTGTTGCTGGCCCTGGCCTTCGATAATGCGCAGCAGCAGATGGCAGGACGTAACATCTGGCTTGTACTGGCAGGTATCCTCTTGCTCACAGTGCTGGTAGCCATCGGCGTGGCCCTTCCTGTTGTGCGGCCCATCCGCCGCGCCACGCGCCAGGTGACGGCCGTGACAGAGGGGGTGCGCCGACTGGCCATCGACGCCCAGCGTATTGCCCAGGAGCATCATACGGGAACAGCTATTTTGAGCGGCGTCAGCCGCCGCTTGATTATCCGCCGGAGTTCGATGGTGCGAGACAGCGAGGTGATCACGCGTACCTGTGCTGCGCTACAGCCGCGGCTCTCCTGGCTGCTCCAACAGGCTCAGGAGATGCAGAATCAGGAGATGCTTCAGCTTATCTCAACTCTCCTGCAAGGAATGCAACAGATCACTTTTCTCTCTACACGCATCAAAGATACTTTTGAACGAGATACGTTGCTGGAACAGCTGGAGAAGGCGATGAAAAGCGCTGAGGAAATCAGCATGCAGTTCGATGAGGCTGGCCAGCAGCTCGCCAGAGAGCTGGAGGTCCTGGAACAGGCCTCTGCAGCGTTGATCTGATCTGCTTCTCTCGAGAAAGGAATATGAGGTCTCATAGAAGAACGGATGGTCAGTCGGGATGTATACGAAAGATTTCGCCAGCCTCTTGCACCTTCTTGCGCTCTCTCAGCAGAGTGGAACGCTGTTGGTCCTGCGCAAGGGAGAGGCCTGGCAGGCCTGCCTGCAACTACTCGAGGGCCAGCCGCTCTCGTGCATCATTGTCGCCATTGCCGATGGCTCCCTGCTCATGAGTGGAGAGCAGGCACTCCAGTGGTTGGAGCGCCAGGGCGAGCTACAGTGGCATCTGGTAGCGGATCTCACCACCGCGCCGACGGCTGTGCTACCGGCTCCATCACCCTCTGAGGCAACGCAGCAACCTGAGCAGTCTGCTCAGGAACTGTTCCCGCCAGCCACGCCTCTTGATCCCTTCCCACCGTTGTCTACGAGGTCAACCCGTCTGATCGCCCGGCGTATCCGTCAGCCCTCCGACCTGATCATCTGGTCACGAGAGCGACGTCAGGTCTTTGCTTTGATCGATGGAAGCAGATCGGTCTCTGAAATCGCTCGTCTGCTGGGCCGGTCACCTGAACAGGTCATGGCCCTGCTTGGGGATCTCCTTCAGCAGGGATTGATTACTCTGGAGGAGCGCCTCTAAGCGCCCCTTCTTCCAATATCGCATGCAGGAGGTTGCATCATACATGCTAACGTCATCACCCACTTCAGCGCCCACCAGGCGTCCCGCGGTCATAGCGGACGAGGGTCGTCCAGCGCTTCCCAGCGAGCTCTTCCCCGATCGCTGGTTGCCGCGGGTGCTGCGCCCGCGTGATCTCACGGTCTTGTGCCTCTTCGCCGTGTTGCTGATTACCAATGTGCAGACCGTGGGCAGCGGCGGAGGCAGCGCCTTTCTCTACTGGCTGCTGGGCTTTCTCTTCTTCTTGATCCCCTCGGCGCTGGTCTGTGCCCAGCTCTATCGCCTCTTCCCTGGCGAGGGCGCAGTTTACCTGTGGGCTAATAAAGCCCTGGGCAATTTCTGGGATACCTTTCTTGGCTTTTTTTGTAACTGGTGGCCGGGGGCCATCGGCCTGATCGTCGAAGTCGAAGCCGTGGTCTCCAGTCTTCAGGCCCTCAACAGCTCCTGGCTCACGGCTCCCTGGCAGCAGGGTCTGGCCGCCCTCTTCATTCTGTGTGCCGCCCAGGCTCTCTGTTATATGAGTCAGCGCTCTCTACAGCGCCTACTCAATATTGCCTGTCTTGCCTATCTCTCCCTCTTTCTTGTGGTTGGTCTCGCGGCCGTCCTCTGGTTGCTTACAGGCCATGCGCTGCAGAGTGACTTTTCTGCCCCCTCCTGGCAACCCGGCCCGGCGAACTATCCGCTCTTTGCCATCGTCACCCTGGCCTTGCTAGGGGTTGCCATCCCCCTCAATCTCGGCGCTGAGGTGAGCGACGAGCGCCGTGTCGATCGCTATCTCCTCTGGGCGACGCTTATCATTATCGCTGGCTATCTGCTTGCCACCTTCAGCGTGATGGCCGTGCTCTCGCCAACCGACCTGAAGAGCTCCGCCTTTCTCGATCTCCTGCTGGTACGGGCCTTCGGCCGGAGCGCCGGAAACGTCATCTCGGCTCTCTACGCCATCATGATGGCTGGCTATTTTATCTGCGCGACTGCAGCGTACAATAGTATGTTCGCTCGCCTGCTACTGGTTGCGGGACTGGATCGCCGCTTACCGTCGGCGCTCTGCAGACTGAACCGACATAAGGTGCCGTTCAATGCCATGCTAGTGCAGACAGCGATCAACATGCTCTTCATCATCATACTCTTCTTCATCGCGCCTGGCTCGTCCAGTCCGGAGTTGCCGCTCACGATCTTCCTGGTTGTGATGAATGGAGCCTCGACCATCTGGAATATCGCCATGATCAGCCTCTTTCTCTGTGGCATCATCCTTTGCGTGCGCTATCGCGATCGTCTGGCTGGTCGCTTCATCGTGCCGCCGGTGGTGTTTCATCTCGCCGCTGTCTGTGGGATCGCCGTCGCCTCTTTCGCCATCTACGCCACCTTTTTCTTCGGCTCGCCGCTGCCTGATGTCCTCAACAACGCGGACTGGATCTTCTGGGTGCTCCTCTTTGTCCTGGCCAGCCTGACGATCGGCGCCATTTACAGCTTTCTGGTTCCCGAGGCGGAGGACCTGGTGGCGCTGGTCCATACCAGACGCAGCGCCGAGCGCCGGCCGGTGCCCCCAGTGACTGACCCCGCTGTGATGTCACGCAAGCTGGCCCCGGCGCCAGCTTCGACGCCGGGGCGTCAGACAGGTGGATTCCAGGCAGCCGTTGAGGCGCCACCAACAGGCATGCCTCCCACACATACCGTGCCGTGGCATATGCCGCTGCCTCCCTATTCGCAGCCGGAGCAGCGGCCCTCCTGGCCGTCGGTGGACGGACCGTATCGCGCTCCCTGGAACGGTACCGGACGCTGAGGGGAGTGCTGTGCTGGGGGAGCAGCGCTGAGGTTCACGAGGTTCGTGAGGTCCACGAGATCATGGCAGCACGCGCTCGCGATACATGATCTCAGCCCTTGATCCTGGCCGCTGGTTCCTGGCTAACCTGCGACCTACGTTGATCTGCCAGCACGTTGCTGGCTCACAGAGCAGAAAGGAGCGATCTATGAGCAACGTTGAAGAACAATCCCCATCCCTGCTGACTGGGGAGGAGTACCGCCTGCGCGGAGACAGTCTGGGCATCTTTGACGCGCTGGCCCAGTCCGTGGCGCTGCTCTCGCTGGAGATGGGCATCGCCCTCTCCAGTTCTTTTGCGGCGGCCTCCGCTGGAGCGGCTGCTCCCCTGGCCTACGTTGTGGCTGGCCTGGCGAGTCTCTGCCTGGCGTACGTCATCATCCGCTTCACCCGTCGCATTGCCAGTGCAGGCGGCCTCTACACCTACATCGCTCAGGGATTGGGTCCCCAGGCCGGCTTCATCGGCGGCTGGATGTACGGAGGCGCCTTTGCTACCGGCGCCTCCTTTACACTGGTCATTTCCAGTATCTTTCTCAATCAGTTGCTCGAACACGCCGGTATCCATCTACACTGGCTGATTATCTTCAGCGTCTTGCTTGTCGTACTCTTCCTCTTCGCTTTTTTCGATGTGCGTCTCTCGACGCGCGTCCAGCTACTGCTCTCGCTGGTCGGCATACTCTCCGTGCTGGCCCTGGCGGTCATCATTCTCGCCAGAGGCGGTGCTGGCGGAATCTCGTTCACGCCTCTCTCGCCGGGGGCCCTGACGGGGGGAGTCTCCTCGCTCTTCTTTGCCGCCATCTTCAGCTTTACCTCCTTTATCGGCTTTGAGGCGGCCGCTGTCCTGGGCGAAGAGACGGCGCGACCGCGGCGTGCCATTCCCCTGGCCATTCTGGCGGCCGTGCTGATCGCTATGTTCTACTACGTGTTCGTCTCCTTTGCCATGGCCAACGGCTACGGTGTGGCACATATCAATCAGTGGGCTAACGACCAGGCCCCGCTCGATACCCTCGCCACGCGCTACTCGGGGGCTGTGCTGGCGACGCTGGTCGACCTGATGGTGGCCATCGGGGCCTTCAGCGCGACCCTGGCCGGGGTCGTACTGGCCTCGCGTATGATGTTCGCCATGGGCCGTGACGGTGGCCTCCCGCGTCTCTTCTCCGTGACTCATCCGCGCTACAGGACGCCCTGGGTCGCCATTCTGGTGGTTCTTGCCATCACCTTCCTACTGGGGGCGACGCTGGGGTTGAAGCTGGGCCCCTTCCTCTTCTTCGGCTTTCTGGCAACCACGGCCTCCCTGGGCATCCTGCTGGCCTACATTCTGGTCGCTCTCTCTGGCCTCGTCGTCTCGCTGCGCGCCAGGACTGGAGGCTTCTCCATCATTCTCCTGGTCGATGTACTGCTGCCGCTGATCGCGATTGTTATCTGTGGATTCACTATTTACAGCTCAGTGATCCCTGTCCCGCAACCGCCCTTGAACTATGCACCCTATGTCGCTGCTGCCTGGCTGCTGATTGGTCTACTCTTGCTGGCGATCCTGCTCCTCAGAAATCCGCAGCGCGTGGGCCAGTTTGGCAAGATTCTTGGCGAGCATGCCAGCGAGTAATGGCTGAAGGGAGAACGCTCCTATGGAACAGAAGTCAAATCGATCGCCGGTGATCGAGGCCATTGAGATCAATCTCCAGGCCTCCTATGAGCATCTGGGGCGCGCCCTGGAGGGCACTTTTCACCAGCAGACCGACCTGTGCTACTTCTTCACAGGAAGACCAGTTTTTCTCTGCAACGGCGTCATCCGCTTTCAATGTCGTGCGACTGAGGCGGAGGAGCGCATCGAGGCCCTCTGCGGAGAGGCAAGCAGACGGCGGGTTCCGCTGACCTGGCTGCTCGGTCCTTCATCGGCGCCGGCTGACCTGGAGCAGCGTTTACTGGCACGGGGCTGTCGCGAGGACGAGCAGGTCCCTGGCATGGCCATTGATCTGGCTGGCTGTGAGACGCTCCAGGTGAGTGCCCCGGCGGGTCTGGAGATCAAGGAGGTGGCCGATGCGGCCACTATGGAGCGCTGGCTGACTGTGCTCTATAACGGTTTTGGCTTTCCCGAGCCGATCAGAGCGGTCTTCTCTGGTCTCTATCGCCGCTACGGCTTTCTCCCCCAGCAGTCGGTGCGCTACCTGCTGGGCACGCTGGACGGCGTGGCGGTGGGCACGGCCCTGCTCAACTTTGAGGGTGGCGTGCCCGGTCTCTACGGCATTGCAACGCTGCCCCATCTGAGGCGCCAGGGGATCGGCGCGGCCATGACGCTGGCAGCCATGCGGGCTGCGCGTGCCGCGGGCTACCAGATCGCCACGCTGCAGGCGACGCCGATGGGTTTCAACGTCTATCGTCGTCTGGGCTGGCAGGAGTACTGCCTCTTCAAGACCTTGATCTACCAGCCCGTCGCCGACGAGCCGCCTTCCGCCAGCGCCTCCTGAGGGGCTTTCATACAGAGGGTGTCAGCTCTCAAGAGTGGATCGCGAGAGCTGACACCCTCTACGATCTTCTGCTCTCGCCGAGAGGCCACCCGGCTGACCGACCTTTACAAGTGGGACGGAATACGCTATAGTACAGGTGTTTCAGCGAAGGATCGGCAGACCAGGAGAAGAAGAGGTGAAGGTTACACCGGCACGGCGTCAGTACCTGCAGATCAAAAGTCAGTATCCCGATGCCATCCTGCTCTATCAAGTGGGCGACTTCTACGAGACCTTTGACGAGGACGCCCGCATCGCGGCGCGTGAGCTGCAGATCGTGCTCACCGCCCGCCACTACGGCGAGGAGCGGGTGCCGCTGGCGGGCATCCCTCTCCACGCCCTGGAGAACTACGTTGGCAAGCTCATCCAGCGTGGCTACAAGGTGGCCATCTGTGATCAGGTGGGCGAGGTCGGGCGCGGCGTAGTCGAGCGGGCGGTCACGCGCATTCTGACGGCTGGCACGCTCTCCGAACCGAATCTCCTACCAGCGCGCCAGAATAACTATCTCGTGGCCATCGCCGCCGCCCGCCAGCAGACGGGCCTGGCAGCGGTCGACGTCAGCACCGGCGAGTTCAGTGTCACCTGGTTTACCCCCGCCGAGCTGCCGGCTGCCCTGGAGGCCGAGCTCCAGCGTCTCGCTCCCGCGGAGTGTCTCCTCGTCGAGGGTACGCCGCAGGACGCCTACCGTTTCCCTGCGTCGAGCCTGACCGTGACCCACTGCCCGCCGCACTTCTTCGAGGTGGAGGCGGCGCGCACCCGCCTGATGCGCCATTTCGCTGTGCAATCGCTCGAGGCCTACGGCTGTGCGCAGGCGCCGCAGGCCATCGCCGCCGCCGGGGCGATCGTCGCCTACCTCGAGAAGATGAATACCGCCTTGCTCTCTCTGCTGACAGGTCTGCGCGCCTATCAGACCAGCAGCTATATGATCCTCGACGCCCATACCCAGCGCAACCTCGCACTGCTCCAGGGTGCGCGCAGCGGCACCGTCCAGGGCAGCCTGCTGGCTGTCCTCGACCGCACCCTAACTCCCATGGGGGCCCGTTGTCTGCGGCGTATGCTCACCCAGCCCCTGCTGGATCTCACGCTGCTCAATGCCCGCCTGGAGAGTGTTGCCGAACTCTACGCCAGCCCGGCACTGCGCAGCCGGCTCGCGATCTCCCTCCAGAGCCTGGGTGATCTCGAGCGCAGCGCCGGTCGCGTGCGTCAGGGTACTGCGACCCTGCGCGAGGTCCAGGGCCTGCGCGTCTATCTGGAGGCTATCCCACGCCTGCGCGAACTGCTCCAGAGCTGTCAGGCCCCGCTCCTGCAAGAGATCGCGGCCGATCTCGATGATTGCCCTCAGATGCGCGATCTCATCGCGCGTGCGCTTGTCTCCGATGGCTCGTCTGGTTCGGCCTACGATGCCGGTGAGCACGGCCGCCTGATCCGCGCCGGCTTCCATGCCGAGCTTGATGCGCTGATCGCCTCCATTCGCGATTCGCGCCTCTGGATGGCGCGCCTTGAGCCGCTCGAGCGCGAACGCACGGGCATCAAGTCCCTCAGGGTCGGCTATAACAAAGTGTTCGGCTACTACATCGAAGTGAGCAAGGCCAACCGCCATCTGGTCCCTGCAGATTATGAGCGCCGCCAGACCCTTACCAACGCTGAACGCTACATCACGCCCGAGCTCAAGGAGCATGAGGCGCGCATTCTCAACGCCGAGGAGCGCATCGATGAACTTGAGCGCAGCATCTTTGCTGATGTTCTGCGCCAGCTCAGCGTGGACTATGAGCGAGTCATGCGCACAGCCGCCGCTGTGGCGCGCGCCGACGTCCTCTTGAGCCTGGCGGAGGTGGCGGCCCACTATGGCTACGTGCGACCCGTGCTGGAGCAGGGCCTGGCCCTCGACATCGTCGCTGGACGCCATCCCGTGGTCGAGCGCAGCCTGGACGGCGATCTCTTCATTCCTAACGATACCCATATGGAGGCCGAGGCTGGCGAGCGCATCCTCCTGCTGACCGGGCCGAACATGGCGGGGAAGTCCACCTATCTGCGGCAGGTTGCCCTGATCACTCTGCTTGCCCAGATTGGCAGCTTTGTGCCGGCGAAGAGCGCGCGCATCGGTCTGGTGGATCGCATTTTCACGCGCGTGGGAGCGGAGGATGATATTGCTTCCGGGAAGAGCACCTTCATGCTCGAAATGGAGGAGACGGCCGCCATTTTGCACCATGCCACGCGCCACAGCCTGATCGTGCTCGATGAGATCGGACGAGGCACCAGCACCTATGATGGGTTGGCCATCGCGCGCGCCGTGGTGGAGCATCTTCATGCCGTTGTGCAGGCGCGTACACTTTTCGCGACCCACTATCATGAGCTGGCTGCGATGGCCGACGAGCTGCCGCACCTGCGCGTCTACACCATGGCCATCAGTGAGCAGGAGGAGGGCGAGATCATCTTTCTGCATCGCGTCACGCCCGGCTGCATTGGCCGTAGCTATGGCGTGCACGTGGCGCGCCTGGCGGGCATGCCAGCCAGTATCGTCCAGCGCGCACAGGAGGTTCTCAAGCATCTCGAAGTGGGCCAGCACGCTCCGGGACAGACTCCCGCCGTGGCCCTGGTCGCTGGCGTCCGGCCGTCCGCGCTACCTGGTCAATCTGGTCCGCTTGCTGCGAATGGTCACACCCTTGCTGAGGAGCGCCGCCTGCTGCAGCCCGCTGATCCCGCCCCACTCATGGACTACGCCTGGCAGAGCGAGGAGGCCCGCTGCGTCGCCCATCAGCTCCTGCTGGAGCAAGAGTCAGGCGTGGAGCTACTTGATCAGATCGACGTCTGCGCGATTACGCCGCTGGACGCCCTCAATCTCCTCTTCCTGGTGCAGCGTAGGAAGCAGAGAAAGACGTCGGAGATCCTATGAGCCTGTTGCCGTGTGGTACGGGGTCGGACTGGCCCGCCAGGGAGCGTATTCCCATTCGTCAGTTGTCGCCAGAGGTCGCTGAGCGCATCGCAGCCGGTGAGGTGATTGAACGCCCCGTCTCGGTGGTCAAAGAACTGCTCGAGAATGCCCTCGATGCGGGAGCGCGCGAGATTCGCGTGGAGATTCGCGCGGGCGGCCTGCAGTTGATCCGCGTCAGCGATGATGGCTGCGGCATCCCGGAGGAGGAGCTAGAGCGCGCCTGTGCTCGTCACACGACCAGCAAGATCAGGGAGGTCGGGGATCTCGCCCACCTGCGCACGCTCGGCTTTCGCGGCGAGGCCCTGGCCAGCATTGCCGCCGTCTCTGAGCTGACGCTGGTCAGCCGCAGCGAGGAGAGCGCGGCGCGCGCTCTCGAAGAGCCGGCCGCCTGGTTGACTGTGCGCGGCGGCACGGTGCTGGAGCGTGGCCAGCGCGCGCGTCCCCGTGGAACGACCGTCACTGTACGCGAGCTGTTCTACAACGTACCGGCGCGTCTGAAATTTATGCGCGGTCCCCGCGCTGAGGCTGGCCGTATTCTGCAGCTCCTCTCCTGTTACGCCGCCGGCTACCCGGCAGTGCGTTTTAACCTCAGCGTGGAGGGGCAGTCACTGCTCCAGACGGCTGGTAGTGGGGATCTGGCCATCGCTCTGGCCGAACTCTATCAATTGCCACTCGCTGAGCTGCTGACGCCCCTGGCATTTGAGGACGAGCGCCTCAGGCTCTGGGGCTATATCGGCAATCGTGCGCTGGCTCAGCCCGGCCGCCAGCATGTGATGCTCTTCATCAACGGGCGGCCCGTGCAGGTACGTGCCCTGCAGGAGGCGCTCGAAGCAGCCTACCGCCCTCTGCTGCCACGGGGCAGGCATCCGCTGCTGGTGCTGCAGCTCTCCCTTCCGCCTGAAGAAGTAGACGTCAATGTCCATCCCGCCAAGATCGAGGTGCGTCTGCTGCGCGAGCAGGAGCTGGCCGCCATACTCACCAGCAGCGTACGTGCGGTGCTCGAGCGCAGTCCCGCTCTGCCGGCCGAGGCTGTCTCGCTCGCCCCCCTGGCCGTCTATCAGCGCCGGCTGCTCACTTCGGCGGCTCCGCGGCGGCGCGGCCTGCGCCTCGCCGAGCAGAGTGCCAGCTATCGTCTCTCTGATGCCAGGACGGAGCGTGCCGCCATGCTGGAGAGCCTGAGGCCGCTGGCCCAGTTGCAGCAGGCGGTTATCCTGGCCGAGGCACCTGACGGCAGCCTCTACCTGGTTGATCAGCACCGTGCCCATGAGCGTATCATCTATGAGCAGTTGCGTGCCAGCAGCGCCACTCCCTCTGCTGAGACGGCGAGCCTGCCCGCCCATCTGCTCCTTGAGCCAGTGGTGGTAGAGTTAAAGGCCTGGCAGGCCGAGCTGCTGGAGCAGCGCCTGGCTGTGCTGGCCGATCTGGGGCTGGAGTGCCAGCACTTTGGAGGGCGCAGCTTCCTGGTACGCTCCGTGCCGCAGGACATCGGCGATCGCGAGCAACTGGCCAGCCACCTGCGCGAGCTCGTCGAGATCGCCCTGGAGGAGAGCGAGGACTGGAAAGATCACCTCTTGATCAGCCTCGCCTGCAGAGCAGCCCTGCGCCGTGGGCGTCCGCTCTCACCGGCCGAGCAGCACGAGCTGCTGCAGAACCTTGCGCGCACGGCCGCCCCGGCCGTCTGTCCCCACGGAAGCCCCGTGCTACTGCACTACAGCCGGGCCTTTCTCGTTGAGAAGTTTGACTGGTAGCAGACCCCCGTATCATTCCTCAGACCAGACGTGCCAGGAGGTCCGCCACGATGAAAATCGCCACATCCAGCGCCAGCAGCACGATCAGGGCGAAGTCCACGTGCAGGGCGATCGAGGCCGCTGACTGCAGCAAGGCTGCGTTGAAGACCAGGGTGTGGGTATACCAGAGGAGGGCCATGGCGCAGATGCCCAGGAACAGCAGGCTCAGCAGAAGCCAGCGGGCCCCACGCCAGTCCTGACGGCTGGGCCATAGCTCTGAGGTGACGGTCAGGATCAGATAGGGAGCGAAGATCAGGGTCCACCAGGGCCAGCCGGGGCGAATGAGCTGCAGGCGAACCTCCCAGATGTTATAACCCGTCGCCGCCCAGTAGAGCAGCATAATGGCTCCCGCACCGCCGAAGAGCGGTGCCACAGCGCTCAGCCCGTCGCCAAGATAGCTGACCACGCGGTTGGGTGGACGGACGTACTGCACCTCGCCGAGCTGGAGGGCCTGCGGAGCGCCACGCAGCATCTGGCCACGCGCATTCACCTGGGCCAGAGGTTTAATGCGGAAGAGGGTGATCTTGGTGATCCGAAAGCCAAAGGGGCGGAACAGCAGGACAACGATAGCGTGGCTCAGCTCGTGCAGGATCACGCCAGGGGCATTCATCCAGAACCAGATCAGCAGGCCGCGCTCTCCCAGCAGGCGATAGCCGATGCGATCGACCCGCTGGCGCAGTGCCCGCCGTGTCAGGCGCAGAAGGATAAAGAGAACGAAGACACCTGCGATGAGGAGCCAGGGTTCATAGGGCTGTATCTGTGCTGTCAGAGCAGGGTCCATCACCTACCGCCTCGTCACTGAACAACACGACGGTTGCTACTTCTATTGTAGAGAATGACCTGTCTCAGCGTCAATAGGCCTGCCTTTTCCATCCATTAGCGACTGATCTCATCCACCTCCGGCTCTGGCTTTTCACTCTCGTAATCCTCTTCTTCCTCCACGCGCTCATAGCTCTGCGGTGGATGGCGACGTTCATAGTAGCAGCCCCAGGCTGCGAAGAGCAGGATCGCGAGCGAGAGCAGATAGATCACACGATCGATGCCCAACAGGTCGGCGGCCGCTCCCGCCAGCAGAATCACCGGAATCGTGCCCGCATTATAGAGCATCAGTTGCAGCGCCAGCACGCGGCCTTTAATCCACTCAGGCGTCTCCTCCTGCACGCGCGTCTGCGCAGGAATGTTGATGCAGTCCAGGGCGATGCCCCCCAGGAACATGATCAGCGCAGCACTGCCCAGGAAGAGCGGGTGCGTATTCCAGCCCTGTGGCTCGAGGTCACGTCCGATGAGTGCAATCAGAGGGAGCAGACTGATGAGGAGGGCGAAGCCGACGCAACCTACCACGATCGAACGAGACATACCCAGACGCCTGCTGATGCGGGGCATGAAGACCGATCCGACCACCAGTCCCACGCCAGCAGGGGCAAAGACCAGGGCCAGCGTATCCGCTGGCAAAAGGAAGAGTCGCGTCACCAGGGCCGTGGCCAGTTCAGCCACCAGCGCCAGCAGGATGCCAGCGAAGGAGAGCTGAAGCACGGCCAGCAGCAGCGACTGATTACGGCGGATGAAGGTCCAACCCTGGCGCATCTCGCTCCAGATATTACTGAAGATGCTCAATGATTGCGCAGCGAGATCGTCATCGCGCATCTGGCGACGAGCGGGTGTGGTGTGCTCGAAATAGCGTGGTGGGATCAGAAGAATCAGGCCGGCGCAGACCAGGTAGAGCAGGCCAATCAGGAAGTAGAGCATCTCGATGGCCTGGATCGTCAGCGAGAAGATGTGGATCGTCGGCAGCAGACTTAAGATCAGAGGGGCGAAAATAATCATGCCCAACGCCATCGAAGTCATGAACGTAATATTAAACAGCGCCAGGGCGGGCATCAGCTCATCCTCGTCCACCAGCAGCGGAATGGTCGAACTCTCAGCCGGTGTAAAGAACTGACCGATACTGGAGATCAGAAAGGTGAGCAGATAGGCGGGAATCAGCTGCTGGGAATTAATGATCAGCGAGATAACGAAGCCAAAGGTGGCAATGGCTCGCAGACAGTTACTACCCCAGAGGATCAGCCGCTTATTGAAGCGATCGACAAAGACGCCAGCGGGCGCACTGAAGAGCAGGGCTGGCAGGCTGAAACTGATGATGGCCACACCAACCAGCGTCGTGGAGCCGGTGACCTCCTCAACGAGCACCATAATAGCATAGTTGGAAGCGTTGAGAATAGTCATAGAAATCAGTTGCGCCAGCCAGAGATAGACGAAGTTTCGCTTCCTGAGAAGCGTCTGGAATCCTCCTCCGTGTTTGGACCTGGCTACTGCCATAGAGTGTCTCCCGGTTTGCTGAATCTACCTGACCTGATCTTCCTGCTTGCTATTCCTGACACGTTTATAGAAGCGCATCAGGATCTTCCTCGTCGACCGCGCGTGGCAAGCGCTCTTTGACGCGCCGCTCGACCTCCGAACGAGGCAGGAGCACGCGGTGCCCGCAGGTTTCACAGCGCAGGCCGATATCTGCTCCCAGACGAACAACCCGCCAGGTATAGCCGCCGCAGGGATGCGGCTTACGTAATCGCAGACGATCGCCAATTTCAAGATGCATGGGCATACGAGATCCCCCTGGCTCTTCAGCCGCTGACGGCTGGCGATAGAGGCCATGCTCTACAATATACGTCTCAACCGGCTCCGGGGTCTGATATTTGATGGGTCGACCCTCGGCCACGCGCCGGCGCAAGTCGCTGGCCGCGATGGAGAGAGAGGGTGCGTCGACAAAGCAGAGCCGCTCGCCCAGGCCCGGAAGCTGACGTTCCAGCACGGCGAGGTAGGCGTCTGGCTGCTGATAGCCCGGCCTTCCTACGGCAACCAGAGCATTCAACTGCTCCAGGATGCCAGCCACATCGTACCAGGTACTCAACTCAGCCAGGCTGTCAGCCCCGACAATGAAGGCCAGGTAGACAGCGCTCCCCCAGCGCTGGCGCAGGAGGCGCAGCGTCTCCACGGTGTACGATGGCCCCTCTCGCTCGATCTCAATCTCGGAGAGAGAGAAGTACGGATTGGAGGCGAGCGCCAGCCGCACCATCGCCAGACGGTGCCTGGCAGCCGTCACTTGCCGCTCGCGCTTGTGTGGTGGTTGTCCGGTGGGAATGAAGACCACTTCTGTCAGGTGCAGGGCCACCCGTACCTCCTCCGCAATGACCAGATGCCCGTAGTGGATGGGATCGAACGTTCCTCCCAGCAGGCCGATGCGCCTCGCAGCTTGCATCTGTTCCATCTCCGCAACAAACTCCTCTCGGGAACAATTGTAGGCAGCGCGTCTAGATGGCGCCAGCGGACTCTTTCACTGCCAGCTCGGCCTCTGCAAAGGCGCCGCGCAGGGCGTGCAGTGCCTCCTCAATCACGCCGGTCTGCCCGTGCACGATCCAGAAGCGAATCGTCAGCGTCACCGCCTCGCGGGTGTAGCCGCTGATAATGGCCACAGGCTCAGGCTTCGGTATAATCTCGTCAATCTCATGCAAGATACCCAGAATTTGTTTCGATGTGCTGGTTTTATCGTATTGTTCCTGGGGCAGGGTGATGGTCAGGGTCACGCGCCGTTCGCCGTAGAAGGTGTTGTTGATGACAGTAGTGCTGAAGATGCGCGTATTTGGAATCGTCACCTCCTCGCCGCTGACCAGGCGCACCTTGGTGGCACGCAGTTGTACTTCCTCGACGCGCCCGGTGAGCGTTCCAGTCGCCCCACTCTCGATGCTGATCTCATCGCCGATATGAAAAGGGCGTTCGACCAGGATATAGAAGCCGGCCACGAGATCTTTGAGGATATCCTGGATGGCGAAGGTGAAGGCCACCGTCAGGGTGCCCAGAATCGCCAGCGGGGTTTCGATCGAGAGATGCCAGAGCGCCAGTACCCAGAAAATAGCGATCCCGAGGATCACGAAGCTGAAGATGCGTCCCAGCAGCGTGCGTGTATTGATATCGATGCGATTCTCGGCCAGGTTGCGGATCGTTATTTTGCTGATCGTGCGCCCCACGCCGATGCCCAGTACCAGGATAAACGCGCTCAGGATGATCGTCCAGACCTCTCCTATGTAGCCGGAGAGCCTGTCCTGGGTCAGGTTGCTCGTGAAGCTGTTCCAGAGCAGCAGCAGATGGTTGATGCTCCAGATGCTCAGAATCACAGCTCCGCCGAGCAGCAGGCAGAGGATGATCAGGATGACCCCCAGCGTCTCTACCAGCCAGTCGTCGAGCACGGTCTTGTGCAGACGCCCTACCAGCAGGCGGCGTAAAAAAAAGCCGACCGCTGCTGCCACAAGAATGGTCAGAACGGTATAGATAACCTGCTGCACTTCGATTCCCATTGCTAACCCGCGTGTGGCTCTTTTCGTCGCTGAGAAATAGGATAGGATGAGTACTACTTCGCAGATTATATCATATTCTCGGCCGTAGACAGGCAGCGCTCCGACCAGGGACAGCGCCCGTCGTCGCGCCCGCTGGCCGGAGAGAGCGCTGGTGTCTGGACGCCGCTGGCGCCCAGCAGGGCGGCCAGCGTGCAGAGCGGGAGGCCGACAACGTTGAGATAGCAGCCGCTGATGCGCTCGGGCAGGTGAATATCTGGGTACTGGACGCCGTAGGCTCCAGCCTTATCGAGCGGGTCGCCGCTGGCGATGTAAGCGCTGATCTCGGCCTCGCTGTAGGGGCGCATCAGGACGGGGGTGACGCATTGAGCGCTGCGAATCTGTGGGCCGCCGAGCTGCTCCGGCAGCCCGATCGCCACGCCTGTGATGACCTGGTGTTCACGTCCACGGAGGCGCAGCAAGATCTCGCGGGCGTGGGCCGCGTCGCGGGGTTTTCCCTGGGAGACGCCATCGAGAATCACAGTCGTATCAGCGGTGACCACCACACGCCCGGCGGAGGCTGGCAGTTGCAGTGCCGCCTCCGCCTTGCGCTCGGCCAGCCAGCGTCCCAGGTCCTCCGCAGGGCCGTTGTAGCATCGCTCCAGGGCCTCCTCATCCAGGGGGGAGACGCCCACCTCGAAAGGCAGTCCCAGGCGGGCAATCAGCTGACGTCTTCTTGGCGAGGCCGAGGCCAGCAGCAGAACAGGCGCGGGGTGGGTAGTCTTCATGAGGCTCTCTCCAGCACAGCTATACATTCGATATGCATGGTCTGTGGAAACATGTCCAGCGGTTGCACCGTGTGCAGACGGTAGACAGGTTGACGTTGACACAGCACGTGGAGATCGCGCGCCAGCGTCGCGGGATCACAGGAGACATAGACG
Organism: Ktedonobacteraceae bacterium; assembly: GCA_042408965.1. Taxonomy (GTDB): domain Bacteria; phylum Chloroflexota; class Ktedonobacteria; order Ktedonobacterales; family Ktedonobacteraceae; genus Thermogemmatispora. The sequence continues at coordinate 36,242 of JBHOQN010000086.1, forward strand.
ATTCTGGCGACGGGATGCTGCAGCAGTGCCTCCAGCACCTGCTCCTGGCAGCCAGCCCGTGGAGGATCAAGCACCAGGCCATCAAGGCTGGCGGCCAGCGCTGGCAGAAGATCTTCCACCTTCCCTCTGAGGATGGCGACGTTGCTCACCTGGCGTAGATTCCACTGCGCATCCTGGATCGCGCTCGGCGATTCCTCGATAGCATAGACCTTTGCTGCATGACGCGCCAGCAGCAGCGCAAAGGTGCCGACGCCGCAGTAGGCATCGGCCAGCACGAGACCGCTGGAGAGATCGCCAGGAGGCAGCCGATCGGCTGCCTCGCCCAGCAGGCCCGCCAGAACCATGTGCGCCATCTGCTCGGCCTGGGCGGTGTTTGTCTGGAAGAACGAGCTGGGACGGATGCGGAAGGTCTCTCCCGCCAGCCACTCCTCGATGGCCTCGCTGTGGACCTCCAGGCCGGCTGTCTGGAGCCGCTGGCCTACCTCAGGAGATGGTGCCGGCTGGATGAGCACCTGGCCGCTTGCGGCGCTGCAACGCACCAGGACCTGTGGACGCGGATTGACCTCCTGCGATAGGACCGCCAGCACGCGGTTGATCGACTCATGGGCGATGGGGCAGGTCGTCAACGGGAGCACGCGATGACTGCCGCGCGCAGTCAGCCCGGGGCGCCCCTGACGATCGACCGAGAAGCGCATGTGGTTCCGGTAGTGCCAGGGAGGGTCACAGGGCACGGTCTCACGCAGCGGAGGCGCGTTGAAGCCGCCGATCTCGCGCAGCAGCTCCTCAACAACGGCGCGCTTCCAGGCGAGCTGCGCCTCGTAGCGCATGTGCTGGAGCTGGCAGCCTCCACAGGTGCCGAAGACAGGGCAGGGAGCTGCCACGCGCAGCGGCGATGGCTCCAGAATCTCGCTAATCCAGACGCGCAGGGGGGGCTGCAGCTCCCGGCGAGCACGCCTGCGGCGGTTCTGCCGGGAGAACACTTCCACCGCGAGGGTCACGCGCTCGCCAGGCAGGCCGGCGAGGACCTCCACAGATTGCGGTACCCGCGTACCGTCCTCGCGCTCCAGGATGATCTCTGCCTGTGCCAGACCGTTGCGGTTCAGCGGTCCCAGCGTCACCGTCTGATAGGTCAGCGATGATTCCTCCATCAGCGCTGTTTCCTCTGCGTGTTGAAGATGCGCCGCACCGTCTGCACGCTGGGCAGGTTCCGGTCAAGCTGCTCGGCCTCCTCAAGGTAACGTTGCGCCTGCCGCCGGTCGCCCTGCTCCAGGAGGACCGAGGCCAGCAAGGCACGCAGGTGGGCCGAGCGCGGCAGGACCCGCAGTCCTTCCTCCAGGGCCGCACGCGCCTCGGGGAGGCGCTGCCGCTGCGAGGCGACACTGGTGAATTCGCCGTAGGCCTGCAGATCGCCGGGATTCTGGCGAATGGCGCGCTGCAGGCTTGCCGCGGCCTCCTCGAGCCGTCCCAGCAGGCGCTGCGTATGCCCCAGAGCGAGCCAGACGCCGGGGTAGTCGGGACTGAGCGAGGCGGCGCGCTCGTAGTGGCGCAGGGCCTCCTCGAGCCTGCCGCGTGCCGTGGCGATGTCGCCCAGGCCTGCCTCAATGATGGTCTCTTCGGCGCGCGTCGGCTGTAGCGTGCGAGCCTGCTCCAGCAGACCCTCCACCTCATCAAGAAGCGCTGTCGATGGCCCGCCATCGACCTCAGCATTGCGCTGCAGCCGCATCTGTGCCAGCAGGGCGTAGCCCAGAGCGCTGGGGCGGCTCTCCAGCGACTCGCGCATATGCTGCTCGGCCAGCTCATCAAGCTGGCGACTCCGTTCGGGCAGACCCTGCTCCGCGAAGATGGAAGCGAGGGCGTCCTCGCTCATCGCCAGCTCGCGCAGGGCATCGGCGCGCCGTCCAGGGAAGCGCTGTGCCAGACGCTCCAGGTAGACCATCGCGCGCTCGGCGTTGCGAATGGCGCCGGCGTGGTTGTAGGCGTTCTCCACAACCTGCTGATCGAGCGAGAGGCGCACCATCAGGGCGTCGTCATAGTGCATCGCCTGGGTCATACGGCGCGTGACCTCCTCCAGCAGCTCCTGTGGATCGGGCCGATCGAGCAGCGAGATGCTCTGCAGCAGCATCTCGCGTTGTTGCAGTGAGATCTCCTTGATGCGGTCGTCGTGCTCTTTAAGGCGTTGCTGCAGTTCAGGAATGGGAAGCGCCTGGACCCTGGCTCCCTCGTCGCTCATGGACTGGATGCGCCAGACCTCATCCTGGCGTATCAGCGTGTAAGCCGTCCAGAACCAGTGGCGACGTGTGATCTTATTGACGGCGGTTCCCAGGGCCATCTCGCGCAGGGTCCCACTGAGCGGTGTCTCGCTCAGTTCGAGCGACCAGCCCACCTCGACCTCTTTGCGGGGAGCGCGACTCGCCGCGCTGGATGTAGGGAGCCAGAGACCACTTTGGGGCTGCTCGCGCTCGTGGACAAAGCTGACCGTCAGGCGTGCCGGCTGGGCCTCATTGGCCCAGGCACGGCGGCGCTCGATCCACTCCTCGCGCGTCAGACCTTCGCGCAGCGGACTGGCCGCGCTGAGCAGGTCGTACGCCAGTCCATAGTCACCCATCGACCAGGCGCCGAGAAAGGTCAGTACCAGCTCATCAGCGTCCAGGGCGGGATTGATGAAGCTTCTGCCCGGGTCTTCGCTGGCCTCGCTGCTCTCCAGCAGGAGCTGCCGGATCAGCGGCAGATAGTAGCGATAGCTCTCAGGAAGCTCGCTGTTGCGCCAGCGGCTCACCGCGAGCGCCTCCTCCAGGAGCCGGCGCCCCTCCGCCAGAGTGCAGCTGACGAGCCTGGTCTCATCCTGGCGTGGCTGCAGCTCGTTGAGGCGCGTCTCAATCCTGCGCTTGCTGCCGCTCTCAACGAGGCACTCCTTGACCCCGGTCTGCCAGAAGTCGAGCAGCAGGACGAGAAGGCGGGCGCTGCTATAGTCGAGGCCCTCCTCCCAGCAGAGGAGTAGCTGCATTTCCCCCTGCTCGCGCGTCTCGCTCACCAGGCCTTTCCAGAAGCGTGGTGGTCGGGGCGTCGCAGTGGACTGCTGGTCCCGAGGAGGCTGCCACTGAGGATAGACGCGGGCTGCCTCCAGGCGGATGAGCGAGCGCCGGGCCTCTTTACGGCTCTCCCGGTCCCTGCCGTAGTGGTACAGGGCCTGCAGAAGATCGGCCACCTCAGCCTGGGGTCTGCGTGCAAGCTCCTTGATGAAGGCCATCTGCACGCTCTCCGCGGCTGTGGTGATCGGAGCCAGTGCGGCCTCGACCGCCTGCTGGCTCTGGCTGCTGCGCACTTGCTCAACAATGCTGGTCACCTGTTCGATCAGGGCCTGTATGCGCGTGCGATCCTCTGCCGAGATAGGACCCGCGCTCTCGTTTTTATGCGACATGGTCGTGTTCGCTATTCCTCCCATCGCGGCGACGTGCCTCGGTCTCTGTCTCGACGATTGTACCACGAAGAGAGGGCAGCGTCGAGTCCCTACCGTCGCTGCGGTGGGTGCAGGGGGTGCAGCATGGCGCTGGCCGCCTCCGGGCCGTGGAGACTGGACACCAGTGCGGCCTGCTGAAATGCCGCACGTCCCGTGAGCATGGGGCGCTGACCTGCCGGAGCCAGCAGCGACTCCTGAAGCGTGGGAGGCAGCCGTGTGATGCCGCCTGTGTTGCGGACCTTGATCTTGCTGCGCTGAACTGCCTGCAGGATGAAGAGCGGGAAGGCAGCGCAGTAGAAGTAGGACGAGAGGCTGCGCCAGGCGAAGAAAAGCGGCACGACTGCCAGGAAGAGGGCCGCCTCCGGGTGCCAGCGGCAGATACGCCAGTACCAGCAGAGAGCGCCGGCCATTGCCAGCAGCTCCAGCACCAGATAGACCCGCTCTGGCAGGTAGGGGATCAGGTGCGTGGCGCTCAAATTGATGATACCGACCCCCAGGGGGAACATCGGATCGATGAGGGGTGCCAGCACGCCCGCCATGAAGGCCTGGGGATTCCAGAGGATGAACGGCAAGTTGATGCCAAGGGCCACCAGGCTGGCGATTCCCGCGCGGCGGATAGCTTCGGCCGGACTGTAGAGCCGCCAGACCATCAGCAGATAGAATGGCGTCGAGAACCAGGCCGGTTGTTTGGTGGCAATAGCCAGTCCCAGAAAGAGCGCTGAGGTCCAGCGCCGGTCCCGTAGCAGCCAGGCCAGCACCAGGAGCAGGCAGCAGAAGATATCAAGATTGCTGCCCGTGGTAGAGGCCCACATCGGCACGTTGGCCAGCGAGAGCAAGAGCACCCAGGGTCGCAGCTCAGCACGTGCGACCTTCCAGGCGATCGCCACGATCGCCAGATAGCTCAGCAGATAGAGTGGCAGTACATTGGCATCGGCTGGATTGGTGTGGAAGAGCACAAAGGGGACCAGCGTCAGAAAAGAGAGGGCCGGATAGCTGACGTGAGCCTCGAATTCAGGAGCGTTGCCGGTGTGGAGGGCCGTGTCGAAGGCGCTCTGCAGTTCCTCGTCCGTCGGATAGTCCAGGCGATTGGCGAACGGCCCCAGGCGCAGAGGCGTGGTCCATTGCGGCTCAATAGGGAAGGTACGTGCCACGCTGGCGAAGTTTGAAGCAGTGTAGGGATTCTGCCCGGCCAGCAGCAGGGCGGCGGCGTTGGTGTCCAGCGTGGTGCCGTCATTGCTGAACTCAGGTGGCAGGAAGCACATCACGATGGAGCGCCCGAACTCGATCGCTCCTGCGATGCTGGTGAGCAGGATCAGAATGAGAGCGATCCGCTGCCAGCGCCGCGGAGCGGCGGCCACTCTAGAGGACGTGGCCACCCGTACGCGATGCCTGTGGGGCCGTAGGGCCATGCCCAGTGCAGCGAAACTGCCGAGAATCAGCGCCAGAGGGATGAGCGAGCCATAGGGCATAAGATACGGGATATAGAGGCTGTGGTCGATCTCGTTGAGCGCCTGTAGAATCAGCGCTATGCCGACCCATAACGCTCGCTGCTGTAGATCTACGATCAGGCGATTGTCGGGACTCCTGTCTTCCGTGAAGAACAACCGCCACCAGCGTCTTCTGACGCTGGCCGTCTCCAGCTGCTCATCTGCCTGTACGGACGGTGGCAGTAGGGATGACTGCACCATAGCTTTCCACTTCCCTCCTGATACTGATGTAAGGCAATCCCGTTGTATACTCGTGCGTATGACAGGATCACTACCCAGCCGGCACCGGGCTTCCGTGGGAGACAGTCTTTCTTCTCTCCATGTCTGATGGACCGGGATTCAGGGCCTCCGCTAGAGTTTCCCCGGCCTGAGTCTTACAACGAAGAGCACGAGTCGGACGTCACAAATTGGCGTGGGGCCGGGGAGCCTCTGCTGCTGCGAGGGGGGCTAGAGGTTCAGGCGGTAGTAGCGTTCACGATGTTGCAGGTGGAAGCCGAGTGACTCGTAGAGCCGGATGGCCGCTCCGTTCTCTTCCCAGACGTGCAGATCAAGCGCTTCCAGTTGTTCATGCTCGCGCGCGAAGGCGATGATATGCTCGAGGAGCAGGTGCGCCAAGCCGCGTTTGCGGTACGCCGGCAGCACGACCACACGGCGAATGTACCCGCTGCGGCTCCCCTCACTTCCATCAGCAGGCGGGAGCAGCAGCTCGGCCTTGGCGACGACAAGGCCTTCCAGCTCACCCAGGAAGATCAGTGTTCGCTCGTGAGTGGAGGGATCCACCGAGCCGAAATACTTCTCCAGGTCGCGATGAACGTTGCGCGTCGGGGAGGTGCCGAAGCTATCCAGGTGTTCGATGGCCGGCAGATCTTCAGGCCGCGCCAGACGGATCAGCAGGGGCTTTGTGCGATCTTCGATCATCGGCGTCGTCTACTCGCTCAGGGTTGTTTCTTGCGCGGTAGCAGGAGAATGGAGACAAGCGCATACCCGGCGCAGCCGAGGAGCATGAGGGCGTAGATCACGTCTTCCACGCTGGCCCGGTTGGCCAACTGCCAGAGGCCCCACCAGAGAAAGGCGATAAATACGAGAAACAGCAGCACGGTGCTGAGCAGCTTCTTACTCATCGTCTAATGATCCTTCTCTCTCGTCAGAAGCGTATTCATAGAAAAGTCCACCCTGCGCACGTCTGTCGCGTGGACCAGTCGGGGTTGCTGCTGCACCGCTGCACCGCTCGCGGAGACAGCGAGCGTGTTGGTGTGGCAGCTTCGCCGCAGAGAAGAGCGGGCTAGCGTCACCTGCTGGTGTGTGACAGGGCGCCAGGCATATTTCGCTAGTATTGTAGCACAGCCGTCCAGTTGCCTGCCAGGGGGCATGTAGGTCGGCGATCTCGGCCGGAACTCAGGTGAGCGCGCGGCGCGCAGCCTGTAGTCCCTGTTCCAGAGCGAGGTGGGCGCGGCCGCCGGCGAAGGCATCGCCAGCGAAGATCAGCCCCAGCGGCCGTGTCAGTTGGTTGAGGGCCTCGGCATCGGCGGTGGTTGCTGGCAGGGCGTAGGGCCAGCGTGTCACGTCGCTGAAGTCTGGCTCAGGTAGAGACGTGGCGAGCAGGGTGGAGGCCAGCAGAAGCACGGCGCGGCCGAGCTGTGGATCAGGCGTCTCCCAGTGCTGACGGCTGTAGTCGGGCGCCATCTGCACGATAAGCAAGGTACCAGCGCCTGGCACCCGCTCCGGAGCCTTCTCCTCTTCACGGGCCAGCCAGGAGATGGGATGTGCTTTATCAATGTTGACGAGGGCGTACCAGGGTGTTGGAGGCAGCACCGGGTGGCGCCAGGCGAAGGCCAGCGAGATCAGAGGACGATAGTGAACCTGGTGCAGATGGGCGAGAATCTGCGCCTGGCTCTCTCCTGGTAGCTGGCTGGCGGCAATCAGACGTCGGGCCTCGGGAGCCGGTGTAGTTATGAGCAGGCGGTCGGCGCCTGGCAGCGGCCAGCCGCTGCGGTCGAAGAGCTGCCAGCCTGCCGGTGTATAAGCAAGCCGCGTAATCGGGCAGCCAGTGCGTACCTCCAGGCCAGCAGCCATCAGGAGAGGCAGCGTGATCAGGCCAGAGCGGTAGCTCCAGCGAGGCACGGCATTCTGCCGGGGGTCGCCCTCGCGGATGGCCTGCTCCGCAGAGAAGACCCAGATCGGCTTCTGGATGGCAATCAGATCCGTGCTGGCGAAGCGCTCCTGGAGGAGGGCCTGGCTGGCCAGGTGATTGCCGTGGACATACTGTGCCCCAGGATCATAGAGAAAGCCCTCGCGCTCGTGCGTTGTCGCGCGTCCGCCGACCCGTGGCTCGCGCTCGTAGAGCGTGACGTGCAGCCCGGCATCCTGCAGGACGTGAGCCGCCGCCAGACCACAGAGACCAGCGCCAATAATTGCGATCTCACTCATACCTGCGCTTCACTCCTCTCCCCTGCCGTTGCGCGCCTCTGGCTACCGCCGTAGTCCGTCCCTGCTCTGCAGGAGCTAGAGCGCAGGTGACTGCATCTGGCGTGTCCAGTTCTCTTTCCAGAGCCTGGAGCGTGCCAGCAGCTCTTCGGCGCTCTTCATAGCGAACTCCGTCACGTTGCCACCCATGATATGGGCGATCTCGCGCACGCGCTGCTCCGGGCGCAGTTCATTGACAATCGTAATGGTGCGCTCGTTGAAGACCTGTTTATTGACGTTGTAATGCATATCGGCAAAGGCGGCGATCTGCGGCAGGTGAGTTACACAGATCACCTGGTGATTGCGCGTGAGCATCCAGAGTTTCTCGGCGACCACCTGTCCGCTGCGGCCACTGATGCCAGAGTCGATCTCGTCAAAGATCAGCGTAGGCGTGGCGTCGGCTGAAGCCAGAATCGTCTTGAGGGCCAGCATCAGGCGCGAAGTTTCGCCGCCCGAGGCGATTCTGGTCAGAGGTTTCAAAGGCTCGCCAGGGTTGGGCGCGATCAGAAACTGAACGCGATCGATGCCAGTCGTGTCGCAGGCGTAGAGGGTCTCCGGCCCGCCATCAATGCTGGCCGGAACGCCCTCAGGGTCCGCCTCCTGCTCGATCTCAACCGCGAAGCGTGCGCGCTTCATATTCAGGTCGTCGAGCTGCTCCTCCATAGCGCGTGCCAGGCGTGTCGCGGCGGCGCGGCGCCGCTCTGAAAGCTCCTGCGCGATCCGACCGATCTCACGGCGCAGCTGCTGGTCCTGGATTTCCAGCGTGCGGATATGCTCCTCGCGGTTCACAATGCTATCCAGCTCAGCGCGGTCCTCTTCGGCGCGCTTGAGAATCTCTTCGATCGTGGCCCCATATTTACGTTTCAGGCGGGCGATCAGATCGAGGCGCTCCTCGATCTCGGCCAGGCGGGCCGGATCGTCTTCGATGTCGGCCTCATAGCTGCTGATGCCGGCGGCGACGTCCTCCAGGCGGTAGATCGCCTCATCGAGGGTGGCCTCGTGCTCGCGGAGGCTCCTGTCGAGGCGCGCCAGCTCGTTGAGGGCGCGCGAGGCGCCGCGCAGCAGGTCGAGAGCCGCCTGTGAGCCGTCGCCAGCCAGGTCCGCTCCTTTGATGGAGCCGTAGACCAGTGCGCACAGCTCTCGCATGCGCTCAGCGTTGCTGAGGACCTTGCGCTCGCGCTCCAGTTCTTCGATCTCTCCGGGCTGCAGCTCGGCCTTCTCGATCTCTTCGATCTCGAAGCGCAGAAACTCGGCACGTCTGCTCTGGTCGCGCTCGCTCTGCTGCAGGGCGAGCAGATTCTTGCGTACCGTGCGCCACTCGCCGACGCGGGCAGCTAGCTGTTCTCGCAGTGGCAGCAACTCCGCGTAGCGATCCAGAAAGTTCACGTGCTGTTCGGGGCGGAGCAGGCTCATGTGCTCGCTCTGGCCGTGGATGTCGATCAGCCAGCTCGCGACCTGTTGCAGTACGTGCTGTGAGACAGCGCGTCCATTGACGCGCGATGTGGTGCGGCCGGAGCGGAAGATCTCGCGCGAGAGGATCAGCATGCCGTCCTCGGGCTGAATGCCATATTCGGCCAGCAGACTGGCGAGGGCGACCTGCGCGTCCGCGCTGGCGGCATCCAGGCGCAGACGCTCCAGGTGCTGCGCCTCGGCGCTCTCCAGGGCATCGTAGAGCGTGCCAGGGCCAGTCTCGGTGCTGCCAACCTCGTCGCTCGTGGCTGACTCCAGGAGACGCCGACCGTTGCCGCTAGGAGAGAGGGTCTCGAGCGAAAAGACACCCTCCACACTGGCGCGCTCACAGCCGGCACGCACAAATTCTGCCCCAATCTTCCCGCCCAGCAGAGCGCTCACGGCGTCGATGATGATGGACTTACCTGCGCCAGTCTCCCCGGTGAAGACGTTGAAGAGGCGATGGAAGCTCAGGTGCAGGTTGTCAATAATGGCGAAATCCCTGATGTTCAGTTCAAGCAACATAGCAGGCTACAGGCTACTTTCTCAACGGGCGGCCTGTGAGGGACGCTGCCGACGGACGTCCGGCGCCCGTTGCGAGCGATACGGCATCGCTGCGTAAGAAGCGCTGACAGCACTTCTCGCCGCTTATTCGTCATCGCGCAATTTGGCATTGATAATCTGGTAAAAGTAGGTTGGTGGCCGCCGTCTGAGAAAGCGCGTCTCAAACTGGCTTTTGCGGACGATCACATTGGCGCTATTCTTAATTTCGCGGTTCAGCTGGCCATCGGCCGAGAAGACAGCGTTCTGCGAGCCGGTGACGATCTGCAGACGCACGCGGGCATCGGGGTGGAGGATCAGCGAGCGATCCGAAGCCAGGTGAGGGGCAATAGGTGTCAGCACCATGCTCTGCACCTGCGGATGCAGCAGCGGTCCCCCGACCGCCAGGTTATAGGCTGTCGAGCCTGTGGCCGTCGAGACGATGACCCCGTCGGCGTAGGTGGTGCTGTAGAAATGATCATCGATCCAGATACCCACCTGGACGACGCGGGGCCAGGTGCCGCGGGCGATCACGATGTCGTTGAGCGCTAGAAATGTCTCACTCTGCCCTTCCTGTTCAAGGCTGGCCTGCAGCATCGTGCGCGTATCCACCCAGACCGAGTCATCCTGCTCCAGATAGTGTACCAGTTCATAGGGCAGGTCCCGCGGCTCCAGTTCAGTCAGAAAGCCCACGCGCCCGTATTTCACCCCCACGATGGGAATACCGTCGGAGGCGCACAGCCGTGCGGCGTGCAAGATGGTACCATCGCCGCCCAGCACGATCACCAGCTCACAGCCCTTCAGGAGCGCTTCGGGTGTCTCTTCCCCTTCTTCGCGGATATCGATACTACGCACCTCGTGGCCGCGGCGACGCAGGAACGTTTCGATCTGAGCAGCAGCTTCGGCGGTGTGCTGTTTGAGGCCCTGGTAGAATATTGCGATAACCTTCACAGGTAGCTCCAGTTGAGTCCGGTTGCGTCGGGTCGGGTCGGGTCCGCTTGGGCAGCTCTGACAGACAAATAGCGCTCTTTTCTCGTCTCAACTGCCTTCTGCCAACGTAATGGTACGTCATGCGAGTGGTCTTGTCAACCATGCCTGTACCGTTGGTTGCAGGGCTGCAGCCTGATGGAAGGCCAGTCTCTGCCAGGCAAGCGAATTCTTCGCCCCTCGGCAAGCGGCCACTGATCCCTCTGGGGAGATCCTGCCCGCTTCGCTGAGCGGCCGTGGAGGGTCCGAGTGAGGGCGGGCAGGACGAACGCTTTCAGTCCGGCTGGCGGCTCGCTATGTGAGCGCGCTGCGCGGGCGTACAGGCAGACCACCCTCGCTGATCGGGCCAGGTAGGAAAGCCATCTGTGGAGCGCTGGCAAGAGCCGTTCTGGGCAGTTGCTGCTCTATCTGCTGGATGAAGCTGGCCTTGCAGACGCTGGCCGGCTGGTCACCGGTGGCGACGCAGATCGCAGCGGTGAAATAGTTGGCGATGCCCAGGATGCTTTTGGAGACGGTGGTGCTGGTATTGGTCATCTGGATAGCGATATCCTTTTGTGAGAGACCGGAGAGCACCTGAGGATCATAGGCCTGCCCCTGCGAGATATAGATGTTGGCAATATCCACGAAGGGAAAGCCGCCGTCCGGGTTGAGTGCATTCACCAACTGTTGTTGATCAGCAGTAGGCGTTTGCAGCGGGTTCTGATCGCGGTCCTCTACCTCCAGCGGCACAAAGTCCACGTACTGGCTGCTATAGACGCTGCCATGGAAGGTGAAGGTGGCCGTATTGGGGTCGACATCAGTGCTGGAAGAGGTGGTTTCTGGAAGTTTGCTGAAACTGCCAAAGCGGCTCAGGGCCACTACCATCGGCCAGCGCTCGGCTGCGCAATAGGGACAGAACTCCGCGCCCCAGTAGAAGATCTCAGGCTTTCCGTGGGGACCGACCAGGCGGTCGCGGTTGCTGACGGCCTTCAGCGGATTGGTCTGGCCGCCCGTACCGACCTGTTCCAGCAGGGCCGGGTCGACGTGCGAGACGTAGTTGAGGACCTCGGGGTCGGTTGACCCGGAGGTCGTGCCGGTGGTAGGCTGGTGAGCGATCAAGACAAAGGCCCCGATAATGATGGCAATCGCCACCAGCGCTCCGCCGATGACCCACCAGCGGTAGGAGCGAGTGGTACGACGGCGAGCCTGGCGGTTGCGGGGCGGAGATGGTGCAGGGGTCGTTTTCGTTGTCTGGGCGCGCGTGCTACTGCTCTTACTCTCTGCGGTGCTGCTGGCAGAGCTGCCGGCGGCCACCGTCGTCGTCGTCTCGCTGCGTTGGAGCCGGGCCTGGCTCTTTATCTGCGCCTGGCGTTGGACCGCCGAGGAACTGGAATGCTTCTTGCGCTTCTTTGGCATAGTATTATCTTTCCTCAAACGCTATCTTCACTTGGAGCTGTGCTTCTGCCGGGTATCGTCAGCCTATTATAGCATGGGCGATCGTTCTCAGATAGAGCAGCCATCTGGGCAGTCCCAGTTGGCTCTGGTATGCCTTCCTGCTTGCTCAATCTGCGCGTGGCTCAGGCACCCGACTGCTTCTCGCCGTTGCTGCCTGCGTGGTCGCCTCCGCGGGTCTGCAGGTATTCTTGTGCCAGCCAGACGGCCTCCTCTCTCGAGTGGATGCGCTCCTCGGCGCGTGCCTCTGCGATCATCTCGAGCAACTCGCCGATCAGTGGGCCGGGTGTCACTCCCAGGCGACGCATCAGCTCGCCCGCGCTGACCAGATGAGGTGGCAGGAAGCGCTCGCGCTCGTAGATATAGCTGTGGAGGAGCAGGCGCACGCCGGCCAGATGGCGCTCCCAGGCGCCAGTGGGACGCTGCTGGTGGGCAGAACCATAGGTAGCCAGATGATCGGCCAGCGAGAAGAGCGCCACGAGGATGCCGCGTGGCCCCAGGTCGCTAAAGTAGCGGCGAATCGCACGCGGGGTCATGGTCTCCTGGCGCGCCAGCTGGCCCGGGCGCATGTGGTGGGCAGTGACCAGGCGGACCAGGCGCCGATCGTGGAGGCTGGCGCTGAGGCGCTGCATGATCTGGTCGGCGATGGGAGCCCCACTCTGTTGATGGCCGTAGAAGTGCACCAGACCGTTCTCGTCGAGGGTGAAGGTCGCCGGTTTCCCGATGTCATGTAGCAGGGCGGCCAGCTTCATAGCGGCGCTGTGCAGGTCGCTGGAGCGAAAGATCCCCTGACGCTCGGCCTCACGCACCAGGCTGCGCAGCGCCTCCAGTTCGTCCTGGTGCTCGGCCGCCTCCAGCAGGGGCAGCCCTGCGGCAGCGCCGGCCGGACCCCCTGCCACAGCGAGCGCGATCGCCTCCAGGGCAGCGACGCTTTCCAGCGAGTGCTCCAGCACGTCCCAGTGGTGTGGATATGGCTGCGGCATGCCGCGCGCTGGCTCGAACTCAGGGATGAGTGTGGTCAGCAGCCCATAGCGGTCGAGCAGACGCAGACGGACGGTGGCGCCATCGCCCTGAAGCAGACTGTACAGCTCGGCATGGATGCGCTCGCTCGCGACCGTGAGCAGTAGAGCGGCGTCGCGTCGCAGCAGGGCCTCCGTCGCGGACGTCAATTGCAGAGCATAGCGTGTGGCCAGACGAACGGCACGTAGCAGACGCAGGGGGTCATGGCGAAAGGCCTCCTGGTTGACGACTCGCAGGCGGCGGGCCTGCAGATCACGCAGTCCCCCCAGGGGATCGATCCAGGGGAGCCGCGTCACCTCAGCAGGCGCAACGCTGAGCTGTTCGACAGCCGGGACCAGGGGGACAGCAAGCGCGTTGATAGTGAAGTCACGCAGCTGCAAGTCCTCTTCGATACCTCTTCCCATCAAGGGCGCCACGTCGATGATGAACTCACCTGGACCCTCTTTTAACACCACGCGGCTGGCTTTATCGTGCATATGGACGTAGTAGCCACCCAGCGAGGTGGCGAGCTGGCGCGCCAGGAGCGGTGCGTCGCCGGAGGTTGTGATGTCCCAATCGAGTCCGGGCAGGCCGAGCAGCAGGTTGCGCGGTGCCCCCCCCACGAGGTAGGCCGTGACCCCTTCATGGGAGGCGAAGAAGCGTGCCACCTGTTGCAGCCAGCTCAGTGTGTGTGTATCCAGGGAAGCAATCTGCATGATTCTCGTCTGCCCTACGCATAAGGAAGAGCCTGGACTCCCGACCGCCACTACCTCAGAGGGGGAGCAAGGAAATGTCGAGGTCGCTCGCTCTTCTGCATCCCACCTTTCCTATGCTTGCTGGACAAGAGCTTGTACATGTTCTATCCTAACATACAGTTGTGACAGTTGCAACGAGCGGTGTTGGGATGCCAGGGCTGTGAAGCGCCCGCCAGGCAGACGTAGCGGACGCGCTCTCTCCCGCAGGAAGAAGGCGTTGGGCGCAGAGCGTCCTTCCGCCGAACGCCGGCCTTGTCCGCTCTGTCCGCTCTGCCGTCGCGAGCGAGGTCGGCGATGCTGCCCGGCCCTGGTGATGGAGGTGGCGCTTACCAGAAGGAGTGAGGCATGGAAACAGCTTCTACAGCGACGTCGAGCAACGTGCTAGCCGATCTCTATGCGCTGCATCTGCGCTTGCGTCCGCTCCAGCCGGGCACGCTGATGCCCTTTTCGGGCGAGCTGGTGCATGGCGCCTGGCTGGAATGGCTTCGCGGAGCTGCTCCTGACGTCTCAGCCTGGCTTCACGAGGGCAATAAGCGTCGCCTCTTCACCTGCTCCAGCCTGCAATTTCCTCTGCCGGCCGCCCAGATGCGCGAGGCCGAACGCCAGAACAGACATCTTCATCTCAGCCCGGATAAAACATACACGGTGCGTATTACCCTGCTGCTGGGAGACCTCTTTCCCGTCTTCTACCGTGCCCTGATGCTCTTCAACTCAGGCGGCGGCGCTCATATGCGACATTCGCCCTTTATGCAGATCGGCAGGCAGGTCTTCTTGCTCGAAGAGGTGGTGATCGATCCTGAAGATTCTTCAGGCTGGACCGGCTCCACCACCTTCACAGACCTGGCCAGGCAGGCGTCGAGTCTGAGACCAACGCAGTGCGAACATCTGACGCTAGAATTCGACTCGTTGACAACCTTCAACTGGATCAACACCCGTAACAAGGTGTATGGGAATTACTACGCGCTTGTGCCGCTACCACTGTATCTCTTTCTCGGTCTGGCGAAGCGCTGGCAGGAGCTTGCGCCCTCTGAGCTGGCCGCACTCGTGCAGAGAGAGGCCATCGAGGAGTATATCCGCGATGATGGCATCGTCATCGAAGATTATGATCTGCGGTCCCATCAGGTGCATTTCTCCACCCATGTTCAGCCCGGCTTTGTCGGGCGCTGTGTCTATCGTCTGCGTGGCCCTGATCCGGGCGCTGGCTCCCGGCAGTC
>JBHOQN010000088.1:0-41604 GCA_042408965.1 Ktedonobacteraceae bacterium
GGTGGTACATGGTTTTCGACTTTTTGACTGTGTGCGCTATCAGGGGACGGTCTGCTTTGTGTTTGGGCGCAGAAGTTCGGGCTACTTTGATCTGCGCACCCTTGATGGTACCAGGGTCCATGCCAGTGCCAGCCACAAGCACCTCGAACTCGTCCAGAAAGCGAGGGCATACCGTGTGGAAAGGAGGCGCGGCCTTCCTCCCACGGCTGAACCCGTGGGTATCCTGCCGCCGAAGTCATGAAGATCGAGGAGGATGAGCATGCCGGGGATACTGGCCAGTATCCAGATTCGTTCGGTACCGGGTTTGATTGCTTTCCTGCTGCTGTGGGCCTTACTCTTTGAGGTCTCGCATCTGCTGGTGGCGTTGTTGCGCAAGGATCGCTTGATTGGCTGGGCTATTGGCCCTCTGGGGATCACCACGGTTTTTGTACGCGAGCCTTCTCGGCTCTCCATTGTCCTGGAGACGCTGATTCCGGCTCTGGTCTCCGCGGTGACCCTCTATATCGGCTGTTTTACGACACTGGGGCCGATCTCATTCCCACGCTCGCTCGTCCTCAAGGTGGTTGTGCTCGTGACAGGCGTGCTCATCAGCAGTACCGGAGATGTGGTCAATGCCCTCTGTGATCTGCTCTATCCTCTCTGGGGAGAGGCGCGTGTGCTGCGTAGTATACAGCTGATGCGCTCACGTTGGGCGACCATCCATTTTACGCCTTTCGGACGCTCGTATCTGCATGATCATTTTCACGCCACTCCCACCGATCTGTTGAAGGCGTTTTGAGTCTGGCCCAGGTCCGAGGAGCAAAGGAGAAGGAGTGAAAGGGAAGGGGTGGCGATCAACTCAGCTTCTGGGGTGCGGGGAGCGCGGCAGGGTGAAGTAGAAGGTGCTCCCCATGCCCTGGGTGTTGTTGGCGTAGCCAATGCGGCCGCCATGCTCCTCGATGATCGCGCGCGCCACATAGAGGCCCAGGCCGATGCCGGAGTACTGGCGGCTGGCAGCGTTGCGCACGCGATAGAACCGCTCGAAGATGTGGTCCAGATACTCAGGGCTGACGCCGATGCCCTCATCGCTTACGCTCACCAGATACTCGCCATGGCTCTCCTCCAGGCGTACGGTCACCCGGCCTCCCTGCGGTGAGTACTTCACAGCGTTATCCAGGATATTGCCTACCACCTGGCCAATACGCAGACGATCAGCAGTGATCTTGCTGTCCTGGACCTGCAGGTCAAGCTGGATGCTATGCTGCTCTGTTCCGGCCTGAGCCAGGCGCACATGCTCGGCGAGAAGGTCAGCCAGATAGAACGAGGAGTACTGCAGGCCAAGCCGGCCCCACTGGACGCGCGAGAGGTCGAGCAGGTCACTGACCAGACGCTCAAGGTGTTCAGCCTGACTCTGCACGATGTAGAGGCTGCGCAGATCGTAGCTTTCCGGCGGCTCGCTGGCGGCAGCCTCGCCAGGCTCGCGGCGCATCTGGCGCAGGCGCCGCTCCAGACGCCGCACCAGGTGCTGCGTATAGCCTTTGATGGCCGTCAGGGGAGTGCGTAGCTCGTGAGAGACGACGGAGACAAACTCGTCCTTGAGTTTCTCGATCTGCTTGCTGTCGGTGATATCATTGAGTACGACGACCACGCCGCCGGGGAGCAGCTTCTGGTTCTCCTGATTCAAGGGGGCGGCGCTGATGCTCAGCGTCAGGGGAACAGTATCGCCGCTCTCGCCGATGATCAGCTCCTGATTCTTGATGGTCTGACCGGTCAGTGCCTGATCGATGATGCGGGCCAGCTCGCCGAGCCAATCGACCTTGCTGATGGCGGCAAGCTGACGCAACGGGATGCCCGGCTCCAGACGAGCATCGATGTGGGCCTGCTGGAAGAGCTGCTCCGCAAAGCGATTGAGCGAAATGATCGCTCCCTGGGCGTTGGTGATCAGCAGGGCTTCGGCCATGCTGCTGATGATCAGCTCCAGACGGTGGCGCTCGAACTCGGCTTCCCGCCAGAGGGCCTGCTCGCGCTCCCGCAGGCGCATGTTCTCCAGGGCGATGGCCGCGTAGTCGGCAATAATTCTGGTGAGCTGCAGCAGCTCGGTATCGAAGACCTTTTCGTGCTCATGGAAGAGGCTCAACATGCCGATGATGCGATCTTCAACAGCCAGGGGAATGTTGAGAAAATCTCCGATCTCTGCACCGCCGACAGGGGGCTGGGTCTCCATCAGGGCCAGCTCATCAGGGGCATCAAGGTAGGCGGCAATTGCCAGCTCCTCAGGCGTGACACTGGGGAAATCGATGATGCTGGCTGCACGGGCAATGCGCTTGATCATGGCCTGGAGAAAGGCGGCGCTCAATGGATAGCGGGGGATAATCGACAGCTCGAACGGCTCACCACTCTGCCCCTTCAGCAGGATGGAACAGGCGGAGAAACTGTAGAGTTCCTGCAAGGTCGCCAGCAGGGCACGGTGGACCTGAAAGCGATCGTTGGCTGCGACGAAGCGCTTGCCGATCGTGTTGAGATATTCCATCTCGTGACGTAGAGCGGCTAACCGATCTCCACCTCGTCCCCTGGAAGAGCGGTACGCGCTATCTGAGATGACTGGCTGAGACTGCACGCTGCTCTTCTCCATTGTCTGCTGATATTTTAATGCATAATTGACATCTGTTGAAGCTGGCGGGTCACTTCATCGTGCAGTGGTGTGGCAATCAGATCGCCTGTGAGTTCCTTCAGTCCTGCGAAACACTCCTGTAAGAGTTGATTAAGTCCTTGCATCAGCTCCTGAGAGGTGAGACCGCCGAACTGCTCCTGCGCCATAGCGGGAGTAACTTCAGTATAAGGGACGCGCTCAAGAAAATGAAGGAAAGGGTACTTATCCGCTACCCTTCTGGCGGCCCCCTGGACGAGGACGCGCGTGGTGACCTTCCCCAGCAGGGGGGCAACGCGATCGTCAATCAGACGGATAGCCTGCAGATAAGCCTCGACGACGTGTTTGCGGGAGTCCGAAGAGCAGTTGTCAGATGAGTACAACGCCAAAGTTTTCTCCCTTCGCTATGCTCACACTCTCTCTATTATTATAGCATAGCAGAACTACCCCGGTCAGCCATGTTATATTGCAGTCGAAGTAGTTGTATTGACATGTCTTCGCCTTTGATCTAAGTTGAAAACAGCCTTTATGCATCGAGTGTGATGCTCTGCGGGCGCGCAATGTACTGGCTGAAGTAATCTTCGACTCAACGTGTTGAACGTCTATCGGGGGGCTTTTTGGGGGTGTGATTTGCACTGGTGGAGCAAGAGGGCACAGTCGCTCCACGCAGGCCAGGACCTGAAGAGGAGCTGGTCCCACGCCGGAGGCCGGCCTGGCCCTGGCGTGGAGCCAGCTTGAGGCTAACGGGGGACCAGCCCCAGCAGGCGGGCCAGCCAGAGTCGCCAGCCGCGCAGGGGTGGACCGACATGCTGACCGGTCGAGCCGGTGCCGCTGTAGGCTGCGGCCATATCCAGCAGTTTCTGGCGGGCTTCCTCGCGCTGGGCGCGCTCGCTCTCGAGGCGGGCCTGAGCGCTGTAGCGCTCCTCCTGTTCAGCGAGGGCCTGCTCGAAGTGCTCGCGGCGGATGAAGAAGCGGGACTCGTCGAGCGGCGACGGCTGGCTGGCGATGGGGGCCTCGCTCTGACTCTCCTGGTCAGGCGAGGGCGCCTCGCTGATCTGGACGTGCCCGATCTGCTGTGCGCGAGGGGCGATCCAGTCGCGCAGGGCCAGCATCGAGGCGCGGCGGCAGATGGCCTCGATATCGGCGCCGGTGCGCCCGGGCGTCAGATGAGCCAGCTCTTCGAGGCTCACGTCCGGTGCCAGTGGCTTGCCGCGCGTATGCACCGCGAAGATGGCGCGACGGTCGGCCTCATCGGGGTAGGCCAGTTCGACGATCAGGTCGAAGCGCCCTGGTCTGAGCAGGGCTGGATCAATCAATTCGGGTCGATTCGTGGCGGCCAGCACGATCACCCCTGCACGGCCCTCGATACCATCCATCTCGGTCAGCAGCTGAGCGATCACGCGGTCGCCCACATGTCCGTCGAGCTCACCGCCGCGTCGCGGAGCCAGCGCGTCGATCTCGTCAAAAAAGATGATACACGGAGCAGCCTGCTTGGCGCGCTTAAAGATCTCGCGTACGCCCTTCTCTGATTCACCCACCCACTTGGAGAGGAGCTCCGGACCTTTGATGGAGATGAAGCTGGCGTCGCACTGGTTGGCGACGGCGCGGGCCAGCAGGGTTTTGCCGGCGCCGGGCGGGCCGGCCAGCAGCACGCCACGTGGAGGCTCAACCCTGGCCTTGCTATAGATCTCGGGGTAGCGCAGCGGCCATTCCACACCCTCGGTCAGCAGTTGTTTTGCGTGCTGCTGACCGCCGATATCGTCCCAGGTTGTCTCGCTGACCTCGACGTAGACCTCACGGGTGGTTGTGGGTTCGATCTCGCGCAAGGCATTCTGGAAGTCGGCCATCGTGATGCTCAGGCTGACCAGGGTTTCAAAGGGGATGTAGCCACTCTGGTAGTCGATGTAGGGCAGTACCCGTCGCAGAGCGATCATCGCCGCTTCGCGGCAGAGAGCCTCTAAATCGGCCCCCACGAAGCCTGGCGTGAGCTGGGCCAGGCGCGCAAAGTCAACGTCCCTGGCCAGAGCGGCGTCGCGGGTGGGGCTGCGCAGGATCTCCTTCCGGCCGTGGAGGTCGGGCACGCGCAGGGAGATTTCGCGGTCGAAGCGCCCAGGGCGGCGCAGCGCAGGGTCCAGCGAGTTGGGCTGGTTGGTGGCGCCGATGACCACTACCTGTCCACGTGAGGCCATGCCGTCCATCAGGGCCAGCAACTGGCCTACGATACGTCGCTCGACCTCGCCGCCGGTCTCGGCGCGTCTTGGTGCCAGGGCGTCCAGTTCGTCGATAAAAATGATGCTGGGTGCGCGCCGCTGGGCTTCCTGGAAGACCTCGCGCAGGCGCGATTCGCTCTCGCCATAAAACTTGCTGATCACCTCAGGTCCGTTGATCACAAAAAAGGCGGCATTCGTCTCTGAGGCGACGGCTCTGGCGATCAGGGTTTTCCCCGTGCCTGGCGGTCCGTAGAGAAGCACCCCCTTGGGTGGCTCGACACCGAGGCGATCGAAGACCGCTGGATACTTCAGCGGCAGCTCGATCATCTCGCGGATACGCTGTAGCTCTTTTCCCAGGCCGCCGATGTCTTCGTAGCTGACGCGCCCCGGACCACCGGCTCTGCCGGCTCCCCGTGCCTGGGCGCGCACCATGGTCCCCGGTTGCACAATGACCGCCTCTGCCTCGGCTGGTCTGCTCTCTTCTGGCGGTGGTTCGAGGATGGCTCCGTTCTGCTGCGTGCGGCGCGAGGGATAGCTGGGCGTGGCGGGGGTGGTGGCGATGATGAGAAACTCGCGTGTCGCTGTGCCCGGCATGTTCAGGCGCAGCAGATCGCCGATGACCACGGGCAACCCCACCAGGTAGCGCGCAATATATTGCAGGTCGCTCTCCTGAATGGGTGCTCCACGTGTCAGCGGCAGCAGGGTGATCTTCTCGGCTCGCTGCACGCGCGCCTTGTGCACGCTGACGCGCTCGCCCAGCCCGGCGTCGCTGTTCTGCCGCACCTGGCTATCCATCTGGATGAGGCCCTGGCCGCGGTCGCGTATGGCTCCTGGCAGGACTCTGGCCGCCGTGGTGCGCGCTCCAGTGATCATGATGATGTCGCCAGGCTGACAGCCAAGCCGTTCCATGTCGCGTGGATCGATGCGGGCGACACCTCTGCCGATCTGCATCCCCTCAACGACAACCAGTTGCAGACTCTCCTCTGCCGCGCTGCTCTCCTGCTCTGAGGTGCTGTTCTCTCCCTCTACATGCTCTAGCTTGCTGGTTATTCTGCGACTCCCGCTGATGTCGCTCTCGCCTCTGTTCTGCGGCTCCTCCATTAGTCAATCCCTGCACTTTCGCTGAGAAACTGAAGTAGACTGATCACTCTGATAAAGACTGAGCGTGGTGACTCTTGCTTATCACATCTACGTTGTGAGCGAGGAAAGGTTGAACCGTCTCTTCCTTGAAAGGGCCGGCAGACCGATGGAGAGGCAGGTCAGTTGGGGGGGACGAACGGAGAATTTCGGAACTCCCCCGTGTTAGTAGAGAAGGCATGAGGGCAGGTCTGCTCTTCATGGTGCGTTTTTGAGGTAAGGGCCACCGCATCCCCCTATCTTTCAAGGAGGAGTAAGGTGGCCCCAACGGGAACTTCACAAGAATTAGAACAAATGTTGTGCTGACGTGTATGGAGGCACAGCAGACCAAACACGTCACCTGCAAGTTGGGCTATCACCTTGTCTGATGCCCCAGATCCAACATGACTGACTCCCACAAGTCGCAACGCTGGAATGCTGGTTTCATCACCGGATGGGTGGAAGCCTTGTGTGAACATGGCCCCTCAACCCTGTTGTAGCTTCCCACCGGACACCAGCCGGATGTGAGGGCCGCACGTGACCGCTTTACAAGCGGTGTAAAAGAAGAGGTTGAAAGGGGGGAAAATGGCTGTATGATACCCCATTTCCCTATGTGTCGAGGATGAGCGCTAACCATGAGCAGCAAAGCGTACGGGTATCGTCTTTACGCGACTACAGCTACCACTGAAAAACTGCAATGGACCCTTGACCGGTGCCGGGAGCTTTACCATACCGGGTTGCAAGAGCGCCGCGACGCCTACGAGATGGGGGTGAGGCGTCATCAGATAGTTCTCTTCGACATCGAGGGTAGCGCCGCCCAGCGAAGCCAGCGCCAGGGTATGATTCACCTCCCGTCCATCGGCGAGTCGCTCGACAAAGGTCGCATCGCGTGTCTCTTTGACGCGCAGAGCGATCTGTTCCATCGCCCAGTCCAGCGAGCGTTCTTCCCAGTGATCACTGTAAGGGGCCCGGTAGAGCACGCGCGTCAGGTGGTTCGGGTTCACCGTATACTGGAAGGTTGCAGCCCCTTTGGGACGGAGCGTTCCATGGCTGATCGGGCTGACGGGATTACCTTCGATGTCCAGCACACGGCCGTCTTTGACATAGACATTCAGACCACAGCCCACGGCACAGTAAGGGCGGACGCTGTGAACGACGCGCGCGTCTCGGATGCGGGGAGCTTTCTGCCGGCTCTCCCGGCTGAACGGTTGCTGTGCAGTGCCAATCTCCAGGGCACGCCTGGCGATCCGTCTGAGTCTTCTGGCAAGCGGCAGCTGCTCTGGTTCCAGCTTCTTTGCCGACATTGGATACTTCCTTCTCACTACTGACCATGGGCACGATCACGATCGCACCCCCAGATTTTTCCGGCAGTTGATGGGCTTGCACTGTCCCTCTCTCCTGCATAGTATGGCATGCCTCCAATGAAAGTGTCAGAGACAGGGGGCAGCTCTCCTGACCACCTCTGAAACCGGCGCAGGCCGGCTGGAGATCAGGGGAGGTCCGTGGAGCAGCGCTTGATATGGAGCCTGCGCACAGCGGTACCATCGGCCAGGGACTTGATAAACTGGACCTTAGTGGGCTATAGTAATCACATATTTGAACCGATCTGATATACAAAGCGATATTTTGAGACGCTCTGACACTCTGAAGAGGCGCTGGAGGAGCGTCATCTGCCAGAAAGGCTTTACGATACCGCATGGATAGGTCTCCTGAGGAACAGCAAGAATCTTCGCGCAAAGAGACGCGGCGCTCAGGGCCGAAGCTTCTCTGGAAGCGCAGGGCCTGGGTGCGTTATGGAATTCCGCTGGCACTGGTCACACTGGCACTGGTGGCGTTGCTCACAGTGCGTGTCCTGCGCATGGCCGCCGCACAGAGCACCACGCGCGATCTGCCAATCAGTGCCTTGCTCAATCTGGCTGATCAGCATCATTTGCAGACAGCCGTGATCAACGGAGATGATGTCTTCGCCCGCGATCGTAACGGTCAGCGCTATCACGCAGTCAAAGAGGATGGAGAGACCCTCACGGATCTGTTCCGTCGTGATGGTGTGACCGTGACCATTGATAATGGACAGAGCGGTGATTGGACACAAGGTGCGCTCTATCTGCTCGCCGTCTCCCTGGCCGTCGTCGGAGTCTTCTTCTTGTTGCGCCGGAGCAGCATGGGGGCCTCGGCTCTCCCCTTTGCGCGCTCGAAGGCCAGACGTTTCAATGAGTCGCGCCCATCGATCCTCTTCAAGGATGTGGCCGGAGTGGAAGAAGCGAAGATTGAGCTTGAAGAGATTGTCGAGTTTTTAAAGCAGCCGGGGCGCTTTAGAGCGATGGGGGCCCGTACCCCGCGAGGCGTCCTGCTGGTGGGAGCTCCCGGAACGGGCAAGACGCTCATTTCACGGGCCGTCGCTGGAGAGGCACAGGTTCCCTTTTACAGTGTGAGCGGCTCCGAGTTCGTTGAGATGTTTGTCGGGGTCGGAGCGGCACGGGTGCGCGATCTCTTTAAAGAGGCACGGGCGCATGCACCATGCATCGTCTTTATAGATGAGATCGACGCCGTCGGTCGTCAGCGCAGCGCCTCAGCGACTGGAGGAAACGACGAGCGGGAGCAGACGCTCAATCAACTGCTTGTTGAGCTGGATGGTTTTGACAAAGAGACGAGCGTAGTCGTAATAGCAGCAACCAACCGTCCAGACGTGCTCGATCCAGCGCTGCTCCGCCCCGGGCGTTTTGACCGCCAGGTGATCCTGGACAAGCCCGATATTCGCGGACGTCTGGCCATCCTGGAGGTGCATGCGCATGGCAAGCCCCTGGCCGAAGAGGTCGATCTGAGGCACGTGGCGCGTCAGACAGCCGGCTTCTCAGGAGCTGATCTGGCCAATCTGCTCAATGAGGCAGCACTGCTGGCGGCGCGGCGCCACTGCGCTGTGATTGGCAATGCCGAGCTGGAGGAGGCCATGCTGCGGGTGATGGCAGGGCCGGAGCGTAAGAGCCGCGTGATTACCGATGCTGAGAAGGCCATCATTGCCTATCACGAGGTTGGGCATGCGATTGTCATGCGCTCCCTGCCTGGCTCCGATCCCGTACGCAAGGTCACGGCCATCGCGCGAGGAATGGCGCTAGGAATCACGGTGCAGGCCCCGCTTGAGGATCGCTACCTGCTGCGTCGTTCAGAGCTGCTGGCGAAGATGGCCGGCGCGATGGGGGGCCGGGCCGCCGAGGAGTTGATCTTTGGCGATATCACGACCGGGGCCAGCCAGGACATTGAGTACGTCACGACCCTGGCGCGGCGCATGGTCTGCGAATTCGGCATGAGCGCTCTGGGGACCGTTGCGCTCAAGGCCGGAGAGGATGGCGCCAGCGCGATCAGCCCGGAGACAGCAGCCAGGATCGATGCCGAGGTGGCGCGTCTTGTTGAAGAGGCCTATGCCACAGCGCTGGGGATTCTGCGTGAGAAGCACGCCAGGCTCATTGCCATTGCTGAGCGCCTGATCGAAGTCGAGACCATCGATGGCGAAGAACTGGATGCCTTACTCTTCGCGGCATGAGAGGCGCGTAAAGATGACCAGAACCTTTCTCGCCCTGGACCTGGGTCAGGAGTTGCGCACCTTTCTGGCAGAGGCTATACAGGCAGGTGCGCGGCTACTGCCTATCGCGCGCTGGGTTGATCCCGCCTCACTGCATCTGACGCTGGCCTTTCTCGGCGAGTTAGATGCTCAGGAGTTGCACCGAGCCTGTGCCGCGGCCGCGGCGGCGGCCTCCCAGGTGCGCCCGTTCAGTTACCACCTGACCCGGCCAGGAATCTTCGGTTCACCGCGTGCGCCGCGCGTCATCTGGATGGGAGTGGAGGAGTCGTCGGGAAGGCTGCGTGATCTCCAGCGCAGCCTGCTGCACGAGCTGGAGTATCGCGGTTTCCCTCCAGAGGAGCGCCCATTCTCCCCTCATCTCACGCTGGCGCGCCTGAAATCCCCACTGAGGTCCGAGGAGCAGGAGGCCCTCCAGCGGTTTCTGCGCCAGTGGGCCGCGCCAGCCAGGCTCTCCGGGCAGAGGGTAGACGAGCTGTACGTAATGAAAAGTGAGCTTACGCGCAGCGGCCCGCGCTACACGCCGTTACACCGGGCCGCCCTGGCATCCTCCTGAGATCGATGTTGGAGTGCCGATCAGCTCAAGCAGCGGAGCGCTGCGAGGGCGACAACTGACGCTCTCGCGGATCAGATCATAGAAAGCCCTGTTCGGGGGTTGACAAAACCACTGCAGGTGGTGTATCCTCTCAGACAACAGGACTCGTTACGATCTGGCAACGACGCCCGCAGTCAGTAACCTCCGAAACTGCCGACAGGCGCGCGTGCCTCCGGGCCGCGAGAGAAGCGGCTGTCGGTAAGAGGCAACGGTTGGCCTCTCCCATACCTTGAGGTGTCCTGGGCCGTTCTACGCCCTGTTGATGCCCGAGCTGTCAGCCTGTACGAGCATTAAGATGAAGATCTGTGAGGAGCCAGCGAGCATGTCAGCAGCGTATCGTAATGCCAGTCGGGCGCAAGCTATCACTGCGCCTCAACAGATGATGCGTATGCCTGCTTCCATGCCTGCGGATTGTGGTATGGCAATGATGGCCGCTGCCACATTCGCCACTGGTCTCCTGCTTCTACAAATCGGCGCGCTGACGCCGATTTCTTTATTTGTGCGTGTGTTGATTGCGTCCACCCTTCTCCTTCTGGGCCTCGTGCTGCTTATTAGCCTTACCCTTACGGGGCTGGTAAGCCTTACAGGGCTGAGCCTTGTAGAGCTTACCACGGGCCTTACGCCAGGCACGCCGAGAGGAGAGTAACGGGGGCAACGACGCAACCCAATCCAGAGCAGGTAACCTAACGAGGACCTCCCGGCAGGGCGGTTCTCGTTTTTTATTGCTTGCAGGGCGTCCCGGCAGCGATGCTAGTCGGAAGAGAGAGACCTGCTCTGGAACGAGCGTCAACCGAACAGGGGATGGCAATACAACCAGAGCTCCTGTGCAAGGACGCCCTTCAGGTTAAGGAGGAAGTATGACAACAGCAACGGTTACTCAGGAGTCAGGCGATACTCGAAACGCCGGAATGCGCGCTGGCGAAGAAGCGCGCGAGCTGGCCGGCAGTCACATTCTCTGTGAAGCCCTGGTGCGCGAGGGAGTAGAGTTGCTCTACGGCTATCCGGGAGGGGCGATCATGCCCTTTTATGATGCGCTGCCCTCCTATCCAGCGCTGCACCATGTGCTGGTGCGTCATGAGCAGGCCGCCGCTCATGCGGCCGATGGCTATGCGCGTGCCACAGGCAAAGTAGGCGTCTGTGTCGCTACCAGCGGTCCCGGTGCCACCAATCTGGTGACCGGCCTGGCGACGGCGTACATGGACTCAACTCCCGTTGTGGCCATTACCGGCCAGGTTGGGCGACCCTTCATCGGGCGTGATGCCTTCCAGGAGACCGATGTCCTTGGCCTCACGCTGCCAATCACCAAGCATAACTTCCTGGTGAGATGCGTTGAGGAGCTGGCCGATGTCGTCCATGAGGCCTTCCAGTTGGCGCGCAGTGGGCGCCCCGGTCCCGTCCTGGTCGATGTGCCTAAGGATGTCCAGTTCGCCAGGACACTCTATCGACCCGCCTCCTCTGTGCGCTCGATGGAGCTGTACCGCTCAGCCCGTGTTCCACAGCCTGCCCCGGAGGCCATCCAGCGCGCCGCCGAGCTGATCGCCCAGGCACGGCGTCCAGTTATTATGTCTGGTCATGGCATCATCCTTTCAGGTGCCTACGCTGAGCTACGGACCCTGGCCGAGAAGACTGGCATTCCTGTCATTACCACTCTGCTCGGTCTGAGCGCGTTCCCGACCGAGCATCCGCTCTTCCTGGGCATGCCGGGCATGCACGGGCCGGCCTTTGTCAATCGCGCCATCGGTGTCACCGATCTGATCATCGGGATCGGACTGCGCTTTGATGATCGCGTGACAGGCAAGGTGAGCGAGTTCGCCCCTCAGGCGCAGATCATTCATATAGACATTGACCCCTCTGAACTGCATAAGGTCAAGCCAGCGGTTGTCGCCATTGCGGCCGATGCCAGAGCCGCCCTGAGCGCGCTGGTGGAGGCGGTTGAGCCAGGTGAGCATCGTGACTGGGTTGCTGAGCTGCGCCAGTGGGAGGCCCAGGAGCGCGAGCGTACGCAGCAGTTCCGGCAGGAGCAGCCCTGGCCAGAGCCGACCGCCATTCTCGACGCCATCTATCAGGAGACAGGTGGTGAGGCCATTGTCGTCAGCGATGTCGGCCAGCATCAGATGTGGACGGCCCGCTTCTACAAATGGATGCGTCCCAACAGCCATATTACCTCTGGCGGTCTCGGCACGATGGGCTTCGCCCTGCCTGCGGCGATGGGCGTCAAGATGGGGTTGCCGCACGAGCCAGTCTGGGTGGTGGCCGGAGACGGCGGTTTCCAGATGAACATCCAGGAGCTGGCCACGCTGCGCGATGAGGGAGTCGAAGTCAAAGTGGCCATCATGAACAACGGCTACCTCGGCATGGTGCGCCAGTGGCAGCAGTTCTTCCACGAGCGCAATTACTCCGAAACCCCCATCAGCAGCCCGGACTACGTGAAGCTGGCCGAGGCCTATGGGCTGACGGGTATGCGCGTGGAGCGGCGCGAGGACGTGCAGGCAGCCATTCGAAAGGCCATGCAGATCCCTGGCACCGTGATTATCGACTTCATGATCGAGGCCGAGGCCAATGTCTACCCGATGGTCCCTCCAGGCGCAGCGATTACCACGATGATTGAGGAATGAGAGAGAGGAAGAGGCCAATCATGAGCGAACAGGCTGTCTCTACTGCACGGGCTGGCCAGTCTGACGCGCCCTCTGGTAGTGTGCGTCAACATACCCTGGTCTTGCTCGTCGATGATCGACAGGGGGCGGTTGACCGCGTGGTGAATGTCCTGCGCCGGCGGCGCGCCAACATGCGCACGCTGGTCGTTGGGCCGGGCGAGGCGGCTGGTATGGTACGGGTGACCGTTGTTGTCGATGACGCGGAGGTCGAGGTCGATCACCTGGCAGAGCAGCTCCGTAAGATCGTCGATGTCAGGCATGTGTTTAGCTTTGCCTCTGGCCAGGCCGTCGAGCGGGAACTGGCGCTGGTGAAAGTCAACTGCACCTCGGCAAATCGTAGCGAAATTATCGAGCTTGGTCATCGTTTTGGCGCTCACGCAGTTGATCTGGCACCGGAGACCCTGACGCTCGAGATCACCGGCAGCGGAGACATCGTTGAACAGTTGCTGGAGCGGCTCCAGCCGTATGGCATTCGTGAACTGGCGCGCGGCGGTTGTCTGGCGATCGCGCGCGATGAATAGATAGAAGGAGAAGGACTCAATGGCGAATATCTATTACGATGCAGATGCGAACCTCGAATTGATTCAGAACAAGCGCATTGCGATCATCGGTTATGGTAGCCAGGGACATGCGCACGCTCTTAACATGCGTGATAACGGCTGCAACGTCGTTATCGGGTTGCCAACTGGCAGCAAGAGCCGCGCCAAGGCTGAAGCCGAGGGGTTGCAGGTGCTGACCCCGGCCGACGCCGCTGCCCAGGCTGATGTGATCATGCTGCTGCTGCCTGACCAGAATCATCGTGAGGTCTTCGAGCGTGACATCAAGCCTGGCCTGGCGCCCGGCAAAATGCTGATGGTGGCCCACGGCTTCAGCATCCACTATTCGCAGGTTGTGCCGCCGCCGGAGGTCGATGTGGCCATGGTTGCCCCTAAAAGCCCGGGCCATATGATGCGTCGCCTCTTTGTCGAGGGCGTTGGGGTGCCCGCGCTCTGGGCGGTCTATCAGGATGCCACTGGCACTGCTGAGGCCCTGACCCTCGCCTATGCACGCGCCATTGGCTGCACCCGCGCTGGCGTGCTGCGCACCACCTTCGCTGAAGAGACAGAGACCGACCTCTTTGGCGAGCAGGCCGTCCTCTGTGGTGGCGTGACCGCTCTGATCCGTGCTGGCTTTGAGACGCTTGTGGAGGCTGGCTATCAGCCAGAGGTGGCCTACTTTGAGTGTCTTCACGAGATGAAACTGATTGTAGATCTGATGTACCAGGGCGGTATGAGCTATATGCGCTACTCTGTCAGCGATACCGCCGAATATGGCGATTACGTCTCAGGTCCACGCATCATCAACGACCAGGTGCGCAACGAGATGCGCAAGATTCTGCGTGAGATCCAGGACGGTACCTTTGCCACCCGCTGGATTCTGGAGAATCAGGCTGGCCGGCCGGGCTTCCAGGCCATGCGCCGTGCCAATGCTCAGCATCAGATCGAGCAGATCGGGAGCGAGCTGCGCTCCATGATGCCCTGGCTGAAACCGGTTGACAAGCGACCAGAAATTGCCGAACCGACGAAAAAGTAACCAGATAGCCGTATCAGCCGGCTCTGCCGGCGGGCTGGAAGACGCCGGCAAATGGCCTCTTACAGCCCGGTGAATGGTCACAAGGAGGAAACAAAAGCATGGGAGATCCTGCGGTAATTCGCGTTTTCGACACCACTCTGCGCGACGGCGAGCAGTCGCCCGGCGCAACCATGAGTACTGAAGAGAAGCTGCAAGTTGCCGAGCAGCTTGTGCGCCTGAACGTCGATATCATCGAGGCCGGCTTTCCTGCGGCCTCTCCCGGTGATCTGGCGGCGGTGAAGGCCATTACCCGCAGCGTGCGGGGCCAGGACGTGGCCATCGCTGGCCTGGCGCGGGCCAACACCGAAGATATCGATGCGGCCTGGGAGGCTGTCCGCGAGGCAGAGCGGCCTGTGATCCATGTGTTTCTTGCGACCTCTGGTATCCACCTGCAGCATAAGCTGAAGATCACGCCTGAGGAGGCCCTTGAACGGGTCAGGACCATGGTGGCCTATGCACGCAATCTCTGCCCGGTCGTTGAATTCTCCGCAGAGGATGCCACGCGCAGCGACTGGGAGTACCTCTGTCGCGTCTTCGAGCTGGCCATCAAGTCCGGTGCCACAACGATCAACGTGCCCGATACCGTAGGCTATGTGATGCCACACGAGTACGAGATGCTCTTCCGCTACCTGCGCGAGCACGTGCCGGGCATCGAGGATGTCGTGCTCAGTGCTCACTGCCACGACGATCTGGGCATGGCCACGGCCAATACTCTGGCGGCGATCCGTGGCGGTGCTCGTCAGGTGGAGGTGACCATTAACGGCATTGGCGAGCGGGCCGGCAATACGGCGATGGAGGAAGTGGTGATGGCTCTGCGTACGCGCCCCGATGTCTACCAGGCCGATACGCGCATCAATGCCCAGGAGTTCGTTGCGGCCAGCCAGCTTGTCAGCCGTCTGACGAGTATTCCGGTGCAGCCGAATAAGGCGATCGTCGGTCTCAATGCCTTTGCCCATGAAGCGGGCATCCATCAGGACGGTGTTCTGAAGAACCGTCTGACTTACGAGATCATGACGCCGCAGTCGGTTGGCTGGAACGATACGCGCCTGGTCCTGGGAAAACACTCCGGACGCCATGGCCTGGATGCGCGCCTGCGCCAGCTCGGCTATCGCCTGGGCGCTGAGGAGTTGAAAGCTGCCTATAGCCGCTTCATTGCCCTGGCCGATCAGAAAAAACAGGTCACTGACGCCGACCTGATCTATATCGTCGAAAGCAGCATGGAGACGCCCTCGGCTATTTAGCCGCGTCAGCTTCGTGTGCCATTCCCTGGGGGTCGCAAGGGTATGCCCAGCATGGCCCGGCATGCCCTTGCGCGATTTCTTCTGTTCTTTTCCCGTAAGGAGCAACCTCGTGACCCAGACGCAGACCTCAGAACATTCAGAAGCAGAACAGCAACACAAGGTCTCTATTCAGGACCCTCTGGAGGGCTACGCCTTCTTTGAAGGCCGTGTTGTGCCCATCGCTGAGGCCAAAGTCAGCATTGCCACGCATGCCCTGCAGTACGGCACTGCCTGCTTTGAGGGCATCCGCGCCTACTGGAACGCCTCCCAGGGCCAGCTCTACGTGCTGAAGATGCGTGAGCACTATGAGCGTATGGCCCATTCCTGGAACGTGATGCGCATCCAGCTTCCTTATTCTATCGAGGATATCGAGCGTATCACTGTTGAATTGCTGCGAAAGCATCGGTATCAACAGGATGTCTATATCCGCCCTATCGCCTATAAGGCCTCGCTGACGGTCAAGCCACGCCTGACTGGTTTGAAAGATGAATTTGCCATCTATACCTTCGGTATGGGCAATTACGTCGATATCGAGTCGGGGTTGCATGTCTGCACCTCAAGCTGGCGTCGCGCCAACAGCAATGCCATGCCCGTGCGGGCCAAGGTGACCGGTGGCTATGTCAACAGCGCCCTGGCTGCTGAGGATGCCCTGAGCGCTGGCTTTGACGAGACCATCATGCTGACGCACGATGGCTACGTCTCCGAAGGCAGTTCCTGCAACCTCTTCATGCTGCGTAACGGAAAGCTCATCACGCCGGCGCCTTCTGAGGATATTCTTGAGGGCATTACGCGCAACACCCTGATTCAGCTGGTGCGCGATGAGTTTGGCCTCAGCGTTGAGGAGCGCCGCATCGATCGCACCGAACTCTATGCCAGCGAGGAAGTCTTCCTCTGTGGCACTGGGGTTCAGGTGTCTCCGGTCGTCAGCATTGATCGCCGTCCTGTTGGCAGCGGTCAGCCAGGTCCCTTCACGATGCAGCTACAGGCGCTCTATCTCTCGGCCTGTCGTGGCGAGCAAGAGCGCTATCGCCACTGGTTGACGCCCGTCTACGAATGACGAGGTGGTGGCGGGCTCTTCCGTTCCCGCTCTCTGCAAGGAGATGGCATGTATGCGTTCAGACCAGATCAAGCTTGGCTTTGAGCGCGCCCCCCATCGTGGACTATTGCGCGCGACCGGGGTGGTGCGCGAAGACGATTTTCGCAAGCCCTTTATTGCCGTCTGCAACTCCTATGTGGACGTCGTACCAGGGCATGTCCATCTGCAGGCCTTTGGTAAACTCGTCAAGGAGGCCATTCGCGCCGCGGGTGGTGTCCCTTTTGAGTTCAATACCATTGGCGTCGACGATGGCATTGCGATGGGGCATATCGGCATGAAGTATTCGCTGCCCAGCCGCGAGCTGATCGCCGATTGCGTTGAAACCATGATCGAGGCCCATCGCTTTGATGGCATGGTCTGCATCCCCAATTGTGATAAGATCGTGCCTGGCATGCTGATGGCCGCTATGCGCCTCGACATCCCCACTATCTTCGTCAGCGGCGGGCCAATGGCCGCAGGGAAGCTTCCCGATGGCCGCAGCATCGACCTGATTTCGATCTTTGAGGGAGTTGGCGCCTATCAGGCTGGCAAGATCGATGACCGTGAACTCTTGCAACTGGAGCAGCAGGCCTGCCCCACCTGCGGCTCCTGCTCAGGCATGTTTACAGCCAACTCTATGAACTGTCTGATGGAGGCGCTCGGACTGGCGCTCCCAGGCAACGGCTCTCGTCTGGCCATCTCCGAGGAACGACGCCACCTGGCGCGCGAAGCCGGCCGGATGATCATGAAGCTGATCGAGGTCAACCTGACGCCACGCAAGATCGTCAATGTCGAAAGCATCGACAACGCCTTTGCCCTCGACATGGCGATGGGTGGCTCGACCAACACGATCCTGCATACCCTGGCCCTGGCGCGTGAGGCCGGCATCGAGTATTCGCTGGAGCGCATCAACATGATCGCCGAGCGTACCCCCCATCTCTGCAAGGTCAGTCCCGCTGGCCAGTGGCATATGGAGGACGTCGACCGTGCCGGTGGCATCAGCGCCATCCTCAAGGAGCTGTCCCGCAAGCCGGGCGTGCTCAACCTGGATCGCCCGACGGTGACGCTCAAAACCCTCGGCGAGAACATTGCTGAGGCGCAGGTCAACGACTACGACGTGATTCGCCCCATCGAGCAGCCACATAGCGAGCGTGGTGGCCTGGCCGTGCTCTTCGGCAACCTGGCCCCCGATGGAGCTGTCGTCAAGGTTGGGGCCGTGGCGCCTGCTATGATGCGTCATACCGGCCCGGCACGCATCTACAACTCACAGGAGGAGGCCAGCGCTGGCATCCTCAACGGTCAGGTCAGGCCCGGCGATGTCGTCGTCATTCGCTACGAGGGCCCCCGCGGTGGCCCGGGCATGCAGGAGATGCTGGCACCGACAGCCAACATCATGGGCATGGGCCTGGGCGAGCAGGTCGCTCTGATCACCGATGGCCGCTTCTCCGGTGGCACACGTGGAGCCTGTATTGGCCATGTCTCGCCAGAGGCGGCGGCTGGCGGACCCATTGCGGCCCTGGTCGATGGCGATATGATCCATATCGACCTCGTCGAGCGTCGGCTGGAGGTGCAGCTCTCGCCCGAAGAGATCGAGAGGCGCCTCAGTGAACTCGAGCCCTTTAAGCCGCGTGTGCAAAGCTCGTGGCTGCGTCGCTATGCCTCGCTGGTGACCTCAGCCAACACGGGAGCAGTGCTGGCGCGCCCCTGATCGCAGGATGGTCAGCGGAGCGCGCGGGGTCCGCCGAGCCGATCTGACCTGATCTGACCTGCCATGCCGGGCGCTGACGCCCGGCGCCAGCGCATGGTACAATTGGAAGACCACTGCCTTCTTTAGAAAGGAGATCGTGAACGTCATGGAGTGTGTATCAGAAAGACAGGAGGCCCGCGGCGATGGCACCGGTATTTCCTGTCGCATTCACTGTGCTGGTTCCGGCCACCTCGGCTAACCTGGGACCGGGTTTTGATAGCCTTGGGCTGGCTCTTCAACTCTACAATCGCTTTGAGGTGGTAGAGGGAGGCGCTGATCCACACCATCCTGTTATTCAGATCGAAGGGACGTCTGGTGCAGGTCTGCCGACCGGACCGGAGAATCTCTTCTTCCGTGCTTTTGCTTCAGTCTTCAGTTATAAGGGGGTTGAGCTACCAGCGGTGCGCATCCGTATGGTGGTCAACATCCCTCCGGGTTCCGGCCTGGGCAGTAGTGCAACGGCCGCGGCTGGCGGGGTTGTCGCGGCCGCCGAGTTTTTGCGCCTGCGCGATCAGGCCCTGTCGGACCAGGAGATCCTCGAGCTGGCTGTAGCCAGTGAGGCTGGGAATCATCCTGACAATGTGGCGCCTGCCCTGCTGGGCGGGCTGGTGGCCTCAACCGTCAAAGATGGCAGAATTCATGCTGTGAAAACACCCTTCCCCGACGCACTGAAGGCGGTAATCTTTACGCCCTCTTTCCCCATGGATACGCTGGCTGGCCGTAAACTCTTGCCGCCCAGCTATCCGAAGGATGATGTGACCTTCAATACCGGGCGGGTGGCCCTGCTCCTCTCGGCTCTGCAGACAGGCCGCTATGAGCTGATTGGCGAAGCCATGCAGGACCGCCTGCATCAGCCCTATCGTCAGGCGCTCTTCCCGGCCATGCCAGCTATTATTCAGGCCGCAGTCGCCGCTGGGGCCTATGGGGCCTGTCTTTCGGGGGGAGGTTCCTCGCTGATTGCACTGGCTGGCTCGCGCTTTCCAGAGATTCTACGTGCCATGCAGGAGACAGCCCAGGCCCATGGAGTCCAGGGAAGCGGCCTGATCCTGCGGGCGGATAAACATGGCGCGCGGATCATCAATGCCCGCCATCAGCGTGTGCGTCGCGCGCGCGCGCGCTATGATGATCAATTCTGCTGGTCTCCCGCGCGACCGCTGAAGGAGGAATTGCTTGGACACTAGCCTGCTGAGTGCACAGACCCTGGAGGTTCTGGAGCAGGTGCAGCTACGCTGCGTCGAATGTGGAACGCTCTATCCTGCCAGCGAGCCGCGGGGCATGCCGCGCTATCGCTGTGAGTGTGGAGAGGTCCTCGATGTCGAGATTCCTCTCAGGTTGCCAGCGGCGGATCAGGGTCAGGTGGGCGCGCAGGCCTGGCGGCGTCTCTTTGCCGAGCGGAGCGCGGCATCTGCAGGCGCTCTCCCAGACGGTGCCGCGGGCCTGGCCGATCGCAGCGGAGTCTGGCGCTATCGCGAGCTGATCCTGCCAGTGCCAGCGTCGCTCCTGATCAGTCGGCCTGAGGGAAATACGGCCCTCTATGCGGTGGGCAGCGAGCAGGAGACCTCGGCCAGCCCGGGTCTGTGTCGCATCGGTCGCTATGCGAGGCTGGCGCAGCTCTTCTTGAAACACGAGGGCGAGAATCCCACCGGGAGCTTCAAGGACCGTGGTATGACTGTCGGAGTGACCCTGGCCCATCTGCTGGGTGCGCGCGCTGTGGCCTGTGCCTCCACCGGGAATACCTCGGCCTCCCTGGCCTCCTACGCTGCCCTGGCTGGTCTGCAGGCCCTGGTCTTTCTCCCTGCCGGCAATGTCGCCGGCGGGAAGTTGGCGCAGACCCTGGCCTATGGCGCGCGCTGTGTGCAGATCAACGGCGATTTCGATGCCGCCATGCGGCTGGTTGAGCAGGTGTGCAACGAACAGGGCATCTACCTGCTCAATTCGCTGAATCCTTTCCGTGTTGAGGGACAGAAAGCGATCGGTTTTGAGCTGCTCCAGCAGCTCAACTGGCAGGCTCCTGACTGGCTGGTCTTGCCAGCCGGCAATCTGGGCAATACCTCCGCTCTGGGAAAAGCGTTCCGTCAGGCGCGCGATCTCGGCCTGATTGATCGTCTTCCACGTATCGCAGCCATTCAGGCCGCCGGTGCCAATCCTTTCTACCTCAGCTACCGCCAGGGATTTCAGCGACGCGAGACGGTGCGTGCACAGACCCTGGCCAGTGCCATCAAGATTGGCAATCCTGTCAGTTACGCGCGCGCGCGGCGTGTCATTGAGGAGTGCTCCGGCCTGGTGGAGCAGGTCAGCGATAGCGAGATTCTGGAGGCCAAAGCTGTCATTGATCGCGCCGGTATCGGCTGCGAACCGGCCTCCGCTGCCACCCTGGCCGGCATTCGCAAGCTTGTGGCGGCAGGTATAATGAGGCCGGATGAGCGTGTTGTGGGTATTCTCACTGGAAACCTGCTCAAAGATAATCAGACCGGTATTCCTCAGGCTGCGACTGCAGTGGTCGTGGAACCGCATCTTGATGCCGTCAGGAAGGTGCTTGATGAGAGCAACTCACGCTCCTACCGCCTGGATGAAAACGGTCGCATTGAAGATGGGGCGCCTTAAGTATTGGCGCCCCTGGTCGCTCCCGCTGGAACTCTACGTCCTTCTGCTCCTCGCAGGCGTGCTGCGTCTCTATCATATCCATACAACTGAATTCGATAATGATCAGGCCACGCTCTTCGGCCTCGCCTACGATGCGCTGCATCAGGGGCTGCTGCCTGTGACCAGCAACATGGCCTCCATCGGTACTCAGCACCCGCCTGGCACCATCTATCTGCTGATGATACCCGCCCTCCTGAGCCCTGATCCTCTCTGGGGGGCCGTTCTAGTGGCTCTGCTCAGCCTGCTGGCTGTGCTGCTCACCTACCTCTTCATGCGCCGTTATTACGGCCGCGCGGCGGCTCTGATCGCTGCGCTGCTCTATGCCACAGCGCCTCTCCCTCTGAAATATGCCCGCTTTATCTGGCAGCCTTCTATGGAGGCTCCCTTTGTACTCCTCTTTCTATGCATGCTGTTTAGAGGTGCGGTCGAACGTCGTCACGGCTGGCTCTGGCCAGCGGTACTCTTGCTGGCTATCCTCTACCAGGCTCACGAAGTCACGCTCTTGCTGCTCCTGCCACTGCTGCTAACGGCTCTGCTGGCCCATGAGACCATTCGCTGGCGTGATCTGCTCATTTCGGCGCTCTGCCTGTTACTGGTCTTCTTTCCTGTTCTGCTCTGGTTGCTGGTCTCCAATTTCCGGGATCTGGCCCTCTTTTTCGCGGCCTCTGGGCAGCGCCACGGCTGGAGCGGAGACGCCCTGAAGTTCTATCGTCTCTTCTTGCAACCCTACGATGTACCACCTACCAGACCAGGTGCCCTGATGACGGCCATCCGGCCGCTGGTCTCCTGGCTGCGGGTGGCCACGCCAGCACTGACCCTGGCAGCCTTGCTGCTGGCCCTGGTTCGGCTGGCTCTGCAAAGAGTCCCGCGCTCCCCACAGGGTCGCGGGGTCCAGTCCCCCAGCCCTCTTCTGAGCCGTGTGCGTGCGGCCTGGCTGGCGCTGCGCCGCGATGGTCAACGCTGTGGGCTGCTGATCCTGCTCACCTGGCAGCTCTTCCCTCTGCTGGTGCTATCGCGTTATGGCAGTGAGCTGCATGCGCAATACCTGCTCATGCTGATGCCGGGTCCCTTCATGCTGGTCGCTCTGTTGCTGACATATGGAATTGCTCTGGTATGGCGCAGACGTGGAGCCTGGCGCCTGCTGGCGCCTGCAGGGTACCTTCTGGCGGCGCTCCTCGTTGCCGCGCAGGGCCTGGCAGCCTTTGCCAGTATCAGCGACATCAGCGCTGGCTACTTCAATGATCGCAGCTTTCAGCCCTATCACAATGACCTGGCTTCTCTCCAGCGGGCACTGGATGCGGCCGATCAGCTGGCACAGAGGCACCACCTGACTCGTGTCTATATCACGATGGATGACGCCACACGTACGGCCCTCCTTTTCCTGAGTCGCAGCAGGCAGACTCCCACGACGCTCTTCGATGCGCAGCAATGTCTGCTGCTGCCAGCGGTGCCTGCGGTCATGCTGGTTGGTCCCTACGATTCCCTGGTTGAGGCGCTTCTGCCGCATTTTGCCAACGTCAGGCTGATCACAGAGCTGCCGCGCCCTGGCGGGTTGCCCTTCAAGCTCTACCAGGTGGCGCCAGTGCCTGCTCAGGGACCGGTCCGACCATCGCTGACCTTCACTGGAGAGTTGCAGGCTCGCACAGAGCAGGCCGAGACCTTCTCCCTGACCATGACCTCCTGGCTCGTCACTGGCTGGACGCTCTTGCACACAGCCCCGGAGCAGGTGAATACCACCTATAGCTATAGCTTCAGCGTGGCCCTCACCTCGCCGCGTACTGATCTGCAGAGTCTGTGTGTGTTCAGCGCCCTCCACGCCGGCGATATGCTGCTGAGTGCCTTCGCTCTGCCAGCGGGTGGAGTGCTTCCTGCCAGGCTCTCTCTGAGGGCCTGGGCCTCTCGCTCCGTGCGCTATGATCCGGTCTACGGTCCCCTGCATCTGGAGACCTCCGTCTTTCAGGATCTCAACAGGCATCTGCTGCGGACTGCAGCCGGTCTTCAGTCCATGGTCCTGGACGTTTCTCTGGGGACCACCTCACCGCCGCCGAAAGGAGCGCGCTGAAAGACCTGCGGACACCGCGGCTCTGGCATTTTCGTCTCCTGGCTGCTACAATAGGAACGTTCGTGGAATATGCAGAATAGGTACATGCATGCAGCCGTGTGCGCACAAGGGCCAGGTGCAATGAAAAGATCGCGTCACCGATTTCAATGGCTTCCAGCCTGGAACATGCCCGCAGACCCGATCAGAGCTGTGTTCTGGTTTGTCGTCTGGGGTCTCAAGGTCCTGGTACGCTTCTTCTGGCTCCTCATCCTGATAGGCGTAGTCTATGAAAGCTGGTTGAATGGTCTGGTGGGTGGCGTTGTCACACTGTTCATAGGCCTGGTCCTCTGGCTGTTGTTGGCGATCGTGTTGAGGGTGGTGGCCGTGACGCTCGCTGTCTCTACATTCCTCAGACTGTTCGAGCCGATCGGACGTCCCCTGGAGACTCACGAGCCTGAGCAAACCTTCCTCGACGAGGAGCAAGCCTCTCAGCCGCTGGGGAGAGTAGTCGAAGGATCTATTGTCGATCTTGACGAAAAGCGGCGCGAGCGCAACCGCTGACATCAGGAGAGGAGGAGCGCTGGGCCACAGAATTCCTGCCAGGGGTGGTCTCGGCCAGCCTGACCTCTCCTCCTCTGGTCACATCCGTAGGCTTCCTTACTGCTGGCGCGCTCGCTCCTGAGGAGCGAGCGCAGGACGCTCTCAAAAGGCCAGTTGCCCGTTCCCGTTCGCGCTCTTCCAGAGCAGCCAGGCTTCGTCGGTGGGAAGAGGCACATATGAGCGCAGCACGACCCCGCTGCCTTCGAGACGGTAGCGCCCCAGGGCTGCCGGCAGGACCGCCGTCTGGCCACGTTCGAGGGTGACCCGGCTCCCAAACTGCGGGCCGTAGCGAAGCTCCACCTGCGCACTCAGTGAAGAGAGAATCACGCAGCTCTTTGCGGTGGTGTCCTGAAGGACCCCTTTCAGTGCGACCTCGCGCGTCAGGAAGTAGCGGCAGGCGACCAGACAGCGCTCCTCGTAGTCTGCGCCGCCCGGCAGGCTCACCGGCTCCACCTTGATGCGCGGCGAAGGACCGTAGTGGGTTACCGCCAGTGCGCGCTCGATATGCAGCTCGCGCGGCTGGCCGGAGGCTGTGAGCCGTCCGTAGTCGTAGAGGCGATAGGTCAGATCCGAGTATTCCTGCATCTCATAGAGTAAGATTCCAGCGCCGATGGCATGTACCGTTCCTGCCGGCACGAAGATCACATCGCCTGCCCGTACCGGCTCCTCATGCAGAAGCGCCTCGAGGGTCACCTGGTGAATGGCTGCCGCCACTTCATCGCGGCTGGTCGGCCGTTTAAAACCATGGACGATGGACGCGCCCGGCTCAGCGGCCAGGATATACCAGTATTCCGTTTTCCCAAGCTTGCCCTGCTCATGGGCGGCAGCGTAGGCATCGTCGGGGTGGACCTGGACCGAGAGCTGCTGATGAGCGTCGATAAA
This sequence comes from Ktedonobacteraceae bacterium, assembly GCA_042408965.1. Lineage (GTDB taxonomy): Bacteria > Chloroflexota > Ktedonobacteria > Ktedonobacterales > Ktedonobacteraceae > Thermogemmatispora. Next base: position 24,655 of record JBHOQN010000088.1, read on the forward strand.
CTTAGCCAGCAGAGGGAAGCGCTGGCCGGAGACCGCCAGCGCCTGCTCTCCTAGCAGGGCTGCGCCCAGTTCCTTCACAAGGTCACCCAGCGTTTTCCCGCTATACGGAGGGTTCCGTGCCCAGGTACTCAGCTCGGTTTCCCAGGCCTCGCCGATCGCCTTCTCTGGCGGCAACACCTTCCAACCTTCCCGTTCCAGACGTCGGCCTCCCCAGATCGTTTCATGCAACGATGCTTCCAGGCAAATAGGGTGTAGAGACTCCACAGAAAAACTCCTGCCCCACGCTATGATTCTCTGAGAAAAGAGAGGGGAACGTGCCTGTCTTGCAGGCATGAAGTGGTTCAGGTGACCAGGAGAGCGCCTTCGACCTGACGGCGCAACTTATGGCGCATCATCACGCCCTTGATGCGATGGATCTCACGGCCCCCGTTAAAGAAAACCAGCGTGGGAACACCATCGATATGCCACTCCTCAGTGAGGGCCTTTTCACGGTCGACATTCACACTGGCGAAGATCACGCGGCCTGCGTATTCCTGACCGAGGGCCTCGAGTTCTGGCTTGAGGATCTGACACGTGTCGCTCCAGTCTGCCATGAAGGCAACCACAACCATCTGAGGAGCTGCCAGGACCTGTTCCTGAAAATTGTGCTCGGTGACATCAGTGTAGAAATTACCTGCCATGCTCTTCCCTGCGTCTTTCGATAACCACTCTCTATCGCAGACAAGCGTATCACCGCCGATGGGGACCTGTCAAGGCCGCCAATGGGCGGGTGCTACCAGCTTGCTCCTGATAGGATAGGCGCTGGGTGGCCGGCGCGCTAACGGTGCCAGAGGCGTTACCGCCCAAAGTAAGTGGCCTCGGCATCCTCGATGACGTAGCGATAGCCCTGCTCCGTGAGGAAGAGCTGGCGGTTGGCGGAGAACTCTTGATCGCGCGTATCACGTGTCACAATTGAGTAGAAATAGGCCGGGCCACCGTCCGGCTTGGGGCGCAGGATGCGTCCCAGGCGCTGCGCCTCCTCCTGGCGTGAGCCAAAGGTGCCGGAGACCTGAATCGCGACGTTCGCATCAGGAAGATCGATCGCGAAATTCGCCACCTTGCTGACCACCAGCCGCTTGATCTCGCCGCGGCGGAAGCGCTCGTAGAGCTTTTCGCGCTGGCCCGTAGACGTGCGTCCCGTCAGTAGAGGGGCATGCATCTGGCGTGCGAGCTCCTGGAGTTGGTCCAGGTACTGACCGATAATCAGCACCTGGTCGTCCTGGTGGCGCTCGCTCAGCAGGCGGACCACCCGCAGCTTAGCAGCGCTCTCCGCAGCCAGACGATACTTCTCACGCTCATCGGCGAGCGCATACTGCAGTTGCTCATCCTCAGTGAAACCCACACGAATCTCATGACATTCAGCGCCGGCGATCCAGCCCTGCCGCTCCAGTTCGCGCCAGGGCACATCGTACTTCTTCGGGCCGATCAGGCTGAAGACATCAGCCTCACGTTCGTCTTCGCGCACCAGGGTGGCCGTCAGGCCGAGCCGGCGGCGTGCCTGAATCTCGGCGGTGATACGAAAAACGGGCGCGGGGAGCAGGTGCACCTCGTCATAGATAATCAGGCCCCAATCATAGCTGCTGAAGATGGCAAAGTGCGGAAAGACCTCCTCTGCGCCCGCCCCGTTCTGACGGCGATAGGTCAGAATCTGATAGGTGCTCACCGTCACCGGCCGGATCACCTTGCGCTCGCCACTGTACTCACCGATCTGTTCCGGCTGGAGATCCGTTTTGTCCAGCAGCTCCTGAATCCACTGCCGCACAGCGATCGTGTTGGGGGTCAGAATGAGCGTAGCTCGCTGGATCTCAGCCATCGTCACCAGCCCGACGATCGTCTTGCCAGCACCGCAAGGCAGGACCACCACACCGCTCCCGCCCCCAGGAGAGCCACCAGCGTAGAAGGCCGCCGCGGCCGCCATCTGATAGGCGCGAGGAGCAAAGGGAGAACCCTGGGCCGTCACGCTGCGCAGACGTAACGGCAGAGGGGCGCCATCCGTGTAGCCAGCCAGATCCTCGGCGGGGAAACCGATCTGGATCAAGGCCTGTTTGATATGACCGCGTCTTGAGGCATCGATTTCAACTGTATAGCGATCGATCTGGCGCAGCAGGTAGGGCTGAGTGCGACGGTGGTGGAGAATCTCCGTCATCAGGCCCGCATCGTCGGAGGTCAGGTAGAGCGCGTCGTGACGGCGGATCAGCTTCAGCCGGCCATAGCGACCCATGTAGTCGCGGATGTCGCTGATGATGCTGGGAGGAAGCTCATACTTACTCAGATCGCTGAGTAGAGCGAGCACCTGGTCCGCGTGCAGACCAGCCGCGGCGGCATTCCAGAGCGAGAGCGGCGAGAGGCGGTAGGTGTGAATATGCTCAGGAGCCTTCTCCAGCTCAGCGAACTGGGCCAATGCATCTCTGGCCTCGGCATAGCGTGGGTGACCTGTTTCCAGGAGAAGCGTCCGATCGCTCTGTACAATCAAGGGGTTACTGGCTTGCATCCACCGCTCCTTCCTGCTCAGACACCCGGCATCTCCGCCCAGTTCGTCAGATATTTGACAATCGTCTGAATGGCTGGCTCCTCGTAGCCCCGCATCAGATGGCGTGCGCCTGTGATGACCTTGATGCCCTTTGGCCCCTTCTGCTGCTCAACGAAGGGCTCCAGCTTGTAGAGAGGGCAGACCTCATCGAATTCGCCGGTGACAAAGAGCTTCGGCCGCTCAAACTGGCGCGGAAAGCCAGCCATGGCACGAAACATAGGCAGGCTGATGGCCACAACCGTGCGGATGCGCGGATCATAGGGAGCATACTGGAGGGCAATATAGGCGCCGAAAGCGTGGCCGATCACACAGAGTTTCGCCTGGTTAGCCCCTGGCTGGGCCAGAGCATAGTCGACAGCTCCCGCCAGGTCCAGTGGCTCCAGCCGTCCATCGGTCTGCTGGCCCTGGCTGTGACCAACGCCGCGAAAGTTAAAGCGCAGGGCGATCAGACCCTGTTCAGCCAGCTTACGGGCCAGCAGTAACGTCAGTACGTCCTGCATATCGCTACTCGCCGGCTGCGGGTGGCACAGCACGGCTACAGGGGCCTGGCGGGCCTGGCCGGGGTGATGCAGAATGCCTTCGAGTAGGAAGGAAGGTTGTCCCTTGCTGGGAAAAGTGACGCTGCGCTCGGTCGGTGCTGAGGAAATCGCCATAGGCTACCTTTGACTCTCTAAACGTACTCTTGCCAGGACATATGCTTTTATCTTAGCGCAGGCGAGAGTTGACGTCAACCGCCAGAGCCAAAGATTCCTCATCTACCAGGTGTCAGGCGAGAGCTGCGAGCAGAAGATGATGAAAGATAGCAAAATCTCATGTCAGAGGACGTATGCGGTGACAGATATGTAACAGGTGAAGGAAGACAGAGCCATCTCAACCGCCTCTAGATTTAACGAAACGCGATAAATTGTCAGAACAACCCTTTGCATATCCATTCAGGGATGTTATACTGAGTAGTACAAACATAACTTGAAGTTTCACACGCTCAGATGGATGATGAAAAATTCATCTGTTATGTGTTGACACTGCTTGCTTTATGTGCTAGCGTTTAATATGATGGCGCAAGAAGGTACGTCGCTATCATCGGTGCCCAGTGGTCAGAGACAGAGGTCTCGTCGGCCTGTCTGATGGCGGTGCTGCGGCAAGCGTTCAGCAGAGTGTGAGATGAGGGAAGAGGTATGGTTCTGGCGTACTCCTATTTCGTGTCTGCTCTTCTCGCCTCTCTTAACAAGCACTCGCTGTCCGATATCTTCAGGGGGAGCAAAGATATCGACGAACGACAGTCCACCGTCCATCCATTGGGTACTCTTGCAAGCTCTACCAGGGCCGCTGACTGGCCGGAATTGGTAGCAAATAGATAGGTATCCTGCTATTAGATAGCGTGGCGAGGGGATTCTCGGCGGGTCAGTGGGTGCCGCTCAGGGCAGCGAACCTGGAGGTTCATACAGGTACCTCTGCACCTCTGTCACACCCTGTCACATAGGGCTGACTTTTGTTCCTGTGAGGACACAGGTGTGTCATGTAAGATGTGTTTTCGTTGTACTAGTGAAGCGTAGAGGCAGGAGCACTTATGGGCAATGTATTAGTCGTCGAGGACACCACTTTGATCTCTCTTGTGCTGCAGGAGCCACTGGAGAGCGACGGAGATCGCGTAGTCACTGTCCTTAACGGCGAGGATGCTGTGCAATTTGCGCTACGCAAGATGCCACAACTCATCGTGCTGAATATGATGAGTGCCGACATCAATGGGTATGAGGTGATTCAGCGCCTGCGTGCGCATGCGCGAACCATGTATATTCCCATTATCGTAGTGAGTGCAGAGCACGATCCCGGCGATAAGGTGCGGGCCTTCAGGATGGGGGTAGACGATTATATCACCGCACCATTTGATCCTGAAGAGCTTCTGGAGCGCGTTCGTACTCAGTTGCGCCATGTACAGCAGATACTTCTATCGCGGCTGATTGATCTGCCTGGTGCTTTTCAGGTTGAAATCACCATTAATTGCAAACTGGCGAGTCAGGAACCCTGGAGCATCCTCTACCTTGATCTCGACAACTTTAAAGCCTTCAATGATGCATATGGCTTTCTGGCTGGAAATGAGATGATCCGTCTCGTTGGGCGCATCTGCCGGCGGGTGGTCTGTGAACATGGGAATCTCGAGGACTTTGTGGGCCACGTCGGAGGTGATGATTTTGTCGTGGTGACGACTCCCGACCGCGCCAGGCATCTCAGTTGTCGCATTATTGCCGCCTACAAGGAGCTCAGCCAGCCATTTTACCGACCTGAAGATCTCAAACGCGGCTCCATCAGCGGCGTTGATCGCAAGGGCCGTCCCTATCAGTTTCCGCTTGTCTCGCTCTCGATCGGCATTGTGAATAACCAGTCCTTCCTGGCGCATAGTCTGCAGGAGATCAGCTACCTGGTCGCTGAGGCGAAACGCAATGCGAAACGCTCTACCGATAATATTTACTACATCTCTTCGCGCGGCGTCGGCTGTTTCGATGGCCATTATCCCTCTACTGTCCACCTTTCATCTGGTTCGGCGCTGACCTTTTCAGCACTGGGGCTGGAGTTGAAAAGCCGCGAGCTGGTGCATGCTCTCTGTGAGGAATCTCTAGGGGAGTACGAGCAGCAGCTACACAGTTGAGGGGAGACAGGACCGATGCTGGTTGCTCTCCCCGTATGTGTTGTGAACGTTGCTCAGAAACAATGACACATGTGACAAATGCGTACAGGTGTGCTGTACTTTTTTCTATGAGGTTAAGCCAGTGTGCCGGACAACAAGGGATCAGTTACCGAACAGCCTTACGCTGGTTTCGCTCAGGAACCATTCAAGGCTATCAAGTACCTTCTGGAACCATCATTGTTTCAGAGAACTGTGCTATGCTATGGTATGCAAAGAGACATTTCGTAGAAGTTGTGAAAGACAGTGATAGCTATGAGCGATATCCGTATCTATAGTGAACAACATATGGACGATGAGGCCGGGCGTCGTCAACGTCGCGAAAACGCTCGCCGTGTGATACGTGAGAGTGACCTGGCCACGCTGCTCCGCCGTCTCGATAGGGAGGAGCTTAAGGGCAGGGGGCGTTTTGAGGAATATGACTCGCTGATCCTTCTCAAATGGGGAACTGGCTACACCGGCCGCCATATCTGGGTTGAGATCGTCGATGATACCATCCGTTTCCGTCTGAATCCCCATCGCGTCTGTGCTGCTCAGGTTCCTCTCTGCGATGGCGAGTACCATACCTTTACTGCCGCCATGTGGCGCGACCGGGCTTTACTCTGGTCGGAGTTGAAGAGGTGCTATGCCCGTCCGGTCGCTGAGACTTCCAGTGATTAGCTGGCCCTCTCAGGGTTGTTCCAGGGCCAGCATCTGTACGCTACCCGCTTTGTTGAGTTGCTGGCTGAGGTGTTGATACGCTCCATGGGCGTAAAACTCCTCCTGCTCGACCTCGCTGGCCCAGCAGAGCAGGTTGAGGAAGATAGACCCGCGCCGGAAAGGTGGCTCTGGAGCAGGCGTCTCTGCGGGGGCTGGAGAGGTCTGTGTCAGCTCCTCTTCGCTGCCCCGTGCCAGAAAGCCCGCGGCCAGCAGTAGCTCGGCAGCCTGCCTGTGAAGACTCTCCAGCCAGCTCTGCTCTATGCCCTCTCCCTGCTCGGGGCGTATCCTGGCCAGCAGCGCTACCGCCAGGGTTGGGGTCACCGCAGGCCGCACATATCCCCACAGGTAGCGCAGGACCCACTGCTCTGGTGCTGTGCTGAGCAGACCTGCTCCAGCTTCTCTGAGCAGGCGCGCAGGATTGCTGCGCTCGCGCGCCTTCTGCCAGACCGCTTCGTTCTCCCAGGTGGTCAGCATGAGGTGGTAGCGTCTGTCGCGGCTCATGTAGGTACGCGCGGCCAGCAGGCCCGCGGTCGCGCGCAGTGCCTCCGTGACCTGCCTGACCTGGGCCTGCCCGTCGAGCTCGTGTGCCAGTCTGGTATGGGCCAGGGTAGCAATCAGTAGTTCCATCTTCCACAGCCTCACGTGAGTGTCAGCAGCCCGACCGAGTGGCCCTGACCCCGCGCATCTGGGGACGGGGGATGCGGGACCAGGAGGCCGCACTGTCTGTCGCCCGTCAGGCAGTCTGCCGGGCCGGGTCCTTTCCCGGCCTGTGTGCTATATGCTGTTCCTGTCCCCGATCGGGCTTGCGCCGGGTGCTGACGAAACCCCGTCCAGGATAGCATCGGGAGGGCGTGCTGTCAAGGGTGTGTAAGCGACCCGAACCAGCGGTCTCCCGTGACCGCTTCAGGTGGCCATGCGGCCAGCCAGCAAGGTTCTGGCGTTGCTCCTGGAGCCTTTCGAGCCTCGCTGCAGGAGAGCGCGGGCGGGTCGGGTCCCTGAGGATCTGCCCGAGAGCGAAACTAACGATGGCATAGAGGCGCTGTGCTGTCAACAGGCTGATGCTGCTGAATCTGCTTGACACGCCGCCGCTGACGGGCTACCATGCTCTGCGAGATAGGTCTGATCTGTTCTTCTGATCCTGTGGCCCTCCACGCTGCTCGCTGATTCTAGATGTGAGAGGAGTTGACATATGCTCGATCCAGAAACGAATCGTAACACCGTTGAATGGAGGCCGGCCCGCCTCGAAGATGCTGCTATCTGGGTAGATGTCACGCGGCGCAGCGCCGATCAAATGCATTTTGAGAGCGAAGATGCCCAGATCGCCCGTTATAAAGAGGAGCCTCCCGATCAACAGGCACAGCGCTACATCCTCTGGCGCGGCGAGACCCCGGTGGGGCGTCTGCGCTTCTTCTCGCGTGGAGATAGCGCCGAACTCGATGGACTCGTGCTCCTGCCCGAGGCTGGTGGCAGCGTTGCTGCGCAGGTGGTGGCTGAGGCCCTGGTCCGCTCAGCAGCCCTGGGGGTGCGCCATCTGAAAGCAACGTATCCAGCAGCCTATCTGGCCTCGTTCGCCACGGCTGGTTTCCAGGAGATTCGCCGCCGCACTGGCATGATGGCTTCCACCGATGTCCATCTCCCACCGACTCCTCTGCCCTCTTCGTTGCGGGTGCGTGAGATCGCCCATGACGATACCGAGCGCCTGGGCACCCTGCTGCAGCGGGCCTATGTCAGTGGACCTGACAATATCTATCCCGACTTAGCAGGCTGGCGTGATGAGGTGCGTGCCCTTGAGGAGGGGCGCTATGGCCCTTTTATCCCTGAGTGCTGCTTTGTGGTGGAACATACGCTCGATCGCTTCCATCTGGCGGGCGCGATTCTGGTGCACTTGGAGCGAGGCCTGCCACGCATTCGCCATATGGCGGTCGCGCCGCTCTTTCGTCATGTAGGTTTGGGACAGTTACTGGCCGTCAAAGCGATGCATCGCATGGCGGAGCTTGGCTATCCGGTAGTGATTCTCTACGTCACACTGGGCATTCCCGCGGTAACGCTCTACCATCGTCTGGGTTTTGTGGAGGCTGGCCCGACCTATATTGAGGCAGAGCATATGCTGGAGAGCTAGCGGCCAGGGCTGCGACGGGCCGCCGGTTCTGCCCTGCTGGTCGTCGGTCAGACCAGCGGCTCGGAACCAGCGACCCATCCTGATTCTGGAAAGGAGGCCTCTGCCTCGATCGGTCAGTCGACGATCTGGATGCTGCCATCCTGTTGCAGCACGAGGATCGCCGGTGCGGCGCGTGTGCTGGTGACCAGGACGTTATTCCAGAGATGGAGTGCGATTGGACCGCTCACGCCCGTGAAGCTCTGGCTGCTCATGCGCTGCACCAGTCTGGAGGGTGTGGGGAAGGTCGTTTTCTGCAGCCCCTGACCCAGGCCCAGCGCGACCATCTCGACGCCATCAGCAAAGACCAGGGCTCCCTGATCAAGAGCGGCAGCCCCGCTGCAGAAGGTGCCAGGGGAGGCGAAAAGCGTGCAGAAGGCTGCGTAGAACTGCTTCGGCCAGGCGCTGTCGCTGCTGGGCGGGCGCACGGCACTGCTGACGGTGACATAGATCTGGGGCAGATTCAGCTGATTCTTGCGTACCCAGGGGACCAGCTTCTGGATGGCGGCCGGCTGGACAAACTCGCCCCCGATCATGAGAACTGGTTGCTGATCGCGCGGCAGCTGAGCGATGGCTTCGGCCAGGGTCATCACATCGTTAGAGAGCAGCGGCGCGAAAATAATATCGGGACGTGGCTGGGCCTGGAGGGCGTCGTGCAGACCAGCCAGCAAATCGTCGCGTGAGGCCTGAGGGCGCCCATTGGAGTCCAGCAGGCCGCTGGCCACTGCTGCCTCCTGAGCAACGATGCGAGTGTGACGATGAGCTGTAAAGTGATCGATGAAGTAGCTGGCCGAACTGCTCGACGAGGGATTACTGGGATCGTAGAAGATAGCGGCGTTGCGTGCCCCGAGCTGGCTGTAGGCGTAGTCGGCCCCGGCGCTGCTCTGGGCGGAATCGTCAGGCGAGAAGCGAATGAACGCGAAGCCAGGAGTACAGTGCCGATAGAGCGAGATCTGACTCAGCAGGTCGATGATGAACAGCCCTGAGGCCGTCGGAGCGATCAGAGGCACCCCAGCACGGCAGAGCACGGGCAGCACGACCTGTGTCAGGCGACTGGGCGCCAGTCCGAGCACAGCCAGAATGGGAGCTTGCCCGCTGATCAGCAGGCCGGCATCGTGATAGTTTCCGTTGGCGTTGAGCGAGGCAACGGTGTTGGCCACCTGCAGCGCGCCCTCCTCAACGCCGGTGGTATTGGCCAGCACCAGGTAGAGCAGAGGCGCTCCCGGCACCTTCATCTGCGCGGCATTGTACTGCTCCTGGCTGATATAGGCTCCCACCAGCTCCTGGGTATAGGCGGCGTAGAGGATGTGTCGATCTGTGCCTCCTTTAGGATCAGCGATGCCAGGACCGCTATCAAAGCTGACGATGATGACACCGAAGGGATGGCCTGAAGTGCGCACGTGTAGATCTTCGCGATAAATGGCGGCTTCGGCACTGTTGCAGCCAGTGGTGTCGCTGATGCCAACAGCGGCGGCCAGGAGGGCATCAGCCTGCTTATAGTCTCCACGTTGCATGGCCTGTGCCGCCTGGCGTTTCTCCTGGTAGCCCGTCGCGTTACAGGCATCGTAGACCTTGAGGCCGTCGCTCAGGCCGATGCCGTCGGGTGTGGGAAGCACATGCGTGTCAGGGGGATGGTAGTAGCGCGCGTCGTCCCAGCGAATGCCAAGATAGGCTCCCAGAGAGGTCATCAGCAGTACAAAGAGCAGCGTGCCGAAGGCCAGCGCGCGCGGTGAGACAGGAACCTGGCCGCCCCGGAAGAAGCCGCTGATCTCCCACCAGATAACGCTGAAGGGATCACGCACCGGCCGGCGGCGGTACTTGCGGTTGGCTCTGGCCTCCTGGCGGAACAGGTCCAGCAGCACCAGACAGCCAGTATCACAGACGAGCAGATGCGCCTGGACCTCAGGATAGAGGAGGGCCACGTTCTGCCCGCTGTCCATGGCTTCCGCATATTCCGGTAGCAGCTGGCGGCATTGCTGGCAATCGATCAGGCCGTCGGCCTCCGTGGGAGAAGTAATTCTGATCGTCTGCTCGTGGCTCTCCACACCTGAGGGGGGTGGGGGTGCGGAGAAGGCCGGAGCGACTGGCAGCTGAGGGGCAGGAGGCTGTTCCTGGAGCGAGGCACTGCTTGTAAATACTGGCGCTGCAACGGCCCCCTCGCCGTTGGTCGCTGCGAAAGGCTCCAGTTGAGAGACACGCCGCGACTTTTTCTTCTTGCGTTTTGTGCTGCTGACTGCCGAGGCCTCCTTGCAGCGTGGGCAAGAAGCCATATGCTGCCGGGCGGCCTCGACAGCCTCCTCCGGCACGGCATCGGGGTCCTGGTCGTACTCGGCCAGAACGGAGACGGCGAAAGCACACGCTGGCGGCAGCAACTCGTCCGTTGCCATCAGCATCCTCCAGATATAGGCGTTATCTGCGAATCCGAACTCATCACAGTTCACGGGCGAGGGAGCGCAGGGCCAGAGTGATCTGTTGTTCCAGCGTCAGCTCTTGATCCTGGGGAAGCCTGGCGATAGCGGCCTGCGCGGCGGCAGAGCTATAGCCCAGGCCGATCAGGGCCTCCAGCACCTCTGAGCGCCGTGCGCCGGTAGCGGAGCTGACTGCAGTCAGATCCACGCTGGGGATCTTCCCTTTCAGCTCCAGTACCAGGCGTGCGGCAAGCTTCTTCCCCACGCCTGGGGCGCGCGCCAGCACTTGCAGGTCCTCCTGAGCAATGGCGCGGTAAAACGTTGCTGCGTCCAGCACTGAGAGCAGAGCCAGCGCGACCTTCGGGCCAACGCCGCTGACGGTGATCAGCAACTCGAAGGCATCACGATCAGCCTCTGCGGCGAAACCATAGAGCGCGATCCCGTCTTCACGCATATGAAAGTGGGTGTAGAGCGTGACCTCTGCGCCTGGTGTGCCAAAGCGATTCAGCGTTGAGGCAGGAACGTAGACCCGCACCCCGAAGCCTCCGACTCGTACAATCAGGTGGTCTTCGCGCTGTGCTTCAAGCATGCCATGAATACTCGCAATCATCCCTGCCTGCCTCTCCCTCATCTGTCGTATAGAGAGTAACGCCTGTAGAGCGATATGGGTAACGATGACTGACCTTTTGGGGGATGGTGATCATACTCCTGATTCTAAGACCCGCTGCTATCTGAGATTGAGGAGAGTGGCAGCGAGCAGTTGAGAGCTATGGAGGTGACAGATAGCGACGGCGGCAGCATCAGCGGCGTCGTCAGGCCTGGGTACACCACTCAGGTGGAGCAGGATGCGCACCATCTCACCGACCTGATCCTTGCCGGCTCCGCCGTAGCCGGTGACCGCCTGCTTGACCTGGCGAGGCGTATATTCGGCGATCGGCAGGCCGTGGTTGGCGAGCGCCAGCATGGCCACGCCCCGTGCCTGGCCGACCATCATGGCGGTGCGAGCATTTTTGGCGAAGAAGAGTTCCTCCATGGCCGCCTCAGCCGGGTGATGGGCGCTGATGACCTCGCCCAGGCTCTGGTAAATACGCTGCAGGCGCTGTGGCAGCGGCATCCCCGCCGGAGTGGTAATCACATCGCAGGCCAGCAGGCTGAGCCGGTCGCCCTCGGCCGCCACTACCGCATAGCCCACAATCGCCGTGCCCGGGTCGATTCCCAGCGCCACGCGCCTGGTCGGTGCCTTATGCATCATCTGGCAGTGCCGCCTTCCTCATGCTTGCTGGGTGAGAGCAGAGAGCGACCTTGAAGGTCGCCCTGTTCCTACTCTCTCTGGTGCCTTTATTCATAGGAGGCCACAAGCTCGTCAGGGATCTCTGCGTTCGAGTAGACGTTCTGTACGTCGTCGAGATCCTCCAGCTTTTCAACCAGTCGCATGAGCTGGTGGGCGACGCGCGAGTCGTTCAATTCGACTCTGGTTCTGGCGATCATGGTGTTTTCGGCCTTCAGCACCCGGTACTGCTTCTCCTGCAGGGCCTGACGCACCTTCTCCAGATTGGCCGGCGTGGTATAGACCGTCAGCGTCTCCTCTTCGGGAGAAGTCTCGGCGTCCTCTGCGCCCAGGTCGATGGCCTCCAGCGAGGTTTCATCAGGATCATGGCCATCCAGCGCGATCTCGATCACCCCGCGCGGTTCAAAGATCCAGGCGACGCTTCCGCTCTCGCCCAGGTTGCCGCCGTTGCGGCTGAAGGCGTTGCGAATCTCGGCGACGGTGCGGTTGCGATTCTCGGTGAGTGCCTCGACGAGGATGGCGGTGCCGCCCGGGCCATAGCCTTCGTAGGTCACCTCTTCGAGGTTGGCGCCTTCGGCGCCGCCCAGCGCCCGCTTGATGGTGCGCTCAATGTTCTCCATTGGCATATTCGCATCGCGCGCGCGCTGGATCGCCATGCGCAGACGTGCGTTAGCTGCCGGGTCCCCGCTGCCTCCCTCGCGCACCGCGACGGCAATTTCGCGCCCCAGTCGTGTGAAGAGCTGGCCGCGCCGGGCGTCGTTCACGCCTTTGGCGCGGCGAATCTGTGCCCATTTTGAATGACCTGACATACCGTTGCCCCCTGTTGGTTTCGCTTGATGAGTATCTATAAAGCAGGTTTTTACCTTGCTATATCTTTAGTAAGAGTCCTCACTGGCTGTATTGTAACATGAACCAGGGGAGAGCGTCGAGGGGGCTGTTGCCAGCCAGGCCGTGACGATGCGCTGCAGTTCTGCCGGTTGTTCGCGCATGAGGTAGTGTCCGGCATTGGGAATGATGTGCAGCGTTGATCCCTTGATATGCTCATGCAGGTACTGGCTGTATTTCACTGGAGTCATGAGATCGTCGGCCCCGCCGATGACCAGCGTTGGTACCCTGACCTGCTCCAGTTTTCCCATGCAGTCAAAAGCGTTACAGGCCGCCAGGTCTCGATAGAGCTGCGGTCGAATGGCTGGCTGTTCTGCCAGCAGAGCGCCACGCAGGGTCTCGCGTGTCGCGGGAGAGAGGCTCCAGTTGACGATCGCGCGCTGAGCCTCTTCTGGCGTGCTGCGCGCGGCTTCGAGCAGATCTGCGCGAACGCGCAAGCGCGCCCCGGTGCCGATGAGGATCAGGCCGGCCAGTGGCAGGCTCTGCTGCAGAGCCAGGGTGAGTGCGATCGCCCCTCCCATCGAATGGCCAGCGATAAAGGGCCGCTCGACCTGCAGCTCTTCCCTGACGATGGCTCTGACGGCCTGGGCGTAATCCTCGATGCTCACCTGAGCCGGCAGCGTATCGGGTCGCTGGCCATGTCCTGGCAGGTCAATGGTGATCACGGGATGATCTGCGAGGTGGTGCGGCAGCGTTGACCAGATACGAGCGCTATCGCCGGCTCCATGAATAAAGATGACGGGGTTGTCTCTCATCAATCTCGAACTCCTCTCGTTGTAGGCAGGCAGCGCCTCAAGCCTCTTGCAATTGCGTGCCGCCTGCGCTATGCTTGCTGCATATGCCTGAGTGCTAGTAGAAGCATACAACATGAGCTGAGGGGAAGGCGTATTACTGGTGGAGAGTCCTGCTACACAGAGGAGAGCGAAACGTGGCACTGCAGAGGCGATGGCCCGTCAGGCCCTCGGGCGTCACGGCGAGCGCCTGGCTGCTGCCACGCTGGAGAAGCGTGGTTATGTTCTTCTGGAGCGCAATTTTCGCTGCTCCTACGGAGAAGTGGATCTGATCGCCAGGGATGGCGCGGAGCTGGTGTTCGTGGAGGTCAAAACACGTCGTAGCGATCGCTATGGCCTGCCTGAGGAGGCGCTGACCCTGCGCAAGCGGCGGAAGCTGATCGAGGTTGCCAGCTATTACCTGGACCTGCATGCCGGCGGAGAGTGTCCCTGGCGTATCGATGTGGTGGCGATACAGTTGAACAGGCGAGGAGTGGTCGAGGAAGTGCGCGTGCACACCCACGCTGTCACTGGCGAGTCACTCTCCACTCCGGCCAGGCAGGGAAGAGTGGGGGGAGGAGCGCCGCAGAGACTCGGGTAGCAGGGTCGCTCCTGAATCCTGGGTGGAGGGCATGCTGGCCAGGCTGAGTGTGAGGCCGCCGTCGCTCTCGTACCTGACGGATAGAGCGGCCACAGCCGTAGCCAGCCTCTCTCTATGATTGTGTGTACCATTGCAGAAAGGCAGGTCATCATGGCGGACTTTGTTGAATCGGCCAAGAACATTGTGAGTGCGGCTGTCAGTCGCACAAGCTGGGAGGCGCAGAAGCAGCTGCGTGTTCGTAGCAAGCAGGGAGAGATTGACCAACTCCTCAAGCAGCGCCAGCAACTGCTGGAAGAGCTGGCGGCGGTGGCGATGACGCTCTATCAGCAGGGAGCGCTCGCTGATGCCCAGCTAGCGCGTGTCTGTGCCAGCATCCAGGAGCTGGATGCTGACGTGCGCAATCGCGAGGTCCAGCTACAAGAGATCAAGAACGAGGTCTATCAACCAGCGCAGTTTGCCCCCGGACCAACGACCAATTATACGCCACCGCCGGTCTCTCCCGCTCCAGCGGCCTCGCCCTATGGTCCTCCGGTGAACGCGAGCGCTGCGGGCCAGGCCAGCCCGACCACGGTCTGCCCGACCTGCGGTCAGTCGGTACGTCCAAATGCGCTCTATTGTCGCAGTTGCGGGACAAAATTACGCTGAAGCATGCCTGACTGTGTTATAATAATGTGAGGTTCCATGGAAAAGGCTGAAGTATGCCTTTCATCCAGACCAGACTAACGTGTAAGGATGGCGGCGTGACCGGTTACTCGCAGGAAGAGGTTCGTTGCACTCTGGATGTAATCAGCCATAGCGCGGCCCAGACCCAGCGTCTGGGGACCCGCCTGGGTGAATTGCTGCGCGGCGGCGAGCTGCTTCTGCTTGTCGGACAACTGGGCACGGGCAAGACCACTTTCGCGCAGGGTCTGGCACAGGGTCTGGGAATCAACGAGGTGGTGAGCAGCCCTACCTTTACCCTCTTGAAGGAGTATGGGGGTCGGCCGCGGGTGGGTGATGATCCATCCCATAAGAGAGGGCCGGCGCTCTATCACTTTGATCTCTATCGCCTGGATCACCCTGAGGAGATCCTTGATCTGGGCTTCGAGGACTACTTCTCCGGCACCGGCGTCTGTGTGGTGGAATGGGCGGAGAGAGCCGACGCGCTCTGGAGCGGGGAATACCTGCGCATTCGCCTGAAAGTGCTCAGCGAGACCAAGCGAGGCCTGCTCTTCGAGGCCATCGGGTCCTATTATTGTGACCTGCTACAACAGTTTCAGAAAAATACCTATGCTGCTATTGGCAATTGATTCCTCTACCCGCCAGGCAAGCGTCGCCCTCTGTGCGGAAGACGAACTCTATGGCGAATATACCTGGCTCGTCGGCAATAATCATAGCGTCGAATTGCTACTGCAGATTCAGCGCCTGCTTGCTGACTGCCACCTCACCATGCGCGATATTGAGGCGCTGGCTGTTGCACTCGGACCCGGTTCATTCAACGGCCTGCGCGTCGCTGCGGCTACAGCCAGGACGCTGGCCTTCTCTTTGGGACGGCCTCTACTGGGAATCGGGACGCTTGATGTCATTGCGGCGCAGCAGGGTCGCTGGCCTGGCCCGATCTGTGCCGTGCTGGAAGCCGGGCGGGCAGAGGTGTACGGGGCCTGCTACGTGGTGGAGGAGCAGCGCGATGAAGGCGGCCTGCTGCTTCAGCATCTGAGGCGCCTGGGAGATTACGTACTGATGACGCCTGAGCAGCTCGCTGCCTATCTCAAGGAGCAGGCCGAAGGAGCGCTGGCTGTTCCCGGACAGCGGGCGTTGCCGCCGGTGCTGTTCTGTGGAGAGATGAAGCCCACGACACGTGAGGCGCTGCGGGCGCTGCTGCCGGATAGCTCCCTGAGCGATCACCTGCACGCGACCAGGCACGCTTCCGTGCTGGCCAAGCTGGCATTCTCGCGGTTGCAACGTGGCGAGTGGGATGATCCGTTGCGGCTGGAACCCCTCTATTTGCGGCGTCCTGCGATCACGGCGAGCGCTCGCAAGCAACCGCTGCTGGGCGGAAGAGGCCAGCCGTCCTCAATACACCAGAGCGAGACAGAGAGGGAAGAAGGTGCGTTACGTCATTGAACGCATGACTATGTCGGACGTGCCTCGCGTCATCGAGATCGAACGTCTGGCCTATCCATCAACCTGGCCTCCCAGCGCCTATCGCAAAGAGTTACAGGATAACCGCTGGGCGCACTACATTGTACTGCGTGACACGAAGGTCCTGGAGGAACACCTGGCGCTCTCTGCGCCCGAGTCAGAGAAGCCGCGGCGCCTCTTCCCCCTGTCGCTTCTGCCGGGTCGGCCGTCGGCCGTCTCCGCGTCGCCGCAACTGGCCTCGATCATCGGGTTCGCTGGTCTGTGGCTCATGGTGGATGAGGCACATGTCACGACTATCGCCCTGCATCCTGATTATCGCCGACAGGGACTGGGCGAGTTTATGCTCGTCAGTCTGATCGATATCGCCTATCGCATCGGTGCACGCTGGGTGACCCTGGAGGTGCGTGTCTCCAATTATGTCGCTCAGAATCTCTATCGGAAGTATGGCTTTCGTGAGGCAGGCCTGCGCCATCGCTACTATAGCGATAATCAGGAAGATGCCCTGATCATGTGGACCGATGAGATTCACACGCCAGCCTACCGCCAGAAGTTCCTGGAGCAGAAGTCAGCTCTGCTGGACCGGCTGGAGGCTCGACCCTGACCAGTGCTCCCGTACGAGCGATCCCCTCGTCTTCGGGCATGCTGTCATCATATAGGCGCAGGAGACCCCCGCCTTCAGGCGTGGGGAGGAATGCGCCCCCTCCTTTCTGTGCTTGACGATCGTCCTATCCATGCACATAGCATATCATATATGTCAGGCGATGGTCAAGCACA
>JBHOQN010000089.1:0-136018 GCA_042408965.1 Ktedonobacteraceae bacterium
TACTCGTACGGGCGTGATCCTCATCACGCCCCTTGCTCGATGACGATCACCTCGTACGGGCGTGATCCTCATCACGCCCCTTGCGCCATGACGATCATCTCGTACTCGTACGGGCGTGATCCTCATCACGCCCCTTGCTCGATGACGATCACCTCGTACGGGCGTGATCCTCATCACGCCCCTTGCACCATGACGATCATCTCGTACTCGTACGGGCGTGATCCTCATCACGCCCCACAGCACCAGAGGAGAAGGCACAATGACAGTGACCCATACGGCTTCTTCCGAGAGCGCCACAGCGCGCACACAGCGCCAGTGGAGCTACACCAGTGGCACCAGCGACGTTCCGCTGCTCGGCCTCACCATCGGCGACCTCTTCGACCAGACCGTCGCCACCTTCCCCGACCAGCCCGCCCTGATCGTCCGCCACCAGAGCATCCGCCTCACCTATCGTCAGCTCCAGGCAGAGGTCAACCGCTGCGCCCGGGCCCTCATGCACCTGGGCATCCAGAAAGGAGACCGCGTCGGCATCTGGGCCCCCAACCGCGCAGAGTGGTGCATCACGCAGTTCGCCACCGCCAAAATCGGCGCCATCCTGGTCAACATCAACCCCTCCTACCGCGTCCACGAACTGGAGTACGCCCTCACGCAGTCGGGCTGCAAGGCCCTCATCACGGCCGCCGTCTTCAAGACCTCCAACTACCTCGAGATGCTAAGCGCCCTCGCCCCGGAACTCAAGGACGCCCCCCCGACGCAGCTCCAGGCAGCGCGCCTGCCGGACCTGCGCATCGTCATCCAGCTCGGCACAGAACCGGCCGCGGGCACCCTGACCTGGCAGGAGCTGCTGGCCCTCAGCGAGCACGTCACTGACGAGCAACTGATGCAGAGACAGCGCGAGCAGGAATTTGACGATCCCATTAATATACAGTACACCAGCGGTACAACGGGCTTCCCCAAGGGGGCGACGCTGAGCCACCACAACATTCTCAACAACGGCTATTTCGTGGCGCGCCTGCAGGGCTTCACCCATGAGGATAAGCTCTGCATTCCGGTGCCGCTCTACCACTGCTTCGGCATGGTGATGGGCAACCTGGGCTGCGTGACGCACGGCGCGGCCATGGTCTACCCCGCCGAGGGCTTTGAGCCGCGGGCGGTTCTGGAGACGGTGCAGGAGGAGCGCTGCACGGCGCTCTACGGGGTGCCGACGATGTTCATCGCTGAGCTGGACCACCCCGACTTTGCGCAGTTCGACCTGAGCAGCCTGCGCACCGGCGTGATGGCTGGCTCGCCCTGCCCCGTCGAGGTCATGCGGCGCGTCATCGAGCAGATGCATATGCGCGAGGTAGAGATCTGCTACGGCATGACGGAGACCTCCCCTGTCTCCACACAGACCAGACTCGACGCCCCCTTTGAGAAGCGCGTCGGCACAGTGGGCCTCATTCACCCTCACCTGGAGATCAAGATCGTCGATCCGGCCAGCGGCCAGGTGGTCCCCGTCGGCCAGCCGGGCGAGCTGTGCACGCGCGGCTACAGTGTCATGCTCGGCTACTGGAATAATCCTGAGGCCACCGCCCAGGCCATCGATCGCGCCCGCTGGATGCACACTGGCGACCTCGCCACTATGGACGCCGAGGGCTACATCAATATCGTCGGCCGCATCAAGGATATGATCATCCGCGGCGGGGAGAACGTCTATCCGCGCGAGATCGAGGAATTTCTGTATACGCATCCCAAGGTGAGCGATGTACAGGTCATCGGTGTGCCGGACGCCCGCTACGGCGAGGAGATCATGGCCTGGATCAAGCTCAAGCCGGGCGCCGAGGCCACGCCTGAGGAGATCCGCGCCTTCTGTCAGGGCAAGATCGCTCACTACAAGATTCCGCGCTATATCAAGTTTGTCGATGGCTTCCCGATGACGGTGACGGGCAAGATCCAGAAGTTTGTCATGCGTGAGCAGTCCATTCAGGAGCTGGGTCTGCAGGACGCCGCTGGCTTCCAGACGGCCTAGACCTGGCCCTGCCTGTGAGCCGAGGGGATGGGCGCGGACCTGCAGTCGATGCCCACCGACCGCGTTGACATAGCGCCAGAGGGGCTGCTCCCTGCCCCCTGGCGTTTATCTGGCGGGCCGATTCTCTGTGATGCTCTGCGCCTGGCTAGCGAGCAGCCAGGTGCACAATCTCGACCAGGGCTTTGAGGAGGCAGGCATTAGGCTGGAGCGGAACCCAGGTGCGATACCAGTCCGAGGTCCGTCCTTCGCGCCGGATCACGATGCGTTCAGGCCCAATCTCGATCGTTTCGACCTGGCTCCAGGGCAGGAAATCCCCTTTGTGCAACAGGCCGTCTCGGCTGACGTACAGCGGATCAAAGCTCAAAATCTCGCCCCGTTGATAGCCTTCCAGAAAGGCAGGAAGGTGGGTGGCGACAAAATAGCTCTCGATGGTATCGCAGATGTGCGCCCGTTCATGTTCAGTTAGTTTATGAAGGATGGAGATCTCGAAGGTGTTGCCTTTCTTGTCCCTGACCTTGATCGTATCGATGTCCTTTACTCCTGCGGATTGAGTATCGCTGCTGTTCTGGTAGGTGCCTCGCCAGAGCATCTTGATCTCCTTCCAGGGAAAGATCTGCTGTTTGAGGGGGCTGGTGTGTATAAAGCCGTTGCTAAAAAGATCAATGCGACTGCGGGAAGCATTGAATGTCCAGCAGGCCCAGAAGACTAGCAGTCCAAGGGTTACACCCACTGTGATCAGAGCGCCAAGGGCAAGCTGGCTGCCGACGAAGATCAGCTCCATGAAAAGCAAAGGAAAGAGTACAAAGAGGCAGCCCCAGGTCTTCTGAGAGAGTCTGTAGCTAAAGAGCCAGTCGCCAAGCTCCCTGGCCTCTGCCTGTCTCAGGATAGAGGAAGGAACTGGCTGCCGGGGGGAGAATTCTTGCTGCATAGCGGTCCCACCTTCTTTCGCGAGAGGGCTCTCAGCTGCGGCGACCTTCCCGCCTCTGCCAAGAGCCTGCACGTTGCAATGCCTGTTCACTGAGAAATTACCATGAGGGCTACGCAAGAGGCAAGGTATTTGCTGTTGTTCGCTCCTGCTGTCGCAGGGATCTCACTGACAGATGGGTAATGCGGCACAGCCGACTCGTACATTGCAGCCTGTGGCGGAAAGGTGGTATCCTTGATGAGCAGTGAATGAGGTTGCTTCAAATGGGAGCCAGGGGAGGGAGAGCCAGGGCTATGTCTGTCAGATTGCGGGCCGATATTGATCCGGGCGAGATTCAGACGTTGATCGCCATCCTGCGTGAGCAGGGAATCCACTATCTGGTCGCCAGCGCACCGCCGCCAGCAGGGACCTCGACGGCGGTCGATGCGGTAGAGCTGCTCCTGCGCCTGGCTGGCTGTAATGATCCACTGGTAGAGCATGCAGTCATTGCTCTTCTCATCCTCCATCCCGAGCTGGCTCCCGCCGCGCAAGAGGCCCTCCAACGCGGCGAGGGCGAGGTCCGTGAGCGCCTGGCGGCGCTGCTGCTGGCCACCCTCTATCTGCAGCGCTGGTGGCTTTTTCGCCTCGCCTTTGCTCTCGGACACCTGCCTGCTTTTCCCGAAGAGCTGTTTGCCGCTCTCTGGGAAGAGCGTCAGTTGCCAGCGCCCTCTGTCGATGGCGGGCGCGCCGGCCTGCTTGCTCTGGAGGAGTATCTACAGCGGCGCTGTGGTCTGCCTCTCAATTTCAGGGCTGACTGGCAGAACCAGATCGATCATCTTCTGGCGCAGGAGGAAGCCCGCAGGCGGGTGGTCCCCAGTGACGTGGTTGAGGCGTTGCGTCAGATGAGTCGAGAAGCGCTTGAGCAGCCTCCTCAGTCGGAGTGACTTCCATGAGCATGCGCGCAAGTGTTGGTCGGCAAGAAATCGAGCGCTTCCTGGTCGAGCTAGGTCGTACCCGGAAACCAGGGCGACTCTACCTCTGTGGGGCTCCGCTCTTGTCCACTGTGGCATCCAGAATCGCCAGACGCTTGATATCGATCGGCAGATCAGCCCTGATCCGGCTGACCTTATCAGCGATATAGAGCGCTTAAAGAATAAGCTGGACGTCAATGTTGAGATCGCTTCTCCGGGTGATTTTATCTGCTGTCTGCTAGATGCTGAGGAAGAGGCGCAAGAAAGGAGGTGATAATGATGGTCCTCAGACGCATCAGTTGCTCTCTGGTCCTCGGGCTCCTGCTGCTGACAGGGCTGGTCCTCGGCAACGGAGGCTTGAAGCTGACGGCCGCGCAGGCTGTGTCGCCCAGTCTGCAGGCAGTGGCGAGTGTGGCCTCCCCTCAGCGGCAGACGCTGCAGCACCCGCTGGTTCAGGCCAGCGTGGAGACGTCCGACCCTGATGAAGAGGGAGAAGCGGCACACGACCAGGAAGCCGAGCCGGGACTGCCGGGAGGCGGTCATCAGGATCAGGGGCAGAGTGATCACCAGTTTGAAGGGATTGAGTAACCAGACAGTCGAGCTGTCCACCGGCGCAGGGGGAGGCCACATAGCCTCTTCCTGCGCTGCAGAGCAACAGGCATGACCCTTGCCTCGTGCCAGGTGCCTCCGCTCCCATACCAGTCTGCCTGGCCTCCGCTCAGCCAGATCCAGCCACGAAATCTCCCCCGGCGGAGCGTCTCTTCCTTCAGAATCTATCAGAAGGAGTCGCCATGAGCCCACACGAATCGCCGGATCTGCCGGCCCTCCACCTGCTGCGCGCCGGCGCTGATTGCGCTGGCGAACAGCGCAGCCTGGGCATCAGCACACTCGCCTTTAAGGTGCCGACCCCCAACGCCAGCGATCTCTTCGTCCTGGAGAACACCTTTCTGGCACCGGGCGGTCCCGCCCGTCACCTGCACTACGAGCAGGAGGAGTGGTTCTATATCGTCGCTGGCAGCTTCCTCTTCGAGATAGGCAGCGAACGCTTCTTGCTGCAGCCCGGCGACTCGTTGCTGGCGCCGCGCCGTGTGCCCCACGTCTGGGCCTTTGTCGGCGAGCCGCCAGGGCCGGGGCGTATCCTGATTGCGTTTCTACCCGCTGGCCAGATGGAGGCCTTCTTCCGCGAGGTCACGCGGGCCAGCGCTATGCCGCCGCAAGATCCGGCGCTCTGGCGCGCCCACGGCATGGAGCTGCTGGGACCGCCGCTCTCCCTCGGCTGAGTGAGCGCCAGCGCGGCTCAGCTCCACCTCGCTCCTGTCACCGCCACGTTGCTCGCGAGGAAGCAAGCTGGACAGCAGAACCCGGCTGACAGGCTGCGCCAAAGCATGGAGCACGACGAGGAGACCTCTGCCGCGAGTGCTCAAGACCCGCAGGGGAAGGGATGACGGAGCAGCAACAGCCAATGTGGTCACGGTCGGCGATGGCCCGGTCGGCGCTTACTAGGAGTTCCGACCACCGGGCTCAGCACCTTGCGTTTCGCCACTTCCAGGCAAAAATACCGGGTGTCCCTGGAAAAATCCCTCCCGTGCAGGCGCATTTCCTCTTATACTCCTGCTGCAGGACGTAGTTTCTGCCTATCGTGCCAAAGGAGGTCGCCTGTCATGGTCTATCCCCGTGCATTTTCGCATATCGGCATCACTGTCACCGATCTGGAGAAGGCGGAACAATGGTATCATGATGTCCTCGGCTGCTATATCTTACAGAGCAATCTCGTCGTCACTGAGGACGACAGCGCCATCGGCCAGACCTGCACCGATATTTTCGGCCCCGGCTTCAAGAGCTTCCGTTTCTCCCATCTGACCACCAGCGACGGGATCGGTCTGGAGCTCTTTGAATTTAGCAACCCTCCATCGGAGCGCCGCGAGAACAATTTTGAGTATTGGAAAACGGGCATCTTCCATCTCTGCGTCACAGACCCGGACATCGAGGGGCTGACCAGAAGAATCGTGGAGAACGGTGGGAAGCAGCGCACAAAGATCTACGAGGTCTTCCCAGGCAAACCCTACCGCCTGGTCTACTGTGAAGATCCCTGGGGCACGATCATCGAAATCTACACCCACAGCTACGAACAACACTGGGCTAATCCCTAAGGAGATCAGCAAACACGTTCGTCCTACTCTTCCTCTGGCCCAGAGAGAGCCTATGTGGCCTGGCGCATCGCCACGACCTGGGACCTTTGTGACATGAGTCCAGAGGGGCTCACACTACCTGAGCCTCGCCCTTTGGCGGAGCGTGCTCGCTGCCACACGGGCTCTCTTTTTTGAGAGCGGACCCGCCGCCCTGGAGACGGCTCGCTGAACGTGAAGCCCTTGCCCGGCCAGTTCAGGCCAGCGCCGCTCTGGTTCTCTTCTCAGTCGTCCCTGCCCTGGCCCTCTAAGCTGGCCGTCCCCTGCGCCACCACACGGCCATCACGCCCCATCACCGCCCTGCTCCTCCTCATGCGCCATCATCCTGCCCGCCGGCCGCTCAGTCGTTCCTGCCCTCTAAGAAGCGCTCAACCCACCCGAAGCCCTCAAAGCAGGCCGCCCCGCTCGCCGGAGAGAGGGCGATCAGCCTGCTCACCAGCGGAAAGAGGCGCAGGGCCTGCTCGCGCGTGGCGACGCGGCACCACTCGCGCTGGACGAGGCGCAGCAGCTCCTCATTGCCGCCAGCCCGGGCCAGGGCACGGCCCAGCGCCAGCGCCGCCGCGGCCTGCTCGTGCTCATCGGCGACGGCCTGCAGCGCCTGCCGCGCCTCCTCCCAGAGACGCAGCGCCTGCTCCCGGCGCCCGGCCTCTGCCAGCAGCTGCCCCAGCGCCGCCAGCGCCTCCGCCCGCTGGCGCGGCCCCGCGATGGCCCGCACGACGCGCTCGGCCTCCTGCCAGCGTCCCGCCTGCGCGAGGGCGCGCCCCAGGGCGGCCTGCACCTGCTCCTGGCGCCACTCATGCGGGATGAGCCGCATGACGCGCTCGACCTCCTCCCACTCCTGCGCCTCGCTGAGGGCCGCGCTCAGGCGAACCAGGGCCTCGGCCTGGCCGCCCTCGCCGGGGATGGCCAGCATGAGCTGTTCGCTCTCGCGCCAGAGCTGCCGCGCCCGGCTGCGCTCGCCCGCGGCGGCCAGGGCCGTGCCCAGGGCGGTCAGCAGCTCGGCGCGCTGTACCTCGGTCTCACAGGCGCGGATCAGGCGCTCGCTCTCGCGCCAGATCCGGGCGGCCTCTTCCTGCAGACCCGCCTGGACGAGGGCCGCGCCCAGCGCCAGCAGGGCCTCCACGCGCTGCGGGGCGAGGGCGATGCTGGCGCTCACCCGGGCGGCCTCCTGCCAGCGCTGCTGGTGCGCTGCCTCCCGCGCCAGAATGACCAGCAGATCGGCCTGCTCCCACTCATCGGCGATGCTGCGCGCCAGCCGTTCGGCCTCCTGCCAGCGTCCCACGCGCGCCTGCTCGCGCACCAGGGCCTGCAGGGCGTCGCTCTGCTCCCAGTCTTCGGGAATCTGGGCCACGAGGGCGCCGGCCTCCTCCCAGAGCTGGTGGGCGCGCTCCTCCTCTCCCGCCTGCCAGCAGGCGCGCGCCAGGCCGGCGAGGGCCTCGATGCGTCCCCAGGCCAGGGGTATGGCCCGCAGGACGGTCTCGGCCTCCTGCCAGCGCGCGGCGCGCGCCAGGGCCTCGCCCAGGGCGGTCAGGGCCTCGGCGCGGCGCTGCGGCCGCCCGATGGCGCGCACGACCTGTGTGGCCAGCTCCCACTGCTGCCCCTCGGCCAGGGGACGCGCCAGGTCGGCGAGGGTATCCTCCTGCTCCTGCTCGACGGCGAGGCCGCGGATGAGCTGCTCTACTTCCTGCCAGCGCGCGCGGGCCCAGGCCTGCTGGCCGGCGCGGGCCAGGGCCTCCACGAGGGCGACCTGGGCCGGGACGCGCTCATCGAGACTGGTGCTGGCCGTGATGAGCTGCTCGGCCTCGTGCCAGCAGGCGTGTGCCTCCTCGTCGCGGCCGGCCTGCGCCAGGGCCTCGCCCCGGGCCGCCTGGGCCGCGGCCCGCGCCCGCAGCAGGGGGATGGTCCGCGCGCGCGCTGCGGCCTCCTGCCAGCGCCCGGCCCGCGCCAGGGCGGCGCTCAGGGCCGTCAGGGCCTCCGTGCTGCGCCAGGGATCGTGGATGCGCTCGATGAGGCGCGCCGCTTCCTGCCAGTCTGCGGCCTGGACGAGGGCCTGCGCCAGGGCCAGCAGGGCTTCCATGCGCTGCCAGTCGTCCTGGATGGCCAGGGCGACGCGCTCGGCCTCGTCCCACTGCCCTGCCTGGGCCAGCGAGCGAGCCAGCGCCGTCTCGGCGCGGGCCTGGCGCCGCTCGCCGGAGAGGGCGCGGATGAGGGCCTCGGCCTCGCGCCAGGCCTGCTGGGCTCTATCTTTGTCGCCGCGGCGCGCCGCCAGCAGGGCCAGTGCAGAGAGCGCCTCCGCCCGCCCCAGGCCTGCGGGCAGCTCTCGAAAGGCCTCCTGTGCCTCTTCGTCGCGGCCGGCCTGGGCGCAGGCCTCTACCAGGGCCAGGCGCGCCTCGACCTGCTCCTCTCCGGCGGGCAGGAGGGCGAGCGCCTGGCTGGCCTCGCGCCAGCGGCCGACCTCGGCCAGAGCCTGGACCACCGCCAGGAGGGTTCTGGCGCGCAGGCTGGCCTCGCGTACGGTGCTGGCCAGGGCCACGGCTGTCTCGGCGAGGAGGCCGGCTGGCTCCTCGCGGCCCGCCCGGTAGAGCAGCGCGGCCCGCTCGCTGAGGATGAAGGCCAGGCGCTCTGGCTCCTCGCCCTGCCGCGCCAGGTCGCTGGCGCGCTGATAGAGCGGCCGGTACTCCTGAAGCGGGGCCCCCTGCTCCTCCATCTGGCTGGCGATGGCGATCCAGGCCTCGACCTTGAGCACGGGGTCGGTCACCAGTTCGGCCAGGCCCCGGGCCTCGTCTCCTCTGCCGAGGCGCACGAGGAGCGCAAAGGCCTCTGGCGGATAGCGATCGGCCTGGCTGCTCAGGCTGCAGCGCAAGAGGGTGTAGCGCCAGAGGCGCGGCACCTGTGCCAGCGCCTCGGCAAAGGGCCAGCCCTCCCAGGCCGCCGCGCGCCGCCCCAGATCGAGGTCCTGTGCATAGGCCTGTGTGCTGGGGTCCAGCAGGCGAATCTTCTGCTGGCCGTAGGCCCCGGCGTCGAGCAGGGCAAAGAGGCGCTCCCACTGGCGCGCCTGAAAGAGATGGGCCGGTAGATGGCGCCGGGCATAGCGGCGCCGTTCTTCT
This sequence comes from Ktedonobacteraceae bacterium, assembly GCA_042408965.1. Taxonomy (GTDB): domain Bacteria; phylum Chloroflexota; class Ktedonobacteria; order Ktedonobacterales; family Ktedonobacteraceae; genus Thermogemmatispora. The sequence goes on from JBHOQN010000089.1 coordinate 9,177, forward strand.
TCTACGCGGTCGGCGGGCGCGGGCTGCCAGAGGCGCTCAAGGCCTCCCTGCTCACACCAGGCTGCCAGCACGGCATGCCAGTGGGCCTCTTCCTCGGCGGCGAAGAGATAGGCCCGGGCGGGCTGCTCTTCATCCTGGCGCAGATAGTCGCGAAATTTGAGGTGGAAGAGGCTGTAGCGCTGTGCGCTGTCGCGCACGAGCAGGCCCCCCAGGTGCTGTAGCGCGTCGCGCACCAGGTAGTCGGCGACGGGCTGGCCGGCCTGGGCGAGCAGCTGCTTGAGATGCGGCGGGGCCAGCGGCTCGCGCGCGGCGAGGAGCAGCCCGAGCGTGGGATAGATGGCGCGCTCCCAGAGCGGATGGCGTTTGAGGCGCTCGATGGCGACTGTGAAGAGCGAGCCGGGATCACTGGAGAGCCGCCGGATGAGGTCTTCGGGGGTGAGCTGGCGGCTCAGGGTCAGCTCGCGGGCCGCCAGATCGAGATAGAGGGCGTTCTGCTCCACCAGGGCGTAGAGGCGATCGGCCAGTTCTTCGGCAAGCTGCAGGCCGCGCCGCTGCAGCAGCAGGGCAAAATCGGCGCGACTGAGGGGCGGCAGGGCGTACTCACGTAGCGGCCCGCGTCTCAGTGAGGGTAGCGTATCGTCGGAGCGCATCCCCAGTACCACGACGACGCCGGCTGGCAGCTCCTCGGGCAGAAAACTGAGGTCCCGCTGCCCGCTGGCCTCGCGCGGCAACTGGTCCAGGCCATCGATGTAGAGCACGGCTGAGGCAGCGGAGTCTGCGCGCTCTGCCAGGGACCGCAGGAGCCGCGGCAGGGCCTGCTGCAGGGCGGGCCGGCTCGTCCCGGCTACCAGCAGTGGCGTGGGGTCCAGGCGATAGACCAGCGCCAGGCGGGCCAGCAGGTCGCGCAGCAGGGCCACCTGGTACTCTGGCCCGGGTTCTAGCGGCAGAAAATGGTGCACGACGCGCTGGGGATCGGCGTCCTGCACCAGGCGGGCGATGAGGCTGCTCTTCCCCTGGCCGGCCTGCCCGCTGATGGCGAGATAGCCGCCGCCGGGGAGCAGCTCGGCGATCTGCTGGCGGATGGCGGCCAGCTCCTCTACGCGCCCGACGAAGCCTGCGAGGCGATCGGTGAGAAAGCTGGTGTGATCGATGAGCATGGCGCGCAGGGCGCTCTCTTGCTCGGCCGTGAAGGGCGGTGTCTCGTCGCTGACGAGCTCGCTGATGAGGCGGCGCAGGCCTTGCTCGACGTCGAGCAGTCCCTGGTCGCGGTCTGACCAGTGATTGAGGGGGCGTGGCGGCCAGCCTGCGCTGGAGGGCAATGCCTCCAGGGTGGCGAAGGGGCAGCTCTCCCAGTCCACGAAGCGCACGCTGATGGGCACGACGCGCGCCTGCCCGGCTCGCTGCCTCGCCAGCGCCAGCTCAAGATCGCGCTGGCAGAGGTCATCGGCCAGAAAGTCTCGGCTGATGAGCAGGAGGATCAGGCGCGCTTCCTCCAGGGCGGCGCGCCGCGCTGGTTCGCGCTCGACGCCTGGCCGCAGATACTCCTCATCGCTGAAGCACGGCCTCAGGTCGGCGCGCACTGCACGTGCTGCCAGCCGTGCGCATTGCTTGATCCGCTGGCGCCATTGGACATCTTTTGGCGCCGCACTGACGAAGATGGGCAGCGCTTCTTCGTGCTCTGAGGTCATGGCTCCTGGCTCCTGCCTCCGGGCTTCGGGCTTCGGGCTTCTGCCTCCTGCCTCCGGGCTCCTGCCTCCTGGCTTCGGGCTTCCGGCTCCTGCCTCCTGCCTCCGGGCTTCTGCCTCCTGGCTTCGGGCTTCCGGCTCCTGCCTTCTGGCCTCTGGCTCCTGCCTTCTGGCCTCTGGCTCCTGCCTTCGGGCTTCTGCCTCCTGCCTCCTGGCTTCGGGCTTCCGGCTCCTGCCTTCGGGCTTCTGCCTCCTGCCTCCGGGCTTCTGGCTTCCGGCTCCTGCCTCCGGGCTTCGGGCTTCTGCCTCCGGCCTTCGGGCTTCTGCCTCCTGCCTCCGGGCTTCTGGCTTCTGCCTCCTGGCCTCTGGCTCCTGCCTCTGGGCTTCTGGCCTCTGGCTTCCGGCTTCCGGGCTTCGGGCTTCCGGCTTCTGCCTCCTGCCTCCGGGCTTCTGGCTTCTGCCTTCTGGCCTCGGGCTTCTGCCTTCTGGCCTCGGGCTTCTGCCTCCTGGTTCGCGCTCCAGAGTGGCGGACTGCCGCTCGCTCGCTTCTGCTCTGAAGTATACCACAGGTCCGCCGCTGCTGCGATCTGTACGCTCAGGTCGCTTTGCGTCTGGTCGGATCGGATGGTGTCGCCTCTTGCCAGGATGAGCGAATCGACCTATACTGAGGCGAGCGTCACCGCCAGCCGCTTACGCACGAAGGCTGGCGCAACCGTCTATCAGATCAGCTGAGAAAGGAGTCTGTGAGAGCTATGGCTGACGACCAGACGCTTCCCCAACCCACGCCCTCGGCCTGCCCGGAGTGCGGCACGATGCGCGTGGTGGCTGAGGGCCTGAATAGCGTGCGCATCGCCCGCGCGGATACGAATCTGCTGGGGCAGGCGCTCGGTAGTAACAACAGCGAGCTGTGGGCCCTGGTCTGCCCGCAGTGCGGGCATACGACCTTCTACGCCAAAAACCCTGGCCATCTCGCCTGACGAGCGGCCCGGGCGCTATCCGCTGAGCAGCGAGGGGCATGGGGCGCCATCGCCAGGGCGTCGCCAGGGGAGGGTGCCCCGGGCCCGCCGCTCATCCTGCCTCCAGCCAGCAGGTCCGCAGCACACACTGTGAGAAGAGGGAAAATACCTGTGCTCCGACTCCGGGTTAAAGAAGTTGCACGCGAAAAAGGGCTCTCGATGACCCTTTTATCTCACCGCTCAGAGGTGAGTTATAACGTCATTAAAGCGATCTACCGCAATCCGTATCGGGTCACGAGCACCGAGACTATCAACAAGATCGCTAGAGCCCTGGGAGTGGCCGCGACGACCATTCTGGAGGATGTTTCAGAGGAATGGATGCAGGCAGAGCTGTCCAGCGCACCAACGGGCGATGCTGCCAGCCAGCCCTGAGACGAGCAGAGGGCGCGATGGTCCGTCATCGCGCCTCCGCTGGTGAGCGCCTGCTCAGGCTCGCATGCGCCCGGGGGGTCGGCCGGCCGGCAGCACCAGGCTCAGATAGTCTCGCAACTGCTCACAGCTCGTCAGCACCCCCTGACGCGCCTCTGAGTCGGGGATCTTCTCGCGCACCTGCTCCACAAAGCAGGTGATGGCCTCCTTGATCAACAGCAAATCCTCCCAGCTCAGCACAACAACACTCCTGCGCAGAATCTGCTCTACCTTGAGCAGCACTAACTGCACCTGGTCCACCTTCCAGGCAGCCGCCTCTTCGCTGGCTCCGACCAGCCGCACATAGCGCCCGTAAAAGACGATGATGTGCTTCATGGCCGTCAGATCGTCTGCCTCGATGCCCATCATCACCTGCCTGTTTCCCTGCCGCTTCTGCTGCTTCATCATCTCCTCCAACTCGTTAATCAAAATGACTCATTCGACACCGGGCCTCCAGACATTTGGATTTCTGCATCTAGCCTACCATGAATGAGCGCTATTAGTCAATAGATATACCAATAAATATTGCTGATTATAGATATGGCTTTAAATTTATGGCCATAGAGATATGGAATACCCAAGATTGGGATATCCTGGTAAGCTTAAAAAAAAGCTCAGTGAGGATCACGCTTGCTACGCCTGCGAGTGAAAGAGGTTGCTCAAGAAAAGAATATGTCCATGCATCAGCTTTCCCTTCGCGCCCAGATCAGTTACTACATCATCAGAGCCATCTTCCACGATCCATACAAATCGATCTCGTCCGAGACACTGAATCGCATCGCCGAGGCGCTGGCAGTGCCCGTCACCGCCCTGATCGAAGACGTCACACGCGAGCAGGCCGCAGAGGAGCAGCGGCGCCTGAGAGAGGAGCGACAGAGCGACCGCGGTTGACCGCATGGCGGCACCGACCGACGTCCGGTCAACCGTCTCCAGAGGCGAGCGCCCGCCATCCCCACACGCGGACAGATCCCCAGACGAGAAGAATAGAGCGAGCAGCCGGTCCTTCAGCAGATACAGGACCACAGCCCTCCGTGCGGTATTGTCCTGTGTAATACCTATAAAAAATTCATACCCCACAATATCATCCGTGAGCCGTTCTCTTCTCTAGAAGCCCAAACGCAGGCCCAGGAGGCCAGGCCCAGCGAGGAAGGAGCAGACCACGCCAGGAGCAGCGCAGAGAGAGAGGGGCCAGCGAGGGAGCATTATTCTTCAATAAGCATGCCATGAGCGTCATCAGTAGTGACTGAAGAGCGTGATCGAGCGAAAGATCGTCAGGATAGGGAATGAGCACCCGGAGAGCCAGCAACGTGCGGAACCCGCATAGCGTTCCCACAGATGCACAGTCTAGAGATAGGCAATTCCATATCCATTCCTGATATACTATAGGCAACGTTATTGATCGCTGATCTGTGGGCGCACATCGCTGCAACAGCGCACGCCGCACAGCCCGCCAACTCTATGGAGGAACATATCGAAGATGCAGAAAGGGAATGAGAACCACGACACCCCCCAGCGCGAGCAGATTCTGCGCCACCAGCACAACCTGGCTCAGCAGCGAGCCGCGGGGGACCGTCACAGCGAGGCAGCGACCCTGTGCAGCCTGGGCGCCCTCTACAGCCAGCAGGGAGAGACCGCACAAGCCCTGGCCTGCTATCGCGAGGCCCTGCCCATCCTGCAGGAGCTGAACGAACGGCACAGCGAGGCCCGCACCCTCGACACCCTCGGGCGCCTCGCCCAGACCCTGGACCAGGCAGCCCAGGCCCGCCAGTACTACGAGCAGGCCCTCGCCATCCGACAACAGCTCGGCGACCGCGTCGGCGAGGCCGCCACGCTCGCCCGCCTGAACCGCCTCGTCCAGGGGCTCGAGGAGCTGGAGCAGGCCCGCACCCGCACGGAGCAGACCATCCGCCACATGCAGGAGCTGGGCGATCGCACCGGCGAGGCCATCATCCTGCAGAACCTCGGCCAGCAGGCCCACGAACTCGGCCTGAGCGGCCAGGCCCTCGACTACTATCAGCAGGCCCTGCAGATCTTTGAGGAGATCAACGACCTCCGCGGCCAGGCCACCACCCAGATGAGCCTCGGCCACCTCGCCCGCGACCTGGGCCGTGTTTCCCAGGCCTTCCGCCACTATCAGCAGGCCCGTCAGCTCATGGAGCAGATCGGCGAACGCCGCGGCCAGGCCGCTGCCCTCCACAACCTCGGCCGCCTGACGCACGACCTCGGCCAGCCCCACCAGGCCCTCGACTACTACGAGGAGGCCCTGGTCATTGTGCAGCAGATCAACGACCGCGCCGGCGAGGTGGCCACGCTCAGCAACCTGGGCAGCCTCACGCAGGATCTGGGCCTCGCTCAGCAAGCCCACGCCTTTTATCAGCAGGCCCTCTCCGTTATGCGAGAGGCCGGCGACCAGACCGGCGAGGCCTCCATGCTCCACAACCTCGGCCGCCTGGCCCAGGATATGGGCCTGCCCCAGCAAGCCTTCGACCACTATCAGCAGGCCCTGGGGATCTGGCGGCAGACGAACAACCGCATCGGCGAGGCCGCCACGCTGCACAGCCTGGGCAGCCTTGTCCACGCCCTGGGCCTGCCCGCCCAGGCCTACACGTTCTATAAGGAGGCCCTGCCCATCCGCCGCCAGGTCGGCGATCGCGCCGGCGAGGCCGCCACGCTCAATAGCCTGGGCCGCCTCTACGCCCTCTGCAACGAGACCGAGACCGCCCTGGCCTGCTTCCTGCTCGCCAGCCAGCTCTACGCGCAGCTCGGCTCTACCAGAGATCCCGCCAGCGAGGGGGGCTGGCTCGCCAGCATCCGCTCCTCCCTCAACGACGAGGACTTCGCCGCCCTGCAGGTGCACATGGAGCCACAGGCCAGCAGCATCGTGGAGAAGAGCCTGCGCCAGCCTCCACCGGAGAGCATGCAGCGCTACCAGGGGAGCATGCTCCCGCTGGAGCAGCTCGCCTCCCTCGTCGAGCGCACCGTGCTGGCCCTCACCAGCCAGCCCGCCATCCGCGAGGACCTCACAGAGGATCTGCAGGCCCTCCTGCAGCAGCCAGGGCGCTCCGGCCCGCTCTGGTGGAGAGGGAAGGCCCGCCAGCAGAGCCGCGACTTCTACCAGGCGCTGCTGGCCCTGCTGGCGGGCAGCCCGCAGCCGGCCACGCTGCCAGTGACGCAGCCGGTCACGCTGCCGCTCACCCTGCCGGAGACCCACCCCTACCGTCCAGCGCTGGACCTCATCCGGCGCGGCGTGCTCACCTACCTCCACGGCGGCGCCGTCACCCTCCCGCCGGAGCTGCTCCCGGAGGAAGATGAGACTCAGGCTCCGTGAGGCCTCACAGCCAGGCCAGGTGCGCAACCCGCGCTCCTCCTCCTCAAGGACGTTCGCCGGCCCCCGGCCCGCTCTGCACCGTGAGCGACGCCGCTCCTGTCTTGCGCTGGCCTCCACCGCAGGCCGGGACGCTGCAGAGCAGGGACGGGACGGCTGGTGACTCCTCTGCCCTCTTCTTCCCTGCCCTGCTCTGCTCTCTTCCGCCCTGCTCTCTTCCTCCCTGCTCTCTTCTGTCCTGCTCTCTTCCGCCCTGCTCTGCTCTCTTCTTCTCCCTTCCTCCCTGCTCTCTTCCGCTCTGTCCTGCTCTGCTCTCTTCTGTCCTGCTCTCTTCTGCTCTGCGGCGACGCTCCGCGCTGATCGGTGCGCTGCGGGCAGCTCGCCGTCTCCGCTATGTCACCTGGACAGCGCACGCTTCCAGGGACTATAATTCAGGTAGGTATGGTACTGCTAGAATAGACAGGCATCTGGCAGCAAGCAGGGTTGTCTCCTCAACAGCGGCAGCACTCAATCGCTGAGCGCCTGCACACGCCGCCCTGCTCACCAGAAGCGCCAGAGTTTGCAACGGAGATCACATGCAGCCAGAACCGTCACAGCAACGCGAACAGCCAGCCCCACGCGAGGCCTCAGAGATGACGGGCGCGCCAGAGGCGACGGGCGCCAGAGACTGGCGGTCCCTCGCTCCCACTCCTCCGGAGAGGCCGCCCCGGCGGGGTTTCGCCCTGAGCCGCTGGCCACTGTGGGCCGAGGCTGATCCCACGCTCAGAACCGCCCTGGTGTTCCTGGTCATCGCCGGCTACCTTATCCAGTTCACACCGCTGACCAGGGCCATCTGGTTCCTCTCGGACCCCCTGGCTCAGCCTCTGATGGACGTACTCGGCGACGTTGGAGCCTTGTCATACACCTATGAGTTTGTCTTCTGCCTTCTGTTTGGCCTGGTCGTCGCGCTAACCTACTTCGCCTGTGGCTGGCTCCCCCCGCCAGAGCAGGGACCTCAGCCGCACGGCCTGGGCCCGGCTCTGCGCGCCACCGTCTGCTACCTGCTGGCGCAAGTCATTCTCTCGATCCCCTTTATAGTGATCGCGACGCTCATCCTGGACCGCAAGAATCTGCTCATGGCGCTGGCTGATCTTGCCAGTGTCTCCCCCTTGATTACAGTACTATTACTTCCAGCTTTTCTCTTCAACGGCCTGCTGGCCTTCACCCTGGGCCTGGGTGCCTACTGGCTGGCCCGCCGGCTCAGCGCGCGAGGCCGCACCGATCAGCGTCCGCCGGACGGCCAGCGGGAGTGATCGGCCCATAGAAAGAAAGGCAGTCTGTATGCAGTTCCAACCCGGTGTCTCTCCACAGCACACCCCGCCTCCGCAGGCAGGACGCCAGCCCACCAGCGGCAGTCTGCTCCTCGCCAGCCTGCTCACCGCCAGCGTCCTGGCCAGCATTCTGCTCGTCTTCGACACCTACCTCACGTTCTCAGACGACACGGCCCTCATCAACATCGCCGATTTCCTGCAGCGGCTGATGACAGGCCAGCCCTACATCGCAGGGTCCGTCACCGAGCTGCTCTACAACTTCATCAGCCTCATGATCGCCCTGCCCGTCGCCGCCGTCTACTTCCTGGCCGGCATGCTCCTGGGCGACCGCCAGCGCAGCAGCGCCCACGTCATCCGGGTCGCGCTCCTGGCGAGCCTCTAGTACCTGCTCAGCGATCTTCTGCTCAGCCTGCTCTCCAGCGTGGTCTACCTCACCCGCCAGGGCTACGGCCCCCAGGCCGCGCTCTCCATGTTCAGCAATGGCAACTTCCTGCTGGAGTGCATCAGCAGTTCGGCCATGGATCTGGTCATCGCCCTCACCCTCGGCCTGGGCTGCTGCCTCCTGGGGGCCTCCCTGGGACGGCGGTCAGTCGCCGCTCGCCAGGCTGCCTTCGCAGCGCCTCCGACTCCCCCGGCGCCCTCCACAGGCCCCTGAGCCCGCCAACCTCCGGCTCCCTCCTCCCTCCACAGGCTGCCTGCGCGGGACCCCCAGCGCCTCCGACTCCCCCGGCGCCCTCCACAGGCCCCTGAGCCCGCCAACCTCCGGCTCCCTCCTCCAGGCTGCCTGCGCGGCGCAGGTCAGCGCTACCAGCCCTGCGCGCGATAGATCTTCAGCGTCTGCTGATCGCCCGGCACATAGCTGACCATCGAATAGCTATTGATCCCCGTAAAGACCGTCGTCGCCGTACGCAGCGTCAGGCGACCCAGCTCGCTGTGCTGCACCTGGAAGACAAAGGACGGCGCCGGCTTGCCCACAGGATAGACCACCGCCGCGATGCGCCGAAACTCCGGCAGGTCGCGCAGACGCTTCCAGAGCGCCTTGTACTCCGGCTGATGGGTGATCGTATGCGTATTGTACATAAAATCGCTCACCAGGCGGCGCGCCAGCTCCTCCCAGCCATGAAAACGGCGCCGCAACAGCGGATCAAAGACAAACTCCAGCAGATGCTGCCGCCCCTTACGCAGCGCCTCCTCAGGGTCCACCTCGAAGAGCTTGAGCGAGGCCACGTTCCACGAATGCAGAAACCAGAGGCGGTCCAGCGAGTGCGCCGGATACGAGGTACTCTGCACCAGCAGGCCCGCCAGCTCCCCCAGCTCCAACAGCGCGCTCTCCAGCCGGTCCGGCTCCACATGCTGCCCCGTCAGGCGCGTATAAGCCTCATAGAAACGACGGCACTCCTCCCCCTGCAGCTCCAGCGCCCGCGCAATGTTGCGGACCACATGCGGCGACGGATTACAGCGCATCCCCACCTCCAGATGATAGATGTACGTGCGCGAGAGGCGACTGGCCTGAGCAAGCTGACCCTGCGACAGACCATGCCGCTGACGCAAGGCCGCCAGCAGGCGCGCGAACTCCAGGCCTTCCTCGGCCTCAATGCTGCTCTGTGTCATCGCTGAACCATCCTTGTGCGCTTTGATGTGTTAGCTACACGCTCATTATGGCGCAAAATTTGTTAGCTGGCAACGTATCCCTGCACCAGAGTCGCACCATATAATACTAGTAACAGGTGGGGACTGTATGCTCGTAAGGGTAGCCATAGAGGGCTGCCCGGTTTGCGTAAGACCAAGAGGAGCTAACACCATGTCCGATTCTTCGGTGACCAGAAACACGCAACCAGAGGAACAACCCTCGCTGAGCGCAACGGTGCAGACAGAGGAGACACTCCTGGCACGGCGGCCCTGGATCAAGCACTACGAGCCGGGTGTTCCATCTCAGCTCGAGATACCCGATCGCCCACTGACCTGGCTGCTCGACGACGCCGTCAGCCGCCACCCCGAACGCACGGCCTTCATCTACTATGGAACGCGCATCTCCTACGCGCGCTTCGCCGCCCTGGCCAACCGCTTCGCCGCCGCCCTGCAGCGCCTGGGCATCCAGAAAGGCGACCGCGTAGCCATCGCCCTGCCCAACATTCCGCAGTATCCCATCGCCTTCTACGGGACCCTGCGCCTGGGCGCAGTGGCCGTGCCGACCAACCCGCTCTACACCGAGCGCGAACTCCAGCACCAGATGGCCGACTCCGGCGCACGCATCCTGATCATGCTCGACATGTTCTATCCCAACATCCGCGCCGTGCGCACAAAAACGGCCCTGGAACAGATCATCATCACCAGCCCGGCCGATTTCCTCCCGCCCGTCCTGCGCACGCTCTACCCGCTCAGCCAGCGCAGCGCCCGCAAGAAGCAGCCCCAGCCGCCGCTCAGCCGCGACGAGCTGCGCGCCGATCCCACGCTGCACCTCATGAGCGAGCTGCTGCAGCCACCGGCCCACGAGGGGATCGAGGTCTTCACGGTGCCCAATCCACCCACCGCCTCAGACCTGGCCGTGCTGCAATACACCGGCGGCACCACCGGCCTCTCGAAGGGCGCCATGCTCACCCATCGCAACCTGCTGGCCAACGCCTACCAGACCCGCCACTGGACGCCGCGGGCCGAGGACGCCAGCGAGACCGGGCTCTGCGTCGCCCCCTTCTTCCACTCCTACGGCCTGACCGTAGCCCTCAACCTGGGCATCCTGGCAGCCGCCAGCCTGGTGCTCCTGCCCCAGTTCAAGCCCCGCGAGGTCGTGCGCGCCATCAAGCGCTACCGTCCAACGATGTTCCCCGGCATCCCGACGATGTACATCGCCATCATGCGCGAGGCCGGCAAGGATACCAGCGCCTTCCGCTCGATCCGCTACTGCATCAGCGGCGCCGCCCCCCTGCCCGCCCGGGTGCGCCACGACTTCGAGGCCCTCTCAGGCGGCCGGCTCGTCGAGGGCTACGGTCTGAGCGAGGCCTCCCCCGTGACGCACTGCAACCCGCTCAACGGCGACATCCGCGAGGGCAGCATCGGCCTGCCGCTGCCAGAGGTCGAGGCCGCCATCATGGACCCCCAGAGCGGGCAACTGCTCCCACCCGGCGAGATCGGCGAGCTGGTCGTCAAAGGCCCCAACATCATGCAGGGCTACTGGAACCGCCCGGAGGAGACCGCCGCCATCTTCCATGACGGCTGGATGCGCACCGGCGACCTTGGCAAAATGGACGCCGAGGGCTATTTCTACCTCGTCGAGCGCGCCAAGGATATGATCCTCGCCAGCGGCTTCAACGTCTACCCGCGCGAGGTCGAAGAGGTGCTCTTCCGCCATCCCGCCGTCGAGGAGGCCGCCGTCGTGGGCGTGCCCGATGAGTACCGCGGCGAGACCGTCGCGGCCTTCATCGTGCTCAAGGGCGATCGCCAGCCCGATGAGGCCACGCGCCAGGACATCGTACAGTTCTGTAAGAAGGAACTCACAGCATACAAGGTCCCCAAGATCATCGAATTTCGCACCAGTCTCCCCAAATCTCTGATCGGCAAAGTCCTGCGCAGAGAGCTACGGGAGCAGTGGCTACACCAACACAGGTAGAGGCCGACAGCGTCTGTCGTCCTCTCCGAGGCACTCTGGAGGTTCTTCCATGTCTACGACCATGAAACCCACAGAAAACGGCACGGCCTTTCTCCTGACCCCCGTCAGCGAGAGCGCCGAGAAGATATTCACGCTGGAGCAGTGCGACGAGGAACAGCGCTGGATCTCTGAGTCAGCGGCCACCTTCGTCGAGCGCGAGGTGCTCCCGCAGCTCGAGGCCGTCGAGCACCAGGAGCCAGGCGTGATGCCCTCGCTGGTCAAGAAGGCCGGCGAACAGGGCCTGCTGATGATCGACGTTCCGGAGCAGTACGGCGGGGCCGAGCTGGGCCTGCTCACCAGCGCCCTGGTGGCCTCCTCCATCCACGAAGCCTCGTTCAGCGTGGCCTTCGGCGCCCACACCACCATCGGCAGCCTGCCGATCGTTTTCTATGGGACCGAGGAGCAGAAGCAGAAATATCTGCCGAAGCTGGCCAGCGGCGAGTGGATCGCCGCCTACGCCCTCACCGAGCCGGGGGTCGGCTCCGACGCCATGAGCCTCAGCACCACGGCGCGCCTCTCCGAGGACGGCAAGTACTACCTGCTCAACGGCACCAAGCAGTGGATCTCCAACGCTGGCTTCGCCGACCTGATGATCGTCTTTGCACGCATCGATGGCCAGCGCCCCTCGGCCTTCATCGTCGAGACGAGCTGGCCAGGGATCTCCACCGGCCCGGAGGAGCGCAAGATGGGCATCAAGGGGTCCTCGACGCGCCAGGTCTACTTTGAGGACACGCCCGTCCCCGTCGAGAACCTGCTCGGCGAGATCCACAAGGGCTACAAGATCGCCTTCAACATTCTCAATATTGGCCGCCTCAAACTGGGAGCCGGCGCCGTCGGCGGAGCGCGCACGGCGCTGGACCTCGCCGCCGCCTACACCACCGAGCGCAAGGCCTTCGGCAAGTTTCTCCACGAGTTCGGCATGATTCAGAAGAAGCTGGCGCGCATGGCCGCCGAAACCTACGCCGCCGAGAGCGAGGTCTTCCGCACCGCCGCCAACATCGAGTTCGCCCGCCGCGGCGCCGGCGAGCAGGCCGAGCAGGTCTTCAAGGCCATCGAGGAGTTTGCCATCGAGGACTCCATCGCCAAGGTCCACGGCAGCGAGGTGCTGGCCCTGGTCGTCGACGAGGGCGTACAGATCTTCGGCGGCTACGGCTATATGCAGGACTACCCCATCGAGAAGGCCTATCGCGACGCGCGCATCCAGCGCATCTTTGAGGGCACTAACGAGATCAACCGCCTGGTGGCCGCCGGCACGCTCTTCCGCCGCGTCCTGGGCGGCAAGCTCGACCTGATGAGCCGCTACCCGGCCATCGAGGCGCGCATCAAGGAGGGCAGCGCCCCCCAGAGCGCCGGCGCCGACGTGCCGGAGGAGCTGCGCCCCGCCGTGGAGGCCGTGGAGCGCGCCAAGGATGTGACGATCTACGCCGGCATGCGCGTCGCCATGAAGTACATGCAGGCCCTGGAGCACGAGGAGGAGTTCATCGAGTATCTGGCCAACCTGCTGATCGACATCTACGCCAGCGACAGCGCTCTGGCGCGCGCCATCCAGGCCAGCCGCCGCGGCGAGGAGCACGCTGCGCTGCATAGCCAGCTCGCCCGCCTGGCCACCTGGCTGGCCCACTCGCGCATTCGCCTCAACCTGGACCAGTTGATCATGACCTACTTCGAGCCGGAGCAGGTCGCTGAGGAACTGGCCCGCGTGCGCGCCTACGTGGGCGACTACCAGATCAACGGCGTGGCCCTGCAGCGCGCCATCGCCGCCCAGGTCGTCGAGAAGCAGGGCTATCCGCTGCCACATCGCTAGCAGCGTCTGGCCACGCGGCGAGGCGGGCGGGCCGGCACTCCAGCGGCCGCGCGCCATTGCCGCCCAGCTCGTCGAGAAGCCGGGCGCTCCGCAGCCACACCGCCAGCAGCGTCCGGCCACGCGGCGAGGCTGCGTCAGCGAGCACAGCGATGGCGCAGGAGGCCGGCGGGCCGGCACTCCAACGGCCACGCAGAACGGAGTGCGCAGCGCACCGGCCGCCACGCCCGTCCGCGATCGTTGCGTTCTGTAAAGCGTCCGCTCACTCACCCGCCGGCGAGGCGCCTGAGACTGAGAGGGTGTCACCGCGCGCAGACGCCGTACACCCAGCCCTGCCCGTCCGCCCGCCGAGCGCGCCGGCGCGCCAGCGGCCGAGAGGCCAGCCGCCTCTCCCTCCAGGGCAGCGCCTCCCGAGCAGAGCGCCACGCGCGCGAAAGGAGATCCTATGCAGGTTGGCGATGTCATGACCTGTGAGCGCACCTTCAGCGAGGCCGACGTGCACCTCTTCGGCGAGCTGTCCGGCGACCACGGGGCGCATCACGTCCAGCCAGATCGTCAGGGCCGCCTGATGGTTCAGGGGCTGCTGACGGCCAGTGTCCCCACCAGGCTGGGCGGCGATCTCAACTTCATCGCCCGCACCATGGAGATGGAGTTTCTGCGCCCCGTCTTCACCGGCGATACTGTGCGCTGTGAGATGACCGTCAGCCGCCTGGAGCCGGGCGAGGGCTTCATCTCCCTCGAACTCGTCTCCGTCTGCCGCAACCAGCACGGCAAGGAGGTGCTCCGCGGCCGTGCCCAGGGAATCATCCGCCTAGAGCAACAGCCTGACCGGTCCCCGGCCAGCCAGGCGATCCATAAGGAGCAAGAGACACGATGATAGATGCAGTGATTGTCAGCGCCGTCCGTACCCCCATCGGCCGCGCCAACAAGGGCGCCCTCAAAGAGGTGCGCCCCGATGACCTGGCCGCCTTCGCGATCCGCGGCGCGCTCGAGCGCGTGCCGCAGCTTGACCGCGCCCTCATCGAGGACATCATCCTCGGCTGCGCCTTCCCCGAAGGCGAGCAGGGCATGAACATGGCCCGCCTCGTTGCGCCGCTGGCCGGCCTGCCCGAAACGACCGGCGGCGTCACCGTCAACCGCTTCTGCGCCTCCAGCCTGCAGGCCTTCAACATGGCCGCCCAGAGCATCATGCTCGGCCAGGGCGAGGCCATCGTGGCCGCCGGCGTCGAGAGCATGTCGCGCGTTCCCATGGGCGGCTTCAACCCGAGCTTCAACCCGCGCCTCGTCAAGCCCATGCCCGGCGAGGAGTACCGCGGCCCCTACCCGCCCACCGAGCAGGAGTACGGCTTCCATAGCTACATTCCCATGGGCATGACGGCCGAAAACCTGGCGCGCAAGTACAACATCAGCCGCCAGGCCCAGGACGCCTTCGCCCTGCGCAGCCACCAGCGCGCCATCGCCGCCATCGACAGCGGCTTCTTCAAACGCGAGATCATCCCGGTCCCCCTGCCCGACGGCCGCCTGATGGAGACCGATGAGGGCCCACGCCGCGATACCTCGCTGGAGAAGCTGGCCGCCCTGGAGCCAGCCTTCCTCAAGGACGGCAGCGTCACCGCCGGCAACTCCAGTCCCCTCAACGATGGCGCCTCCGCCGTTGTGCTCATGGCCGCCGAGAAGGCCCGCGAGCTGGGCATCCAGCCCCTGGCGCGCGTGGTCTCGATGGCCGTCGCCGGCGTGCGGCCCGACATCATGGGCATCGGCCCGGTCCCGGCCGTCAAGAAAGCCCTGCAGCGCGCCGGCATGCAGCTCAGCGACATCGACATCATCGAGCTGAATGAGGCCTTCGCCGTGCAGAACCTCGCCGTCATCCAGGAGCTGGGCATCGACGAAGAGAAGCTCAACCCGCACGGCGGAGCCATCGCCCTCGGCCATCCCCTGGGCTGCAGCGGCGCCCGCCTGATCGCCACCCTGGTAAATGACCTGCAGAGCGCCGACAAAACCCTCGGCCTCGCGACCCTCTGCGTGGGCGGCGGCCAGGGCGTGGCCACGATCATTGAGAGGTTGGCATAAGCATGACGTACGATCTACCCAGACCAGCAGTCATCGGAGCCGGCGTCATGGGGGCGGCCATCGCCGCCCACCTGGCCAACGTCGGCCTCCCCTGCCTTCTGCTCGACATCGTGCCGCCCGACGCCGGCCAGGACCGCAATAAGGTGGCCCGCGCCGGCCTCGAGCGCGCCCTCAAGGCCCGGCCCGCCGCCTTCTACAGTCCCCGCCAGGCGCGGCTGATCACCATCGGCAATATCGAGGACGACCTGCCCCGGCTCGCCGAGGCCACCTGGATCATCGAGGCCGTCTCGGAGCGCCTCGATATCAAGCAGCAGCTCTACGAGAAGCTGGAGCCGCTCCTCAAGCCAGGCATGATCATCAGCTCGAACACCTCCGGCCTGCCAGCCCACCTGCTCACTGCCGGACGCAGCGCGGCCTTCCGCCGCCAGTTTCTGATCACGCACTTCTTCAACCCCGTGCGCTACATGCGCCTGCTAGAGATCGTGCCCGGCCGCGAGACCGACCCGGCCATCGTAGCCTACCTGCAGGAGTTCGCCACCGAGGTCCTCGGCAAGGGCGTCGTGCTGGCAAAAGACACGCCCAACTTCATCGCCAACCGCATCGGCGTCTACGGCTTCCTCTCCACGATCCGGCGCGCCCTCGCCGAGGGCTACAGCGTCAGCGAGGTCGACACGATCCTGGGGCCGAGCATGGGACGCCCGCGCTCCGCGGTCTTCCGCACCGCCGATCTCTCCGGCCTCGATACCCTGGTACACGTCGCCGACAACATCTACGAGAACGCCCCCGACGATCCTGAGCGCGAGACCTTCCGCGTCCCCGACGTGCTGCGCGAACTGGTCAGCCGCGGCTGGCTCGGCGAGAAGAGCGGCCAGGGCTTCTACAAGCGCGTCAAGGATGCCGACGGCACGTCACGCATTCTCGAGCTCAACCTCCAGACCCTGGAGTACGAGCCACAGCAGAAAGCGCGCTTTGAATCCCTCGGCGCCGCGCGCTCCCTCGACGACCCCGCGGCGCGCATGCTCGCCGTCCTCAACGGCAACGACCGCGCCGCCAGCCTGGCGCGCGAGACGCTGGCCGACTCGCTGATCTACGCCGCCCGCCTGGCGCCAGAGATCGCCGACAGCGTGGTGGCCGTCGACCAGGCCATGCGCTGGGGCTTCAACTTCGACCTGGGGAGCTTCGAGGGCTGGGACCTCCTCCTCGAGCACCCCGAGACCCTCTACCGCGTGCTGCGCGCCCATCCCAGCTTCCAGGACGTCAGCGAGGAGAGCGCGCCAGCCAGCCTGGAGGCCCTCGTCGCGGCCCACGGCGCGCGCCTGCCAGCCCTGGTGCACCAGGTGATCACCCAGGGCGAGGGCCGCTTCTACCGCGGCGCCCCCGGCCAGCGGCGCTACTTCGACTTCCAGAGCGGCCGCTACCAGCCCGTCCCGCAGCCACGCGGCAGCATCAGCCTGACAGCGGCGAAGGCGGCCGGCAAGGTGCTGCGCGAGAACGGCTCCGCCAGCCTCATCGACCTGGACGACGGCATCGTCTGCGTGGAGTTCCACACCAAGATGAACGCCATCGACGACAGCATCATCGAGCTGCTGCACTACGTCGTCGAGGAGGGCCAGAAGCAGTTCCGCGCCATCGTCATCGGCAACGAGGCCGCCGACTTCTCGGCCGGGGCCAACCTCCTGCTGATGCTCATGGGCGCCCGCTCAGGCCAGTGGGAGATGCTGGAACAGGCCGTCAACGCCTTCCAGCAGGTCAACATGCTGCTCAAGTATAGCCCCGTGCCCGTGGTGGTCGCTCCCTCGGGACGCACGCTCGGCGGCGGCTGCGAGATCGTCATGCATAGCAGCCACGTGCGCGCCCACGCCGAAACCTATATCGGCCTGGTCGAGGTCGGCGCCGGCCTCGTCCCCGGCGGCGGCGGCGTCAAGGAGCTGCTGCTGCGCCACGGCGCCAGCCTCGAGGACCAGCTCGCACGCAAGGCCGGCGGGCCGTTCGCCGCCCCGCGCCGCGTCTTCGAGATCGTGGCCATGGCGACGGTCGCCACCAGCGCCGAGGAGGCCCGCGACCTGGGCTTCCTGCGCAAGAGCGATCGCACGACCATCAACCGCGACCTGCTGCTGCGCGACGCCAGAGCCGATGCGCTGCATCTCGCCGAGGAGCGGGAGGCGGGACGCTGGCAGCCGCCGAAACCCGCCATGCTGCTGCTGCCGGGCCCCGGCGGCCGCCTGGTCCTGGAGCAGCAGATCGAAAACATGCGCCTGACTGGCACGATCAGCGAGCATGACGCTGTGATCGGGCGCCACCTGGCGCGCATCGTCACCGGCGGCGAGACCTCGCCGCTGACACCGCTGAGCGAACAGCAGGTGCTCGATCTGGAGCGCGAGGCCTTCCTGAGCCTCTGCGGCATGGAGAAGACGCAGGAACGGATGCAGGCCATCTTGATGACCGGCAAACCCCTGCGCAATTAATGACGCACTCGTCCTGTCCGGTAGGTTCGGCGCGGTCTGCCGGCGCGCGCGGTCGCCCCGCTCCGCTGCGGGGAGGGCCGCGCTCCCCAGACCGCTGCGGGGAGGGCCGCGCTCCACGGCGCTCTCCTGCGGTAGAGATAGACACGCAAGCAGTCCATCAGGCAGTCAATCAGTCGATCAGAGGAACGGTCCCCGCACCACGACCTGCTGCGGGCGACGACAGCACAACGAAAGGAGCTGACTCATGGCCATCGACATCGGGAAAGCCTCTCTGCGTGAGCTTGGAGAACTGGGAGGAGACGCGATCATCGTCGGCGAGATCGACGACAAGCTCGTCAACCTGCCCACCTACCGCGAGCTGTACTACCGCTGGGAGAAGCAGCAGTGGAGCACGCAGGACATCGACTTCAGCGTCGACCGTCAGCAATGGAGCGAGGTCGAGGAGGCCGCGCGGCCTGTGCATATCAGCGGCTTCGTGGTCTTCTTCCAGGGCGAGGTCAGCGTGACCCATACGCTCATCCCCTACTGCGCCGCCATGCCCAGCGAGGAGCAGCGCATCTTCCTGACGACGCAGCTCGTCGACGAGGCACGCCACGCCACCTTCTTTGATCGCTTCTTCCGCGATGCGCTCGGCTTCGAGGGACCGGACATCGAGTCGCTGCTGCAGCAGATTCGGCCGCTGCTGCGCGAGGGCGAGCGCCAGATTCTCATGGAGGGCCTGGTCGACGTCGGCAAGCGCATCCACGACGATCCGACGAACATGGCCTATCTGGTCGAGGGCGTGACGCTCTATCACGTCATTACCGAGGGCACCCTGGCCCTGGCCGGCCAGCGCAGCATGCTCAACCGCAACAAGCGCATGGGCTGGTACCCCGGCTTCCAGCAGGGCTTTAACGCCATCGCCCGCGATGAGTCGCGCCACGTCCTTTTCGGCGTTCGCTTTCTGCGCGACATGGTGCAGGAGCAGCCCGCCTATGCCGACGTGATCCGCAACACGATCACGCGCTGGATGCCGCAGATCCACGAGACGCTCTATCTCTCCGATTTCCAGCGGGCGCTGCTGGCCAGCTTCGGCGAGGACCCCGATGAGATCATCCGCTTCGGCATGAACTCGCTGCGCAAGAAGCTCAAGGTCATTGGCCTCTCGGCTGATTTCCTGCCGGCGGTCTCCTGACTGCTGGCCGTCGCGCGATGCGGCCAGATGGGCTGCGTCGCGCGAGCGGCAGGCCGGCGTGTGCCCGTCTGGGGGTGTGGGGCACGCGCCCCGCAGCGCGGAGGAGGATCGGCCCGCCCTGCCCATGGGGCCAGGGGTGTCCCTTCCTCCTCCGTCTCTCTGGTTCGAGCCTGCCCTGCTGCCAGGCCGCGCGCTTCGTCTCTCGCCCGCTGCTGCCTGGAGGCTGCGCCTCTCCTACAAGCTCCACCATCGATCAGCAGAGAGAGCGCGCGCGCGCTCAACGCGAAACGGATCGCTCAGCAGGCAGCCCCATCGTTTTGGAGCACCTGACGCCTATCCGCGACCCTTCCCGCCTCGAGAGGCAAGGGCGCGCGCCCGGAGACCAGGCGGCGTCTACAGCGCCGGTCATTTTGCCCAGGTGGATGCGTTCAGCGCCTACAAGGCCCAGGCGCAGGAGAGGAGATCAGGGCGCTGCCCGCAAGCGACCGCCTGACGCCGCAGGACCTGCACCTGATCCGGC
This sequence comes from Ktedonobacteraceae bacterium, assembly GCA_042408965.1. Classification (GTDB taxonomy): domain Bacteria; phylum Chloroflexota; class Ktedonobacteria; order Ktedonobacterales; family Ktedonobacteraceae; genus Thermogemmatispora. Next base: position 28,594 of record JBHOQN010000089.1, read on the forward strand.
AGAGCCTGAGCAGCGAGCGCCCCAGATACGATCGGCAGGCACGCACCAGAACAGGCCAGGCTGGCGCCGGCATCGCACCGGTCAACCAGCCTGGCCTGAGCAACCCTCTTACCCGCATCATCACAGAGGCAGGGCCTCTCACAGGGGCAGGGCCTCTCACCCACCCCCAGGGACCAGCGCCAGAGCGCTAGAAGTAGGCCACCTGCGTCTCGCTGTCAAAGAGATGGATCTGATCGGGATCAACGTGCAGCTTCAGCGGCTCCCCCACCACCGGATGCGTCCGCGGATCAAGGCGCGCCACCAGCGTAGTATCCTTCACCGACATGTGCACCTGCACCTCACTGCCCAGATGCTCGACCACATCGACCGGGGCCACAATCTGCGAGCCATCCTCAGACCCCGCTCCCAGCAGGCTCGCGTCGCGCAGATGCTCAGGGCGCACGCCAAAGACCACCTTGCGTCCCCTCGCCGCCCTGGCCTTCTCCACATACTTCGGCGGCACCTGGACCCGCCCGAAGCCGTCCAGCAGAATCGCCGCACCCACCCCATCATCCACCACCCGCGCCTCAGGAAAGAAGTTCATCGCCGGCGAGCCAATAAAGCCAGCCACAAACATGTTCGCCGGATGGTCGTAGAGTTCCTGCGGCGGCCCCATCTGCTGAATCTCACCGCCGTTAAGCACCACAATGCGATCGCCCATCGTCATGGCCTCAACCTGGTCGTGCGTCACATAGATAAAGGTCGTCTGAATACGCCGATGCAATTTGATGATCTCCGCGCGCATCTGCACACGCAGCTTGGCATCCAGGTTCGAGAGCGGCTCGTCCATCAAGAAGACCTGCGCATCACGCACAATGGCCCGCCCCAGCGCCACACGCTGCCGCTGGCCGCCCGAAAGCTCCTTCGGCTTGCGATTGAGCAGATGGGCGATCTCCAGAATCTCGGCCGCCTGCTGGACCCGCTTCTTGATCTCCTGCCGGGAGACATGGCGTAGCTTGAGGCTGAAGGCCATATTATCAAAGACGTTCATGTGAGGATAGAGAGCATAGTTCTGGAAGACCATCGCGATATCGCGATCCTTCGGCTCCACACCATTGACCAGCCGCTCGCCAATGTAGATCTCGCCGGCGGTCGGCTCCTCCAGCCCGGCGATCATCCGCAGGCAGGTACTCTTCCCACAGCCTGACGGCCCCACCAGCACCAGGAATTCCCGATCCTTGACATCCAGATTGATGTCGCGCACAACATCAACCTTCTCAAAGCGTTTGTACACATGCAAAAAGCGTACACGGGCCATAACAACTCCTTTGCGCTCCAGGTAGCAGGCCTTCAGGGACCCGCTACGGCCACTGTTTCAAGAGCTATCGCTTGGTGCCCACGTTGCAACTGACCGCCGAGTCAGAGGGGAGTCAACGGGGCCTCTTCGCGCGCGATCCCCGCCACAGGCACACCGCTCCAGGAGAGCAGAGCGCAACAGGATGGGACGAGCGCTATTTAGAGTATACACGCAAGCACCGGCCTGGCGCAATCAATCCGTCCGCGCCAGGCCAGCAGCGCCAGGGGCTGCCCGACGTCCGCCTCACAGAGACGCCGCACAGCCCCGCCCGCACAGCGACGCTGCTCCAGACAGAGCGAGATCCTCCCTCCGGAGCGGCGCCACAGCCGAGCAGCTCCCCTCACCGGCCCAAAAGTCCTGGAGGCCGAGACCGGATCTTCCCCGCAGATGGCCCGCCAGCAGCCCCTGGCGCAATGCTGGCTGCTCGCTTACAAAAGCAGCTCTGGAGCGTCTACGTTGCCATGATCGATGTCATAACAATGATCGAAATATGTGACCTTTGTGTGAATTTCTAGAAAAAGGGCGCTTTCCTCTAGACAAGAAGATATGTTTTCGTGCATACTATGAATGTAAGCTAACCTGTATGTTCCTAACAAGTAACATACATTGTAATCACAACGCTATAGAGCTGTTGACCTTAGCCGACAAAAGACGTAGCGCCCACCACTGACCTGACACCAGGTCAGCGAGTCACACAGCGGCGTACCGAGAGAAGGGGAGGAAACCATGCTGAGAACCAACGAACATGGCAGCGAAGTGGCGCGATTACTCAAACAGATCAGCGACGAGTACGAGGCTGCGCAACGCGGCCTGAGTGGCCTGGCCTGCGGAGTATCGCGCCACGATTTCATCACCGCGCGGATGGAGCATCTGGGTCAGTTGCATAACCAGCTCCAGGCCATCGTGGGGGACTCGGCCATCGCCATGATCGCCGAACGGCTCAACACCCTGCATTAGCCAGGCGACGCAGACCCCCTATCCACGACGACAAGCACTCTTATTTCACTTATCCGTCAAGAACGGCCCTCGGGGCCGTTTTTTTCCGCGCCACGGCCGGGCAGACAGCCAGCGAGGGGCCTCGCCCCCTCCTCCGTCGCTCCAGCTCCCTCCAGGCGCGCCGCATCCAGCGGCAAAAAGAAGAGGCGGCCAGGCAGGCCACCTCTTCTGCTCCAGGAGAGAAACACGGATGGAAAGGGTATCTGGCACTCGTGTCTCCCCCCGTCAGATCAGATCAGGCTAGAGCAGCACCTCCTCAAGGACGAGCGCCTGTGCCTCCTGAGTAGCAGCCACGCACTGCACATCATCCGCCGAGGACGAGGTTCCCGGCCAGACCCCGCTCACCACATACTCCGTTTCCTCACAGACAAATGTTTCCTGATCAAAGACATTGCCCTCCTCATCGAAGAAACACTGCAGCCAGCTCGTCAGGTCTTCAGAAGAGAGGCCTGGCGCCCCTTCGCACACGAACCATTCAGCAATCCCCTGCAAATAGGCGCGATAGTCGGCTGTCAGCGGGTAGCGACGCAGAATGCGGTAGGTCCTCTCCTGGACATCCTCATAGCCAGCCTCACGCAGGTAACTGGCCAGCTTCGAGCCAACCCAGCTATCCTCAAACGGATAGCCATGCTCAACGCGCACCTGCTCCCAGCGCTCACGCGCCTGGAAGACCCGCGCCTGTAGACCGGCATCGATATTATGGAAGCGCATGGTGCCGAAATCAATATCCTTCATGATCAGGCGGCCGCCAGGGACCAGATAGCGCCCCAGAGCCTTGAAGGTCCGCCCCGGCTCAGGGAGATACTGGCTGACATTGGCGCTAAAGATCGCATCGACTGTACCATGCGCGAGAGGCAACTGCTCTAACGTCGCCAGCTTGTATTCCACCTGGCGCTGATACCAGGTGCCGGCGCTGCGGCGTTGGGCCGTGACCAGGGCCTCGACCGAGATGTCCACCCCAATGACCCGCCCCTGAGGGCCAATCGCCCTGACCAGCAGAGGAATCCAGAGACCTGGGCCACAGCCAGCATCCACGATCAGGCTGCCCGCCTTGAGCTGGAGATCGCGGATCATCTGCTCACGTTCAACCGCCTTACAGCGATGGTGCATCTCCAACCAGGCCACCGCGTTGAGGGGAAGCCCACACTCATTCCCAAAGACCAGATTATTCGCTGCCATAATACAATCCTCGCCTTCGCGCACGTGGCGCAAACAAAGGTTTCTTCAATGATGAGGGGAGTATAACATGTGGGCCTCAGTGAGCACAATAGTTTGTGTACATTTGTGGGACTTTTGTAATACTTTGTTCATGCGGCGGACTCTCCAGAAAGCAACCAGTCAGGCGCATCATGCAGCTTCCTCCATACACACACCCTCATCAAAGGCCCCTCAAGCCAGACCAGCAGCGCATTCAAAGCCCGGGAGGTCCCCCGCCGCTCAGTATTAAAATATCGTAATAAATTCACGGTTACATGAAAATACATTCACGAAACGGCAACGCCCTGGCCATGACAGCCAGCCACGTGATATAATCGAGTCGAGTATTTGCTTTCTAAGGGCCATTATCAGGAAGAACAGACATGTTTCAGGGTGTTTCTCCACCAGCGAGGCCACCGATAGGAGAGCATGCACAATGAACACAGGATTTGATCCATCGCGCGAGCGCCCGCTGCGCTCTTCGCGGAGGGGACCGCGACCCAGCAAGGCCGAGAGCCGCATCCCCAGAGCGCGCTATCCCGGCGCCAGCGCTCCCCCTCACGTCCACGAGCTGAGCACAGCCGAGCAGCACCCCCCAGCCACCGAGGCCCCGGCGCTCTCGCCGTTCAGCCGTCTCTTACAGCAACTCCTGAAGCGCGACCGCGCAGAAATCACCCGCGTTGCCCATGTCCTCAATGTCTCGGAGAATACCGTCTACCGCTGGATGAACGGCATCTCAGAGCCGCGTCCGATCTACCTCAAGCAGCTCCTGGACGCGCTGCCCGACCATCGGCGCGAGCTGACCGCCGCCATCCAGGAGAGCTTTCCCAACGCCCTGGAGACGTCCAGCGTCAGCGAGCTACCAGAGGTCGCCAGAGACCTCTACCGCCAGGTCCTCGACCTGCGCGCCACGATCGCAGAGGATGACACACGGCGCTGGCAGATCATCCAGGCTATTTTCGAGCAGGCCATCAAGCATCTCGACCTCGAACAGCACGGCATCGCCCTGACCTACGCCGAACTGATGCCTCCCCACGAAGACGGCATTCATTCGCTCTACGAGGCCGAGATGCGCGCCACCAGCCCCTGGCCCTCCAATCAGGAGAGCCGCGCCTTTCTGGGGAGCACTACCCTGGCCGGAACCGCTGCCATCCTGCAGCACCCACAAATCTGGAGCGACCTCAACGGCGAGCAGCGCCACCAGTTCTTCGCCGAAGAGTTCGAGCGCAGCGCCTGCGCCTGCCCGGTCATGTACGCGGGCCGCTGCTCAGGTGTGCTCATCGTCTCGAGCACACGGCCAGACTTCTTCACCCAGCCCGTACGCCAGGCCGTGGCCGAATACGCCCACCTGCTCTCCCTGGCGCTCAAGGAGGCCGCTTTCTACGCACCTGGCCTGCTCCACCTGCGGCCTATGCCCGATATCCGCTGGCAGCGCAGCCAGATGAGCAGGAGCTTCATCCAGCGTGTGATCTCCTGCGCCCGTAAATATCAGCTCTCACGCCAGGAGGCCGAGATGCGCGTTCGCCTGGAAATGGAGGCGGAGTTCGAGGAGATCGCTCCCACGCAGCTCATTCCCTGAGGCAGCGCCACTCACTCCACCAGGCCCGTCCTTGACAGTCACCCGCCGATTTGATAGGTTTAAGGAGGTGACCATCTTTCGTTGCAAGGAGCGAGCCAATGCAATCTCCAGAAGCGCAGCCGCCAGAGGGAGCGCCAGACCTCCCCACGGGAGCCGCGCACGAGGCAGACGCCTCCGCCACAACGGCATCACAGGCGGAGTCCCGTGGCAACACGCCCACCGAGGCCGCGCCGCCTCAGGAGCCACGGGAGGCTGGCGCCTCCTCGTCGGCGGAGCAGATGCTCTACGGTGATCTGGTCTATCCACCACCACCATCGTTCTACCAGAGCCTCCCTCCTGATGCCGGGAGAACCAGACCCTTCGGCGGCACAACGGCCGCCGCGGCACGCCTCCCACAGCCAGCGGCGCCACAGGTACCGCCGCCATCCTCCGCGCGCCCTGACGCCCGACCGCCGTCCTACGCCGGCTCACCCCTCGGCTCCCCTGGCCCCGGCGGCCGGCCGCGGTCCAGTTCGCGCACCTGGATCTGGGTCACGCTGGCAATCATCGCGATCTCCCTGGTCACCAGCCTGAGCCTCTGCTCGTGGGCCTTCTACAATACCATCAGCAGCGCGCAGCGGCAGTACGATAACCTGTCCTCGCTGGTCGACGACTACTACGACCACATCCAGCGCCAGGACTACGCCCACGCCTTCCTGGACCTCCAGCCCTCGACTGATCAGGCCGGCCTGACCCCGGCACAGTTCAGTGCCGAGGCCCAGGCCCGCGACCGCTCCTACGGACCGGTGATCAGCTACTCCATCGTCTCGCTGCCCGACTTCAGCCTCCAGAGCGGCCCGACCTACGGGGTACAGGTTGACGTCAAACGCACGCATCTGCAGTACAGCGTGCTGCTGACGGTGCGCCAGATCAATGGAACCTGGAAGATCGTCGACTTCGACCGTATCTGACCGCGTAGCTGAGAAGCCTGCGCAGGCGGCCAGCAACGAGCCTGACCCATCAGCAGCAGAGAGCAAAAAGAAGGGGAGTGAGCCATCAACTCACTCCCCTTCCGGAAAGAAGAAAGCAGGTCTCTCGCGGTGGGCTGTTCCACTCTTCCAATGCCCGAACGGGCATGCGCCGCAGGCGGTCACGGCTGTTCAAGCGACCCACCACAGCGGCCTCCCGTGGCCGCCATCAGCAGCCAGCCAGCCAGCCAGCGCATGGCAGAGATGAGGGGCCACCCGCCGGGGTTCAGCCGCCAGCCCACCACAGGCGAGATGAGACGAGACAGGGCCAGGCCCTAGTTCGAGACCAGCTTGGCCTGAATCCTGGCCTGCAGCTTCGCCACCGGCGTGGGCGTCTCGCGCCCAACGCAGGCACGCAGGTCGCCACGATAGAAGCGCCAGGTGCTCCCAACCTTATGGCCGGTAAGCTGACCGGACCACATCAGACGGTAGAGCGTGGAACGGCTGACCCGCAGATAGTTCATGGCTTCCTTAAAGGTGAGCAGGACATCATCATCTTGCATAACCGGCATTGCCATCTGTTCTCTCCTTACAACGGATTGATGAGTGCGTCGCTACGTGCGAACAATAAGCAGAGAGTGAGAGCTATATGTAAATATATTGCCTCATCACAGGTTATCATAACCAATATTGACACATTTTTCTGTGGAGAACCGGTTAACATCAGGTTGAGTTTTCCGCCGGAGTGTTCCATATTCATAACCATCGATATGATGCCGACGACCAGGAACAGAGGGCATCTCCGGCGGAGCGCCAGCCCCTCCCGCCCAGCGCGGGCAGGCCACTCAGCGCACACACCTCAGGGTTCGACCGCCACGGGGGCACTGAAGGTGTAGCCCACGCCAGGCACCGTGGTGATATAGCGCGGGTTATTGGAGTCCGGCTCGATCTTCTGGCGCAGGTGGCGGATGTGAGTCTTCACCAGACCGGAGTCACCAGGCTCATCGTAGCCCCAGACCCGCTCAATGATCATATCGATCGTCAGCACCTGGCCGGCGTGCGTCATCAAGAGATGCAGCAGGCGGCTCTCCGTGGGAGTGAGACGCACCTTGACGCCATCGCGCACCACCTCATGGCGCATGGCGTCCAGCGAGAACGGGCCCACACTGATGGTTGAGGCATTCGCAGATCCACGCACGCTGGACGAGCGGCGGAGAATGGCCTTGATGCGTGCCAGGAGCTGCCGCGGGCTGAACGGCTTGCGCAGATAATCGTCGGCCCCTAGCTCCAACCCACGGATCTCGTCCTCCTCCTGGTCATGGGCCGTGAGAATGAGAACCATCGAATTGGTCTCGCTTCGCATCTGGCGACATACTTCAAAGCCATCAATCTTGGGCATCTCCACATCCAGAATCACCAGGTCTGGCAGCGTCTCGCGCCAGCGCTTGATGGCCTGCTCCCCATCAAAGGCACGCACGACCTCATAGCCGTGCCCCTTGAGCCAGTAGCTCAGTATGTCCACCATGTCGCGGTCATCATCCGCTACCATGATCTTCACGTGTGTTCCTCCTGATCTGCATACCTGTGGAAGGCGTACTCCCCCCGCGGGGAGATAGACGGGCTTTGTGGCTAGCTTCGTGGGACTGCCATTGCTAGTAACGGGTCGCCCACATGGCGGTAACATCATGATACAATCTGGGCTATCACCAGTCATCCTATTGGCGCAGTCCTCCAGCTCCCTGTTCTGGAGCAGGCTGGCCCCTGAATCCAGCGATCGACTGCCGATCGACCCTGGCAGCCGGCTGGCCAGGCCATGACGCTGCCTCTGCCAGGCAGGACGGCCGGAGCGCACCCTGCGGCCTCCCGGACCAGGCCTGTTCAGCCCAGCCGGCCATACGCCAGTCCATGAGTACGATACGAGAGGAGTCCTGATGAGTATGTCTATCACACGTGAGGAGCTGCTGGCCCTGGCGCGCACAGCCGCCCTCCGGGCGCACGCACCTTACTCGCGGTTCCGCGTGGGAGCCGCCCTGGTGGCGAACGGCCAGATCTACTGTGGCGTGAATGTGGAGCTTGCCAGCTACGGACTGACGCTCTGTGCGGAACGGGCGGCCCTGGCGGCGGCCCTGACGGCCGGAGCGAGAGAGATCACGCAGATCGCCGTGGCCTGCATCGATGCGCCTGCCACAGCCCCCGCAGGCGCACGCACACCCTGTGGCGCCTGTCGCCAGTGGCTCGCTGAGCTGGCGCCGACGGCGGAGATCTACATCGACGGCCTCGAAGAGACCTTCTCGCCCTCCGCCCTGCTGCCCTACGCCTTCGTGCTCTAGGCGGCGCGCCCTCCAGGCGGCTCGCGCGCTCCTCCTCCCTCACCTGCAACGAGGGAGGAGTTTTTTTGCAAAATCCGCCCGCCCTGAGGGGCTTCTCTCCCACTCCGACGCCCACTCTCTCGACCCCCCTCTGACGGCTTCTTTATCGACATCTATAGAATATCTGGTGAAATTGATCAATTTCTGTTACAATATAAGCAGTGCGTTTCAAATTTGCCAGGCATGGTTCATCATGGACTGAGCGGAGCGCGTGAAATGCCAGCCGGTTGTGTCTTCAACGCTGAGGAGGACATATGTTCCAAAATTTTCAGCTACCCATCCCTTCCATCGGTATTGAGGAGGAATTCCAACTGGTCGATCCTCAAACAGGCAGGCTCGTCCCTGGCGTCCACACCATCATGGAGAAGGGGGCCACTCTCTTCGGGGAGCAGATCAAGCCTGAGATGCTTCAGTCCACCGTGGAGTTGATCAGCAGCGTCTATCCGAACATCACCGCCGCGCGTCTGGAGACCCAGCACCTGCGGGCCCAACTGGCGCGGCTGGTGGCAGAGGAAGGGCTGGCGCTGGTCAGCGCTGGCACCCATCCGGGTAGCTCCTGGCAGGAGCAAAAGCGCTCGAACCATCCCCGCTACATTGAGCTGGAAGAGGAGTTTCAGGATGTGGGTCGCTCGATCCTGATCTTTGGTCTGCATGTCCATATCGGCGTCGAGAACAACGACATCGCCATCTCGCTCATGAACCAGATCCGCAACTGGCTGCCTCACCTGCTAGCGCTCTCGTCCAACTCTCCCTTCTGGGGCAACCGCATGACCGGCCTGAAATCCTATCGCGTGGTCGTCTGGAAGCGCTTCCCCCGCAGCGGCCTGCCCGAGGTCTTTCCCACCTGGGCCGATTTCGACCGCTACGTCCAGGCGCTCATCGACAGCGGCTGCATCGATAACGCCAAAAAGATCTGGTGGGATCTGCGCCCTCACCCGTTCTTCAAGACGCTGGAGTTTCGCATCTTCGATATGCCAGCGACCGTCGAGGACACCCTGGCCCTGGCCGCGCTCTGCCAGGCGCTGGTCGCCAAACTGACCTGGCTCCACAAGCACGGCATGAGCGTCCACATTCTGCCACGCGACTATCTGGAGGAGAACAAGTGGCGCGCCATGCGCTATGGGCTGGATGCCGAGATCATCGATTTCGTCAATCGCCGAACCATCAGCATGCGTGATGCCATTAACGAGCTCCTGGACTTTGTCGACGATGTCCTCGACGACCTGGGAACACGCCGCGAGATCAACTACCTGCGTATTCTGCTCGACGATCCACGCGGCACCGGCGCCGACCGCCAGATGGCTATCTGGGAGGAGACACATAGCTACCAGGCGGTGGTCAACTACCTGATTCAGAGTACACTCGAAGGGATTCCACTCGATACCATTCCCAACCGGCACTCCCTCACCACCTGACCATCCGCGCTGCCCCTCTGGTCCCATCCGGGCCGGCCAGCGGCTCAGCGCCGTCACTCCGGCCATCGTCGGTTCCGCGCTCGGGAAGCGCGTCAGGGTCCTGCTGGCTGGCTGGCCACATGGACGGAGGACGCGGTCACGGGAGCTCGCTGGTTCGGGGTCGCTCGCCCCCCCGTGACAGGCCGCGCTCCCGCAGCGCTCCTCAAGAGGGGTCTCGTCAGCACACCGCGCACGCCCACCGGGGGATGGGAACAGCGCCGCTTTCCTGACACCGAGCAGGCCACCGCGCGCGAACGGAGAATCCGCCGCCTTCCCCGTTCAGCGCGCGCTCGCTGCCCGCAGGCCTCCGAGCCCCATCCCCAGACAGAGCGGCGACCCCTGCGCCCGTTCTGGCCCTCCCTCGCTGCTTGCGCTCACGCGCCGCAAGGTGTATACTTTCCCAGAATACGATCGCTGACACCAGGGAAGACAGGCCGCCAGGCTGGCCGTTTTCCCTATTTTCAGGAGTTTTCGGGTAAGGATTATGAAAGTCATTCTGCTTCAAGACGTAGAGGGGTTGGGCAAGGCCGGCGACCTCAAGGAAGTTGCCAACGGCTACGCACGCAACTATCTGCTGCCGCGCAAACTGGCCGCCGGCGCTACCCCGGCCTTGATCGCCAATCGTGAGCAGCGCATCGCCGCGGAGAAACGCCGCCTCGAGAAACAGGAGGCCCTTCAGCGCCAACTGGCCGAGCGCCTCAACCAGGTGAAACTGACCTTCAAGGCCCGCGTCGGGCGCGAAGGACGGCTCTACGGCTCGATCACCAGCCAGGACATCGCTCTCGGCCTGCGTGAGGCCGAGGGGATCTCCATCGACCGCCGCGTCATTGAACTGCCCAACCCGATTCGCTCGACCGGAACCTTCCAGGTGCCCGTGAAAATCGCACGCAACCTGGAACCGCGCATCACGGTCACCGTGCTCGACGAGGCCGCGGTCGCTCCGGCCAGCAGCGAGCAGGCCGGCGAGAGTGAGGCGGCTCAGGACTAGCAAGGGGCGCGTCCGTACGGGCGCCCCCTGCCAGCACCGTCGGCAGAGCGTTCCTCCCGCTCGCCACCAGGCCCGCTCCGCTACCGGGCTAGAGCCGCTCGATCACGGTGGCGATGCCCTGGCCGACGCCGATGCACATGGTCGCAAGTCCGTAGCGCCCGCCGCGCCGCTCCAGCTCGTGGAGCAGCGTCACAACAATGCGCGCCCCGCTGCAGCCGAGAGGGTGCCCCAGGGCGATCGCTCCACCGTTGACATTCAGCCTCTCCTGGTCGATCTCCAGCTCGCGCACACACTGCAGGACCTGCGCGGCAAAGGCCTCATTGAGTTCGATCAGACCCATGTCGTTGATACTGAGACCAGCGCGCTGCAGCGCCTTGCGCGTGGCCGGAATGGGTCCCAGTCCCATATAGGCGGGATCAACCCCCGCCACCGCCGTCGCAACAATGCGCGCCCGCGGTCGCAGTCCCAGCGCACGCGCACGGCTCTCCGCCATCAACACCAGCGCCGCGGCGCCATCGTTAATGCCCGCCGAGTTGCCGGCCGTGACCGTGCCTCCGGGACGAAAGGCTGGCTTCAGCGCCGCCAGCTTCTCCAGGGAGGTATCGGCGCGCGGGTGCTCGTCCTGGCTGACCAGCAGCGGCTCACCCTTGCGCTGCGGGACCGGCACGGAGAGGATCTCCTCGGCGAAACGCCCCTCGCGCTGGGCGGCCACGGCGCGCTGATGGCTGCGCAGCGCGTAGGCGTCCTGCTCCTCGCGACTGATCCCGTAGCGCTCGGCGACATTCTCCGCGGTCTCCCCCATGCTGTAGGGATGATGCAGCTCCGCCAGCTTCGGATTGACGAAACGCCAGCCCAGGGTGGTATCGTAGAGGCTCGCGCTGCGGCTGAAGGCGCTCTCCGCCTTCCCCATGACAAAGGGGGCGCGCGTCATGCTCTCCACACCACCCGCGACGAAGGTATCGCCAGCCCCCGTCTGAATGGCCTGGGCCGCGCTATTGATCGCCTGCAGACCGGAGCCACAGAGGCGATTGACGGTCTGCCCGGCGACGTGAATCGGCAGCCCCGCCAGCAAGAGGGCCATGCGCGCCACGTTGCGGTTATCCTCCCCCGCCTGGTTCGCGCAGCCGAGCACGACGTCCTCAACGCTCTCCGCTGGAATCTGGGCCCTGCGTACGGCCTCAGCAATGACCAGCGCCGCCAGATCATCAGGCCGTACATCTTTGAGAAGACCAGCGTAGCGCCCGATGGGGGTGCGCACCGCTGAGACGATCACCGCTGCTTCCATAACTCTGCCTCCTGAGTTGCTTCCTGGAGTAGATACCATGCCATACTGAGGAAAGGGATCAACAGGGAATCAACGGCGAGCCAGGGACGCGCCCTCAACGCCCCTGGAAATTCGCGCGGCGCTTCTCAAGGAAGGCTCGCATGCCCTCGCGCATATCCTCACTGGCAAAGAGCAGGAAGAAGTTCTTGCGCTCGGCCTCCAGGCCCTCCTCAAGAGGAGTTTCAAAGGCCGCCAGCACGGCGTCCCTGGCCAGCCGCACGGCGATGGGCGGGCGTGTGGCCAGCTCCTTCGCCAGCTTGAGGGCCTCGTTGAGATGCTCGCCCTGCGGCACCACACGGTTCACCAGGCCCAGATCGGCCAGCTCGCGCGCACTGATCTGATTGCCGAGCAATACCATCTCCATCGTGCGATACTTGCCCAGGGTCCGCGCCAGACGCTGGGTGCCGCCGGCGCCGGGAATGATGCCAAGCAGAATCTCTGGCTGGCCAAAACGCGCATTCTCAGAGGCCACAATGATGTCACAGTGCAGCGCCAGCTCGCAGCCGCCACCCAGGGCATAGCCGCCGACGGCCGCAATCAGAGGCTTCTTGAGACGCCGGATACGCTCCCAGGCCTCGAAGCCTCCCAGCAGCATATCAATCGGAGACTTATCGGACATCTCCTCAATATCCGCCCCCGCTGCAAAGGCACGCTCGCCGGCTCCGGTGATCACCATGCAGCGAATCTCCTCATCGCGATCGAACTCCTCCAGGGCCGTGCTTAGCTCGGCAACGAGCCGGGTATTGAGCGCGTTCAGCTTCTCCGGGCGATTGAGCGTCACGATGCCCACACGCTCATCACGGGTGACGACGATGTATTGATAGTCAGCCATCTTGCTCCTCACATCAGGGTGAAAATCGTTGACAATCACGCTCTCCAGGCGGCCAACCTGGCAGGGCTGCCGCCATGATCAGCAGACAATGGACGTGGCTTCGTTCCCGCAGCGCCCCAACCTTCAGCGGGTCCAGACGCCCTCTGGATCACACTCACGGATGACCCGCAGCTCCTCGGCGGTGGGCGGCAGCGTCTCGTGGCAATCGGGGGCCAGCCGCAGAGGCCAGCCGGTCTGCTCCTGGACCTCCTCGATGGTGCTGCCAGGATGATACGACGAGAGCAGGGCCTCGCCACTGGCGGGATCAAAGGTAAAGACGGCGAGCGTGGTGATCAGAACCGCTGGACCACCGCGCGGCAAACCGACGCGCCGCCTCCAGGCCACACCCGCCGGACCGCTCGCGTCAGGATAGCCATAACCGGGGCTGGTGACGAAATCGACACGCTCACGCAGGCGGTGGCGCTCGTGAGGCATGATGATCGCCAGGCGCTGCGCCAGGGAGGCGATGTCAGCACCGCCGCCACTGCCGGGGAGCCGCACCCGCGGCTGCTGCCAGTCGCCGATCAACGAGGTGTTGAGGTTGCCATAGCGATCGATCTCGGCCCCTCCAATGAAGCCCAGCTCGATCTCGCCAGCCGCCATCAGGCCGATGACGTTGAGCGTGCCCGTCGCCCAGAGCGCGCCACAGAGGTTGGGGGCATCCCCCATGGTATACAGGAGCTCGCTGGCGGGGGTGTCGCGCACAATGCCCGCCTCAAATAGACCGATACAGCCCGGTGCATGCGTGCGCCGAGCCAGGGCGAAGGCCAGCAAGGGCAGGCGCATGCCCACAAAGACCTTCTCGCCATCGCGAATCTGGCGCGCCGCACAGACGACCATCAGCTCGCGCGGAGTATACTCCATCACGCAGGTCCTCCTCAATCGTTCGCAGAGTGAAGTTAATACCCGTAATCCACGGGAGCGGCGTAGCGATGCTCTTTGACCCCCAGGGCCTGGCAGCGCTCCTTCCCCAGCCGGGCCACATACTCCGCGCGCGTCTTGACACCTAGCACCCACTCGGCCAGCCACTCCTGGTAGCCCTCCGGGGTGCGCGTGCGCAGGTGGTAGTCATGGTAGAACTGATGGTCCCGGTCATAATAGCCCTGGACCGGTGCAGGGTGGGCGCCCCAGGGTTCATGCACGACGGCGCATACTTTGAAGGCCGGACCGAGAACGCGATTCGGATCACTCACCATGACAGCGTGCGAGACAATCTCTTCGGCAACGATGATCACCGCCCGCGCCGCCAGCATGGCCTCCTCGCAGATCCCCGTGTTGCCCCACAGATGAGCGTTGCCATCCTCGTCGCTGCGCTGCACATGGATGATGGCCACGTCAGGCTGCAGGGCCGGCACCAGCAAGAGCGGTGAGCCGTCAAAGGGCGAGGTCGCCTGCAGAAAGGTGGGATTCTTGCGCGGGATATCGCTGCCAAGCAGGGAGCGCGTGGGGATGTAGGGCGCGCCCAGGCTGGCAGCCCGCAGAGCCAGGCCAATGGTAAAGTTGCTATGGTCCTCAGTGACAATGGGCCGCGGAATAGCCCGCTCGCTGGCTCGGCGATAGCAGTGACCCAGGCCTTCACTGACGTTACCTACCCAGGCAGCCTTGATACGGGCCACACAGCCCGCCCCGATGAGCTGATCAAAGAGCATGTCCGAGATCGGCCCGATCAGGGTCAGATCGCGGCGCTGCTGGCGAATCAGCTCATGGCCCGCCGCAAAGGGTACGCATGGCTCCAGTGCCAGCCCCAGCGCCACAGAGGCACCATCGGGAACGTAGCGCGCGATCGCCTCGGTCATAGAGAGCAGTTTACTCATACCGGCGTAAACTCCACGATCATATTCGCGTAATCATCGGCCACAAAGATGTGGTCGTGCTGATCAAGCACCAGCCCCTGCGGTTCGATGAAGCCCTGGCGGGCCAGCGTTTCATGCTGGCCTGTGGCGGCACGCACACGAATCAAGGCGTGCACGGCCGGGGCCAGATCGATGACCAGGATGTTACCATGCCGATCGATGGCCACATCATCTGGCATGCCAAAACCGCCCAGGCGCGTCTTCTGGCCACGCGGCGAGATGCGCCAGACGGCATGGCCGCACTCATCGGCCACATAGACGTTGCCGCGGGGATCGACGGCCGCCCCCACTGGCCGTACCATGCCGGAGGCCAGCAGGCGTAAGACCTTGCCGTCCAGGCTGACGCGATACACATCCCCGGTCGGGCTGTCAGGCACGATCAGCGTCTGCGTGGCGCTATCGAGGGCGATTCCATCAACGCCATCCTTGCAGGGCTTCGTGCTCGGCTGGCCCGGCAGAGTGCGCAGAACGGTGGGCATCGGCGCACCGGGGGCCAGTGCGAGCAGACGGTTCGTCCGCTGCTCCGCAATAATGATTGTACCATTCTGAAGCACAGCCAGCCCTTCAGGTCCGGCCAGCCCACGCGCCAGCACGGCCACGGAGCCATCGCTGTTGAGACGATTGACGGTTCCGTTCAAAGCGTCGCTGAAGAGCAGCTGGCCCTGCCTGTCAAAGGTGAGATCATCGGGCCGACCAACGCCGCGTAACACCACCTGCGCACGGTAGCGCGCCGGCGTCCCATCGGCAGGGGGAGCGATGGTCGGCGTGGGCGTCAGGGTCGCGCGCGCCTGCCCCGTCGGGGTCGCGCGCAAGGCACTGGCAGCAGGGCGAGCCGCCGGCGCAGAGGAAGCTGTCGTACAGGCAGTGAAGATCATCGCGCAGAGCAGCAGAGCCGCCACGATCCTCGAACGATCTCCTGGCATAGCGTCTCCTTCCCGAAAGCCTCGATCAGGAGTCAGATCAGGCATCAAGACCCGCCGTGGCGTCCCCCCGGGATCGAGCGCATGGATCTCACCCCGGATCATCTCCGGTGGGAACCACCTGCGGTCTATAGCCATCGTACCACACACCCGGACCCTCGGGAAACCTGGAGCGGCTCCCGCTCTCTCGCTCGCTGCTGCCCCACTCTGCTCTGTTGTGCTCTGTCAGGCTGCCAGGACAGAGGGGATTGCACGGGGGACAGCATGGGGTGAACGCAGAGGAGGCGCCGGCTGCGCTGCTGGCTCAGGCGCCGATGGGCGTCAACTCGTCAAGCAGATGGTGCAGGGTTTTCAGAGGCGCGCCGGAGCCGCTGCGCCGCTCCATGACGATCTCGGCGGCGATGCTGAGCGCGATCTCCTGAGGAGTGACGGCGCCAATGTCGAGGCCGATTGGCGTGTGGACGCGGGCGAGACGCTCGCGCGGAATGCCGGCTTTGAGCAGGTTGCGGAAGATGGTGCGAATCTTGCCGGCGCTGCCGATCATGCCCACATAGGCAGCCTCGCTTTCAAGAGCGGCACGCAGGGCCTCTTCATCGAGACGATGGCCGCGGGTGACGACGACCACCCAGGTGGAAGGATCGGGCTGCAGTTCGCGTATGGTCTGGGCGATGTCGCCAAATACGAGCTGCACCTTCTCGCCGAAGCTGTGGGGATCGGCCAGCTCGCGCCGGTCATCGACGACGAGAATGCGAAAATCCAGGTCCACCGCTAAGCGCGCCAGAGCCTGAGCTACCTGCCCGGCCCCGGCAATGATGAGGCGGGGCTCGGGCGAGAGCACTTCAATGAAGACCTCCAGGGTGGCCCCGCAGCTACCGACGGCTTCGTCGGGGTCGATGTGCAGATGGGTGAGCAGGGAACGCCCTTCTTGCAGGGCCTGGCGAATGGCGGTCACGGCCTGCTCATCTACACGGCTCGCGCCGAAGCTGCCGCTGACCTCGCCGTCGGGCCGCACCAGCATCTTGGTGCCGATATCGCACGGCGCCGCCCCGATGGTCTTGACGACTGTCGCGATACCAATGCGCCCGCCACGCTGCAGGGCGGCCTGAATTTCGTTGTAGATGATGGTGGAACTCATGGCTGTGCTACATCCCGTCGATACTCAGTGACTGAATAGGATACTCTCCATTATACCATAGCATGGTGAGAAAACCTGACCCTCTTGACCGCTACCGAGGATCAGGCGAGGCAGAGCCCAGCGACTTCGTCATCGTTCTCAGCGGCCAGGATTGCTCGCTCTCTCTATCTGTTTGCTCGCTCGTTCGTTCGCCTGCTTTTCCGCTTTCCCCCCTCTCCCAGAGAAGGATTCTCTGACGGCTGAGAGCCAGGCTGTCAGCTTGACAGAATTTCGTAGGCAGGCTATACTGTTAGAACAAAGTTTCTATTCTTGAAGGACAAGCAGTCAGATAGATAGAGGAGATCCTGATGACCGACCAGCACAACGGACAGAGCCGCGAAGAGCCGCGTCTGCGCTTCAATCCCAATGAACACCTCCTGCAGATCAAGACGGGGAACCGCGGCGAACTCAGAGACTACCTGCCGGTACAGTGGCGGCTGGTCTGGTTCCGCGAACTCTGCCCCCAGGGAACCATCGAGACCGAGATGGTGCATCTGGATCTGGAGCGCGAGACTGAGGAAGAGTATTACGGGTATAACAGCGAGACGCGGCGCAATGAGCGCATGGTGCGACGCGCCCGTGGCTTCGTGATCTTTCGCGCCGTTGTCAGCGACGGCAAAGGCGGCAAAGCCACAGGCACCAAGTCCGAGAAAGCCGCCAGCTTCCCCGACTTCATCGAGAAGGCTGAGACCGGCGCCATCGGGCGTGCCCTGGCGGCCCTCGGCTTCGGAACGCAGTTTGCCCCCGAACTGGACGAGGAGCACCGCATCGTCGATGCCCCCGTCGAGCGCAACGGCGACGGTGGTGGAGCCCCCGAGACTCGCTCGCGCTCCGCCAGTGAGAGCGACGCGAGCCGCACGCGATCAGCACGGCCAAGCGGCATTGATGAGCAGGCCCCCGCCAGCGAGCAGCAACTGGCCAGCATCCGCAAGCTGTGCGAGAGCCTTGGCAAGCAGGAACCAGAGCACATGGCCTCCTGGAGCTACGGCGAAGCGCGCGCTCTCATCCTGCAACTCAGCCGCGAATATCGCGCACGCAATGAGAGTCGTAAGGCCTCGTGAGGCCAGGCGGAAGGGAATGGTATGATGATCTCACTCAAACAGCTACAGTACGCGGAGCAGCGCATGCGCAACCTCTGGCACGAGATGGTCGTCGCCGAGGAGCGCGGGGCCTCAGCGGTTGAGCTGGAGCGCATGTACGACGCCTACCTGCAGGTGCTGGCCGCCTACCTGCGCTGCTACACGGCCTATCAGGACGAGCAGGGGGGCGTCAACATTCACCGCTGCGCCTGACATAGACCCCGCTCGCGTCATTCGCCCTCCTTGACGTTCCTGCGCAGGGCGGGACGATCCAACCACGAGCGAGAGACACCAGAGGACCCGGACAGAGAGTGTGCTGCCGGGTCCTCCCCTGTGCTTCCGTTCCACTCAGAGGGAGGCCAGAAACTCCTGTATGGCCTGCGCCACGGCCTCCGGTGCGTCGAAGAGCAGCAGATGGCCAGCCTGAGGCACCACCACCAGACGCGAACCAGGGATCTCGCGCTGAAGACGCCGCGCATACTGCAGGGGATTCTGCTGATCTTCCTCCCCCCAGAGAATGAGGACCGGCTTTCCCAACTGGCGCAGATCGCTGGAGACAGCGTTAGAGTAGCTCGGCACCAGATTGCGAAGATGCTGGTAGAGCACCTCCTTGTGGAGTTCGCTGTTCCAGTGATTGACAAACTCGTCGACCACCTGCGTCAGTTGCTCCGGGCGGGCCGAGGCCTTCGGCAGCGTCGCGCGCAGATCGCGCAGGACCTCCTCGACGCTGGCCCGTTTGGGGGCATCATATTCCTGGCGCTCCTTCATGTTCGGCAATGGCCAGTCCTCTGCAATCGTATGCAGATAACAGACCGTATCGATCAGCACCAGGGCCGCCACGCGCTCGCGGCTCAGGCGCGTCGCCAGGATCTGCGCCACGCCGCCGCCGAGGCCATGGCCAACCAGGACCACATTGCGCAGATCGAGCTGCTCCAGGAACATCGCCAGATAGTCGGCATGCCCCCACAGCGAGGTATCCGCCGGCCAGGGGTGGTCTGAGAGGCCATAGCCCAGCAGGTCGAGCACGTAGATCGCCCGCCCGCAGTCCGCCAGACGCGGCACGACCTCGCGCCAGGTAAAGGCGCCGCCCAGCAGATCGTGGAGCAGCACCAGCGCCCCCTCTGTTCCATGCTCTGCGCCATAGACATAGTAATTCAGATCATAATGGATCAGGTGAATGGAGCGCTGTTCGCCGGCGCCCGCCACCTGTGATCTCTCCGCTGTACTCTGCGTCATACGTGTACGTCTCCTCAATTCCCGAAGGAGGTGATCGCACCTGATCTCACGCGCTCAGCAAGCGCGCACACACTACCCCTGGGCGCGCGCGAAGAGGGCCGGCACATTGTAGAAGGCGCTGAAGCCGGCGTAGCGCGCCGTGGCCTCGCCCAGGGCCTCCTCAATGGCCAGCAAGCGGTTGTACTTGGCAACGCGCTCACTACGCGCTGGCGCGCCGGTCTTGATCTGACCGGCGTTGGTGGCCACCACCAGGTCGGCGATCGTCGTATCCTCGGTCTCGCCTGACCGATGGGAGACCACCGCCGTAAAAGCCGCTCGCTTCGCCATCTCGATGGCCTCGAGGGTCTCGGTCAGCGTGCCAATTTGATTGAGCTTGATGAGAATGGAGTTAGCCGCCTGCTCCTCAATACCCCGCCTGAGGCGCGCTGTGTTGGTGACGAAGAGATCGTCGCCCACGAGCTGCACACGCCCGCCCAGGCGCTGACGCAGCAGCGACCAGCCCTCCCAGTCATCCTCGGCCAGGCCATCCTCAATGGAGATCAGCGGATACTCGCGCACCCACTGCTCGTAGAGATCGACCATCTCGCGCGATGAGAGCGTGCGGCCCTCGCGCGCGAGCACATACTTGCCGTCCTGATAGAGTTCGCTGGCCGCCGGGTCCATGCCCAGGAACATATCCACGCCTGGACGATAGCCTGCTGCCTCGATGGCCGTCAGGATCAACTCCAGCGGCTCACGATTGGAGGCCAGGGAGGGAGCAAAACCGCCCTCATCTCCGACATTCGTATTATACTGCTTGCTGTGCAAGACCTTCTTCAGGCTCTGATAGACCTCGGCGCCCATGCGCAGGGCCTCGCGGAAGCTGCGCGCCCCCACCGGGAGAATCATGTACTCCTGGAGGTCGGCAGAATTGTCAGCGTGCTTGCCACCATTGAGGATATTCATCATAGGTACGGGCAGCACGCTTGCGGAGACGCCCCCCAGATAGCGATAGAGCGGCTGCTGGCAGGCGCTGGCAGCCGCCTTTGCCAGGGCGAGCGAGACACCCAGGATGGCGTTGGCCCCCAGCTTTCCCTTATTGGGCGTGCCATCCAGCTCGATCATCAGGCGATCCAGGGCCACCTGCGCGGCGGCATCGCGGCCCACCAGGGCCGTGCGGATAGTGGTATTCACATGGTCCACGGCTTGCAGCACGCCCTTCCCCCCATAGCGCTGGCGATCGCCGTCGCGCAGTTCAACGGCTTCGTGGACCCCCGTGGAGGCTCCTGAGGGCACCGCCGCCACGCCATGAGCACCGCCCCTGAGCCAGACCTCGACCTCAATGGTCGGATTGCCGCGTGAGTCGAGAATCTCGCGTGCAGCGATCTCCTCGACGATCGTACGTCCTGTGCTTACAACAGGCATAAAAATACCTCTCTCTGCTGATCGTTTGCATCCTGATCGTTGATGATAGCGCAGCATTGCTCACGTTTGCCGGCTGTATTGTACATCGCAACCGCCACTTCGACAAGCTCTCCCCAGGCAGCAGCCGACAGAGGCCGACCTGGCAGAGCAGCGCTGCAGGCGTCCCGCTCGTCGAGACGGAAAGCAGATCAGGCCAGCGCGGGGAGCGAGTCGGTCATGCTGCTCGCACTGCGAGGCCAGGGCAGCCACGCTCTGGCCTGCGGCAAGCAGAGGGCCGAGGGCCTGGGCCCGGTGTCTGCCCCTCTGTTCAGGAGGAGAGCGACTCCTGCGAGCGGCGCGCCGCGCCGGGCATCACCTCGGAGAGCGCGCGCGCCAGCAGATCGGTATGTTCTGGCAGGCCGACGGTCACGCGCAGCACGTTGCGCAGATAGGGATGCTGGAAATAGCGCAGGAGAATGCCATGCGCCTCAACAGAGGCGCGCACATCGTCGATGGTGATGGCCTCATCGGTCACATGCGCCATGATGAAGTTGCCCTGCGAGGGAACTGGCTCCAGATAGGGCTGGGCAGCCAGCACCGCAAAGAGGCGCTCGCGCTCTTCGATCAGGCGCTGCACACGCTCCCAGACGCAATCCAGATGGGCCAGGGTCTCAATGGCCGCGATGTGCCCGGCCACATTCACCTCGAAAGGACACTGTGCACGTCGCAGATAGCCGGCGATCCATTCGGGGAAGAGGCCATAGCCGATGCGCAGCCCGGCCAGGCCGGCCCACTTGCTGAAGGAGCGTAGCACCACCAGATTCTCATATTCCGGCACCAGATGCGCCATGCCCCGCGGCTGCTGCGAGAATTCGACGTAGGCTTCATCCACCACCACGATGCGCCCGGTCTCCAGCAGACGCAGAATGTCCTCGGGCGCCACCAGATTGCCAGTGGGATTATTAGGAGAACAGAGCACAATCAGCCTGGTTTCGGGAGTCAGGGAGGTGAGAATGGCATCAACATCAAGCTCGTAGTGCTCTGTGCGGGGCACCTCCACCACATAGGCGCCGCAGAGCGTCGTCACCGTCGTGTAGAGCGTGAAGGTCGGGGGACAGCAGATGATGTTATCCCCAACCGAGAGGAAGACATGCCAGAGCAGGTTGATCAACTCATTGCTGCCATGGCTCAGCACAATGAAGCGCTCATCGAGGCCAGTGAAGCTGGCCAGTGCACGCCGCAGGGCAGTCGAGTCGGTATCAGGATAGTGGTTATAGTTGAGATGGTTCCCCAGAGCGGCGAGAACAGGAGGAATGGGTCCATAAGGATTTTCATTGCTATTGAGTTTGATCAGCCGCTCGGCAGGAATACCGGTGCGGAGCGTAAAAGCTTCTAGAGATTCACCTGGCACATAAGGAGCAATACGATTGATCTCTGGACGAACCTGGACGATACGAGAGGCATATGGTTGCATGGGCTTATCTATCCATCCTACTTTTCAGTATCGGCGTCCACAAAGATCTGGGCGGGACGACGAATCAGCGAATTGCGCGCGGGGCCAGCAGACGATTGAGGAGCGCCGCGCAGCGGGCCGCTGCTCCCGAAGGAGCGCAGCGAGGAGGGAGGGACGACGGGCTGCATGGCGGAGGTCTCCGGTAGCTGGCCGCTGGCGGAGGCCTGCAGCATCTCCAGGCCACGCCGCAACGTCATCATATCGCGCAGGAAGCAGGCCACCGCGGAAGCGGCCGAGCCTTTTTCGCGGGCGTTTTCAAAGCGGCGGGCGTTGGCCTCGCCGGCGTCCTGGGCGGCCTGAGCCAGGGGATCGGAGGTATGCGCTGCGAAGGTATCCTGGAAGATATCATCCCAACTGCCCCAGCGGCCGCGCAGCGGTTTCCAGCCGAGCTGGCTATCGCTGACCGTGCGCCATTTCTCCTCCGTAAACTGAATCCAGTCCTCGAAGAGGCGCAGGCAGGTCTCGAGCTGCTGGCGCAGCCGCTCCTCTTCGGCGCTCTTCGCCTGGGTAAAGCTCTGCTGGAGCCCGTCAGTGGTCTGTTGCGCGCCGAAGACGCCGCTCTGGAGGTAGGAGGGAGCCTGTTGCATGCCGGGGAAGAGGCCGGAGAAATCGGGGGCCATCTGCCCCGTCTGGCCCAACTGAGCGGCCGGGAGGCCCAGCACGGGCCCCTGTGCGCCGGCTGGCAGCTCGCCGGTAATGGCGAAGCCGCCCAGGGCGGGACTCAGACTCAGGATCGAGGAGCCATCTGGCATGAGCATGCCTTCGGGAATAGTTGGCAGGCCACCGATCACGATCTCCTCATGCCCGACGGCGTCCAGAATACGCCAGGCCAGGCGTGGGTGCTTGATCGCCCACCAGAGACGGCGCGCCAGAAACGTGCAGGCGAAGGCGAAATTGACCAACAGCCAGACCAGCCCACGTACAGCCAGCCAGTTGACCAGGCCCGTGACGAGAATCCAGTACCAGGGATCGTGCTGTCCCGCCTCCTCGATGATCGTCAGAACAACTGCCACCGTCAGGCTGGGGTCGCGCAGAGGATTAATCAAGTCGATGATACGCCATAACCATGACCGTTCTGTCTTCTTCAAGATGCGCTCCTCTGACATCACTCTACGATGCCACTACAGTTCTCTGAGCAGGTACCTGATCACGTACCTCTCCTTCTCTTCTCCAGTATACCGTCCATCTATTGGCGCGACGATTCTATCATGGGCCTCCAATGCCTGCAAGCTTCGCCGACAGGATCAGGGTAGATCGGGCTATCCTGCCAGGATGCATGTTCGACATAGTTATTGTACCAGAGCGGCCAGTGGCTGGCGGGCTGCCTCATCCACAGGTGAAGGCAGACGGTACTTTAGTACCTCTGGAGCGCTGGCCGCGGGACCATCCCCTGGCGTGTCCCGCGGCCAGCGCTGGTTAGCGCAGGTGGACCTGCTGCAGCGCGAGTAGCTCGCTGATTCCTCCGCGGGCGAGGTCCAGTAGCTCATCGAGGCGGGCGCGGCTGAAGACGCCTCCCTCGCCGGTGCCCTGTACCTCTACGAAGTCGCCGCCAGCGGTCATGACGACATTAAAATCAACGTCGGCGCGCGAGTCTTCGTCGTAACACAGGTCGAGCAGGGCCTCACCCTCCACAAGGCCTACGCTGACCGCGGCCACCGCGCTGCGCACGGGGAGAGTCTGGAGCAACCCACGCTCGACGAGCCGCGCGCAGGCGTGTTGCAGGGCAACAAAGGCGCCTGTTATGGCGGTGGTGCGCGTGCCGCCGTCGGCCTGGAGCACATCGCAGTCGAGGGTGAGGGTGCGTGGCCCCAGGGCCTCCAGATCGATGGCGGCGCGCAGCGAGCGCCCGATCAGACGCTGAATCTCCTGGGTGCGCCCGCTGAGGCGGCCGTCGCGCTCGCGGGGACTGCGTGTGAGCGTGGCCCGCGGCAGCATACTATACTCGGCGGTCACCCAGCCTTGCCCGCGGCCCTCCAGAAAGGCGGGTACGCGCTCCTCCACGCTGGCTGCGCAGAGCACACGGGTGCGCCCGGCCTCGATCAAGACCGATCCCTCGGCGTACTCTAGATAATCTACTGTGAGTCGTACGGAACGTAGTTGAGTCCGTGCACGTCCGTCTGTACGTATCATAAGCGAAGCCCTCACCAGGTTTTCAAGCTCCTCAAAGGTTATTTACGAGGGAGAAAAAAGTGCCTGAATCCAGATGATTCCAGGAACGGCGCAGGGTGCGGGCTGAGCGCTGGCCCCATTTCCCCCTCGAATATGGTACTATACATAAGGGTGTCTCCAACAGAGGTATCTTACCGTGCATCGCCAGGAAAGGATTTAGAAGGTCTGCGTCCTGTTCAGCCTGACTTCTCTCGCCAGACCGCGGGTCTTTTGATAGCCCGAAAACGTTAAACACTACGTGAGACGAAGAGGAGAAAGAGGCCGCAGCGAAAACGGGAAGAACCTGTTAGAAAGGATAAACCTATGTCTACGCAGAAGACGATTCATGCAGCGCAACAGGAGTCGCTTCATGCGAGTCGTCTCATCATTGCAACCAACCGCGGGCCGGTGGAATTTTATCTTACACAAGATAAGATTCTCAAGCACCGCCGGGGCGCTGGCGGTGTGGTTACAGCCCTCATCGAGGCTGCCAGCCGCATGGAGGTGACCTGGGTTGCAATGGCGATGACAGAGGGCGATCGCATTGCCGCTCGCAATGCCGAAGCTGGCTGCGGGCGTATTCCATCGCCCCTGGCGAGTTTAAACATGCAGCTTCGCTATGTGGTTATTCCAAAGACGGCCTACCGCAAGCACTACGACGTCATGAGCAATCGCGTGCTCTGGTTTCTGCAGCATTATCTGTACGATCCGAGCAGCGACACCTTTAACTACCAGCGGCTCCAGGACGCCTGGAAACGGGGCTATCGCGTAGCCAATCAGGCCATCGCCGATGCGGTGAGCGCTGAGATCGAGCGCGCCCAGAGCATGCCTGTGGTGATGCTGCACGATTACCACCTCTATCTGGTCGCCGCCATGATTCGCGAGCGCCATCCCACGATTGTGACGCAGCAATTCATCCACATTCCCTGGCCCGATAGCCGCTGCTGGCATTTCCTGCCGAGCAACATCACTCAGGAGATCTACCGCGGTCTGGTGGGCAACGACATCGTTGGCTTTCAGACGGAGCGCGATGCACGCAATTTCCTGGAGGGAGCGCGCACGATCCTCGAGGGGGCCGAGGTTGACATCGAGGAGGGCACGATCATCTGGCAGGGGCATCGCACGCAGGCGCGGGCCTATCCGATCTCGATCTCTGTGCAGGAGGAGCGCCGTATCGTTCAGAGTCTGGCCGGTCGGCGGGCTGCCGAGAAGATCCGTCCCCTGCTGGGCGAGCAGACCATCATGCGGGTCGACCGCATCGAGCCGACCAAAAATATCCCGCGCGGTTTCCAGGCCTATGCTCAGTTGCTTGAAGAGCATCCCGAACTGCGCGGCAAGGTCAAGTTCCTGGCCTTTCTGGTGCCCTCGCGGCAGTCGCTCTCAGAATATAAGCGCCTGAACGCTGAAGTCCTCAAGCTCGTCGAGGAGATCAACACCCGCTACGGGACGGAGAGCTGGACCCCGATTGAGGTCTTCTGCGACAATGACCGGACGCGGGCGCTGGCCGCGATGCAGTACTACGATGTGCTGCTGGTGAATCCCATCATTGACGGTATGAATCTGGTGGCCAAAGAGGGGGCAGTTGTCAATCGGCGCAATGGCGTGCTGGTCCTCTCGCGCACCGCTGGCGCCTTTCAGCAGTTGGGGAAGGCCGCTATTCCCACCTCACCCATCGACGTCGCGGAGACGGCGGAGGCCCTCTACAGTGCGTTGACGCTGCCAGCGGAGGAGCGCGAACGCCGGGCCCGCCTGGCTCGCCAGATCGTCGAGCATCATAACCTGAATACCTGGCTGACGCGGCAGATCGAGGACATCAACGAGCTACTCGACCTGGCGCGGCTGGCTTCTCGCAGTGCACAGGCGCACGCGAATGAGGCAGCAGTTTCTCTTGAACCAGAGCCGGAAATGGCTTCCAGCCCGATCTCGTTATCAGCCGGTTGACCGGCTTCTTCGGACTGGCAAGAAAAGCGCGTGGAGACGGCTACGCACGCTTTTCCTGCCAGCCTGGCGGGGGTATCTCCCCCCGCGACGCTGCGCGGTCCTCTCCCGCCTCTCCCGCCTCGGCCAGTTCGGCCAGCTCGCTCAGCAGCCTGTACATGCCCTCTACTCCCTCTACGACCATGTCGGCGCGCTCCAGCAGGAGTTCGGGAGTATCGGCGTGCCGCACGGCGACGGCCAGGGTGATCAGCCCCTGCTCGCGCAGGCGGGCCAGCATCTCAACGGCATCGAGATCGGTACGGTCATCCCCTGCGAAGAAGGCGGCGCATAACCGCTCGTGCTCGACGAAGAGGCGCAGCGCCTCGCCTTTGTTCAGGCCCGGTACGCGCACCTCAACGGCCATCTTGCCCTCGCTCAGTAGGAGGCCCGCCTCGCGCGCTGGCGCAGCTAGCAGCGCCAGAATGCGCTCCCTGGCCGCCTGGGGATCAGGGCAGAGGCGATAGTGAATCGTGCCACCGATGGATTTATATTCGACGCGCAGCCCGGCTAGGGCCAGTTGCTGCGCCATCTCCAGCAGGCGACGCGCCGGCTCGCGATAGCGCTCGAGTCCCGGTGGGATGGTGGGCGCGTCCTCGGCGGGCTGCCCCGGCGACCACTCCAGACCATGGTTACCAATATAGGTGATGCCCTCCACACCAACCAGGGCCGCGGCTGTCGCTACGGAGCGGCCCGTGAGCACGGCGAGGCGCGCATGGCGGCGCAGACGCTGCAGCAGCTCGGCCATTCCCGGATAGAGACGGGCCTCCTCTGGTGTGGCGGCAATCGGGCTGAGCGTGCCATCGATGTCAAGGACCAGCCCCCGAGGGTGGCAGGCCATTAACGCCAGGAGAGCGGTTCTCAGCATACCAGCTATCCTCTCTCAGAGTACTATGCTCGCTGTTCAAGCTGCCTGAAGGCTTTTCATTCTATCACAGAGGTTGTCTTCTGCCGCGGTACGTGGTACTATGTACAAGTAGTCTCTGAGCAGCCTCTGCCCGAAAGGCTCGGTGGAGTTGGCGCGCAGGATGTGTTATCTAGCTAACGCGCCTTGCAGCGCGCTGCGAACGAGTTAGAGCACCATGGGGGGAGATCAAACATGCCACAGGCCTGGCTGCAGTTGCTGAGCGCCATCGGCGGCATCATTCTGGTGGACCTTGCTCTCAGCGGTGACAACGCCCTGGTGATCGGTGCAGCTACGCTCTCTGTTCCGCGTAGGCGGCGCTGGTCCGCCCTGGCCATCGGCGGCGGAGCTGCCATCCTCCTGCGCCTGGTCTTTACCTCCGTGGCAAGCTACCTCCTGCAGATCCCCTATCTCCAGGCCGTGGGCGGCCTGCTGGTGCTCTCGATCGCCATCCGCCTCTTTTTTGGCAATGCCCCACACTCAGATGGCGGCAGCGAGCCGACGCCGGCAACAATGCAGAGGCGCCTGCCTGGCCTGCGCCACCTGCTGGAACGCCATCTTTCGGCGGAGAACACCAGCTTCGTGCTGGCCATGCTGACAATCCTCCTGGCCGACGTGACTATGAGCCTGGATAATGTCATTGCCATCGGAGCTATTGCTCAGGGCGAGCTCCCAGTTCTGATCATCGGCCTGCTGACCAGCATCCTCCTCTTGCTGATCGGGAGCGCTCTGGTGGCTGAGATCCTCAGCCGATTGCCAGGCCTGACTCTCATTGCGAGCCTGATCCTGGCCTGGGTTGCTGGCAACCTGGTGATCAATGATCCGGGTATTCAGTTCCTGCAGGATCATGAGGCTGCCGTCTACATCGCGACCTTCGGCTTCGTGATCGCCGCGGCTCTCTTCACCACCTTCCAGCGTCACCACTACGCTCACTCTCTCCACTCGTCTTCTTCCTCCCACTCAGCTCGCTCCTCCTCACAGCGCCATCTGAAATAACGCTTCCCTGCGTTCGTTGACCTCGCTCTCCTATTCTCCCAGGACCAGATAAGCCGTCTATCCTGGCTCGCCTGTATTCCACGCGGCTCAGGTCAGTGTGATCTGCACATCGTCGACAAAAAAGGCCGAGCTGGCAAGCAGTCCCTGGGCGGTGATCCCCTGGAAGAAGAGCACCACTGTCGCGCCGCGATAGGCCGCGAGATCGCCTGTGACTGTAAAGCTCTCTCGTACCCAGGGTCCGCCAGCACTGGTATTGCAACTACGCTGGAGCGTGCGAATAACTGCTCCTGTCGTACTGCGTAGTTGCGCATTGAAGGTGTCGAGACAGCGACTCGCGCTTCTGGTGGTCGTCGCCTGCCACCAGTAGGTCACGGTGATCGTGCTGAAGGAGGAGGGAACGCTGAAAGCCTGCCAGATCTGATCGTTGCAGGTAGTGTAGCCGCAGAGATAGGCGCTGTAGGAGCCGCTGTGCGGATTGGAGGGATCGACGATCTCATAGCCGCCGCGCGAGGACTCCTGCCAGGGCGCGCTCCCCTGCTCGAAGCCCCCGTTCTGGAGCAGGGAGGTCGTGGCGGTCGGTGAGGGCGCCGGGGTGACGCTGGCGCTGGCTGTCGGCACCACTGTCACTGTCGCAGAGGGGGTGGGGGTTGGCGTACCCCCACCACTGCTGCTTGCCAGGTCGCGCGCGATGTTGTAGACGTCGGGCGAACCGATGCCACTGGCCATGTCGTAGCCCGATGTGGCTTGATAGAAGAGATTGTTCCCCTGTGTGATATCGTGGAAGGGCGCAAAGGGTGGCTGGCCGTTGAAGAGACTATAGAGCGTCGGGGTGATGTGGCCCACAGGACTCTGGCCCTGGCCCTGCAGGTACTGATTGATGAGCGCCGTGCTGCCCGCCCAGAGCGGCGCGGCGGCGCTGGTGCCACCAACAGTGATCCAGCCCCCCGACGAGGAGCAACCGGCGGCTGCGACGGTGCAGTAGACGGCGTAGCCCGTGCTGGGATCAGCATCAGCGGAGACATCGGGCACCTCGCGCATGCCGCTGTTCTGCACACCGGTGCCGGGACCGCTCTGCCAGGACGGTTGCGAGAAGTAGCTGCTATGGCCGCCACCGCCGCCGGCGCCCTCGGGACTGCGCTGTGTGTCGGAGGGGTTGGACCAGACCGTCTCGCTGCCGTAGGCGCCGTTGGAGAGCTGCAGGGAGGTGCCCCCGACGCCGGTGACGTAGGGATCGTCAGCGGGAGAATCGACCGCGAGGTTGGTGTCGTTACAATCATAGGCCCCGGAGTCGCCGGAGGCGGCGTAGAAGGTGATGCCTTTGGCTGCTCCTGCCTTAAAGATGCTGTCAAGGGTGTTCAGCTCGGCCTGTCCGGTGCTCGCCTCGCAGAGGCCCCAGCTGATGGAGACCACCTGGGCCTGATCATCGCTGACAATGCGATTATAGACAGCGTTGAGGCCGGCAGTGGTGTTGGGTCCCTCATAGACGAGCTGCGTGGCGTGTGGCGCCAGTGCCGCGATCACTTCGATGTCCAGCTCGACCTCAATGGCCCCATCGCCGGCGGCGCCTGTGGCTCCGCTGACCAGAATGGGCTTGACGACCGGCTGGCCAAGATTATAGGTTTGAAAGTACTGATTCAGATCGCTCTGTTGATAGCCGTCCAGCTCAAAGACGGCCACGGTCTGATTGTCGCCCTGGAGGCCGGCAGCGTGCAGGGGGGTAGCATCATAGGCGGCGCTCAACTCCTGAGGTCCATAGCCATTCGTCGGTCCCGCCAGACGACGGGTGAGACCGAGCGGGTGATACTCTACGCTGGTGTCCAGGCCACTGACTGAACTGATCAGCGCACTCAGAGCGGCAGGTACGGCCGGCGGACCGGCATTGGCGTAAAATATGTGCTTCCCCAGACGGTAGTTGTTCAATTGCACGTGAAAGGCCTGCTCCACGCTGCCCACGCTGCCGCTGGCCTCAACCAGCAGATGATCGCCGGCGATCGAGGTCACTGTCAGTCCTGCCCCTCTCAAGAAGGAGGTGATCTGCTGCACCTGGTCATCCGTTGGTGCGAACATCTGGTTGAACTGTTCAGAGGTCAGGTAATGACGATAGAGCGAGGAGTGGGGATCGGCAATCGCCCTCAGCAGATTGTCCAGCTCTGGCTCGTTGCGCAGGCGCAGCGCGACAGCCACGCTTATGCGCTGCTGGGGATCTGTCGCCTGCAGAAAATGGGCCTGGCTCAGCAGGGGCACCGTCTGCCCGCTCAAAATAGCAGGTTGCTCGCTCCTGGCGTAGATGTTGCTTACCGCAAGCAGACTGACGCTGATCAGGAGCACGGTCGCCACCACAAACAGCAGATTTCGTACAAGATGTCGTCGCATAGCATTCTCCATAGAGCAACTCTCGCGGGCTGCGCCGCCAGCACAGCAGTGACCATCGCGCCAACCACGTCCCTGCCTTCCCTGCAGCGCTATCTACCGCACACAAACGACGCGCATCTCGACCACAGGAGAGAGGTCGCACAAGTAGAGCACGTCTCTGCGCGCTGATTGTGTTCAAATAAACGGCCGCTGGTGGCGAGTTGGTGGAGAGGTGGGGAGGGAGGAGTGATTCGGGGGAGGCCCGCCTGCAGAAGAGGCGCAGAGGGCCACAGGAAGATGGGCAGGGTCTCCCGAAAAGGAGCAGCCCTGCCCACAGGACTTCTTTCTCAGGCGTACGCCGCACGCCTGGTGATGAGACTAGGGTCCGGTCTTGGGCGTCGGACTGGGCGTCGGGCTGGGCGTCGGACTGGGCGTCGGGCTGGGCGTCGGACTGGGCGTCGGTCTGGGCGTCGGGCTGGGCGTCGGACTGGGCGTCGCCGTAGGACTGGTAGTAGCTGTCGGTGAGGCCGTCGCCAGGTTTTCGACGTAGAGAACGACGCTCTGACCCGTTGGCAGGGTGTCACCGCTCTTCGGCGAGGTGCGATCGACATAATTGGCCGGCTTCGTGGGATCGAAGCCATCGGCCTGGACCGTAAAGGGAATGCCCTGACTGCGCAGGATGGCCTCTGCTCCGGCCAGGGTATTGCCCACCAGGCCATCGGGGACGATCACTGTCAGAGGTTTCTGCTGCAGATCAACCAGGATCGTTGAGCCGCGCGGGGCCAGGGCCGGCGGCTGAGGCGACTGCCTCACCACGTAGCCCGAGGTCAGGCCGTTGTGCACCTGCAGGACGAAGCCAGCGCTGGTGGCCTTTGTTATGGCATCCTGATAACTGAGGCCAACCAGCGAGGGCACAGGCACCTCCGCTGGCGGCGGAGTGGCGGCCGGCGACGTACGCAGGAAGGGGATAAAGCCCAGAACGGCCGCCAGGTAGATGCTGAAGCCCAGCAGCAGCAGCGTCGCGATCAAGATAATAGCAGTGATAATACCAGCAGCACGCGACTCTCGCTCACCCGCCAGGCTATCGCGCTGAAAGGGCAGGGTTGTACCAGACTGCAGCACCGCGCCATACGCCTCCGGCCTGGCCATCTGCTGCTCTGGCGAGGCATAGGCAGTCGGAGAGGCGATATTGGCAGGCGCGGCACGCCGATCATAGCTCGGTGGCAGCACCAGGGCCTCATTACTACGCCGCGGGCCGGCAGCGGCCGTTGGCGGCGACTGATAGAGCATCGTGGGCGCCGCAGGATTGACCCCCTCAGGAGAGGCCTCCGCAAGGTCACTTTCGCCCAGCACCTCCAGCTCCCGCGCCAGCATGCTGCCATCACGGAAGCGCATCTCCGGCGTCTTCTCCAGACAGCGCAGAATGATATCCTCCAGCGCCGGAGGAATCGCCGGATTGTACTGACTGGGGGGCACCGGCGGATCTTGAATGTGTTGCATCGCCACCGCCACCGGCGTATCGCCCTCAAAGGGGGTGCGCCCGGTGAGCATCTCGTACATCACAATACCGAGCGCATAGACATCAGCAGCCGGGCTGACAATCTCGCCCTGGGCCTGCTCCGGCGCATAGTACTGCACCGTCCCCAGGGTCATGCCAGTCGTTGTGAGACGCTCGGCATTGATATCCTTGTAGACGCTTGCGATACCAAAATCAGTCAGCTTGATCGAGCCATCGCGCCCGACCAGAATGTTCTGGGGTTTGACGTCACGATGGACGATGCCACGGCGGTGGGCTGCCCCCAGACCCAGGGCCACATCATGAGCGATGATGATCGCCCGCTCCACATCCAGCACCCCACGCGAGCGCAGATAGCGCCGCAGATCCGTCCCTTCGACCAGCTCCATCACGATATAGTAGTTTCCATCGCTCTGCCCGTAGTCGTAGACCTGCACGATATTGGGATGCTGCAGGGCAGAGGCCGCCTTCGCCTCTCGCTGGAAGCGCGTCACGAACTTGGGATCGGTGCTGTATACCTCCCGCAGCACCTTGATCGCCACCGTCCGATCCATGCGCAGGTCTCGCCCGCGATAGATGGTCGCCATGCCCCCCCGCCCAATGGGGTCTTGTAGCTGGTATCGCTCGCCCAGAACTTCAGTTTGCATAGCTCTCCGCTTTGACCGTACAGCCCATCAGGAGGGACCATAGCCTCTGCCCGGCCTGAGCGCGTCTCCAGCGCGCAGCGGCGGCCTCCCTCTCCCTCCTACGCCACACACGTGAGCGCACCCTCCCGATGGGACAGGACGCCCCTGGGGAACGCCCTGTTATGGACGATAAACGCAGGATGCCCGGTAAACCACAATTGCGCCCCTTATTGTAGCGCATTCTCTGTTCATTGGGAACATCTCTTTCAGAGAACAGGACACAGAACAGGTGTAATATCAACCAGCCGCCAGGCCCGTAAGCACTGGCAGCCCCTGGCCTCCCCAGCTTCAGGTCTGGCCGACTCTACCCTGGTCAGGCGCCGGCCGGCTGGTGCAGCAGCATACGCTCGTCACCTGAGCGTCGAGTGATGTGCTGCTCATCCAGATGCTCCAGCAGAGGTAGCACGTATTTGCGTGTTGTGCCCAGCAGATCGCGGGCCTGGGCCACAGTGATCGTGCCATGCTCCTGCAGATAGGCTCTAATCCTGGCCACGGCCTGCTGATAGGCCTCGTGCAGGAAGAGCGTCTGCTCCCCCACGCGCACCAGTCGTCCCTGTTCGATCAGAGCGCCTACAATCTCCGGGCCAGCGAGGGCCTCAGCTTCCGCTCTCGTCGGGGGCGCGTAGGGTTGGTCACGAAAATGCTGGAGCAGGCGCTGGACCGCACGCTCCTGCTCGGCTGTAAAGGTTGGTGTAAAGCCCGGCAGACGGATCAGTGCGCTGGCCGTCTCTGCCTCAACCAGCCGGCCTTCGGCCTGCAGCGTGTGAAAGACCTCCGCCGCCAGGCGCGGCGCGAGGCGCAGGCGCGCACGCCACTCCTCTCTGGAGAGACCTCCACGCAAGGGATGCTGCTGATGGTACTCCCGGATCAGCCGCAGGGCCTCGTCTACCAGAGCCTGCCAGACCGTCTGCGCCATCCAGCAGGCTCCCACACGTCGTACTCGCCTCAGTGATAACAACGTCTCCAGGGCGTGCTGCGTCACAGGCTGGGTGAGATTACTCAGTCGCGCAATCTCCTCCAGCTCGTAAGCCGGCCAGGCCGGGCGTCCTCCAGAGGGGCGCCCCTGGCGAGAGAGCAGAGCCAGCACCAGTTCCTCTGGCTCGCCACGCTCCAGGGTCTCCAGGGCCTGCAGCACCTCTGCACGGAAGCGCCGGTGATAGACCGGATGGACATCGACGATCTGGCCGCCCCCTACGGTCATGCCTGGCGAGGGGATGCGCAGAATAAAGCGATCCTGGCGCTCCACTACGGCCTGGCCCTGCAGACGGAGCTGCGCCCAGGCACTCCCTCCCGGCCGCAGCTCCTGGCAATCGAGCAGCCTGACTGTGGCAGGGAGCACCCGCGCGCCACAATAGAAGTCGACGAGCGCATTGTGCACCAGCGGCCGGGGCGCCTCGGCCAGGAGCTGCAAGCGCACATCGATCAGGCTGGTGGGACACAGCAGCCCCGGCAGGCTCACGACATCGCCGCGCTCTAGATCGCTGCGCGCCACCCCGGCCAGGTTGAGCGCCGCTCGCCGTCCCGGCAGCGCCACTTCCACGGCCTGCCGATGTGTCTGGAGCGAACGAATACGGGACCTCAGGCCCTGCGGCAGAATCTCCACCTCCTGGCCAGGGCGGAGGCTCCCATCGAGCAGGGTTCCGGTGACAATGGTGCCAAAGCCGGTTAGCGTAAAGACGCGATCGATCGGCAGCCGCGGCCTCCCCAGGTCCTGGCGTTCGGGAAGTGCGGCGACTATCTCGTCGAGACGCGCGAGCAACTCCGGTAGTCCCTGACCGCTGTAAGCCGAGACGGGAACGATCGGTGCCCCGGCCAGCGTCGTCCGTTGCAGGTGGGCCGCCACCTCCTCGCGCACCAGCTCCAGCCATTCCTCATGCACCAGGTCAACCCTGGTCAGGGCCACCACGCCGCGCTGCACACGCAGCAGATCGAGAATGGCCAGATGCTCGCGTGTCTGTGGCATCACTCCCTCATCGGCGGCGACTACCAGCAGGGCTGCGTCGATGCCACCGACCCCTGCCAGCATATTCTTGATGAAGCCCTCATGGCCTGGCACATCCACCACACTGATCTCACGTCCGCTGGGCAGCTTCAGCCAGGCAAAGCCCAGGTCAATGGTCATTCCGCGGGCCTTCTCCTCGGCCAGACGATCGGGATCAATGCCCGTCAGGGCCTTCACCAGCGTCGACT
The DNA here is from genome assembly GCA_042408965.1 of Ktedonobacteraceae bacterium. Classification (GTDB taxonomy): domain Bacteria; phylum Chloroflexota; class Ktedonobacteria; order Ktedonobacterales; family Ktedonobacteraceae; genus Thermogemmatispora. The sequence goes on from JBHOQN010000089.1 coordinate 63,579, forward strand.
TGCCGTGGTCAATATGGCCAGCCGTGCCTATACACGTCATGGTTCACCGTTCGAGTATCTCGCTCGTGTGCCTCCTTCCACAGGGGAAACGCGAGCCTCCAGTTCAACAGATTCACGGGTCACCTGCTAGTATACATCTTCCCGCCCTCAGCGGCTACCGTTCTCTCGCCGTTGCCCGCTCTGCAACGCCAACCGGCAGAAACTCCCGCCTGGCGCGCTCGTGCCGCGGAATCAAGAGCGCCAGCGCTAGCGCATCGTCATAGACCAGGCCATAGAGGCGCCTGGCCGTGGAGACGAGGCCCCGGAGCATCGTGGGCGAGGCTGACCGACCGCACTTCTTCTTCCCGCAAGGACACAGCGTTAGCACGTCCCTCCTTGGCGTCTGCCCCTTCAGAAGATATAATGAAACCAGCACACATCAGAGAAACAGGACAACCCTGCTACACACTCACATGAACGAGAAAATCCGCTCAGTCCTCAACACACTGCCACATAAGCCCGGCATCTACCTGATGAAAGATGCCCAGGGGACCATCATCTACGTCGGCAAGGCCATCTCCCTCTACCAGCGCGTCCGCTCCTACTTCCAGGAGTCCGCCGACCTCAGCCCCAAGAATCGCAGCATGGTCGCCAGGGTCGACGACATCGAATACCTCGTCGTCGAGAACGAGATCGAGGCACTGGTGCTGGAGAGCAACTACATCAAGCAGTATCGCCCCAGGTACAACGTGCTGCTGCGCGATGACAAGAACTATCCCTATATCAAAGTGGCCCTGAACGAGGATTTCCCGCGCGTCTACCGTGTCCGCAGCTACCAGCGCGATGGGAATCGCTACTTCGGTCCCTACACCAGCTCCGGCGCCGTCGACGCCACGCTGGATCTGCTCAACAAGCTCTTCGCCTTCCGCACCTGCCGCTACGACGCCAGCGCCTGGGCTCCACCACGCAACACCAGCGGCCAGAGCGAACCACCATCTGGCTGGAAACCCAGGCTGCTCAGCCGCCCCTGCACTCAATACTATATCCATCGCTGCGTTGCCCCCTGCGTCGGTTACGCCACACGCGAAGAGTACGACTCCATCATCGAGCAGGTCATCCTCTTCCTCGAAGGCAAACATGAGGAGGTCCTGCAAACCCTTGAAGCGCGCATGCTGGAAGCAGCCGAGCAGCTCAATTTTGAGGAGGCTGCTCGCATCCGCGATCGCATCCGCGCCGTCGAACATATTCTGGAGAAACAGCGCATTATCAACACTGAGGGCCAGGAGGACCAGGATGTCGTCGCCCTGGCCCGCGCTGAGGACGAAACCTGCGCCCAGGTCTTCTTCTTCCGCGCCGGCAAGCTCATCGGCCGCGAGTACTTCATTCTCCAAGGCACACGCGATAGCAGCCCGGGCGAGATCATGAGTTCCTTCCTGCAGCAGTTCTACGAGGGCGCACCACATGTGCCCCAGGAGATCGTGCTGGAGGTCGAGCCGGACGACCGCGAGATGCTGCTCTCCTGGCTCAAAAGCCGCCGCGGCAAAAGCCTGACGCTCAGTGTGCCCCGCCGCGGCGAGAAACTGCGCCTCATCGAGATGGTCCAACAGAATGCTCGCGAGGTCCTGGAACAACAACGTATCAAGTGGCTCACCGATAGCCAGAAAACCCAGCTTGCTCTAGAGGAGCTGCAGGCAGCCCTCAACCTGGCTGCACCACCCTACCGCATCGAATGCTATGATATCTCCCATATCCAGGGCACCAGCTCTGTGGGCGCCATGGTCGTCTTCGAGGCCGGCCGCCCAAAGCCGTCAGAGTACCGGCGCTTTAAAATCAAAAGCGTCGAGGGCGCTAACGACCCCGCCAGCCACCAGGAGCTGCTGCGCCGCCGCTTCCGGCGCGAGAGCGCCAGACATCAAACGAGCGAGAGCGAACTCTCACCTCCGGCAGAGGCCACGAACGCCGACTCCGCCACGGAGGAGCAAGCCGGCTTCAGCCACGACTGGCCCCTGCCTGACCTGATCGTCATCGACGGCGGCAAGAGCCAGCTCAACGCGGCAACCGCCGTGCTGCGCGAACTGGCCGTCGATGTGCCCACTATCGGCCTGGCCAAAGAGGAGGGGTCACACACGCGCCTCAACACTGCCGAAGAGATCTTCCTCCCCGGCGTCTCTGAGCCGCTGATCCTCCCACGCAGCTCCCAGGGCCTCTACCTCCTGCAGCGTATCCGCGACGAGGCCCACCGCTTCGGCATCACCTATCACCGCAAGGTGCGCTCCGAACGGACCTTCACCTCTCTGCTCGACGAGATCCCCGGCGTCGGCCCTCGCCGTAAACAGGCCCTGCTTAAACATTTCGGCTCGCTCCAGGCCATCAGCAAGGCCAGTGTGGAGGAGCTGGCCGCCGTCCAGGGGATGACACGCGCCGCCGCCGAGAAGGTCAAGGAGTATATCGGAAGAGAGTGAGCACCCACCCGAGCGGATCACGCGCGGCGAGACCCTTTCTCCGGGGAACGATGCGGAGTGCTAGCACTCTCCCCATCAGATTGACAAGTGCGCCTCTGGCGGGTACTATTAATGTAGAGTATGAACTGAATGGCTCTGCGAAGATGGCGGAAAGCGACAACGCTTTCCCTCTTGATTCTGTTGCAGAGCATGTGCATTCTGCATATGGCGCGGAGGTGACACTTTCTTATGCCCACGTATGAATATGCGTGCCAGGCATGTGAGCATCGCTTTGAAATCTGGCAAAAAATGAGTGATGATCCCTTAACGGTCTGTCCGCAGTGCGGCGGTCACATTCGGCGCGTGCTCTTCCCTGCGGGGATCGTCTTTAAAGGGCACGGCTTCTATAAAACTGACTATAACGGCTCCAGCTCTAGCCCTGTCAGTACGAATGGCAATGGCTCACTGAAGAGTGAGAAGGGGGAGAGCAGCAGTAGCGCAAACGGCACCAGTGAAACAGCTTCTTCCAGCAACGGCGCGAGCACGAGCAGTAAGAGCAGCACAGAAACCATCAGCTCGGCCAGAGAATCGGCATAATGCTCAGGAGATTCAGGCAGCTATGCGCCTGCGTCCGCCGCGCTCAGATCGGCAAAAGCATGAAGAGGTGCTGACACGACAGGCGAGGACACATCAGAGAGACAGGCTGACCGGACTGGAGCTATGGATAGACCGGAAGAGAGAGAGAAGCAGGCTATGGCAGAAACGGTGCTGGCTGCTCTGCAGCGTCAACAGATTGAGATCACCATCGGCGAACTGATGCTGGCTATGGATTTCTATAGCCGCCAGGAGATCGCTGAGCGACTGCGCCACCTGATCGCCCACGCCGACCCGACGCTCGATATCCGTAAGCTGAGCGAGGGCGCACAGGAGGAACTGCGCGAACTGAACCTGCTTCCGCCAGAGCCGGCTGAGGCTTGAACTGGCCTTTCTCGAACTGAGAGGCAGCAGAGAAGCAGCAGCCCTCATACCGGAGGATGCTGCCTCTCAGTTCAGAGAAGAAGAGGCAGCGGCGACTCTTGATATATCAGGGTATAGAGCGGGCACCAGGGACGGAGGGAGCAATCTCGCAGCGCATGCTCCCCCAAAACTCCCAGAGACGCCAGATCGTAAGCTCCACGTACGTAGATTACGTGTATACTTAACGATGTAACCCAGCGAGCGAGTAGGGAGGCCATACGAATGCGAGTTCAGCGCAAGCAGTCGCAGGAAGAGATTGTGAGAGCGTTACAGCAACAGGTCGACGAGCTGACCCGGGCGAACCTGGTTCTTCAAGAGGAGCTGGCGCGGAAAGAACAGTTCACTGCGATGATTGCTCATGAGTTGCGCGGTCCGCTCGCTCCCATCATTAACTATGCCCAGATGATCGCCCGCTCCAACAGCCGCCGCGAGACGCTCGAGCGCGGCACCGCGATCATCATCAGCCAGGCACTGCGCCTGAAACGCCTGGTGAGCGATCTGCTGGACGCCTCCTATCTCTCGACTGGCCAGTTCAAGCTGGTGATGGCGGAATGCGATATCGTCGCCCTCATCAGAGAGCTGGCCGAGCAACTACGCCCGGTTGCGCCCTACCACCACATCGTGGTGGATGCACCGGAGACGCCCATCCTCGGCTGCTGGGACGGTGAGCGCCTGCAGCAGGCGGTCGGGAATCTGCTCGACAATGCTATCAAGTACTCCGACGAGCACACGACGATCACGGTGCGCGTCTCCCTGCCCGCCGAGGGCGTGGTGCGCGTCAGCGTCCATAACGTCGGGCGTGTGATCCCCGCTGCGGAGATCAACCACATTTTCCGTCCCTACGTGCGCCTGCAGGCCGCCAGAAGTCGTCAGGGCTCGGGCCTGGGCCTCTATATCACTAAGAGCATCGTTGAGGCTCACGGCGGTACGCTGCGCCTGGAGCGCCCCGGCAGCGAGGAGCAAGGTACAACCTTCTCCTTCGATCTCCCCCTGCCTGCCTCGGCCTGAGTCTTAGAGAGCCAGGGTCCAGAACGGACTACATCACACTCCACCATGGAGTGAAGTGTGGGAAAGAACAGCACGGTGCCTGGCGCTCAGGTCTGCAGTGCCGGCGTCTCGGGCTGAGTGCGCACTCTCGTAGTCAAGAGGGTAATGGGGTGCATCCCTGCCAGGAGTTCGCTCGGACGCTGCCCGCTCGGTCTTGATGCTCTGCTCTGAAGGAACGTGAATATCCAGATGCTCAGCACGGCCCTGCCTCCACAATTGGTGCTGGCTGGCTCCACGCTCTACGCGAGCCAGGGAACCATCTATGGACTCAATACGACGACTGGGAAGGTGCATCGTCAGCATGCAGTTTCAGGTATCGCTTCTCTTGCCTGTGCCAGGAGGACGCTCTATCTCAATGTGAGCCGTCATCCAGATGCTCTCGTCCAGGCTGTGCGAACAGGTGATGGCTCTCTCCTGTGGAGCTATCAGGTAGAAGGTCGCCTTGCTCAAGCCCCTACGCTCGCTGAGCACGGCGTCTACGTCAGCACCGCTGAAGGGAGCATCTACGCGCTGCGAGCAAGGACTGGGACGCTCCTCTGGTGCGTCAACGTCGCCTCTGATGTTGCTGCTCCATCTTCTTTTGTTCCAATTGTGTATACTGCCCCACTTCTCATCAAAAATAGATTATACATCGCTTTTGTAGTTAATCAAACATTTGATGCTTTTCTTGTCTCGTTTCATGTGAAAGACGGCAGGCGCCTGTGGCAGACTCCGCTGCCAGACGCCAGTTCCTTTCCACTGACCGCCGCCGATGACCGCATCTTTCTGAGTACCGCTCGGGGATGTGCCGCCATAGACAGGCACGACGGCTCTCTTCTCTGGCACCAGGAGCCTGGATCAGGGGTTCAGGTCTGTTCTTCTCCTGTGGTCGCAGACGACAGAGTGCATGTCAGCCTCTCTGTAGAGGAAGCTGCTCCCGATGAGATGAAACACGAGCCACAGGCTCTCCTTTGTGCGCTGCGGGCCCGTGACGGCTCTCTTCTCTGGCAACAAGCCATCGGTGGAACTCCGGCGGCAAGGCGGCCGACCGCAGTAGCACTGATTGACGAGGTGCTGTGTGTTGGCGCGAATAACGGCTTCCTCTCTGCCTATCGCTCCGCTGATGGGACCCCTCTCTGGTCTTCCCGCCTCAGTGGAACCTTGCTTTCGCCACCGCTTGGCGCGGCCGGGCGGGTCTATATCGGTGATCATCACGGCACTGTCTCTGCTTTTCGCGTGCGAGACGGGCTGCCCTTGTGGCAAACGGCGCTCACCGCTGAGGTACAGTCAACCGCGCATCTCTCGATTCTCTCTGGAACAAGTGTCGTGTTGCCGCCACCTCCTCCCAGGCCCTGAGGATATCCTTGACGCGCGCTGCTCTGCAGCACTGCATCTCCTCCTGGGGCAGAGCGGAAAGATGGCTGCGATCCGTTTGAGGGAGGGACCTGCCGACGGGTTGGCACTCAGTCCCGAGATGCAGGAGCTGCTGGCCTGAGTGTCACCGTGCGTTTTGTTGTTCCCACATTTCAGGGGACCCTGTTGATTCGGACAGGTGCGGCTCCAGCTATTTGCTCTGCTGGGAAACTATCGTATCTGACGGTGCCGAGATGCCACGCTGAGGCTATACTCAGGAGTGTGCAGAGGACCCCACGGTATATCCCCTGCCAGACGCCCCGCTGTATTGTGGAACCCGGCGGGGTGCCTGCCTCTGGGAGCCGTGCGTGTACGGCAATGTGAGCGTGCGAGGCCGCCGATACGCTGGCGCGCCCTGGAGATGCTGTCGGACGCAGCATCCCGGGGGGTATGCCGTGGGCTCGCATCATTGGCATCAGCAGCATACACGAGGGATCAGTGGGACCAGAGTGAGCAGCCTGCCGGTCCCGGAAGGAGCAGATACGATGGCACAATGGGCCTACAAGGTTGCGTATATCGACACCCGGGGGCGCATCTCCTGCGAAGGTCTGGAGACCCTCATCGGCAATGAGCGGCGCAGCTCCTTTGTCCGCCGCTACCTGAGCAGCCTGGGCCGCGAAGGCTGGGAACTGGTGGGCATTCAGCCGCTGACTGCGACCTCCGCCTACTACGTGTTCAAGCGGCCGGCTCAGGAGAGCGACTACGCAGAGCCTGCTCCCACCGCCGAACAGCAACCACACACCGAAACGGGCAGCGACGGACCAGCCGTCGGGAGCGCCTGAGCGCACCAGGTCGCCGCGCTCTCCGCTGAGCCAGACCACTCATCTGACCGAGTGCAACAGGTCAGTACCACCAGAAACGGGAGGGGGCCCTGCCAGACCCCCTCGCTTTCTATACCGGGTACCTAGATGCAATGTCCACCCGATCCCCGCCTTCAGGCTTCTTCCGAGACGGCCCCGCTCACCGGCAGAGTGCGCACCAGCTCCGCTACGAACTGCTCCTCAGCCTTCGCAAAGAGTGGCTCTCCCACCAGATGACGTAGAAAGACATACTCGAAACAGGCCCCCAGCAGGAGCGCCGTCAACGCGAACGGGTTCACCCCGGCGGCGAGGCGGCTACTGCGCTGCTCCTCCAGCAGGTACAGAGCCAGGCGCTCGTGAAGGCAGAGAGGACCCTGGGGACTCTCCCGAACGGTCGGCATCTGCACCAACCGCCGATAGCGCTGCAGCAATTCCGCGTCGGCCATCAACGAGGCCACCACGGGAACCAGACCATCGTAGTAGCGCAACACCGCCAGGGCAATGCGCTCAAGATTCGCTTCCAGCCGTCCGCTTCCAGCCACCACGCCTTCCAGCACGTCCAGCAGATCGGGAAGACGCTCCTGCAGCACAGCCAGGAGGAGCTCTTCCTTGCACTCGAAATGCTTGTAGAGCGTGCCTTCAGCATAGCCAGCCTCGCGCGCAATCTCGCGCGTTGTGGCGTGAACCAGGCCTCGCACGCGCAGAATGCGCGCGGTCGCTTCCATGATCTGCTGGCGCGTGCGCTCACTCATGACGCCGCAGCCTCCTGCTCCAGCGTGCGCAGGATCTTCAGCGCTTCCTCAACGTGCTTTTCAGGGCTGAACTGGGCGGAGAAGATGTGGCGCACCACGCCACGCCGGTCGATGATGTAGGTGACGCGCCCCGGCAGCAGACCGAGCGTGGTCGGCACCCCGTAGCGCTTCCTGACGGCCCCTCCGCGATCGCTCAACAGGATGAATGGCAGCCGATGCTGCGTGGCAAACTGCTGATGCGACTCCGCAGAGTCCGAACTGACGCCGATGACTTCGGCACCAACCTGTTTGAAAACCTCATAGCTGTCGCGGAAACAGGCTGCCTCGGCAGTGCAGCCCGGCGTGTTGTCCTTCGGATAAAAGTAGAGCACAATCACAGACTTGCCGATGAAGTCCTTCAGGCTCACCGGCTTCCCCTCCTGATTGGGCAGGGTGAAATCGGGTGCCAGGTCACCAACCTGCACCTTGCCCCGTCCCGTGGAGGTACTCTCTGTGGTCATAGGTTGCTTCCTTTCGTATGGATAGCTCACCAGGTGAGTGAGCGTTTACTCACACAGCAGTATATCCACTAGCGCCAGCTCTGTCAAGGCAGCCTGGCTGACTGACCGCACCGCTGATAACCCGCCACCAGCCAGACCTACCTGCCCATCCTCTGAGACTGAGAGACGGCCAGGCCCGACCAGGGTCGAAGGCGTGATATAATGTGGGGTCCTGTGCATGATCACTCAGCGATCCGATCGATCAGCGACGATCCCACATACTACTCATTGAGGAGCTGGACCATGTCTCTCTCAACGCCCATATCTGATCACATGACCGGGCAGCAGCAGGTCTTCAAAAACTTCATCGGGGGCCGCTGGCGCGCGTCTTCCAGTGGTAAGACCTTCGTGAGCACGAACCCCGCTCGGCGCAGCGAGGTCATCGGCCACTACCAGGAGTCGACGGCCGCCGACGTCGAGGAGGCCGTGCAGGCCGCCCGGACGGCACAGCCGGCCTGGGCCGCCACGCCCGCGCCCGAGCGCGGCGAGATCCTCCTGCGCGCTGCCCTCGTGCTTGAACGTGAGAAAGAGGCCCTCGCCGCGTTGATGACACGCGAGATGGGCAAGATTCTGAAGGAGACGCGCGGCGATGTGCAGACCGCCATCGACGTGGCGAAATATATCGCCGGCGAGGGCCGGCGCGCCGAAGGGGAGACCGTTCCCTCGGCCCTGCGCGGCAAGATCTGCCTGACGGTTCGCCAGCCGCTGGGCGTGGTGGGTATCATCACACCCTGGAACTTCCCACTGGCGATTCCCGCGTGGAAGACCTTCCCCGCGCTGCTGGCAGGCAACGCAGTTGTGCTCAAACCGGCCAGCGACACGCCGCTTCTGGCGCTCAAGCTGGCCGAGATATTGCAGGAGGCCGGGCTGCCAGACGGCGTTTTCAACGTGGTCACCGGTCCCGGCAGCACGCTCGGCGACGCCCTCGTCAGCCATCCCGGCGTCAACATGATCTCCCTGACTGGCTCGACCGAGGTGGGCCGGCGCGTGGCGGAGATCTGCGGCCGCGACCTGCGCCGCTGCTCGCTGGAGCTGGGCGGTAAGAATGCCGTGATCGTCCTCGAAGACGCCGATCTGCCGCAAGCTGTCGAGAGTGTCGCGCTGGGAGCGTTCGGCACCAGCGGTCAGCGCTGCACAGCGACCAGCCGCGTGATCGTCCAGCGCTCCGTGGAGCGCGAGTTCTCCGAACGCCTGGTCGCCGCGGCCGAGCGGCTGCGCATCGGCGATGGATTGCGCGAGGACGTGGAGATGGGTCCGCTGGTGAACATGGCCCGCGTGCGCGCCGTCGACGAGTACACACAGATTGGCAGGCAGGAGGGGGCACGCCTCCTGACTGGTGGCGCCCCGCTCAACGAGGGGGAATACAGCGAGGGGGCTTTCTACCGACCGACGATCTTCAGCGAGGTGCACCCGCAGATGCGCATCGCGCGCGAGGAGGTCTTCGGCCCCTTCGTCTCGATCATCCCGGTGGCCTCCTACGAAGAGGCGGTTGCGGTGGCCAACTCCACCATGTATGGCCTCTCAACGGCCATCTTCACACGCAGCAGCCATTACACCTTCCGCGCCATGCGTGAGATCCAGTCGGGCCTGATCTACTTCAACGCCCCGACCACCGGTGCCGAGATCCACCTCCCCTTTGGCGGCATGAAGGCCAGCGGCAACGGCCATCGCGAGCTTGGCTCCGGCGCGGTCGCCGACTTCAGCGAGATCAAGACGATCTTCGTGGTCTACGAATAGCCACCGGCCCCTACAGGCCTGGCTACTCCATCTGACAGCGCTTCGCTCTCCGCTAGGAGCGCTGCAGCTCAAACTGCGCAAAGAGGGCCTCCCAGACGTCCTGATTCTCCAGGCGCTCGTAAAGGGAGGCCACGCGCGAGTTGATGGTTTCAAAAATCACGCGCAGAATGCGCAGAAGCACGGTCGAGGCCTCATCGTAGAACTCGGCCGAGCGCTGGATATCGCCATGCAGCACCTCGTGGCAGAGGGCAGTGAAGTTCTCCACATCAATGTGATTATTGCTGATGATGAACTTATAGTTGCCCATATAGCGCAGGTGCTCGCGCGAGAGCAGGGACTCCAGAGTATTGGGATCAAGCTCCGTCCCATTGGCACGGCAGGTATCGGCCAGAGCGTCCATCGTCCAGTTGATATACTCCACCAGGCCTGGGAGTTGCTCGGTCGGGCCTTTGCGCCGATACCAGTCCTGCTCCATACGGCTGATCAGATTCAGCAGCTCAAAGCTTTCCATACGCATCTTCTCTGCAGGATCGGGCAGGCGTACACCGCGGCTGCCCTTCTGAGGGGGATGCAGCTCCTGCGGCACCGGGATCAGCAGACGCTGCTGCACCAGGGTCGCCAGATCGCGCGCTACCTCCAGCTCGGGTCGGCGCAGACCGGTCGCGATTTTGCGCACCCAGCGCTGCATGTTCACGTGGCTCAAGATCTCGATCAGACGCGCGTTGAAATTCATCGGGTAGGGAATGGCCGGTGTCATCTGCAGGATGGTGCGCATGCCATTGGGCAGGAAGAGCCGGAGCTGCTCCCACTCATCAGAGTAGCGCACCATCTCCATCGTCACACGCACGATCTCCAGGCCCAGCGACTGCTCGCCATAGGGCAGAAAGGGGTGTCTGTTGGGGCTGGTGATAAACTCATAGCTGCCCTCGCGCCAGAGCGCCAGCTCGCGCGCCGTCCAGAGGGCCTTCGTGCGCAGCGCCTCGTAGAGCTGCTGCTCGTTGATCACTCGCATGGCAATCAGGCGCTCGCCGATGCGCCGCCCTAAGGCGTCCTGCAGTTGCTGTGAAAAGGCGAACTCGACCTGCTGAAAGGTTGCCATGCCGAGCTGCTGCAGCACATCCCCCAGCGTCAGCGCCCCCGGATCAAGCTCAGAGCAGTTCGCGATCTTGCCATCATCGAAATAGAGCACACCGACACGCCCCTGCTCGTGCTTGAGATGCAGAGCACCTGTCACCGACCCCAGCTCCATCATCTGCAGAATCTCAACCAGCCCGAAATCTTTCAAAGACCCCTGCAAGGGTCTGGTATTCGTCGTCATACCTCCCCCTCAAATCAGGCTCGCCGCCAGGACCTCACTGTCAGCCAGAGTTATAGTAGAGTACACTTCCTGCATTATAACAGATGCCAAGTCATTTCAACAAGCACCTGTTTTCTCACGGGGCGTGCCAGCTTCCTCCAGGGCCGCTCGCAGCAACGGGAGGAGGGCCTCCCAGGTGTAGCGCTCCTCCACGAGGCGACGTCCCTGGCGGCCCAGTGCGCGGGCGCGCTGGGGATCACGCAGCAGGGCAATCAAGGCCGCGCTGAAGTCCGCCACATCGCGAATCAGGAGATGCTCGCCATCGCGCACGGCCAGGCCCTCCGCTCCCAGGGGCGTGGTGACGACCGCGCGCTCCAGCGCCAGGGCCTCGAGGATTTTATAGCGCGTCCCGGAGGCCTGCAGCAGCGGTACGGGAACCGCCGCGGCGCGGCGTAGGTACGGGCGCACATCCGCCACCGTCCCGGTGACCACCACCTCAGGCTCGCGGCGCAGCCTGGCGACCAGCCCGTAGCGATCGCGTCCCACCAGCACCAGGCGTGCGGCGGGACAGGCGCGGCGCACCGCGGGCAGCACACGTTCGCAGAGCAGCTCCGCCGCCGCGACGTTGGGCTGATAGCCGAACTCCGCTGGGTAAACGAGATCCTGTGTGGCCACTTCTGCCACCTGAGGCGCCTCAGGCGGCACACGCTCGTTCTCGTAGTGTGACAGGTCGAGCGCATTGGGCAGGCAGCGCAGGCGTATGCGGTCGCCGCAGATGCGCCGCTGCCGCTCCAGGTCAAGCTCCGAGGGCAGCCAGATCTCGTCGGCCCAGGGGAAACAGCGCTGCTCACGCCTGCGAAAGACACGCGCCCGCAGCTGAGCCGCGTGGGCCTCGGCGGGCGTCGCCGCCAGCGCGGCCAACTGACGGGCCAGGGCGCTCTCGACATTGTGGCAATCGATAAAAACATGCAGGCCGCGGCGTTTGAGTTCCGGGGCCAGCTCGCTGGCGTAGGGATGGACCAGCACCACATGGGTCGCTCCCTGGGCGGCGAGCCAGGCCAGCAGCGGCTGGCGCTGGCTGGCGAGCGAGCGCTCCACCCAGGAGGGCCAGAGGTGACGGAGCCACAGCAGGTGCGCCTGCAGACCGCGCGGCGGCAGAAAGGCACTCAGCTCAGGCTGCGTGGGATCGGAGGAGGGCAGGGCCGCCAGATCGACCGGGCCCCGCTCACGCAGATCCCAGACCAGCAGCGGCTCTGGCGCCACCGCACGCGCCAGCAGGACCTGGAGCTGATAGAAGCGGATCTGGAGTCCCCCAATGATCGGGGGCGCCACCACCCAGGGCGCAATCAGAGCAACACGCATACAGCCATCGTCCTCCCACTTGCAGAGCTTGCCTTGCTTTCTTCCTGATGCTCAGCCAGCATTGTCTGATAAAATCCCCACGGATGTCAAACCGCAGCCCCAGAGGCGCGGCGTGAAAAACCTCGCCACATTTTGCTATAATTCCGAACATGAGTATTCGCGATCGTGTCGCCATCATCACCGGCGCCGGACGAGGGATCGGACGCGCCACCGCGCTGCGCTTCGCCCGCGAAGGAGCCCATGTCGTGCTCTTCAGCCGTACGGCGGAGCATCTCGAGGAGAGCCTCGCGGCCATCCGCCGCCAGGGGGGCAGCGCCCTGGCGATCAGCGGCGATGTCTCGCGCGAAGAGGAGGTACAGGCCCTCTTCAGGCGTACCCAGGAGACCTTCGGCCACCTGGATATTCTGGTCAACTGCGCCGGTATCGTCGCTCTGCGGCCCTTCATTGAGATGGAGACAGCCGTCTGGGATGCGGTGCTCGCTACCAACCTGCGCGGAACCTTCCTCTGCTGCCGTGAAGCCTTTCGCCTGATGGCCCCGCAGCGGCGAGGGGTGATCATCAATATCTCCTCGCTCTCGGGCGTCAAGGGCGTGGAGAAATTTCCCGGCCTGAGCGCCTACAACGTCTCAAAGGCGGGCATTGCCAGCCTGACCGAGATCCTGGCGATCGAGGGCCGGCCGCACAACATCCGCGTCTGTGCCGTCAGCCCCGGCGCCGTGGATACTGAGATGCTCCGTCAGGCCGCGCCGCATCTCAAGGCGGGCATGACCCCGGAGGATCTGGCCGAGCTGCTGCTCTTCCTGGCTGCGGATACCGGCCGCATGCTGAGCGGGAGCAATCTGGAGATCTTCAGCAACGCCTGAAGGGGGCAGACGCCGTCTAGCAACAGGTCAGTCTCTGCCGGGCCTGGGCAAGAGAGGCCAGGAGAGCCAGCGGGTAGGGAGTGCCCTTGCAACGCAATGCAACGCGACGCAACGACATACGACATACGCATGCGCCAGCTGTCAGGAATACACAATATGGTCTACTTAACGAGACGTGCCAGCTTCAGCGCCTCGCACCGGCTCTGGAGCACGGCCCTCAGCGAGAGCGAGAACTGGAATCTCTACGGGAAATGTGCCAATCCCAACGGGCACGGCCACAACTACATCCTGGAAGTCACGCTCCAGGGAAGACCCGATCCACGCACGGGCATGCTGATGAACCTGAGCGATCTGCGCGAGATCATGCATCGCGAGGTAGTGGACTGGGTTGACCATCGGCACCTGAATCACGACGTACCCTGGCTTGCCGACTGCATTCCGACGACAGAAATCCTGGTGATGAAGTTCTGGGAGCGCCTGGAGTCAGCCCTACCAGAGGGGCTGCTCTACGAGGTCAGGCTCTACGAGACCGACAATAACAGTGCGGCCTACCGCGGCGAGCACCACCCCCTCACTCATCCATAAGTGAGCGGAGGCGAGCCTTCCAATCGTTCCCGCTCTCACCATCATCGGCCTCGCCGATCGTCCAGCTACGGGCGCCATCGGTGAGCCGCGTCGGCTGAGCGGCCGGGGGACGCGGCGCCGTATTGAGCGTGCGCAGCGCCGTCTGCGCCGCCTTGCGCACATCATAGACCGGATCCTGCAACAACGCACGGATGGCCTCGCGGCAACCCTGCTGGCCAAGGCGCCCCAAAGCCCGCGCCGCCGCGGCCCGTTCGTCGGAGGTCGGCGCCCGCAGGAGGGCGCTGATATCGGCGGCGAGGCCGGTCAGTGAGAGGTCCGCGATGAGGCGCAGCAGACGGCTGCGGCGCATAGGGTGACGCAGCACCGCCAGGGCAGCGCGGCAATCAGCGTAGATCTGCTCATCGCTCAGCAGGCCCTTCTCACGAGCGTCAGCAATGGCCAGCTCTGCGGGCAGCGAGACCGCTCCGCGCAGAAACGGCTCGATCCAGTCAGCAACGGGTTCAAGCGCGCCGACATACTCGTGCAGCACCAGGATATGATGGTAGTGCTGATCGAGCCAGTAGTAGAGCGCCAGCGTCATCTCGGCATCGCGTGCAGCATAGGCCACCATCGCTGGCGGCAATGGACGCCGCGCCCAGTCGGTGCGCTGCAGGCTCTTGTCGAGATGCACCCCGAAGGCGCGCTGCAACATAGCCGCCAGCGAGGACTCGTTCTGGCCGAAGATTGAACGACTGGCGGCCTCCAGATCAATATAGTGCGCCACGTTCAGGCCCCGCTCAGCCATCACATGCAGATCAGCCCCCGCGCCATGCAGCAGAATACGGATGGCCGCGTCCTCAGTGACCGCCGCCAGAGGCGAGAGGTCAGCCAGTCGCCAGGCATCGATCACAAAACAGGTGCCGTCAATGGCTAGCTGCAGCAGCGCCAGACGGTGCGCAGGAGCGCTCTCCCCCAGCGCACGCGCGCGCCCCTGGACAAACTCAGCGTCAACGCCGATGATGCGGGCAGCAGCCAGCACCTCGACAGCGGCGCGCAACTGGTCCGGCCGATCAACGTAGATCCGTGTGCCCTTCTCAGGCGCTCGACCGGGTGGCGGGGTCGGGCCAAGATAGCCCGGCTGAATCTTTTCCTGGATACTCGATTCCAGCGAAGCATCTTTGTCTTTCAACGCTTCTGCCATCCTAGTCACAAAAGCTACAATCTATAGCTGCCTGCCGATCTATGTGTGTCTCCCACTATAGCAGATTCTGGCGTAGTCGTACAGATAGTATTTATCGTTCTCTATGCCGACGCGAATCACGCAGACGCGCAGAAAGGGGGATCAGGTGCGACGGCTATCGCGGTCCACCAGCTCCAGTCGGCCGGTGGAGATGTCGATCACCAGGCCATGGACAGGAATGGCGGGCAGAAAGGGGCTGCTACGAATGACCTGCACCACCTCGCGCACATTGCTCTGCAGGTCGTCAAAGGCACCCAGCCAGCGCACCAGCCCCTGGATGTCGCCTAGCCCGTAGCTGGCAATCAGATGCTGAGGATCAACACCCAGGGCCTGCATGGAAGCCGTCAGCGTGGCGGGATCAACGCGCGCGAGGCCACAACTGGTGTGCCCAATGACGAGCACCTCGCGTACTCCGAGCAGATAGATGGCTCCGGCGAGCGAGCGGATCAGATCGCTGGCTGCCCGCTCGCGCTCCGGAGTGGCGATGGTGGCGCCGGCAGTACGCAACTCGACCACATCGCCTCGCTCCAGGCCGAGGGCTTGCTCGAACATCCCAACGAGGCGACAATCCATGCAGGTGACAACCGCCGTATGCTTGCGCGGCAGGTGGCTGATCTGCGGCAGGTGGGTCTCTTCCAGAAAACGTCTGTTATGCTCCAAGATCTCGTCCAGCATTGCACCTATCTCGATTTCTCTGGCTTGAAGGTCCTCTGAGTGAGGTCCAGTGTAGCACAGTCACCGGATGTGTGCAATGGCGATCCTGGATGCGCCAGACTGAACTGGCCAGCGCTACTCTGGCTCAGCCTGTCCGAGAGCGGCTTCGCCCTCGACGATGAAGACGATGCGCTCACAGATATTGGTGCAGTGATCGGCGACGCGCTCGAGCTTGTGCGCGATCCAGAGCAGATAGGTGGCACGCTGGAGAATGCGTGGATCGCTCTGCAGCGCGGGAATGGCCTGCGCGCCCGTCAGCATCGCCATGAGATCATGGCGCACCAGATGATAGCGCACGTCGACAACATCGTCCTCCTGCCAGAGATGGCGTGCGGCCTGCGCATCGCGCTCGGCGAAGGCCTGCATCGTCCCCTGCAGCACCCGACGTGCTTCCTGACCCAGATCGAGAATGCCCTGCATGATCGAGGTCTCGCTGACACGATGGCTCTCCTGGCGCGCGCTGCCGTTACCGCTATTGTCGGCCAGCCGGCTGTCAACCTCCACCAGCGAGGTGGCCTCTGTGCGCAATGGCACCATGCGCAGAATGATGGTGGCGATGCCGGCGGCTCCATCGCCGATGCGCTCGAGATCCCCGGCGATGGAGAGCGCTGCCGTGAGATAGCGCAGATCTACGCCTCCCAGCGGCTGCTGCAGCGTCAGCAGGCGAATGGTGTGCTCTTCGATGGCTGCACGCAGACCGTCAATCCTGGCATCGGCCTCGATGACCATGCCCGATCGCGCCTGATCACCGCCGCGCAGGGCCTCGAGAGCTGTGCCGAGGGCCTCATCGACCTGGTGTCCAAGCTGCTTGATCTGTTCGTCAAGCTCCTGTAACTCTTTATCCAGCAGTGTCCTTGTCATTCATCGTTCTCCTTGCAAGACAGAGAGCATGCCCTGACCTCTAGCCCGGCAGTAAGCGTTCCTTGCTCCCCCTGTCGCGATCAGTCGCCGCCCTTCTGCCATCCGCCGGCTATCTGGTCTCTTACCGGGTTCAGTGTACCATACTTTTCTCCGAAAAGATAGAGTATTATTGCAATTTCCTGTTCTAATCTTTAGGGATAGGCGAAACAGCGTCAGACCCGACCAGCAGGAGGCCTGATGCCAGCCTGCTCTGGCCCGGCAGGCCTGGATGGGTTTCATTGACAGGCCTCGCGGGCGATGATAGAGTAGCAGCAGGGTTCCACGCAGTTGTAGCAAAGGGGAGCACATCCTATGTCAACGAAGCGATTACTGGGCGTTTTCGCCCATCCCGATGATGAAGGGGGCATGGGCGGCGCCTGTATTCTGTATGGGCAGGCCGGTGTTGAGACGGGCCTGGTCTGTGCGACACGCGGTGAGGTGGGCGAGATCGCCGATCCGCTGCTGGCGACGCCGGAGAACCTCGGCCAGGTGCGCGAGCAGGAGTTGCGCGCGGCCGCTGCGGTGCTGGGGGTCCAGCACCTCTGGTTTCTGGACTATCGCGATTCTGGCATGGCAGGCACACCGGATAACGACGATCCACGGGCCTTTATGCGTGCCGCTCCCGCGGAGGTCATCGGCAAGCTGGTGGCGATCATTCGCGCCTTTCGCCCTCAGGTCATGGTGACCTTCGACGAGACCGGCGGCTACGGACATCCCGACCACATCGCGATCTATCGCTACACGACTGGCGCTTTCTACGCCGCCGCCGATGAGGCCCAGTACCCGGAGCTCGGGCCGGCCCATGCGGTCTCCAAGCTCTACTACACTGGCTTTCCCCGTAGTGGCATTCGTGCTCTGGCGGAGTGGCTCAAGGAGCAGGATCTCTCGGTGGAGGATACGGCTCTGCGTTCCAGCAACCTCGACGAGCTGGGTATCCCTGATGAGCAGATCAGTGTCCGCCTGGACGTCACGGATGTGCTGGATATCAAGGACCGCTCCTGGGCCTGCCACCGCACGCAGATGGGGACGGTGAGCTTCATGACGCGCATACCGCAGGAGATCCAGCGCCGCTGGCGGGGCTATGAATATTATCAGCTGGCCGCCTCGCGTGTCGGTCCCGATCTTCCCGGCGATAATGATCTCTTCGCGCATATCCAGTCGTAGCGGGGCGCTGCCCAGCGATCGCCAGTCCTCGCTGGGTCGGGCCGGGCCTGCTCTGGCGCGGTCGGGCCTGTCCTCAGCGAGACCGGCGGACCCGTGCCAGCGTTTTCAGGTAGGCGGTCAGCAGGGCCAATAGTACCAGCAGCACCTGCACTACGATTAATGTTGTCATATCTTGTAGGAGGCTGCCCAGCAGAGTTGAGAAGCCGAAGAGTACGGCCGCAACCCAGTACGTGAACAAGCCCTTGAGGTGCAGCACGCGCAGCAGGGGAAGAAGGAGCAGGCTCAAGGCAGCGGCACACGGGGCGTAGAGACCGCTGCCAGTCCACCAGAGCAGCAGTCCGACGAGCAAGGCGAAGAGTCCATCGCCCAGCAGAGACCAGCGTCCGACGCGCGGCGGCGCGGGTGCCCGCAGAGGCCGCGGCCGGGCTGGCGCTGCTGGCGGCCGAGCACTCGGGCGGGAGCCGGCGGCTGAGAGCTGCCCACTGGCGGCAGCGGGGGTCGGTGGTCCGAGTCTCCGTGGCACCAGCATCACAGGCTGGCGCGCGCTGTCGGCTGTCAACGCTTGCTCGAAGGCCAGAGCGAAGCTCCAGACATCGCTGTAACGCTCCTCAGGCTCGCTGGCCAGCGCCTTCTGGAGTACACGCTCAAGGTTCACCGACAGGTGTGGCGCTCGCGTGCGCAGAGGCGGTGGCGTGGCTTGGCGGTGCTGATAGAGCAGCTCTATCCAGGTGCCGCTGAAGGGCGGTGCACCGCAGAGCCACTCGTAGAGGACGACGGCCAGAGCGTACTGATCACTGGCCGCGCAGGGCCGCCCCCGGAGCTGCTCAGGTGCCATGTAGGGCACTGTGCCTCCCAGCATTGCCAGGCCTTCTCCCTGCAGCGGGTGCTCACTTCTGGCGATCCCGAAATCGCTCAGCAACAGATGCTCAGGCGCTGCCAGCAGCAGATTGTCGGGTTTGACGTCCTGATGGATCAAGCCCTGCTGGTGCATGTCGTGCAGGGCGTAGGCCACCTGCTTGAGATAGAGCCGTGCGACACGCGGCGCCAGGGATTCGCCAGGCGGACACCTCCTGCGCATGTTCCCGTAGGGTGCGTAGTCCATCACCAGAAAGGGCCGCGCCCCCTCAAAGCCAAACTCGTAGACGCGCACGATGTGGGGATTGGGGCGCAGCCTGGCCAGCAGGCGTGCCTCCTGGCGTAACCGCTCTATACTCTCCTGCGACGAGAGCGGCGGCAGCACTTTGACGGCCACCAGTCTCTCCAGATAGATGTGCTTTGCCAGATAGACCCTGGCGGCTCCGCCTTTCCCCAGAAGACGAATCAGATGATAGTTCCCCAGCAGTGAGCCGGGATACTGGTCTGGTTCCAGATGCAGCTCTTCCTCTAGTACTCTCATAGGTCGTTGCTCAATGGGTAATAGTGATGTCCCTGGTGACCGGACGTTCGATCTTATGAGAACCTGGAGCATACTGCGCTGTGCGCTGAGTCCCTGTCTCACCTGGAGTGCTCTGCTGCTCCAGTCGAAGTCGATTTCGCATCTAGGATCGACTTCTTAGCGTCAGAGGATGGCAGAGCCGCTCTCATTGCTTTCTTATTAGAAAAGACGTCAATCTCCCCCAATTTACGAAGGACAACGGGTCGTCAAGGGGGGCAATCTGGGGGCCACGGGGGGGCCGGCCGATTCCTCTTGTGACCGGGATGTTATACTAGACGTGAGCAGATGCGATGCTTCCAGCACTGCCTGTTTCTGCAGCAGACGCAATCGTGAGCAAAGACGCCAGCCGTCTTTCAGCGGACCAGAAACCGGGGTACGCTTTTTACACAGGTGCAGATCCGTTTTCCTTGCTACTCAACGAAGGAGTATCTACCGCTTTGCCTGTCCCGCCTCCTGCGCCCGGCCAGGGGATAGGCGCATGCTGCGTCCGCGGGCGACGCATACAGCAGCCCGCAGCGCCTTTAGAGAACTGAAGGATAACCAGAAGACTACAAGTAAGTAAGGACAGAGCCAGCCATGATTGAACAAGAGGGAGCCATATCGCCAGAGAACACCCTGTTTGTTTTACTTTCCTTCGAGGGACCAGATGTCTACTCGACCGCCGGCGGCCTGGGAACGCGCGTCAGCGAGCTGAGTGAGGCCCTGGCCTCCCAGGGCTATACCACCCATCTGATCTTCATCGGAGACCCCTATAAGCCCTCCATCGAGGAGCGCGTCGACGGCCGCCTGATTCTAAAACGCTGGTCTCAGTGGGTCAGCAGATACTATCCAAACGGCGTCTACGACGGCGAGGAACAGAAGCTCTACGATTATAACGAGAGCGTGCCACAGCATATCTATGAGGAGATCGCCCGTCCAGCGGTAGAGGAGGGGAAGCTGGTGGTGATCATGGGCGAGGACTGGCACACCGCCGAGGTGATGTGCCGCATCTCTGATCTGTTGCATTGGTTCGGCATCCGCCAGCGCGTCCTGATGCTCTGGAACCTCAACAGCCTGATGTCCCTGCACCGGATCAACTGGGGGCGCCTGAACTATGTGACTACGCTGTGTACGGTCAGCAAGTACATGAAGCACAAGATGTGGGAGCTAGGCGTCAATCCCCTGGTGATCCCTAACGGCATTCCCTCGCGCCACCTGGCGCCCGTCGACCCGGCCATCGCGACACGCCTGCGGGAGATCGCCCGCCAGGGCGACCCGCGCCGCCTCTTTCTCTTCAAGATCGGACGCTTCGATCCCGACAAACGCTGGATGATGGCCATCGAGGCCGTGGCTCGCCTGAAATACAGCGGGCACCCGGTGACGCTCTTTGTGCGCGGGGGCATCGAGCCGCACGGAGCTGAGGTGCTGGGTCATGCCTATAACATCGGCCTCTCGATCCGCGATGTGGTGGCGCAACGTCCCACACTGGACCAGTGTATCGAGGCCGTCGCCAATGCCGGCCCGGCCGATATCTACAACCTGCGTTTCTTCCTCCCAGAGGAGTTCGTGCGCAGTATCTACCACGCCGCCGACGCAACTCTGGCCAATAGCGGCCACGAGCCGTTCGGCCTGGTTGCTCTGGAGGTGATGGCTGCTCGGGGCATCGCGGTCACTGGCTGCACCGGTGAGGACTACGCGATCTCGTTCGAGAACGCCATCGTCACTGAAACTGACGATCCCGATGAGATCGTGGGCTACCTGCTTCACCTGGGCCGCCACCCGGCAGAACAGGAGCGCATTCGCTGCGCTGGCTTTAGAACCGCGGAGCAGTTCCTCTGGGACCAGGTGATTGAAAATCTCGTGAGTAAGCTGGAGTTTCTGGCGCGTAAACAGGATATCGTGCTCAACTAGGGGATTCGGGTTATGGTTGCTGATCTCGCGATCTATACCGTGGTCCATCAGCCGCGCCGTCTGAAGTTGCCTGCGCAGCCGATTCCACGGGGTGCTTCTACTGAAGATATCGCGCGCTGTCTCTTTGACGAGCGCATGAATGAGCGTTACTTTCGGAAGGTCGCCACGTATTGCTATTACCCTGCCACACGAATGTTCCTGGATCTGGTGCGTCAGGGGCTGCATCTCTCCATTGGTTTCTCTATCTCTTTTCTGCGCCAGGCCCAGGCCTGGGACCCGGCGCTGCTCGACCTTTTTCGCGAACTGGTGGCGGAGGAGAACGTCGAGATTATCGGCGTGGAGCCATACCATAGCTTCCTCTTCCTGCTGGATCTGCCCGCCTTCATCGGGCGTATGCGCTGGATGGCTGACGAAATCGAACGCATCTTTGGCAAGCGTCCCCAGGTGACGGACACGACCGAGATGTGTATGTCGATGACCATCTACCACGCCCTGGATGAAGCCGGCTTCCGCGGTGCGCTCATGGACGGTCGTCCCTGGGTCCTCGGCTGGCGTGAGAGTACGCACCTCTACCACTACGGTGAGGGACGCTCCTACGCGCTGCCCCCGGAGAGCTACCGATCTGCCCCTGCGCGCAACCGGCGCTCGTCCAGTGCTCACCGCAGCCGCGCGGCCGCCGCGGCGGTGAGCGAGTGCGGCCCCTATCTGCTCACACGCCACCTGGACCTGAGCGATGATGTGGGCTACCGCTTCTCGAACCGCTCGTGGCCGGGCTACCCGCTCTACGCCGACACCTATGCGGAGTGGATCGCTCACACCTGGGGCGACCTGCTGCTCCTGGGCTGGGACTTTGAGACCTTTGGTGAGCACCACCGCCGCGATAGCGGGATCTTCGAGTTCATGCGCTCGCTCCCGGCTGAACTGGCACGGCGCGGTGTGCGTACCACTACGCCGAGTGCGCTGATCGAACGCTTCGCCTCGCGCTCATATCACCTGCCCCTGCCAGTCTATCCGACAACCTGGGCCGGCAGCGGAGGTATGGAGTTCTTCCTGGGCAATAGCGCTCAGCAGACGATCTTCCAGCTGATGGGCCAGGTCTACGCGCTGGCTCGCCTGACGGAACACCCCGATCTGCTCGACCTGGCGCTCTGGCTGGCGCAGTCGGATAACCTGCACCTCATTCAGTGGTTCGGTCGCAGCGGACCCGAGGCCGAGGTCTCGGCCTATTTCACGCCCCGTGAGTGGTGGGAGCTGGGTCCCAATGGCGTCATCCACGAGCAACAGCAGGTCTACCTGAACGCGCTCTACGCCATGGAGCCGTACCTGCCGGCCAGCATCGTACGCCAGGAGCGACTGCGACCGCCGGCGCGCTCGGCTCGCGGTAGCCGCTCGCGTCCGAGCGCAGAGACGACAACCCTGGAGGCTGGCTACGCGCTGCAAGGGGTCTGATCTCGTTCCTCTACGAGACAGCTTGCAACGCAAGGTAACCCAACGTCATACTCCCGGCAATGCACAGACTCAGCACAGACTCAGGCCTGCGGATCAAGGATGATCCGCAGGTCGCGGATCTCGTAGCCCGCGATCACTTCGTTCCACCTGAGCCGTGGGGCCTGCTCAAGACGGAGCCCGGGCAGGGCCAGCAGGCGCCGCAGAAAGATGGCGCTCTCCTGCAGAGCGATGGGCGCCCCTGGGCAGCGATGGGCCCCATCGCCGAAGCCCATTAATGAGGGCGCTACGCGCTCTTCCTTGAGTACACGCCCCGGCGAGAGCAGCTGCGGCTGCTCTCCGACGATGCGCTCATCGGCGTTGATGCCATACACGTGCAGATCGAGCAAGGCGCCACGCGGTATGAGCACTTCTCCAGTGGACGTCATGATGGGTAGATCGGCGGTTGTTCGGCGATAGAGATGACCAACAACCGGTTCGAGGCGTAGAATCTCCTCGAGCATCTCCTCCTGTTCTGTCTCGGAGGCGCTCAGAAAGCGCTCGCGCAGCAGGGGCTGCTCCAGCAGATGCCAGGCGGCGACGGTCATGAACTCACGTGTGGTGATCATTCCGGCTGAGGCGTAGGTGATGCACTCGGTCAGGATCTCACGCTCGCTGTAGCCACGCGCGAGCAGATGTGAAATGACGTCGCTGCGTGGCTCCCGCCGCCGAGCATGAATGGCTGGCAGGACGTCGAGTCGGTAAAAGCGCCAGACGGCCCACTGCGTGGCGAGAACATTGAAGAGCGCCCGCGGATGAGCGCTGATGGCCATCAGCGGATGGGCAAAGAAGGTCTCGAGACGCCGCTCCATCCCTGGCAGCCGACTGTCGGTCAACCCGACTACTTGCGCTGCGACGCTCACGGCCATCTCGAGCGCTAGATGGCTTAGATCGGCCCGACCACGCTGCTCAAGTCTGGCTATCAGCTGGGCGCTCTGCTCCTCCATGAGCTGGCGATAGTGCTCGCTGACGACTTTGGGAGCGAAGAAACGTGCGGTCTGTTTGCGCTGCTGCTGATGCTCTTTGCCCTCCTGGTATAGAATCGGCGCGTTCATCACACGCGGCAGACTCGCAATGATCTCGGCCTTAAAACCTGCTTGCCGCGTGGCTCCGCTGCGCAGAATGGCTCTGGCCTCCTTGAACCCTCGTATATGCCAGACGCCAGCTGCATCATGAGTAATCACTGGCTCGGACGGCTCCTCGTGCTGTGCGGTCTTCTGCCGGGCAGGCGCCTCTCCCTGCAGCGGAGAGCCAGCGCTCACCGGCTCAGCCCTCCGGGCAAGGCCTGCCTCTAGCTCTGCCTGTGTTCCACCGGTCATGAATCGACTTCCCTTCGTGAACGGGACCTGCCTCGTGGCGGTCCCGGTTTTGCTCAACCTACGAAACACTCTATATATTATGATATATTATGGATCATAAGTCAAGCGGTCCCGAGATCGGCTGGGGGGACCGGCGAGCACGCAGAGGGCCTCTGAACGTGCTATAATAGCACGGTGCAGGCCAGAGGCTAGAGCCGATGAGCGGTCTGCGAGAGGTGCGATGTCCCAGATGCATATACAGGACCGGCGCGTGAGACGCACGCAGAGCTTGCTGGCACGGGCGTTGCTGGCGTTGATCGCGGAGAAGGGCTACGATGCGATCACCATTCGGGATATTACTGAGCGCGCGGATATCGGGTACGCGACGTTCTTCCGCCACTATCGCGATAAGGACGAGTTGTTGCGCGATGTTGCAGATGTCGTCATCAACGAGCTGCTGGAACTGCTGGAGGCGCAGCAGCCAGGCACTGATGCTGCGCTGGTCGGCACGCTGCTCTTTCGCTACATTCAGGAGCATAGCGAGGTGGTGCGTGTGCTCCTTGGCACGCGCGGACCGGTCTCACTGGTGCAGCATGTCATCCAGCGCGGCAGCGAGAGCGTGCTGCGCCAGAACAGGCCGCGGCCGGGCAGCCCCGTGCCGGCTGAGGTTGCCGCGCACCATATCGTCGCCGCCTCGATCGCTCTCATCCAGTGGTGGCTGGAGCATGCGATGCCCTATCCTCCTGAACACATGGGCCTGATCTATCGCGAGTTGATCGTGCAGCCAGCGAGCGCAGTGGCCTTTCTGCCCTAGGCAGCCTCCCTCCTCCCGCCGGCCTTCGCCGGAGGCTCCACGAGTTTGACCCCCTCTTTCCGTTTTGCGCAGGCTCTGCTAGAATACACAGAAGGATCTGGAAAATATGTTCTAGCACCCCCTCTGGCCCTTCTGGCTCTGCTCGTGCCGATAGCGAGAGGCATCCAGGGCCGCTCTGGGCCGCTCTGGAGTGGCAACCAGAGAGCGAGAGGACTGCTCATCGATAGACAAGGAGCCTGTGCGTGTCAGAATACCACTACGATGCATGGCGTGAGTCGCCGCGCCCCTCTGAGCATGTCGAGCAGAGTGAAGGTCCCCTGGTGCGCGCCCTGGTGGCGAGCGACCTGCCGACGCGCGCCAGCACTCTCTATGGCCTTTTCAGCGGCCATCAGCGAGAGGCGGAGCCGCAGGAGGCGGAGATTACTGCGATCCCGGCGCTGCTGGCGCTGCTGGAGGACAGGTCGCTGCCCGGTCGCGATGCAATTGTGATGGTGCTGGCGGACCTGGCCCGCGCGAGCCAGCCTGCGCGCTACCGCGCCGTCAGAATGCCGCGGCCGCTCTGGTCCCTGCGCGTGCGCGCCGCCCTGCAGGCTGGCTTGCAGACCTGCCTGCGCCTGCTTGCCGCGGACGAGCCAGATCTCAGTGTGAATAGCGCCTACCTGCTCTCCTGGCTCGAGGAGGAGGCCGAGCAGATTCTGCCCCAACTGGCGCAGCGTCTGGAGCAGGTGCACGAGCCGCGCGTGCGCGCCGCCCTGCTGCTGAGCAGCGAACGTCTGGGGGGAACGCAGCCGACGACGGTGCGGCTCTGCAAGCGTCTGCTCCAGGCGCGCGAGGCACCGCTGGTGCGCCTGGTGGCTGCGATGGCACTGGCGCGGCTGCTGCGCGCTCATACCCCGGCACGCGCACTGCACCTGCTGGTGCGTTTCCTGGCCGACCCGCAGCTCGTGGCCAGCGACTACGACACCCTGCCCTGGGCACGCAACAGCCTGGTGAGCGATATCAGCGAGGTGCTGCGCTTGCTGCCACCGGCGGCGCTCCAGTTTGCCATCCCGACGCTCCTGGAAGCCCTCGCCGGGGCCAGCCTCTACAGCTCCCTGAGCCTTGTTCGCACCCTGCACTATCTAGCCTTCAGTGCAGAGCCTGACGCCCTGAACACCAGCCACTCTCTCGACAGCGAGCAACAGCAGATCCTGGCGGCTCTCAGAACCAGTCTGGCCGCCTGGCACATAACGGATGCGCTGCTCGCTGGTTAAGATGCACGGAAGCGCTTTGACGGAGGAGCTTCTTCACATGGCCAGGGTATGCAAAGCGCTGGGGCACACTCGTTCACACGGGACAGCGCTGGTCCAAACGTGGTTAAGAAGGCAGGCGTGTCTGGGAGTTTGGTACTAATTTTCCCTGCTCTCAAGCCTGGTTAAATTGACACACATTGGTCTATCCAGGTAGACTCACAACCAGGTACAAAGATAAGCAGAGCAGCGAGGTTCGTTATGCCGCAGTTTCGCCGGTTCCCGCCGTTTCAGGATCCCAATGCACGTGATCTGGCGGGTACACAGGCAACCGATGATGCAGCGGGTAGCGCGGGTTTCCAGGCTCCTCCCTTGACTGCGGGCAGCACCAGCCCGTTTGAGCCGATCCCCTTGCCGGGCACTGGCCCGCTGAGGCAGACACAGGGTCTGGCCAGCCCTCTGAACTTCTCAGGGCCGTTGACAACCACCGATCAGTACGCAACCGTTCAGATCGCCCCCACGACCGACCGGCATCAGGTTCTGCCCGTCACAACGGATCGCCTGGCCGTCACGCCGCTGAGCCGGCCTGAGCAGACGGGAACGCTCGCGCAGCGTGCGAGCACCGAGGGGCTGATCGAGTCAGCCCCTCAACCCACAACGACCGGCAATCTGGCCGACCTGCTCGCGGCTCTGCAATCCACCATGGAGACCTCTCGGCGCATGGTCGTCATCCCCGCCGAGTCCCGCAAAGAGCGTGCCAGAAAGAGCACTCGCCGCCTGAGCACTCGCCAGCGCCACGGCATCATCATGACAGTGCTCCTGACGGTGGTGGTCATCACACTTGTGACGCTCTCGCCGCTGGCAGGCGGCAACGGCGTGCCTATTCTGGGTGGCCTGAGGCAATGGATTCAGAACCAGCAAAACGCCTGGCAGATCTCGGCCCATCAGCAGGGGGCAGCGGCCACCAACCCGATCAGTGTGAATACGGGCAACCTGCCGCCGATGACTCTCCCCAACAGCCCCTACGTCGCCCTGGCTCAGCAGGACGCTATTGATGCCGGCATTCCCGCAGTCTAGTTCGTGCGCCAGATCAATGTAGAGAGCGGCTTCAATCCAAACGCGGTCTCACCGGCAGGCGCGGTCGGCATCGCCCAGTTTCTCCCCAGCACCGCCGCTGGCCTGGGTATCGATCCCTGGAATCCGGTCGAGGCTCTCCAGGGAGCGGCACGGCTGATGGCTAGCTATACCCGCAGCTACGGCGGCGACTACGCTAAAGCCCTGGCAGCCTATAACGCTGGCTCTGGCGGCCTCCAGGCGGCTATCAATGCCTGCGGCAGCGCCTGGCTCAACTGCGTTCCTGCTGAGACGCGCAACTATATTTATCGCATCATTGGCATCTGATCACTGGATCACCGATCCCCGTCCGCTGCCGCGGGCGCCATCCATGCCCTCCACCTGCGAGGGGCGCGATGAGGATCGCGCCCCTACTCAACCGTGACCGACTTCGCCAGGTTGCGCGGCTGGTCGACGTTACACCCACGAGCAACAGCAGCATGGTAGGCAAAGAGCTGCAGGGGAACGATCGCCAGCAGGGGACTCAACTCCTCCAGCGTGGCAGGCACGTAGAAGACCGTGTCTGCATGCTCACGAATAGCCTCGTCGCCCTCCGTGGCTACGGCAACGACCAGCGCGTCGCGTGCGCGCACCTGCTGTATGTTGCTGACGACCTTCTCGTAAACACGCGAGGCCGTGGCGACAGCGACGAGCGGCGTTTCAGGATCGAGCAGGGCGATCGAGCCATGCTTCAGCTCGCCAGCAGGAAAGCCTTCTGCATGGATATAGGAAACCTCCTTGAGCTTGAGTGCACCCTCGAGGGCGGTCGGGTAACCAACGCCACGACCGATAAACATCATACTGTGCACCCCGGCCAGCTCGCGCGCCAGCGGCGCAATCGGATCATCGAGCGCGGCGGCACGCTCCAGCATGCCCTCCAACTGCTCAGGGATACGCTCCAGCGCCTGCAGGACCTCCGCCACCTGCTCCTGTCCCATCTGTCCACGTTCCAGAGCCAGGAAGAGGCCCAGCAGATAGAGCTGAGCCAGCGTGGCGATGAAGGTCTTGGTGGCCACCACACAGATCTCCGGGCCAGCCTGAATATAGAGCACAGCATCGGCCAGGCGCGTCACCGCACTCGCAACGACGTTGGTAATGGCCACGACCGGCGCCCCCCGCTCGCGGGCCTGGCGCATGCTCACCAGCACATCTGCCGTCTCACCCGACTGCGTGACCGCAATACACAGCGTCTCTGGCCCCACCAGCGGATCGCAGTAACGAAATTCGCCCGCAGTGATCACGTCCACGGGGATACGTGCCCAACGCTCGATCACATAGCGAGCCACCAGCCCAGCATGATAAGAGCTGCCACAGGCCACAACGACCACGCGCGTTACCCTTTCGAGCGCGCCGGAGCAACGCAATGCCTCAAGCTCGCTCAGATGTAACTGGCCATCACGCACGCGCCCCAGTAAGGCACGGCGCAGGGCCTCAGGCTGCTCGTTGATCTCCTTGAGCATGAAATGGGGATAGCCCCCCTTCTCAGCAGCCTCGGCATCCCACTCGACGAGCGTGGAGGCGCGCTGCACAGCCGTGCCATCCAGACGCCTGATCGCTATGCCATCCGGCCGCAGCGCGACCAGCTCCCCCTCGTCCAGAATGATGACGCGGCGCGTGTACTTGAGCAGAGCCGCCACGTCCGAGGCGAGAAACTGCTCGTGCTCTCCCAGCCCCACAACCAGGAACGGGCCGTTGTAGCGTGCTCCGACGAGTAGTTGCGGCTGCTCACGGCAGAGCACAGCAATGGCATAGGAGCCACGCACATGCAGCAGCGCCAGGCGCACCGCCTCGCTCAGGTCGCCCTGCGCCTCGCCGAGATAGGCGCGCTCGATCAGATGCGAGAGCACCTCGGTATCCGTTTCGGAGCGAAAGATGTGGCCCTCTTCCTCAAGACGGTGGCGCAGCTCGGCGTAGTTCTCGATGATGCCGTTGTGCACCACAGTGATCAATCCCTCGCAATCGGCCTGGGGATGGGCGTTGATGTCACTGGGCCGCCCATGGGTCGCCCAGCGCGTGTGGCCGATTCCCAGTGAGCCGTGACCGGGGCGCGCCTCGCTCTCAACCGCCGCCACCAGGTTGGCGATCTTGCCAGCACGGCGGCAGACCTCCAGATCGCCGCTCGCCGTCAGCACAGCAATGCCAGCCGAATCGTAGCCCCGATACTCGAGCCTTCGCAGCCCATCGAGCAAAATCGAAGTAACATCGGCGCCCTGAGCGCCGACGTAACCAATGATACCGCACATGAGGCAGGGTATCCTCTCTTCCTGTGAGTAAGTGAGTGAGCATGAAGAAGCAGAGACAGACCTCCCCCCGGAACAGGAACGCTCTGTCTTGCTGCTCTGTCCAGCTATATCACTGGTAGCGTTTTGGCCTGGCCGTTACCAGCCAGTTTTGTGCACTACCTTCTCAGGGAAGTGATCTCCCCTGGGGGCTCCCCGCTGATTACTCCGAACAGCCCCCACCTCGTCAGCCGTGGCCCCTCCTGCAGCCCGGCCCATGCGCTACTATCCGCGACGACACATACAGACCACCAGACAGGTGATGATGTTAGTATACCAGATCGCCGAAGCTCTCTAGTACGAACGGGCGGCCACTCTCCTTTTGTCGCATGGCCTGCCACCGCAGCCGAGTCCCACCCACCACGCTCAGTCAGTGCAGCGATCACGATAGCGGTTGGTAATTGGCAGTCGGCGATCGCGACCGAAAGCGCGGGGCGTGATCTTGATGCCAGGCGGCGCCTGCCGCCGCTTGTACTCGCTGCGATCAACGAGCTGCATCACACGCTCAACCAGCGAGCGCTCAAAGCCCAGCGCGAGCATCTCCTCGAGGCTGCGATCCTCTTCTGCATAGGCCTGCAAGATCGGATCAAGCACCTCATATGGCGGTAGACTGTCGCTGTCCTTCTGGCCAGGACGGAGCTCGGCCGAGGGTGGCTTCTCCAGTACGGCCTGTGGAATGACTGGCCGCTCACCCAGTGAGTTGCGATAGACGCTCAATTCGTAGACCAGGGTCTTCGGCACATCCTTGAGCACGGCGAACCCACCAGCCATATCGCCGTAGAGCGTGCTGTAGCCAGTGGCCATCTCTGACTTGTTGCCTGTGGTGAGGACAATCGGTCCCAGCTTGTTGGAAATGGTCATCAGGATGTTGCCGCGAATGCGCGCCTGCAGGTTCTCAGCGGCCAGGCCGTGATCGCCCTCGCCCAGGGCCGGCTCCATGACGCGCAGCGAGGTGCGGAAGATCTCCTCAATGGGAATGGTGATGAAGCCGATACCCAGATTGGCGGCCAGCTCACGCGCATCGCTCTTGCTGCCCTCGGAGGAATACGCTGAGGGCATCGAGACGCCAAGCACGTTCTCGGGCCCCAGGGCATCGGCGGCGATGACGGCCGTGAGCGAGGAGTCTATGCCGCCAGAAAGGCCGACGATGGCTTTGCTAAAGCCGGTTTTGCGCACGTAATCGCGTGTGCCAAGTACCAGCGCTGCGTAGACCTCGGCCAGATGCCCCAGGGTAGGCTCGATGCGCTGGACGCCCTCCAGCAGAGGCTGATGCGCCCGCGCCGGCGGGGCCTGCACTTGCGCTGAGACCTCGATGAGCGGCACCTGCTCGGCGCGCAGTTCGAGGCGCTCCTGCCGCCGGCGAGGATCGTGCAGCCGTGAGCGGAAGACCGAGGCCACATCAAGATCGACGATGAGCAGATCTTCCTCAAACTGCTTCGCGCGGGCGATCAGTCGTCCCTGCTCGTTAAAGACCATGCTGCCGCCATCGAAGACTAGCTCGTCCTGCCCGCCCACCAGGTTGAGATAGACAACGATCACGCCATTGTCGGCGGCGCGCGTCGCCAGCATCTGCTCCCGTACATGCCGCTTGCCAGCGTAATAGGGGGAACCATTGATGTTGAGCACAACCTCAGCACCGGCATGGGCCTGCAGCGTCAGGGGGCCGGTTGGATACCAGATGTCCTCGCAGATCGTCACCCCCACGTGCACCCCATTGATCAGAAAGAGCGGCGCCTCCTGCCCGGCCTGAAAATAGCGATATTCGTCAAAGACGCTATAGTTGGGCAGGTAGTGCTTGTGATACACTCCATAGAGCCGCCCGTCTCCGATCACCGCCGCCGCGTTGTAGATATCTTCGTCGCGATCGACCGCCCCTATCACGGCGGTCAGCCCGGCCAGCTCGCGGCTACGCTCGATGAGATGCTGAAGCTGGCGCAGGTTGGCCGAGACAAAGCCCGGCTTGAGCAGGAGATCCTCAGGCGGATAGCCGGTCAGGGCCAGCTCCGGCGTACAGACGATCTGTGCTCCGGCGTGCTGAGCTGCACACATGGCCTGCCAGATCTTTTCAGCGTTGGCCTCCAGATCGCCGACGGTCACGTTGATCTGCGCCAGGGCGACACGCAGAGGTACGATATTCATACTGGAATGCTTCCCTTTCTCGCCAGCCGAGCGACTCGGCCAGGGAGGCTGGCTGGCAGAACAGAGCAAAATGTCACCATAATATTATAGCTGATGATACTGGGAGGTTCCTGGCCCTTGATGGATTTAGATGTGTACATCTTCCTGGATGTGCCGTTTATGGTGCTGGTCTACCTGGCGGTGTTGCTCTTTGCGCGCCCGCCTCGCATCGTCATCCTGGCGGCGCTGCTTGCTGGCCTGGTGATGGCGCTCGTCAATCTGCTGGCAGATCTGCTGGCCTACTACGCACACTGGTGGCACTATACGCTCGCCGGCCTGGTCCTGCACCTGCCCCTGCCTTTCTACCTGCCGGCGATCTTGATCTATGGCGGCATTGGCTACTTCCTGATCTGGCGACTCTGGCAGGGACGCTGGCACTGGCTGGCCATGACGCTGCTGATCGCGATTCCGCTCTTCCGCGCCCTTGCGGACTACCTGCGTGCCGTCACCCAGACCGGCTATGCCGTCTGGGACAGTCCGCCAGCGCTGGCGGGCGGGGTCGATCTCGTCCAACACCTGCTGGCCTTTTACGCTGGCTATCTGCTCTTCCGCCTGCTGGTACCGGTGCAACCAGTCCGCCAGTCGTGACAGAACGTGACAGGAGCGCAGCCCGCACCAGCCTGCTGCGCCCCTCAGCCAGTCGGGGAGAGTCTGGCCATCTGCTGGCCGCTCTGGTTCGCGCTCGAACGGCCCGGATGCCTTCACCTGCTAGCGCCGCGGCAGCTTCGTTCCCACCCAGACGAGCAGCAGGAGCACGCCGAGCGCCGCCACCCGGCGGAGCGTGCGCACCCAGCGCTCCTCAGACAGCGAATCGCCCCCGCCCAGACCCAGGCTGCGCACCACCAGATGCAGCAGGCTTGTGGAGCGCAGCGGCAGCCCCGGCGGCGCCTCCCCAGCAGCAAGGCCCGGCTGCTCTGGCTCCTCCACCAGGAGCACCGACTCTACCTCCACCGGCCGCAGCACACGCAATTGATCAGCCAGTGAGAGAAAGAACTGCTGGATCAGCATTTTGGCGGTCCCTTTGAGTAGCGGCGGCGGAAGCAGGGTACCAGCCCGGGCAGCATTGAGGACCCCGCGATAGTGAATGACGGTATTGTTCTCCTGCCGCTGCAGAGCTACCTCTCCCTCCCCCCTGACTGGTCCATGACGGCCCTCGCCCTCGACGCTGATATGATAGCGGTGAGGATACTCCTGCTCCGAGATCGTCACCGTCCCCTGATAAGACCCTTTCAGCGGCGCCTGCTTGACGGCGAGACTGATCGCGTATCTATTCTCGCCCAGCGCCTCCAGCTGCTCCACACCCGGCAAGGCGCGGCGCAGCACCTGCTGATCCATCAGGCACTTCCATACATCTTCTGGAGTTGCTTGAAGAGTATACGTTCCTTCAATATCCATGAGATGATTCCTTAAAGGTCGATAATTGCCCCCCCATTATAGAAGAGGACGCCGCCACTGGCAAGCAGGTCGTGGCCATCGCTCGAAGCGCTCCCCTGGCATCTCCTGACCCTGCACAGATGACGTCCTGGGTGGGCAGCGCTGCAGCTTGCGACCGCCCCCGCTCTGGAGTATACTGGTAGCAGTACAAACTATGCAACAGCGTCGCCATGCAGGAGTGCCGGGAAGTCTGGTCGGCCCCGGCACTCTTTTTATGTGCCTCGCTGGTGCCAACCGTCGTGGACGGTGTCCAGCGAGTGCATCTCGTATGAGGTTGTCTGCACGTCGAGGAAGGAGGTTGTGATGAGCATCCCTCTGCTGGAGAGCTACGCCGTTCTTTTCCTGGTGATCGCGTTGCTCACTATCCTGGTGACCCGCTGGACAGCGGTACCCTACACGCTGGGACTGGTCATCGTGGGGCTGACGCTGAGCATGCTGGGACTCCTGCCGGCCGTCCATCTGGAGCCAGCACTGGTACTCTTCGTCTTCTTGCCAGCGCTGCTGTTCGAGGGTGCCTGGTCGCTCAAGTGGCGGTTGCTCAGAGCCGAGTGGCGTAGCATCTTCTTTCTGGCAGGGCCGGGTCTGCTCCTCTCACTGGTGATCATCGCCATTATCCTGCACCTGCTGGAAGGCCTGGACTGGGGCGTCGCCTTCTTGCTCGCGGCTATCCTCTCGCCAACCGATCCCGTGGCGGTCCTGAGCCTCTTTCGCCAGCTGCATGTCGACGAGCGGCTCGCAGTCATCATCGAGGGCGAGAGCCTCTTCAACGATGGCGTGGCTGGCTCCCTCTATCAGGCCTTCGTGGCAGCCGTTCTGCTCTCTCTGCAGGGCACCACCCCGGGGGGTCTGGGCTCGCTGGGCGCAGGTCTGCTGCTCTTCCTCTTCGAAGCCGGTGGCGGGCTCGCTCTCGGCCTCGCTGGAGGCTGGCTGATGAGCCGTATCGTCAGGTGGATCGATGATCCGCTCATCGAGACGACGATCACGATCATCACAGCCTATGGCATCTATCTGCTGGCGGACCGCCTCCATCTCTCGGCGATCATCGCCGTGATCAGCGCCGGCCTGGTGCTGGGCAACTACGGGCGCGCGCTGGGCATGGCTGAGACCACCAGTCAGGCGGTGGAGCACTTCTGGAGCGTTATCGCCTTTGTCGCCAACGCCCTGCTCTTCCTGCTCGTCGGCGTCCAGCTCAATCCTCTGGCCCTGCTGCCCTTGCCCGGAGGGGTCGCGACCGGGCTGCTGAGCGCGGCGCTGGCGATAGGGGTGGTGCTGCTGGCACGCCTCATGCTGGTGCTGGCGCTGGCCGCGCGCTCGTTGCTCACCATTCCGGTGCTGGATCGCGGCGGCGGCCCCGGACAATGCATTCCACGCTCCTGGCGGCTGATCATCTTCTGGGGTGGCCTGCGCGGGGCGCTCTCTCTGGCCCTGGCGCTGGCGCTGCCCTCCACGCTCCCGCAGCGCTCCCTGCTGCTGCTCTCCACTGGCTCCGTCGTGCTCTTTACGCTACTCGTTCAAGGGATCAGCATGCGCTGGCTGCTCCAGCGGCTGCTCTCGACACGCGGCACACCACCGCCAGATGCAGAGGAGGCCACCGAGATGAGCGGCAGCCTCCTCTGACCCTGCAGGTCACAGCTTCTTCCCCGCCGACCAGGCCTGACCAGCCAGAGAGAGCAAGACACACCCTCGTCTCCTCGCGCACCCTGGCCTCCTCCCGGCACGGCTGCCAGCAGAGAGGCTACTTCACATTGATGGTGAAGGAGAGCTGCAAGACGTACTGGGGACAGGCCTGGTTCGGCTTGCACAGGGCCTGGGCGGTAAAGATGAGACTGGTCTGCCCTGTACCCTGGGCAACGAAGCGCCAGACGCAGACCTTGGCCGACTGCAGAGCGTAGCCGGAGGGCTGCTGCATCTCCAGCACTCCCTGAGAGCCAGAGGGATTATACCAGCGCTGCCCGAACGGCAGCTCGAAGATGACGGTATCGCCCTTGCGCACGGTAATGGTCTGCTGATTCTGCGAGGCTTTGACAACCACTGCAGAGCCGCCAGGGGCACTGTTGACAACAACGTCGCTCGGACAGCCGTGACTGGTCCCGTAGCCTTTCACGCTCGTCGGGGTCGCCGTGGGCGCGGGAGATGAAGAGCTGGCTCCGCTTCCGGTACTCGTCGAGCTGTTGCCACAGGCAGCCAGCGTCAGGGCCGCCAGCAAAGCAACAGTAATCGCAAACCAGAATGAGCCGCATCGAATCCCATAAGCCTTACGCATTCGCTCACTCCTTGACTGGTGATCTATTTTCAGCGCTCTGATTCATCTGTCTCACTCAGGGTACGGACCCTTACCCCTGTTCATGCACTCTAGAGACGCGAAGCAGGCTGAAAAAGTTCCCGCCGCTCGGCTGGTAGCCAGACGCGGAGCGGCACGCATGAGGAGGCGCACAACGCTGCATCAGACCACAACGTGGGATCCGGCGACCTGCTTCACCAGAAATTAACGCAGAGCAGCCGGCCTTCTAGCGCTCTGTGCGGCCAGCATCACCAGGAGCTCCTCCGCATCGGAGAGGAAGCGCCGCGCTGGCAGCACCTGATGGACCAGACCCAGGCGGAAGGCCTCCGCCGCCTTCACCGTTTCACCGGTGAGAATCAGGCGCATGGTGGCATGATAGCCAATGAGGGAGGGGAAATAGGCCGCCGCTACCGGGGGAAAAACACCGAGCGTGATTTCGGGCAGCCCGAAGACAGCATCATCGCGGGCGATCACCGTATCGCAGAGCGCAGCCAGCTCGCAGCCGCCACCAAGGGCATAGCCCTTGACCAGAGCCACCGAGGGAATGCCCTGGGAGCGTAGCTCCTCAAAGGCCGCGCAGTTGTCATAAACAGCGCGCAACATCTCGCGCTCGCGCCCATCAAGATGATCACGAATATCGACGCCTGCACTGAAGGCGCGCTCACCCGCCCCCGTCACGACCAGGAGCCGTGGCGGCCTCTGCAGAGCACCGCGCATGGCATGCGTCAGCTCGTCAAGCGTTTGAGTGGTTACAATATTGAGCGGAGGGCGGTCCAGGATCAACCAGAGCATACCATCGCGCTGGCGAATATGCACATCCGACATGAACCTCCATGCTCCTCTCTCGCATCCGCGTACGGTCTACAGAGGAGCAGTATACCACATCCAGCGCGCAGGTGACTACCTCCCACTGCTCCCGGCTCTCCACGCTCCCCTCCTTCAGGCACCTTTGGCGGCGGTCGCTCTTCCCTCCCCTGCGGTCCCCGGTCAGCGTCGCGGGCAGGCGTCGTAGTCGACACCTGCCCGTTTTACTCACCACGCCGCAAGAGATCGCACCGGCTCCGCGACGCTCGCTTCGTGTCATCGGCCCGGGGGCCGGAGACTGGCAGGAAGAGCGGATGCCTGCTCAGCGACCCACGAAATGCTTCTCCTGACGCTTCTCGAGATAGGCCGCCAGACCCTCCCTGGCATCTTCACTCTGGAAGCAGAGCTGCTGCAGTTCGCGCTCAATCGCCAGGCCCTCGGCGAGAGCCACCTCGGCGCCCGACTGCACCGCGCGCTTGATACGGCCAATCGTGCGCGAGGCGCTGTTGGGCGGACAGAACTTCCTGGCATACTCCATGACCTGCTCCCAGAAGTTCTCCGACTCGTAGACATAGTTCACCAGGCCCAGCTCCTGCGCCTCCTCGAAGCTGATCAGCTTGCCCTCGCTCATCAGCTCGATGGCCTTGTTCTTCGGCAGCGCGCGCGCCATGCGCTGCGTGCCGCCCGTGCCAGGAAGGACCCCCAGCGAGACCTCAGGCAGACCGATACGGCCAGCGTTGCGCCGCGCAATGCGAATATCGCAGGCCAGAGCAATCTCCAGACCACCGCCGACCGTGTGCCCGTTCAGTGCGGCAATCACCAGCTTGGGCGTCTGCTCCAGACGCAGCAGCGTCTCGTTGGCATGCAGACAGAAATAGTACTTATAGGTCGGCGTGACACTATTGAGCATGCTGATGTCGGCGCCAGCGCAGAAGAAACGCTCGCCCGCCCCCCGCAGCACCAGCACATGAACCTGCTCATCGAAGCGCGCCCGCAAGATCGCCTCATCGAGCTGGCGCATCATCTCGTAGCTGTAGGTATTGGCTGGCGGATTTGTCAGCTCAATGATGGCCACTCCATCGGTCACGCTGTAGTTCACCAGTGTACGCTCTGTCGTCATAGTCATGCTAAGCCTTCCTTTCTGACAGGCGAAGAGAGCTTCGCCCGCGCGTCTTCCAGAACATCATCACCCTTGATATGTTCAAAAGGCGTGTGGCAGGAATGACAATAATACTGTGCAGTTAACAGTTGCTGGCCGAAGAGCGAAAAGAGTTCGGTCTCCACGGAGCCACAAAATGGGCAGCGTGGGCCCCTCTGTGGCCTCGGTTCCTCAGAACCATGGTACGTCATGATCTCGCTCCCCCTGCCTCGGCGGTCTGCAGACGCCGCCCCTCGGCATCCCAGCGCTCCCAGGGCAGCGCATGGGCCGGCTGCCAGCGTTTCGTCAGGACATCGAAGGTGACGGGCATGGTGATGTCCAGTCCCTGGAGCACGGGCATCACGTGCTGCAGATAGCGGCTGCGCAGCTCGGCCGGCACTGCGTCGATGATGCCCTCCTGATAGAGCTGACCCATCACTGGATCATCGTCGGGGCCGAACCAGCAGAGCGTTTCCTCCCAGAGACGCTGCAGGGCGGCCAGCAGCGCCTCGCGCACCGCGCCGCCGGCCAGAGCCAGACGCCGCACCCAGCCCTCCGCGTGCGCGCTATGGATGCGCTCCTCCTGCACGATCTTGCGTGCCCGCTGGCGCAGCGGCTCGTAGCTGGACTGCTGCGCCGCCTCAAAGAAGGTTGTCAGCGCAGCGTCGAGGAGAAAATTTGTGGCCACAAAATCCGACCAGCCGGCAAACTCGTGGTCCAGAAAGGCCAGGTGGTAGTGCAGCGTGCGCGTCTCCGGCTCAACCTGGCGCGGATCACGCTCGGCCTGGGCGAAATCCTCCAGCAGAGGATACAGGGTGCGTGCATGGCCGATCTCATCCTGCGTCATGGCGGCGGCAGCCACCGCGGCCTCCAGCGCAGGTGCACCATTGGCCCAGTAGGCGTAGCGCCGGCCCATCGCCTGTTTGTTATCTGCCAGGGACGAAAGCACGGCGAAGAGCGCCGCGTGATCGATACGGGCGACAGTACCTGTCATCTTGGTCTCCATCCTCGGGGGGACACGGCTCCGCAAGCTCGCTGGCTGCCAGAGGCCCCCCTGGTCCTCAGAGGTTATGGGGCAATCACTGTGACAATGCAGTCGCGCGGCACCAGCACCATTTCGATCCAGGAAAACTCATCATAGATGCTGCGCGCATAGACCCGGGCCAGCTCTACATCGTCGGCCATCACATTGCCGATCTCATGCAGCGGCTCATCATACTTGCGGCGCGCATAGACATGCCAGATGCGATGCTCATTGAGCGCCTCGCGCCGCGTTTGCTCGCCCTGGGTGGTCTCCTGTCTGTTCATGCTGAAATCCCCCATGTACGCATGATGTCGATACCCTCCTCGCTCAGGCGGGCCCGGCTCCATACCGGGTCCCAGACAACCTCAATGCGTACCTCGCGCACCCCCGGCTCGCGCAGCAGGCGTGCGCGGATGTCCTCCATGATGAAGTCCATCGCCGGGCAGCCCATGGCGGTAAAGGTCAGTCGTACCTCGACAACGCCAGCTTGCTGTTTCAGGTCGACGATCAGGCCCATATCCACCACACTGATGGGGATCTCTGGATCAGTGACCTCGCGTAGAGCATCCCACAGCGCCGGACAGGAGGGATCATCAGCAGGATGTGTGCGCAGCGATGGATAGACCGTGGTCATGCGCTCTGCTCCAGCAAGCGTAGCATCTCGCGCTTGCCGCGCTGGATCATGCCGACAAACTCCTCGTTGCTGGGTCCGCGGGCCTTCCAGCGCTTGAGCACGTCGTCCCAGCTACAGGGTCCGTCCTCCAGCAGCCAGCGCTTGGCACGCGCGTCAAAGTAGGCCGGGAAGGGACAATCGAGCACGTACTTCTGCTGCTCCTGATCGTAGTGCGCCGGCACCGAGAGGTGCAGCTCTTCACACAAAGGCACGGCCGTCGACATCCAGATCTGCCGCAGCTCGTCGTTGCTATGTCCCTTGAAGCCGTACTCAAGCTGCTCGCCGTGCTTTTTGAGATCGTCTGGCAGGCCGAACCACTCGACGGTCAGCAGGAACATCCAGTCTACGGCGCGCTGTAGCTCCTCATGGCCACTCTGTGTCTGATTGAGACGCCGCATCCATTGCTCGCCATGTCGCAGGTGGAAGGTCTCTTCTTTATCCACCTTGACCAGGGCGCGCTTCCAGGGGCCAAAGGTCGTGCTATGATACACATCGCTGAGCAGTACGTAGCCGGCGCGATCATAAAAGGCGTTGGCAACAATCAGCTCCACCCAGCTATCCAGTGGAACGTCAAAGGCGTAGGGATACTTGAACTGGCGCGGGTCACGCTCAAAAATCAGGTGCTCGGTATCGACTCCCAGATCCCGTAGCAAGCGATAGGCGATATGCGCGTGCCCCAGCTCATCCTGAATGATGGCGACCGCCGACCCGAAGGCGTTGAGGGTCGGAGCGTGCACGGCGGCATGGTAATAGGCGGGAGCACTGATCAGCTCGGTGTCGGCAGACACGGTGAGAATACGCTTGATTCCCTCCAGATAGACCGGACTCATGTGCTCCAGCGATTCAACAAGCTGCTGTCGGCGAATGCGACTCAGCAGAGCCTCCTCGCTCTGCAGGGGTGGTGCGACCATAGCTCTGGCTCCTCGCTGTATGGACAACTCCGTGAGTTTGACCACCATCTCTCTCTATCCTGGCCCTCCATATGTCCATATGGACATATGACACAATCACATTGTACGTCGGCAATGGAGGAAAGTCAAGATGAAACGCCGCGGACAGCGCGTGTTCTTCAGACAAGCAAGGGGGTATCGCCTACCAGTTCCTCGCGGCTCAGGGGGCCAATGGCCGCCACCGTCAAGGGATTGAGGGGCGAGAAGGCCCGCAGTACGCGCATCACCTGCTCATAAGTCACGGCATCGATGGCCTCCTTCACCTCCTGCGGGGTGCGCAGTTTGCGCTCATACCACCAGGAGCGGGCGTTGGCACTCATGCGTGAGCCGGAGCCTTCGCTGCGTAGAATATGCTCGCTCTTCAGCTGCACCCTGGCGCGTTCCAGCTCGTCCTCCGTCAGTCCCTCGGCCTCCAGTTTGCGCAGCTCGTTGATAATCACTCCCAGGCATTCGCGTCCCTGCTCCGGTGTGGTACCAGCGTAGATGCGCAGCGCCCCGATCGCTTTATTGCTGCTCAGGCCGGCGGAGACGCTGTAGACGAGGCCACGCTTCTCACGCACCTCAACGAAGAGGCGCGACGCCATATTGCCGCCGAAGGCCTCGCTGATAATCTGGGCTGCATAGTAGTCGGGATGCGTATAATTCGGGAAGGGTACCATCAGCCCCAGGTGCTCCTGTTTCCCCTCCTGATGCTCCAGGACGACCGCATTGGTCGGAGTGGGATGCTGCTCTGGCGACGGCTCTGCCGCCCCCTGCCAGTCTCCGAACAGCTGCTCCACGCGGGCAATCACGTGCTCCCAGTCGAAGTTACCCGCAATTGAGAGCAGCGTATTATTCGGGCGATAGCGCGCCGTCCAGAAAGCGAAGAGGTCCTGCCGCTGTAGCGCGCGCACGCTCTCGGCAGTGCCAAGTACCTGGCGCCCGAGGGCGCTGCCAGCGTAGAACTGCGCGCGGGCCAGATCGAAGATCCGGCTCATCGGCTCATCGTCGCGCCGGCGAATCTCCTGCAGCACGATGTTGCGCATCTGCTCCAGCTCGTCGCGGGGAAAGGTGGGTGTGAGCAGCACCTCACGGAAGAGATCGAGGGTGGCATCCAGCCTGGTGTTGACAATCTGCGCCCAGACCTGCGTCGTCTCGAGGGTCGTGCTGGTTCCCTTGCGCGCTCCCAGGGACTCGAAGGCTTCGTTGAGGCTGCGCGCATCCCTCTGCTCTGTTCCCTGAAAGAGCATGTACTCAAAGAGATGGGCCAGGCCAGCCTGTTCCTCTGGCTCATGAATGACAGCCGCGTCGAGCTGAAAGCCGAAAGTGACCGAGCGCAGGCTGGGCATATATTGCCCGATGATCTCCAGGCCATTGGAGAGACGATGGTAGGAGAAGCCTGGCGGCAACGTAGCAGGCTGCTGATGTTCCATATATCGGTGACGTTCCTTTCCGAAGATAGAGGAGACGTGTGTCGTCGCTAAAGTCAGTATATCACAACAGGAGGTGTCTCCTCAGGCCGGCGCTGCACCGCCGCTCCGGGCGGGCAGGGAGCACGACCGCGGGGAGCGCCAGGGCCTGCTCTATGCTGCAGGTCCCGCCATGAGGGGAGTGAAGCTCAGAGGGGCGGTGCATGAATTTCGGGCAGGGGGCGGGTCGTGCCTCTCTCATAGAGGACCAGCAGATACCAGCCCAGCGTCGCCAGCAGCGGCAGCGCATCGAGGGCGGTCACCGTCGGCTCGACGCTCATCAGCCCCGCCATTCCACGCTCGCCAGAGCAGATCACCTGCGAGAAGTGCAGCAGCGGTCGACCGGTCAATTCCTGCCAGCGCCACCCGGCCTGCGGTTGGTCTGCGTGGCTCCAGCGGAAGCGGGGACCATGCAGACCAATCAACATGCCATCTCTGTTCCAGAGATGTGGCTCGAAGACCGCCAGCTCCTCATCGGCCCCGCAGCGGTGCACAAACACCTGGGGCTGCCAGACCCCTCGGCGTTGAAAAGAGAAGCATCCCTCGGCTGTCTCGGCCAGCGCCGCCGAGTCCGTGAGCCGCTCAAAGCTGACGAGCGCCAGTGTCTCTTCTCCGGCCTCCAGGCGATAGGTATGGAGGGTCCCCCTGCGCCAGTGCAAGGGGTGATCAGCAAGATCACGAATCGCGCGCATAGGTTGTCTCCTTTCAAGAGGCAGGACGTTCCACTCTGCCCATTCAGGTAAGGCCCGGCCGTGGAACCCTCCCTCACCCTCGTCCTCTGCCGTCCTCCTTTCTGACGTCCCTCCCTCCACGAGCACGCTGGTCGCAGCGCTGGATCGCCGCAGGTAACCGCTCTGTAACACAAGACATGGTATAATCTTGCCAGTGAAAGAGCGTTGCATTTGCCAGAAGACAAGGAGGCCAGCGTGGATTTCTCCCTGACCGAGGAACAGAAAATGATCCAGCAGACCGTGCGCCAGTTTGTCGAGCGCGAGCTACTGCCACTGGAGCATGAGGTCCTGCGCAACGAAGGGCGCTATCCGACCGGCATCGAGCCGGGGCAATACCGGGCGCTGCAGCAGAAGGCGAAGGAGCTGGGTTTCTGGGGGATCAACACCCCGGAGGAATACGGTGGTGCAAACCTGGGAGCGGTGATGACCGCGCTTGTCAGCATGGAGCTGGGACGCACCCTGGTACCCTTCACCTTTGGCGGGAGCGTCGACAATATCCTGCTGCACTACAGCAACGAGAAGCAGAAACAGGAGTACGTCATCCCGGTCATCGAGGGGAAGCGCATCTCCTGCTTCGCCCTGACCGAACCAGGAGCCGGCTCGGACCCCTCGGCCATTCGCACGACGGCCGTTAAAGATGGCGACCACTGGGTGCTCAACGGCCAGAAGGTCTTCATCACCAACGGCAACGAGGCCGACTTCGCGATGGTCTTTGCGGTCACCGATCGTGAGAAACCGCCCCAGAACGGTGGTGTCACCTGTTTCCTCGTCGACCGCGCCATGGGCTGGACCTCGCGCCCGGTGCCCACGATGGGAGGCTGGTCGCCGGCCGAGCTCTTCTTCGACAACGTGCGCGTGCCGGAGGACCATGTGCTGGGCGAGGTTGGTCGGGGCTTCACGCTGGGAATGCAGTGGATCGGTCAGGGACGCTGGCTGATCGCCTCGCGCGCGGTGGGCACGGCCGAGCGTCTGCTGCAGATGGCGGTCGACTACGCGCGGCAGCGGGTCACC
This sequence comes from Ktedonobacteraceae bacterium, assembly GCA_042408965.1. Lineage (GTDB taxonomy): Bacteria > Chloroflexota > Ktedonobacteria > Ktedonobacterales > Ktedonobacteraceae > Thermogemmatispora. The sequence continues at coordinate 106,602 of JBHOQN010000089.1, forward strand.
TTTGGCAAGCCGATCGCCGATCGCCAGGCGATTCAGTGGATGCTGGCTGACTCGGCTGTGGAGATTCAGGCGACGAAGTGGCTGGCCCTGCACGCCGCCTGGAAGGCAGACCAGCACCAGGACAACCGCTACGAGGCCAGTATCGCCAAGCTCTACGGCTCGAACATGGTCAACCGCGTCGTCGACCGCGTGATGCAGATTCACGGAGGCATGGGCTACACGCGCGAGATGCCGATCGAGCGCTGGTATCGCGACGTCCGCGTAACACGCATCTACGAGGGCACGGACGAGATTCAGCACTACATCATTGCCCGGGCCCTGCTGCGGGGCTACGTGAAGATCGGCACCTGGGACTGAGAGAGCGCCGGCCCGCTTGCTCTCTCTTGCCAGTCGGTCAATCGGTCAGTCAGGCCAGGCCGGGTTCTTTTCAGGGCTTGCGGGCCGAGATAATATATTCAACCAGCTCCTTCTTAGAGGAGCGCTTACGCAGCGGCCTGATCTCTATGGAGCGGAAGCCGCTTGCATCGAGTAGGGCGGCGAAAATCGCTTCAACAGGGACGACGACGTCGTAGAATTTTGTATTGCCTATGATATAGTGTATCTTTCCTGATCCAGCAAGGATCTTGAAGAGTTCCTGAAAGTGGAGATACATATCGTAAAAATATTTATGCAGGTATCTCGACAGAATCTCGCTTTTCTCGGCTATGCTGGTCAGGATCGTGCGGAAGCCCTCAAAAGGAAGGTCCCGCGAAGACGGATGTTCCCAGCGGTTCAGATTGCTGGTAGCACATCCCCAGGTTCCCCCAATCGCCAGCCAGTCCAGTTCACCAGCCTGCCGTCCATCCTTGAGATAGCCAAGCCAGTACATATAGGGACGGAGCTCACGGATATAACTGACGCGATTGTGGTAGGGAGGCGAAGTAATCACAAGATCGTAGCTGTCCTGATCCAGAGAAGCACTTAAAGCACGAGCATCACAAAGTAGACACCGAGGAACTGTCTGAATGGGGGAGCGAGCCCCCACCGAGAGCGCGCGCACAGCCCCCTTCCAGCTCGTAAGAACCCTCTCATGAGGCGTCTCCTCAAAGAGCGAGTTCGCATAGTGAATCAGCGGCGCTGATCGGAAAGAGAGAGACTGATGACCGGGACCAGTATTAGATTGTTCAATGAGCGTGCGACAGAAGGCCAGACGCAGCAGATCAACCGATGCTCTGGGCAGTCGCGTAGAGCGCAGTTCAATCTCCTGGAAGAGAAACGCCAGAATCTCCAGACGTGGCTGATCCCACCATTTTTCAATCTGGTGCAGAGCCGGCCTCCAGGCCGAGCTGGTCTGACGTGGCAAGCTCAGCGTTGCACCAATGTCACTGGCACTCGCAGAGAAAAGCTCAACTTCCTCATGACTGAAAGGATAGCTCTTGGTCTGTGTTAACCAGAGAAGAAATGGATTGATATCAGTGGTATCGCAGGCGATGCCTTGTTCTGCACAGGCCAGAGCTGTCGTACCTGTCCCACAAAATGGGTCAAGCACGCGAGACTTCTCTCCTTGCAGATCTGCCAGCAGCTCTTTGATCAGCGTCACCGAATGGGCTGGAGTCAACTTGAGCCAGCCATAGCGCGTTTCTGGCCGATTCCCCTCAAAACTGAAATGCCGATTGCGCCTCCAGATAAGAGCCAGTGCGCAGACCTCCTTTCATCAGGTTGGCCTCAGCGGACCAGATCTAGTCCTCGAAGTAGTCCTGGTCGATTTTTTTGAGGACGTAGCGCGTCTCCTCAGTGACGCCGACGTCGTGATCGACCATGAGTCGCGCGAGCTGCAAACCGTCAATCAGCACTATCGTCAGGTTATCAACACTCCGGGCATAACGTTGGGCATCCTCAGTAAACGTCCCGGTGGAGAGAAAGACACCCTTGCGCGCCTTGTGACCCATCAGTGCACCGGCGAAGGCCTGAACCTCAGGGCGCCCGACGCTACCCTGCCAGCGCTTCGCCTGAACATAGATCCTGTCAAGCCCCAGGCGATCCTCATTAATCACCCCATCGACCCCGCCATCTCGTGAGCGCCCCAGGGCCTGGCCAGCCTCCCTGCGCGAGCCGCCGTAGCCCATAGCCAGGAGGAGATCAAGGACCAGCTGCTCGAAAAATTGTGGAGAGCACTGCTTCACACGTTCAAGAACCTCACGTACTATTTCTCCTTTGAGTGTTTGATACGCTGTCTCTAGCATCTCTTGAGGAGTCTGATTAACTTTATCAATGATTTCGTGCGATGCCATTCCCTGACCGTCATCTACCGTAGCACCATGATAGAAGTGCAAAAACTCTGGAAATTGCTTCAGATAGGTAATAGAGAGATTGTGTGGTTTCTTCTGAAGAACCTCCTGACCGCGCGCGGTGATACGAAAGCGCGCCCGGCCGGTGTTTTGCAACAGGCCAGCCTTTTGCAGGTAGGTACGCGCCCAGGAGAGACGATTCATCATCCTCGTACCACCGCTTGAGAGCAGTTCATTGCGCTCGACCTCATTCAGGCCGAGGCGCTGGGCAACGGCCTCGGCCAACTCCCTGATTGTATGCTCCTGACCATCACCGGCCAGCTCCAGAAGTGGCAGGAAGAACTGCTGAAAGCCTGGAACAGCCATAGCGACAACTCCTCTTCCCGACTCAAGAGTAATGAACAGGCGGAAAATAATGTCAATGCATCCGCCGCCAGCGGTGAGAGCAGATACTGGCAGCCACCGATCCTCTCTGAGCGCGCGCCAGAGCGTTCCATCTCCAGAGAAGACGGCTTGTCTCAGTCAGGCAGCCATGCCAGCGTCGCTTATGACGCCAGTTCCTGGGTCTCCTGCTGCAGCAGGTCGGCCAGGTCCTCATAGACGTGTTCTGGCTTGACCGGAGAGACCTTGACATCGGCGCGCGTATTGCGGCCGGAGAGGACCAGAATCGTATGCGTGCCCGCCGCCTGGCCGGCCAGGATATCCACATCCAGGCCATCGCCGATCATGACCGTCTCCTCCGGCGTGCTCCCCAGGCGCTGCATCGCCTCCTGCAGGAGCATCGGCTCGGGCTTGCCCACCACCTCCGGCGAGACGCCGCAGCCGGCCTCACTGGCCGCCGCCAGCGTTCCACAGCCCGGCAGGAAGCCGCCGCCGGCGATCGGCAGGAGGGGATCGCGATTAATGGTCACGAAGAGGGCCCCGGCCAGCACGATGCGCACGGCACAGGTGAGCTTGCTGTAGTCGAAGAAGCGATCGAGGCCCACCAGGACCGCATCGGCCTCCTCGGCATCCACATCGACCACCGTCAGCCCATACTCCTGGGCCAGCTCCACCAGCGGCTGCTCGCCAACAATGTAGATATGCCCGCCCGGCAGGCGGCGAGCAATATTCTGCATCGCCGCCTGGCCAGCGCTCATCAGGTGGTCGGGGGAAGCCGCGATGCCCAGGCGTTCCAGCTTGGCCAGGATCTGCGTCCCCGTGGCAAAGGAGTTATTGGTGAGAAACATGTAGCGCTTCTGGTTCTTCTCCAGCCAGGCCACAAACTCCCTGGCGCCGGGCAACAGCTCATTCCCCCGATACACCACCCCGTCCAGGTCGATGAGATAGGTCGTATATGGAAGCATAACACCCTCTTCATGCAGCAACAGACCAGGCCATTTAGCGATGGAGCAACTGCTCACGAATGGCCACCACGTCCCGACGCAGGCCGGGATCAAGATTCATGGCGCGATCGATCTTCTCGCAGGCGTGCAGCACCGTGCTATGGTCACGGCCACCGAAGAGCTGGCCGATCTCCAGCAGGGAGGCCTGCGTCTCCTGGCGAATCAGATACATCGCGATCTGACGCGGAATGACGATGTGCTTATCGCGCTGCTTGCCACAGATCGCCTCCAGCGGAATGTGAAAATACTCGGCCACCGTCTGGGCGATCTGTCTGCTGCTCAGATGTGACTCGCGGTTATCGTTGCCCAGCGAGGACATGGCGGCACGCGCCACATCGAGCGTCAGCTCCGTGCGATGTAGCTGCTGATAGGCCATCAAGCGGTTCAGGCAACCCTCCAGCTCGCGGATGTTCGTCTGCACACGGCTGGCGATATAGGCAATAATCTCGTCGGGAATGGGATAATGCAGCAGATCGGCCTTCACGCGCAGAATGGCCATGCGCGTCTCCAGATCGGGGGGCTGAATATCGGCGATCAGCCCCCACTCGAAGCGCGAGCGCAGGCGCTCCTCCAGGCTGACGATCGCCTTGGGGGGGCGATCGCTACAGATCACGATCTGCTTGCTCATCTCATACAGACTGTTAAAGGTATGAAAAAACTCCTCCTCGGTGGACTCCTTACCGGCGATGAACTGAATATCATCAACCAGCAGGATATCGACCGAGCGATACTTGGCGCGGAACTCCTCGGTGGTGCGATAGCGAATCGCATTGACGATCTCATTAGTGAACTGCTCGGACGAGACGTAGAGCACCGCCAGGCCGGTCTGAACGCCCTGGTGGCCGATGGCATGCAGCAGATGTGTTTTGCCGAGGCCCACTCCGCCATAGAGGAAGAGGGGATTGTAGGATTCGCCGGGCGCCTCGGCGACGGCCAGCGAGGCTGCATGCGCCAGCCGGTTGCTGTTGCCGACAATAAAGGCGTCGAAGGTGTAGCGCGGATTGAGGCGGTTTGGCATCAGTACAGCCGAGGGCTGCCCCTGTTCCCACTCGCCATCGGGATGCTCGTTGCGTTCCCTGCTCGCCGTCTCATCCTCGTAGCGTCGCTGCGGGCGTGTCGGCGGCTTCCCCGGAATATCGTAATCGTAGTAGGGGGCATACTCACTGCTTTGCCTGTTCGCAACCGTGTGCGTATCCTCCATTGCCGTCATCTCCTCGTCAGTAAAAGCCTCCTGGGGGCCCTGATCCGCCACCACCTTGAGCACAACCGGCTGACCTGTGACGTCGACGAGCGCCTCCTCGATCTGCCGCTGCCAGTGCTGCTGGAGTCGCTCGCGCGCCAGCCTGGTAGGGACGCGCAGCAAGAAGCAGAGCGCAGGCTCGTCCAGGGAAGAAGGATCGGCCTCAATATCGTCGGCTGCCGCGGTCGAGGCGGGCGTGAGACGGGCGGCGCGGAGCCAGGTGCGGGTAACGCCATCCAGAGGATGCTGCTCCAGGCGTTCAAGCACGTACTGCCAGAGAACGGCTGCGTTCACGCGGCTCACTCCCCAGCCTGATCCTCAACGAGCGCGACGCATTCGATCTCAACCAGCGCCTTGCGCGGAAGCTCCGCCACCGCCACGGATGAACGAGCGGGTGCGGGGTCCTGAAAATAGGTCGCGTAGACGGCGTTCATGGCCTGAAAATCGCTCATGTGCACGAGAAAGACGGTCGTCTTGACAACGTGGGCAAGCGAGCTGCCAGCCGCCTGGAGCACAGCCTGCAGGTTCTGCAGCGCTCGATGGGTCTGGGCAGCGACATCCTCTCCGATCAGCTCGCCGCTGGCAGGGTCCAGGGCGATCTGGCCGGATGCATAGATAAAGCGACCACTGCGAATGGCCTGACTGTAGGGACCGATGGCAGCAGGAGCGCTGGCTGTCGTGATCTTTGTACGTTCCATGCTGGTATTTATCAGCGGGCGAGACGGTCCGCCCCTCCTTCTCTTCTGGCTTTTTTATATATGGTACTGCCATCCAAAATGCTGGCGAAGAGACGCAACTCATGGCGATGGCGCTAAGAACGTCCGCACATCGCACAGGATGGCCCGTGTCTGGCCCGGGCCGGGCGCGGAACCTCATCAGGCAGGGCCGTGCGCTCGCTGATAAGGCTACCTGGGTTGCCTCGATCGGTTCGCTGCGCGCGGATCTGGTCCAGGTGTCTATTATACCACTGCTCTGGCCTGCATCCCTCAAGGCAAAGGAGGCGTCGTAGCAGTCCTGGCGGTCTCGCGCGCTGGCCACGCTGCGCCCCGGGCGCGTACCTGCTGGCAGACGGAGCTTGCGGGTCAGCGGCATCGATCTTCCTCCCCGGATCAGTCATCACGGATACTGGCCACGCAGCGGCGGGGGAGTCTGCCCCGGAGCGTTCGGGCTGGCCAGCGATCCAGAGAGATAGGGGGGAGCAGCCAGCAGGCCCTGGTGCAGCAGATCGCGCATGCAGGCGCGCAGGGCCTGTTGTAATTCAACAGCGGAGTGAAACCGATCTTCAGGCTCTTTCTCCAGCGCCTGCATCACAATGCGCTCAGCGCTGGCCGGGATCGTCGGGTTAAACTGATGCAGCGGCGGGGGATTGGTAGAAGCATGCTGCATGGCGATCGAGACCGCCGTGGGGCCGACGAAGGGCGGCCGGCCAGCCAGCATCTCGAACATCACCACCCCCAGTGAGTAGAGGTCCGATGAGGCCCCCAGCGTTTCACCACGCGCCTGCTCTGGCGAAAGGTAATCAGCCGTACCGAGGACAATGCCGCTGTTCGTCAGCCCGGCATCCTCGGCGACACGCACAATGCCGAAATCAGTCAGCTTCACCCACAGGCCGCCACTGAGATCCTGCCCCTGCGGGGCCGTCACGCCGTTCCAGGTCAGCATGATGTTCTGAGGTTTGATATCGCGATGGATAAAGCCCCGCGTGTGTGCAACCTGCAGGACTGCACAGACCTGCGCGGCGATCTCAAAGGCCTCCCGCAGATGCAGCCGGCGCCTCTGAGCGATCAATTGCTTGAGCGTCGGGCCGTGAATATACTCCATCACCAGAAAATACTGCCCGCCCTCCTCAACAAAGTCGTAGATCGTCACAGCGTTGGGGTGGGCCAGGGCAGCGGCCGCACGCGCCTCGCGGCGAAAGCGCTCGACGGCGCGCAGGTCATTCTTATCAAGCGAGCGCAGGACCTTGATGGCCACGATCCGCTCGACGCGGTGGTCCCAGGTCTTGAAGACGCTGGCCATGCCACCAGTGGCGATATGCTCGCGAATCTCATAGCGTCCGGCGATCAGCGTGCCTTCCAACTGATTCAAAGCTCTACCTCAGATCCCCTGGCAAGGTGGTGTTGTATTTGCTCATAGTATAGTGCGCCAGGGTAAGTATATCATCAACAGTTCAGGCCGTCCAGGACGGGCGCGAATCTCCGTCGACGCCCCCGCTGGTCAGTTGGATGGGACTGCCAACGACGCTGTAGACACCAGTCCGCTGGTTGAAGTTGAGCTTGAGCAGCCAGAGGTTGAACTCTTGATTAGTGTAGGAGAAGTAGGCTATCTCATTGCCATCAGGCGACCAGATCGGCTGGCTGACAAACTGTCCCTCGACCAGCAGCTTCGATTGCTGATAGGAGAGCAGGGCCTTCTTCTCAATGGCAGGATTGTTGGGATCACTGGTGATGCCCTCGGGCGTGGGCATGATATAGAGGCCCATCTGCCCGTTGCTCTCGCGCTTCACGTAGACGATGGAATTGCCTGAGGGTGAGAAGGCTGGCTGAATGCACTGCACGTTGGTGGGCGTGATGGCGATGCCGGGATCAAAGCCAGGGAGGCCGGGATAGTAGGTGCCGTGTGGCTTGCTTGAGATCTCGTTGGGATTCTCCATGAAGAGCTGAATGACCTGCCGCGTATGGGTATCATCGTAGGCGTAGTGTGTGTAGATGATCTGATCGCTGTGGCCTGGCCGGAAGCTGGGATCGCTGTCGCCGCCATCGCCTACGTAGGCGTAGGCGACATCTTTGACGGCGTTGTAGTTATTGGGGTTGTTGATAGACATCTCATAGACCTGTAGATCCAGCACTGGCGCATCGTAGTGCGTATACTGATACCAGTCTTCCTTCTGAAAGTCGCTCAGGAAGAGCAGATGTTTGCTATCGGGCGCCCAGTGGGGCTGGGCGTTCCATTTAAAGTCGTTTTTCGGCGTGTCCAGGCCGGGCACGAAGTAGAAGTGGCCGTTGCCATCGAGTAACATATGCCAGGGACCGCCATTGACAGCCATGTACTCGATATTGGAATAGTTCTTGAAGCGCACGGTAAAGGCGATCCATTTGCCGTCGGGTGACACGGCTGGATCGCGCACATCCTGCCCTCTGGTCAACTGCGTCAGGTTACTGGTGGTACCATCGAGGACCCAGAGATTGTGATCAATGGTGAAGTATATCTTCCCTTTGAAGAGATTGGGATTCTGATTGACTCCCACCTGACGGCTGCCAGTGCTGGTCTGCTTGAAGTTGCCGTTGTTGTTGCCAATGCCGAGACAGCTCTGCAGGGTGATCACCAGGCAGGAGAGCAGAATGAACACGCGCCAGGAAATGTATCGCTTCATAGTTCCCTGTTTATCTCTCAAGCCTGGCCGGGGAGGGGAAGCCAGCAGGGCCTCCCCGGCACGTTCCCCTGGCCAGTACAGCTAGACTTGCGTTGCACTGAAGTCCTCAAAGACAACCGCCAGCATGAGATCCAGCAGGCTGTGCAGGCCAAGCATGTTGTCGCTTCCCTGGCCCTGCAGGCTCATCAGTCCCAGGCTCGCCATCTGCCCCGCCGTTGAGAGCTGACTGGAGCTGGCGCTGGTCACAGCGGCATCCGTCAGGGTTGGGGCAGCAGGAGCGGAGGCCAGGGTGGAAGACCCCGTGCTCGTGGTACCGATGTTGCACAGAGCATTGTTTCCCAGAGCAAACATCTTGGCAATCACCGGCAGCAAGGCATCGCAGTTGGGAATCTCCACATCGACGGCCTGTCCAGCGCGGGTCACGGTGGCCGCATGTGAGTAGGGCGGCCCCAGGGTCACACGCTTGATACTGGAGGGATTGCTGCCGCGCGCGAAATCCATCAACTGCAGGACCTGGGTCAGGCTGAGATCGGTTTTGACATAGCCGTTGAGGTCCTGAGCGATCTCCTGCAGCTTGCCAAAGATGTCGGGATTATCTAGCTTGGTTTTGAGCTGGGTGAGCACCTGCTGCTGGCGTGCCGAACGGCCGAAATCGCCGACGAGATCGGCATGGCGCGAGCGTACATACTCCAGGGCCTGGGTGCCCGTCAGATGCTGCGGCCCTGGCGCGATGTAGAGGCGCTTGTAGGCATGGATATCGCCAGTTGTATTGCCTACGTCGTCGGGATAGGTGCCATCGGTGATCGGATGCATGACATCGATATCGACGCCGCCTACAGTATCGATCACCTTCACGAAGCCATCCAGGCCCACCCAGGCGTAATAATCGATGGGGATGCCAAAGTCGGCGTGGATGGTGGCTCGCGAGAGCGCCACGCCGCCGTAGCCATAGGCCTCATCCAGCTTCCCCATGCCAACGCCGGGAATCGGCAGCCAGAAATCGCGCGGGATTGAGAGCATGCCAACGCTCCTGGTGGCGGGATCGATGGTCACGACGATATCGGTCTGGGCGATGTAGTGGCCGCTAAACTTCTCGTCGGTGTCACTGCCAAGCAGAAGAATGTTGAATCGCCCACCGCCCAACACCGAACTGGAGGGATTGTCGCGGTTCGTTGTGGAGCCGCTGTCCCCCTTCAAACGAGGGACCTGCTGCCCAACAATATTGTTGACGGTGCCGGCGAAGGCATAGTAGTAATAGCCCACGGCGATTCCTACCGCCAGCAGCACGGCCAGCAGAACGCCACAGACCACGCGCGCCCAGATGGGGAACTTCCTCTTCTTGCGCGCGCGGACCCCCTTGCCAGGGACGGCGGGCCGAGCAACAGCAGGGGACCCAGGGCCAACGGGCGGTATCCAGGAGGGTTGGGCCGCTGGCGCTCCCCAGACGCCCGAGGCCGGCCCGCCCGATACAGCGGATACACCGGAGCCGAGACCGGGCATGGAGATCGCGTTGCCAGACGGCGCTGGCGCTACTGGCGCGGAAGGGGCTGCCATCATCAAGGGTCCGTTGCCGGGCAGCGAGACCTGCCCTGGCATGGAGGGGAAGGAGCCACCTGCTCCCGGTGGCATCGTGGGCAGCACTCCTGGCCTGTCAGCAGGCATACCAGGGGCGAACGGCAGGCCAGGTGAGCTGAGCGGCCCCTGGGTCGCCTGCTGAAGCAGATCGGGCAGCCGATTCAGGGGCACACTGACATCTGTCTGGCGAGACGATACCTGATTCAATGAAAAGGCTGGAAGGCTTCCCTGGTGAAGAGGCTGGCCCGCTGCGGGCCCATTCACCTGGCCTGCTGACGGTATCGGCGCCGGTCCCGGCCCTGGGATGCCGGGGAGCGAAAGCATCGGCGGCCCGCCGCCCTGCCGGCCTTGCTGCCACAGGTCTGTACCCGCTGGCTGTGCTGCTGCCAGTCCTGCCTGCTGACCTTGAGCCGGGGGTGATCCCGCCTGCCCATCAACTGGCGACCATAGACCCGACTGTGGCTCCTGCTGAACAGGCTCACCCAGAACCTGCGCCGGGTGTTTTATAAACTGGCGTTTCACAGTCATTGAAACTCACTTCCTGACGATTTCGTCGCAGAGAGCCTCTGATTGAGATGAGCGCCCTCTCCGCGTATCTCAATGGCGCTATCAGGTCACTCCGTATACCGGAGCCGCTGCGATCACCCCCGGCCTCACTGCCACCTGTTTCTTTCTGGTTCAGAATGACTACATAATTTTACTGAAAGGTTAAACGTTTCGCCAGCCATTTTCTTACGGTCACCTGACCAACCTGGCTATGGGGATAGGTACCTGTTTCCTACATGCAGGCTTCTCTGTGCTCCTGCAGGCCCCATTCCGGCGGGCGAGACGTTGCTCCTCTCTGATCCCTTCCTCTCTACCCGGCTATCCAGTCAGCTACTGGCCCCTCAGAGCGGCCTGCCCCCCGCCCACTCCGATCACCGCCTGAAACGTTGCTGTGATGGCTCTCTGGCAGCCTTCAGGCAAGCGCTCGCCTGTCTGCGATCTGTCCCTCACCACGTACGTCATCTCCGGTACCTCCTCTCCGCTGGGGACAGGGGGAGTAGCCAATAGTCACTTACTATAACGCATCCTGTACCAACAAGGTCGCGACCACGGCACTTTTGGGCCACGCCGAAGTGCAGCGGAGCGCACCCCTCAACTCAGCAATTGCGTGAGCAACGTCTCCTGCTGCAGCAGTGCGGCCTGACGCAGATGCGCAAAGACCTCGGCTCCCAGACGCTGCTCCAGGGTGCTGAGAAAGAGCTCGAGTGTGCTGACTGTGGGGTCCTGCAGAGACTGGCGCAGGTGAATGGCAAAGAGGAGCAGCGCCAGGCCTTCACTCTGGCGCCCTTGCTCATAGAGGAGCATGCCAATGTTGGTGACGATCATCCCAATATCGTAGCGCTCCTGCGTGCGTACGGCCAGCTTGAGGGACTGCTGGTAGTAGCTCATGGCCTGCTGATACTGTTTCTGGGCCTGATAGAGCAGGCCCAGGTTGTGCAGGGCGACGCTCTCGATCTGGGGATCAGGATCGGCCTGCTGGCGATTGAGCAGCAGGGCTTGCTCGAAACAGGACTGGGCCTGCTGTGCGGCCCCCAGACTCCGATACAGCTCGCCAACGTTGACCAGGGTTACGGCGGCATCGTGTTGATCGCCCAGGGCGTTCTGAATGCTCAGGGCGCGCTCATAGCAGGCACGACTCTGCTCATATTCTCCTAGACGCGCATAGAGCAGCCCCAGATGGCTGTTGACCAGACCCTCGTCATGACGGGTCAGCAGGCCACTGGGTGGAAGCATATTCGTATATAGCCCCATCAATGTATTCCATGTACCCCAGCGCATCAAACTCTCATGCAAGCTCTCACTGAAGAGGAGATCACAGGCCTCCTGCCAGCGCCAGCCGAGACAGAGATGGCGGATGGCCAGCAAGAGAGGGGCTACATCCTGTAGTCCCGTGCGCCGCTCCGGGGGTGGGCACTGCTCCTGCGCCAGCCGACGATAGTAGGCAGCGATCACCAGATGGCCACTCGCCAGAGCGACCTCGCGCGCCTCATTGGCCTCCGCGGGGAGATCGGCCATGGCGGCCAGCAAGGGACTGATGATGGCAAGGCCAAGCTGTGCGCTCAGGGCCTCGGCACTCTGCAGATCGCCGCCCTCCAGATAACAGGTCATCACATAGCCTCGCAGCAGATCGTGGAGATTGTAGCAGGTCACTCCGGCCTCGTTGATCGCGCACTGCACCAACGAAAGCTGAGCCAGGCGGGTTAGCTCTTGCTCGATGAGGATGGTCTGTTGCGGAGTGGCCTCGCCCGCCACAACGGTGGCAACCCCTTGCAGGGGCACTGGCTCTGAGAAGAGCGCCAGCGCGCGCAACAGGAGCGCCTGGACAGGCGTCAGGCTGCGATGGACGGCGGCGATGACCTGGATGGTCACGTCGTTGCTCCAGAGCAACTGGTACTCTGGCGCATGCAGGAGATAGCTCAGCGGCACGCGGGTGAGCTGCAACAGCGCATAGATCAGTAGCAGGGCGAAGACATGCCCACCACAGCGCTGCCAGACGAGCGACAGCTCTTCGTAGGCAGCCTGCAGACCGCGCTGCTGCAGGAGGGAAACTCCTTCGGGAATGCTGACGCGCGAGACGAGGTAGGAGCGCACGCGCTTCTCATCGTCGTTGAGTGGGCCATAGGGCGAAAGGTTGCTGGTCAGTAAGAGGCGGCTGGCACCAAGGTCCATCTGCAGCATCTCGAAAAAGGCGTTCAGGGCGCCACGCCCTACCAGGCCCTGCGCGGTCTGGGGATCGAGTAACTGCTCGAACTGATCGAGCACGATAAAGGCGCTCTCCTGGGGACGCCGCAGGGCCTTGACCAGGGCGGCGATCTGCTGCTCCGGCTTCTGCAGAAAGAAGGTCGAGGTGTCAACATTGATGCTGCGCAGGATGGCGGCTATGACATCGGGCAGATTGGCGAAGGAGTTGATGCTCAACCAGACACAATAGCGCGGCTGCAGGGCCAGCGCTCCTAGGGCGCGGACCGGGGCCTGCAGGCTTTTATAGATCAGCGCGGCCAGCGTCGATTTGCCCACGCCTGGCTCGCCGGTCAGGAACACAGCGCTGGTGCCGGGGTTGCTCAGCATGCGGCGCACGGCATTGACCTCGTCAGCGCGCTGCAGAATGCGCTCCGGCTCGGTTGCGGGCGGGGTGGTCGAGTAGATCCCAAAGGTGAACTGCTGCTGGCGCTGGGGCAGCGGCTGCAGGGCGGAGGCGAGAGGCAGCGAACCTTGCATCTGCCCCGCTGCCACCAGGTTATTATATTCCCACCCTTGCATACAACGTTGTACCTCGAATTTCCGATTGTGGTGAGTGCAGTATACCATATTGGCATGCTGCAAGGCTCAGATAGCCTGAAAATGCTAAGATAGGGACGTAACTCGCGTAGAAAGGGAGATTGACCTATGCTTCGTCTGATCTACATGGGCACCCCACAGTTCGCTGTGCCCCCGCTGGAGGCCCTCATCCGTGGAGCTGCGCCCGGCGCCGTGCTGCCCTCGGGATACGAGATCGTGACGGTGATCACCCGCACGGATAAACCCGCCGGCCGCGGCCACCATGTGGTTTATTCGCCAGTCAAGCAGGTGGCGCTGGCCCACGGACTGCCTGTCTGGCAACCAGGCTCGCTGAAACGGCCAGAGAACATCGCCGCGCTGGCGGCCTACCACGCCGATCTCTATATCGTGACGGCCTTCGGCCAGATTCTTCCTCAGGCCGTTCTCGATCAGCCACGCTACGGAACTCTGAACATTCATGCCTCCTTGCTTCCACGCTACCGCGGCGTCTCGCCGATCAGTGAGGCCATCCTGCAAGGCGAGCGCGAAACGGGGGTCAGCATCATGCTCCTCGATGCGGGGATCGATACGGGACCGGTGCTGCATCAACGGCGCATTGCTATCGCTCCCGACGACACCACGGCGACCCTGAGTGTCCGCCTGGCTGAGGAGGGCGCGGCGGCTCTTCTGGAGACACTCCCCCTCTGGATCGCCGGCACTATCACGCCTCAGCCCCAGGACGAGACAGCGGCCAGCTATACACGCCTGCTGCGCAAAGAGGACGGGGAGATCAACTGGCAACAGCCGGCACTCTTGCTCGAGCGGATGGTGCGCGCTTACACACCCTGGCCCGGTGCCTATACCTTCTGGCGCGGCAAGCTCCTCAAGATCATCCAGGCCAGTGTCCTGGAGAACGAGGGGGCCTCTGCCCTACCAGCGGGAAGTGTGGCCGTGCGGGAGATGGAGGGCCTGCCTACGCTGACCGTCGCTACCGGCGCTGGCTGGCTGGTGATCAAGACGCTGCAGATGGAGGGACGAAAGGCGGTGAGCGCGGCGGAATTCCTGCGCGGCTATCCGCAGATCGCCGGCGCCGTCCTGGGAGCACGGACTTGAGGAGGACCTGGCAGAGAGAGACCCCTATGTCGAGGTGTCTCTCTCTTCGGCCAGCCCGCCAGAGGACGAGCGTGCTCTCAGACCGTCCTGGGACGGGTGACCAGCGCGCCGATGACACAGATCACGGCAATCGCGAAGAAGAGCACCGCATGCTTAATGTGCGTGGAGGAGGTGGTCAGTAGATGGGGAATGCCCGGAATCAAATAGTAGATCCCCAGAATCACGGCGAGAATGGCGACCACGATTGCCCCGATAAACAGGGCCGGGTTGGATGAACTCTTCACTGGCGTGTCCTCTCTTTCTCTGTACCATCTTGTGAACGATGCCCCTGCGGGAGACCCCTCGGACCTCGGCACAGGAGCACCTGCATGTGCGTCTGCCAGTCGCGGCTCTTGTGCTCAGAAAGACGAGCGGAGCGCTCAGGCAGCTTTGGGACGGCCCATCACCATCGCGACGATCCCAACGATCAGGAGGATAGCACCGACGACCAGGCCAGCGAGACCGAGTTTCTGATGATGCAATGCCTCAAAAACGCCTCCGAGGATCAGAAGAATGATGCCCGCTGCAATGGCTGCGTAGAACAGAGTCTGGTTCTTCATACGCGGTGTCCTACCTTTTGAAGAAAATAGTTGCCCCGCGTGTACGAGGTCGTCGGGCTGCTAGAGCAACACGTGACCTCTTCCCGACAGGCGGGGAAATATGGCCGGGGAGGAATCTCTCCCCAGGCTGTAAGCAATTCTACCGAATCAGGCAGCGTTATGCAATACGAAGAAGAGTAATCCGAGCGCGATCAAACCCGCCGCCCAGCAATAGATGGCGAATGGATAGAGGTTGCCAGTCTCGAAGTACCTGAGTAAGAATTTAGTACTGAGATAGGCCGCCACCCCCGAGAGAACCGTGCCCAGCAGGACAAGCAGCAACACCGAGCCGGAGAGACCAAAGAGCTGGGGAATTTCGAGCACCGAGGCCGCAAAGATGATAGGGGTCCCCAGTAGAAAGGAGTAGCGTGCGGCATCCTCATGACTCAGACGCACCCCCAGTCCCGCCACCATGCTGGAGCCGGAGCGCGAAATGCCCGGGATCAGCGCCAGCGACTGTGCCAGACCGACCAGCACGGCCTCCTTCCACGACAGCGAGGCCAGTGGACGCAGTCGCACCGCCTGCTCTTTGCCACTCTGTGGCTGGCCGGTCCGGGCGGCGAGATAGCGGCGCAGCGCCTCGCCGAAGAAGAGGATCGAGCCATTCACGACCAGGAATGTTGAGGCAATCACAGGCGAGGCGAAGAGACGCTTGAGCGGTGTCTCCAGAAAGACGCCGAGAATGCCTGTGGGGATGGTCCCGATGATAATCAGCCAGCTCACCCACTCTTCAGTCCCACGCTGCACCTGTCCATCTTTAATGCTTTTCCATAGCGTGAGCAACACCTGGAGCCAGTCACGCCAGAAATAGATCACCAGCGCGATGGCGGTTCCTAAATGCAATGCCGTAATCAGTGGCAGAAAACGCTCGTTGTCGACCAGATCGCCCCAGCCGAGCAGCCCCGGCAGAATGACGGTATGGCCCAGGCTGCTGATGGGGAAGAGTTCGGTGATACCCTGCAACAGCGCCAGAAAGATGACCTGTCCGATGTTGAGATTCATCTGCTGCTCTCATTCACCCTTCATTTGAGATATTTCTGGACGTCCTGATTGAACTCGGCCTGGGTCCTGGCAAAGACCGCCCGCCCGTTGTCAGGACGTGTCAGGAAAAAGTAGTAGTCTGAGTGCGCCGGCGCGGCCGCTGCCTCCAGGCTCGCCAGACTGGGACTGCAGATCGGCGTGGGCGGCCAGCCTTTGTGTGTGTAGGTATTCCAGGGACTGTTGGGAACAGTCACAGAGCCGGCTGTCACCAGGGCAGCCCAGTAGGATTTTGTGCCGGGCTGCGAATCGCGTGCATACTCGACGGTGGGATCAGAGTCGAGAAAACCGGCGGTCTCGGCGTTGGGCCGATAGACGCGATTCCAGTACACGCTGGCAACCAGGGGCCGATCGCTGTCAAAGGCCACCTCACGCTCAACGATGGAGGCCAGCGTGACCATCTGATAGAGCGTCATCTGGTGGGCCGCGGCCGTGGTGTCGAGATGATACTGCGTGACCTTCATCTGAAACTCGTTCAACAGCCGATCGATGACGTCGGTGGCTGTGGCGTCCAGAGCGAAAAAGTAGGTGTCTGGGAAGAGCAGCCCCTCCATGGTGCCACCCGCGGGAATCTGCTTGAGCACGGGAAATTTAGTGCGATCCGGGAAGGTTGTCGGATGCTTCGTGTAATTGAGAAATGCCTGCTTATCAAAACGCGGCAGACCGGCGGCGTCGATCTTGGCAGCAATCTGCTCCAGGCGCCAGCCCTCTGGAATGCGCACGACAACTTCATCGGGCTGTCCTGTCATCAGTGCATCAATGATGTCACTGATATTCATGCTGGTGTTCAGGTTGCGATAGACTCCGGCCTGCAAATGCTGATCCAGCCCCTTGATGCGCGCCCAGAAACGAAAGGCGAGGGTGTTGTGAATCAGGCCTTTGGCCTGCAGATCGTCGGCCAGTTGCTGAATACTCTCGTTCTCTTGTACGACAATCGTGACACTATGACCCTGGCCCGGAGGGCTGGCAGGTTGCAGAATCGCTGTTGTGGTGTTCCAGGCCAGGTAGACACCGCCCAGGACCAGCGCAAAAACCAGAAACACGACAATAATGGCCCCCCGCGAGCGGGGTGGATGAGGACCTCGCTTGCTCATAGTTACGCATCCTCTGTCGCTTGGTGCAGGTGATTCAGGTATTCTTGCAGAATGACGGCCGCCGCAAGAGCATCGATCCCCTGGCGGTTCCTGCGCCGCCTGCCCTTGCCACCCTGACGCCCACCACGCCTGGAACGCCCGCCCTCCTCCTCGAGTTTCCGCTCTGCAAGCAATCGTTGCGCCTCCACCGTCGAGAGGCGCTCATCCCAGAGCACGACTGGAATGCTTACCTGGTGTTTCAAACGCTCTGCAAAGGCCTGCACACGCCGTCCCTGCTCATGAATCTGGCCATCCAGGCTGATCGGCAGCCCAACAACGAGGGTCGCCACCTCTTGCTCCTCTACGAGCTGGCGTATCGCTGCCCAGAGGTGGGCCTGATCGCGCGCGACGTGCAAGGTCGTCATGGGTGAGGCCAGGAGCTGGGAGGCGTCGCTTACGGCGACTCCGATCCTGGCTTCCCCTACATCTAAGGCGAGTATGCGGGCCATAAGCAGTTTGGGTTACGCTCTGACATCCTACTATTATCTATAGCATTCTAACGAAGCGATTTCTGTTCTGTCTACGCACATAGATCATAATGGCGATCGCCCACCAGCAAAGGGGGGCGTTCAGGCGAACGGGTAGGGCTGGTCCGCCAGCCTGAACGCTCTGTTCTGGACTCGATCTACAGAGCAGCAACCTACGATGAGGAGACAACATTTCGGTGAATGTGGATGTGATCCTGAATGAACGGCATCCAGGGGAAGAAGCTGGGACTGATGGTGATCGAGGCCTGCATATTCACCGCCTGCTTTCCAAGGCGAGTGGCGAGCAAGCCATTGAGGTCGCTGAGGGCCTCGTCCCTGGGTTTGCCGAGCAAGCCGTCCTGAATATCCTGGTCGCTGATGTCCAGGGCGGCCTGGCCATCGGCCTTAAAGGAGAGCGCCAGGGTTTTGCCATCCCTGGCAGGCGTGCTCTTGAGGCCGGCGATGCTCACCGGCCGCTGGGGCACGAGGGCATAGCCGGGCTGCGCTCTGGCGATGCTGGCATTGAGGGCGGCGCGGGCACCCGCCTGGATATCGCTGGAGCGCACCACGAGCACGGCGGCCTGGAGGGTGAGCGTGGCGGTAAAGGTGCCGCCTGGCGCAACCTGGCCAACAGCGGGACTGGCGCTGATCTGCTCCTGCTCGACGGGCCTGCCTGAGACATCGCCGTCATGCACATGCTCTGCCAGCCAGCTATGGAAGGCCTGCTGCAGGCGGGCATCCAGGCTGCCCTTGAGGGCCTTGACATCGGCGGCGGTCACCTGGGCGGCGTTGCCCACACCTCCGCCTGAGGTGGGATTGGGATTGGTCACGGTGAGACTGCCGCTCGAGGCGCCGATCTGCTGCAGGCTCTCCGGTGGAATGACTGTGATAGTATTGGCGGGCACATTGCCACCGGTGCCCGGATTGACGGCCTCGATCTGCACCGGGTAGGTGGCGCCTGGCGTGATCAGCGGCTCAGCAGTGGTCCTGAACTGCACACCGCTGGCGGTGGTGATGATCGTGCCTGTGGGGATCACCAGGGAGCGCGTACTCTTGTTGGTGAACTCGGCGATCCCATGGGCGCGCACCACGCCGACCCTGGTCACGCCGCTGGCCTTACCCTGGGTGCTGGCGTCCTGCGTAAAGACAAGCACCTGAGCGGGCAGCGTGTGGGCGTTGAGATCCAGCCGGGTGGTGGAGCTGGCCGTAAAGCTGAGGGTCTGGCTGAAAGCTCGCGCGGGCAGCGTGAAGCTCACATCGGCGCTGGGAACATAGTAGGCCAGAGCACTGAGCAAGACCAGCAACAGGACCAGCAGCGCCACGAAGAGCAGCATGCCTCTGACAAAGCCGCCGCGTCTGGGAGCAGGGCGGCGTGGTGGGCGGGCGCTGCTGACGCGAGCTGCGGCTGGCCGGGGCTGGGGACGCGCAGATGCGCTCCGGGGCGGGGCAACAGGGGTCTGTGTCGGGCGGGCAGGCGGCGACTGCGGAGGCCCGGCCAGCGAGCCACTGACGATGCGCGGCACAGGGGAGGCCAGACGCGGCGGCAGTGCGCGTGTCGGCAGATCGTCGATCTCGGGTAGCTCCTCCTCATCTCCTGGCTCCTGGCGCGAGACGAGCGATGAGCTGGAGCGCGAGCGCGACCCGTACGCCGGCCGGGGCCGGGACAGCCCCGGCGCATCGGGCTCTTCCTCAAAGGCCTCAGCATGGCCGGCGGAACTCCAGGGCTCGGAGAGGTGCGTAGCGGGTAGTACGATATCTCCCTGATCCCCCAGATCCTCGACCTCAGCATCCAGCAGTACCCCGCCGCGCCCCGAGGAGATCTCAGGAATATCCTCCTCGATCTCATCGACAGGCACAAAGGCGCCGTGCTGCTCTGGCAGAGGACCCGGCAGAATATCTTCGATGCGGCTGAAGGGGTCCTCCTCGGCGCTCTCCGCCGCTGGCGCCAGCTCTGGCCGCGGTGGTAGGGGAGCTGTGTTATACGCCTGGCGATCCAGCGCGCCGGGGACAGGGCGCAGTGGCCCCTCCTGAGCAGCCTGGCGAATGTGCTGCGCTGTGCGAATATCCTCCAGCAGGGTGTCCTCAGGCTCCTCTTCCACCCCCTGCTCCTGCGGCAGCAGGGGAGGAAGGGAGGGACTGGACTCGATTGGCTCGATGTGAAACTCGTAGGCCTGGCCGGCGGTGGGTGGCCGCGGCGTCAGGGGAGCACGCCCGCTGAGATCCTCGATGTAGGGCTCCTGGCGGTCCAGACTGCGGCCAGCGGGAGGCGGAGTCTGCTCCACCGCTGGCCGCGGCGACGACCTCTCTGGGCGCGGTCCGGCCGCGGAGAGGCTGCGCTGCTGCTCAGCGCGCTGGCGGGCGGAGAGACCGCGCGTGGCGGGCCGCGAGCCGGTCGGAGGGCGGCTCTGGCGGCTGGTCGGGCGAGGCTTACTGCTTGGAGGAGAGCTGAGCGAATCAGCGACCTTGAAGCCGGCGGCCTTCACAACCACACGAATCTGCCGATCGGAACTGACCACCAGTACATCTTTTCCCAGTTCGCGCGTACGCGCATGAAGCAGTCGCCAGCCCACATGACTGCGCAACTTCGTCTGTGGGGGCACCACCAGAATAAGACGCTCCGCCGGCACCTTGTCCAGGCGCTGACGCACATCGGTCAACTCTTCATCTGGACCGAGATAGATAATCTGCTCGTCAGACATGTACCCTTACTCCCCTGCGGGCCTACACGCGACTGCACGTGTGCCTTCTGCTTGTTATGACGGTTTTCCCTAGATCCGCATGTTCTGGATCACCTTGTAGAGTGCTCGTTCCAGGGCCGTATTCTCGTTCTGCAGCTCGATAGCCTGGTAGGCCAGAGCCATCGGTGTGATATCCTGAGCATCGCGCAGAAGCTGATTGGGGTCCAGAATGCTGGTAACCATGTCCGGCTGCACTGTTTCAATCAGGGGGGGACGGGCAAAAGGGAGGCGCTCCGTCCAGGCAAAGCTCTTGAGCTTCTCCTGGAGATCAGGGAGGGCCGAACCACCGCCGACCATATAGATCGCAGGCGGCAGCAACTCATTTTTGGAGAGTTCCTCGATCAACAGCTCGACGCTATCCATCCAGGTCTGACATTCCGGGGCAAGAATGGCCTTGATCTCATCGCGGTCGTGCCCCTTGATAGCGCCGCTACTGTAGAGCACTTTGAGTTTCTCCGCCTCTTTGAGTGAAAGGCCCTTGCCACTTGCCAGACGGCGGGTGAAGGTGCGTCCGCCGAGAGCGAACATGCGCGTCTCCTCAATGCCCCCCTGGCGGACGAGGGCGATATCGGTGGTGCCACCGCCAACGTCGATAAAGATGGCTCCGCTATCGGCGCTGGCGTTGGTGCTCAGGCAGCGGGCGAGGGCGTAGGGTTCGGCCACAATCGCAATCAGCGTCAGATCGAGGCCCTGCGCCACGGTTTCCAGGGCGCCCAGCTGCATCAGAGGGGCAAAGGCGCTGAAGAGCGTGAGGGAGAGGTGGCGCCCGCGGAAGCCGATCGGGTTGGTGACGACCTGGCCATCCACACGCACCGAGATCACGGCGGCGTTGGTGAGACGGACCTCAATGTTCTGGTAGCCCGTCTCCGCTGCGATCCGATCTCGGGCGTTCTTCAAGAGTCGCTGCTGCGCCGTTGTAATCAGGGCCTCCAGCTCCTCGGGTGTAATCAGTTTGGTCGGTTGCTGGCGGGTCTTGGTTACGGTGATCGAGCTGCCTTTCACCAGCTCGCCGGCGATGCCGATCACGGCCGCGGGGGCGACGATATCGCCCGCTGCGCGCTCCGCCTGCATCAGGGCCTCGTTGCAGCCCTGGATGACCCCGGCGATATCGGTCACGATACCGTCGGACATGTGGGAGTAGCTCTGGCGATGTCGGCCAACACCCAGGACGACCCCCTGATCATCTACCACTTCAAAGATGATGGCCTTTGCGTATTCGGTACCGATATCGAGTGCAGTATAGAACTGGCGCTCGCCATCCTCTTCATACTGCTCCCCGTACCCGTCTTCGGGGACATACTCGTACTCATCTTCTCTGATCTGTCCCCTGAAGAGAGAGCGCAAGCGGTCAAAGAGCTTTACCATCAGAACTCACAACATCCCCTGTTGATGCATGCCACAGAGAACATGCCGCCTTTTCGTCCAGGCTTCAATAGGTGAACACGAGCACTACACGTACGTTATAGCACAATGCTTGCTGGACAACAAGGGGCACCAGCGATCTCGCCCGGCACGCCACCCATCCCCCTTCCATCCGGCTGGCTAGACTGGCCGCGAGGTGCCCAGGGCCTGCTGCACCAGCGAGGGCACGAGCGCGAGCGCCGTGCCGAGTGCAGCCTTATCTTTACCGCCTCCCTGCGCATATTCGGGCCGGCCGCCGCCTTTCCCCGCGAGGCGCTGGCCAACGGTGGCTGCGATCTTGCCGGCGTGCAGCCCTCTGGCGACCAGCTCCGAGGCGACATGGACCTGCAGGCCTACGCGATCCGCGTAGGCGGCCGCTACGACTACAACGCCCGGGCGCGTCAGTTTGTCACGCGCCAGCTCGGCAATCTCGCGCAGCATGCGATCGTCGGCGGCGGGCACGCTGGCGACGACGAGGGGAATCCCGGCCACCTCCTGAGCGCGCGCCACGAGGAGATCGGCCTGGCGACGCGCCTCCTCACGCTGGTACTGAGCGATCTGCCGACGCGCCGTGGCCAGCTCTTCCTTTAACTGCTCCACCCGCTCGACCAGGTAATCAGACTGCGTTTGCAGGCGGGCGGCCAGGGTCTCGACCAGCAGATTGCGGCCGCGCAGGTAGTCTTCGGCTCCGCGGCCGGTGAGGGCCTCGATACGGCGGATGCCAGCGGCGATGCTTGTCTCCTGGGTGGTGACATAGATGCCGATCTGGCCGGTTGCGCGGCAGTGCGTGCCGCCGCACAGCTCCTTGCTGCTGCCCATGGAGACGACACGCACGCGCTCGTCGTACTTCTCGCCGAAGAGGGCCATGGCTCCTGTCTTGAGGGCCTCCTCCAGGGACATGATCTCGGTCACCACCGGGTAGTCGGCGCGAATCCAGCGATTGACCAGCGCATCAAGCTGGGCGAGGTCCTCGGCGGTCAAGGCACGCGGTGAGGCGAAGTCGAAGCGCAGGCGCTCCGGCTCCACGAGGGAGCCCCGCTGCTCTACCTGAGGCCCCAGCAGATCGCGCAGGGCCTTGTGCAGCAGATGGGTGGCGCTGTGGTTGCGCATGGTGTCCTCGCGGCGCGTGGCATCAACCTCGGCCTGCACTCTATCGCCGACGCGCAGATAGCCCTCGACCAGCTGGCCGTAGTGCACGATCAGCCCCTTGACGGGCCGCTGTGTGTCCTGGACCTGAAAGCTGCCGACGGCGCTGGTGATGCGCCCACGATCGCCGATCTGGCCGCCGCTCTCGGCGTAGAAGGGCGTGCGATCGAGAATCAGCAGGGCTTGCTGCGGCGCGCTGACGCTCTCGACCTCTGCTCCATCGACCAGTAAGGCCAGGATTTTCCCGCTGCCGCTGGTTCCCTCATAGCCGAGGAAGGTGGTTGGACCGAGGCGGGCCGCGATCTCGGTGAGACGCTGATCGTCGCGGGCCTGGACGAAGGGACTGGCCGCGCGGCTGCGCTCTTGCTGGAGACGCATGGCCTCGCTAAAGCCGTCGACATCGACGCTGAAGCCCTGCTCGGCCGCAATCTCCCGGGTCAGTTCCAGGGGAAAGCCGTGCGTATCATAGAGCTTGAAGGCCTCCACGCCGGGCACAACTGTCTGCCCCTGCTCTTTCAAGTGCGCCAGCAGGTCTGTGAGGAGCTGCAGGCCGGTGCTCAGCGTCTGATTGAACTTCTTCTCTTCAAAGCTGAGCAGGTCCACAATGCGATCGCGGTGCTGGCGCAGCTCACGATAGTGGTCGCCCATCAGCTCGATCACGGTATCGGCGGCCTCGGCCAGGAAGGGTCGTTCAAGGCCAAGCAAGCGGCCATGGCGCACGGCGCGGCGCAGGATGCGGCGAAAGATATAGCCGCGTCCCTCGTTGCTGGGCAGCACACCATCGGCGGCCAGGAAGACCAGGGCGCGCCCGTGATCGGCGATCACCCGCAGTGAGGTGTCGGCGCGCTGATCACGGCCGTAGGCGGTGCCGGCCAGCGCGGCGAAGCGATCGATAATCGCACGGAAGATGTCGGTTTCAAACACTGATGGTTTGTTCTGCAGGACCATCGCCAGGCGTTCGAGGCCCATACCGGTATCGATATTCTTACGTGGCAGGGGAGTGCGCACACCGTTGAGATCCTGATAGAACTGCATAAAGACCAGGTTCCAGATCTCCAGGAAACGCTCACAGTCGCAGCCCGGCCTGCAGTCCGCGCGGCCGCAGCCGTGTTCAACGCCACGGTCGTAGTAGATCTCTGAATCGGGTCCACAGGGTCCTGAGGCGCCTGGCGGCCCCCACCAGTTGTCCTCCAGGCGCACGATGGCCTCATCCGGAATGCCAGCCACCTCCTGCCAGTAGCGTGGCGCCTCCTCATCTGCGGGATGGACGGTTGGATGCAGGCGCTCGGGTGGCAACTTCGCGACGCTGGTGAGAAACTCCCAGGCGAACTGAATGGCCTCGCGCTTAAAGTAGTCGCCCACGGAGAAGTTACCCAGCATCTCAAAGAAGGTGAGCGTACGCTCATTCCCCACGATATCAATATCAGTCGTGCGAAAACACTTCTGCACCGAGGTGAGCCGTGTGGCAGGAGGAGTTTCGCGCCCCAGGAAGAACGGGATCATCTGCTGCATTCCGGCTGTTGTCAGCAGCACGGTCGGGTCATCGCGTGGAATCAGCGACGAGCTGGGCATGATATAATGGCCTTTCTGGACAAAGAAACCCAGAAAGCGCTCACGAATCTCAGCAGTGGTAGGCTGTACTTTTATGGACACATCTGCCTCCTCACTAGTACAATCGGGCCGGGCTCACCAGCGGCACCTGAGCGGGGCACACCATCAGGTTACAATCGGTTTCTATAAAGACGGATCGAAGCAGATAGAGCCGGTGGATAATAGGCCAGCGTCCTCCACAGCACGATGCCGCGTCCCGCCGGAAAGGCATACGCAATACTAGCGCAATTTATGCACGGGCATTATATCAAAGCCAGGGATACATAGCAATGCCTGTGGAAAGGAGCAACGAGCATGCCGGTCTCCCTTCGCCTACCCCGTCGCACACTGCTGGTGCTCTGTGGTCCTGCCGGCTCGGGAAAAAGTACCTTTGCGGAGCAGCATTTCAGGGCGGTGCCTACAATGGTAGTGTCGTCTGAC
The DNA here is from genome assembly GCA_042408965.1 of Ktedonobacteraceae bacterium. Lineage (GTDB taxonomy): Bacteria > Chloroflexota > Ktedonobacteria > Ktedonobacterales > Ktedonobacteraceae > Thermogemmatispora. The sequence goes on from JBHOQN010000089.1 coordinate 131,450, forward strand.
TATTGCCGCGCTCTGGTCTGCGATGATCCGGCGAATCAGCAGGTCAACCGGGACACTTTTGATGTCTTTCACTATATCATTCAGAAACGGATGTTCAACGGACGCTTCACGGTTGCTGACAGTACCGCTCTCCTGCCGGAGGCGCGGCGGCGCCTGTGGGACCTGGCGTTTCGTCACGGCTACCTGAAGTGCCTGCTGGTCTTCAAGGTATCCCCGGAGATCTGCCTCGAGCGTGATGCCCGCCGGGCGCGCCAGGTTGGCCTGGCAGTGATCGAATACCATGCGCGCCTCCTGCAGAAGGCTCTGCAGGACATCCCGGGTGAGCGCTGGGACCAGGTTCACATCCTGGACGAGGCCAGCGCTGAGGTCACGCTTGAGATAGAACCCTAGCGTAGCGGCGGGCGCAGTTGAGGGGAGAAAGGATCTCCTCCGCTGCGTTTCGCTGAGTGGGAGGGAGGATGGAGAGATGGGAGGGATGCTCTGCCGGTCCTGGTGGCCGGGGTGGAGTGAAAAGAGCGGCGAGCAGCCGCAACATCTGTACAACTGCTCTGAAGAAAGGTCTTCCTAGCTCTATGGAGATTCCTTTGAACTGGAAACAAGCTGCTGTGCGCTTCCCCGATCCCTGCGATACCCTGTTCTTCGATGTCGATGGCGTCCTCATCAAAACTACGGAGTCCTTTCGCGCCACTGATATCGCTGTCGCTGAATACGTCGTTGGGACACTGCTGGGACTGGACTGGGGTCAGGCGGAGGGGAAAGCATTGCTGACCCTGGAGGATGTCAGGCTGTTTAAACAGGCTGGTGGCTTTAACGATGACTGGCATATGTGCTATCTGCTGGCGACGCTCTATACGGCAAAGCTGCGTGAATGGCGGGGTACTCCCCTGGCGGAGCGCAGCAATGTGGAATGGATGAAGCTGGCGCGCCACGCTATGCTGGCAGGACACGGAGGAGTGGAGTGGGTCAGAACAGCTTTTCCAGCCAGCGCTCTGCCCGATTATGATCTGGTCGGCGACCTCTGTCACGAATACTACTGGGGCGCCTCCGAGTACCGCCGGCGCTTTGGCAGCGAGCCTCGCTATCTGCCGGACTGGCCTGGCTTCGTGCATCGCGAGGAGCTGCTCTTCCCCGCCGACCTGCCGGCTCGTCTGCGGGCGGCCGGCGTGCATAAACTGGGATTGATTACTGGCCGCGTGGGACCCGAGGTGGACAGCGCGCTGGAACGGATGGAGGCTCACTCAGGAGCGGCCTGGTGGGATGTGGTCATCAGTGGGGATATCTGTCTGAAACCTGATCCCCGCGCGCTGCGCCTGGCGATCGAGGCTGTCGACGCCAGGGGCGGCCTCTACGTGGGCGACACGGCGGATGACCTCGATCTGGTGCTCAACTACCGCCGTACGCAGAAGCTGCATGAGCCGCCTTTTCTGGCGGTGATGCGCGTCTTCGCGGAAGAGGCCGTCCTCTACCTGGAGCGGGGCGCCGATCTGATCGTTGATCAGGTGGCGGACCTTCTGGACTGCCTGCCGGCAAGCGAGGTGGGCAGCGGAGAGCTGGCCTGAAGCGGTGGGCAGCGGGCCGGGAGCCGGGTCCGGCCTGCAGCGGTGACGCTGTGCCGCCTGGCTCTCGGTCTCACACCTCTTCCTCTGGCTGGACTCTAGGGTGTCTCCTGCTGGGCCTCCTCGATCAAATGCACCAGATACTCCAGCTTCTGGATGGCGTGACGGGCATTGCGGCGGTTGCGCTCGTAGCCCTCAGGGGCCAGTTGCATGAACCAGAGGCGAATATCCTCCTCGGAGACGTCATACCACTTGGTGTCTGCCTGCAGACGCAGGTAGACACGCATGGCCGGGTCCTGCTGCCTCTTCCGCGGCGTCAACTGCGCGGGCTGCTCTCCGCTGAGGGCCGCGGCGCTCTCCTGCTCATCGGCGGCAACCGCCTGCGCCTGCTCAAGATCGGGATGCAGCTCTTTGTAGAGCGCCTCCACCTCGGCGGTCTTAAAAAAGACGTCACGTCCGGCTCCCTTGTGAGCACGGATACGCCCATCGCGCACCCACTGCTCAAGTGTACGCCGATCGACTCCCAGGCGTCGCGCGGTCTCTCCGGCATCTATAAAGGCGAAACGCCCACCTGCTGAACCCCCACTCATCGGTGAACACCTCCTCTCATGAGGTCAGACGCTGCTGCAGCGTAATCCCCAGGCCGTCGGGATCGTGCAGCACGGCGATCAGATTGCCAGTGACCTGCTTCTCCGGCGGCTGCGAGAAGACGGCGCCCCGGGCCTGAAGCTCTTTAAACGCAGCCTGAATATCTTCGACCACGAAGGCGAGATGGGCCACGCCCGCCGGTGGGCGACCGGCATACTGCGGCGCCTGCCCGCTGCCAGCGGCGCGGTGCAGCGCTAGGCGCACCGAACCGGTCTCGAACTCGCTCCAGCCCGGCGTGCTGAGACGCAGCGGCAATCCCAGGACGTCGCGATAGAAGGCCATGGAGCGCTGCATATCGCTCACGTACACGACAATATAGTCAGGCTTCTCCAGCTTGATTGACATGCTCAGTCTGCTCCCTGTTGACTCGATAGAAGAGTAGCACCGTGCTGCCATAGCGGCGCTCATCGCTGAGCACCAGGCGCTTGAGGGCTACTGCCATGAGATCACCACGCTCTCTGGGATGGATCTGTACTATCACCAGGCCCGTCTCCTGGAGCAGCGGTGACTCATCAAGGTCTGCCAGCGCACGCGCAGCAAGTTGACGATACTGCGGTGGAGCTACATAAATGATATCATACGCCTGCGCCGTTGCCTTGCCGGGGTGAGCCTGAGCGCGAGCGGCGAGGAACTTAAAGGCGTCGGCGCGGATGGTCTCCGCACGCTCGCTCAGTCCTGTAATCTGCAGATTTTCACGCACGAGTTTCAGCACGCGCGTGTCGACTTCAATGAAGGTTGCAAAGGCGGCTCCACGGCTCAGGGCCTCGATGCCTACACCACCGGTGCCTGCAAAGAGATCGAGAAAGCGGGTTCCCTCGATCTCTGGCGCCAGAATATCAAACAGCGCCGTCTTGACGCGATCGATGATCGGACGGGTGCCTGACGTGCGGGGCGCTTTCAGGCGCCGCCCTCTGGCCTCACCTGCCACAACGCGCATACGTTGCTCCTTCCTGTTACGCTAGCCGAGCGAGAGCACGGCCTCTACCTCGCTCTCAAAGTCGTCCTGCTTGGCCCAGGAGATCAATGCCTCCACCTGATCAATGGTGAGCTGTTTGAGCGTCGCAACCCCCCAGACCATGCGGATCAGCTCCTGAAGCTGGTCTTCGCTAATCTGGGTAGCGATGACGTTCCAGAGCACGTTGATGCGCGCCTGGCTGGCGGGGGAGGAGCCACGCACGTCGCGCAGCTTGTTGAGCAGCGTTCTGGCGTGCACACGCTCCTGAATGCTCAGCTCACGCCGTCTGGCTGGTCGAGCGACGGGTGGCTCCTCACGCTCCTCCTCCGCGTCCTCTTCAGCCTCGGCGGCCTCGAGACGCTCGCCTTCTTCTTCCCAGTCCCCCACCTGCTCTTCCTCCAGGCCGGCGTCTCCTTCAAGCTCAGCGGATAGACCCTCTCCTGGAGTTGGCTCGCCCTCTTCCTCCTCTTCTTCGATCAGGATGTCCTCTCGCTCGCGTGGGCGATACGCGCTCCACTCCCGCCGCGGGTCAGCGGGGAGCGCTGGGTTGATACTCTGCGCTGGCTGGCGGCCCTCCTGGCCGATGAGATAGCGCAACTGATCGAGAGCCTCGCGTAGATTGATATTACTCAGCGTCCTGACTCCCAGCAGTCTCATCGCCTGTTTAGAATCCAGATTGAAATTATCGCGCAAGATCTGCAGAAATTGGGGGAGCGTCAGATCGCTGTTGATGTTGCCAAAAACGCCTGGTGTTGAGGGCATGCTCGGCCCCACGCGGCGGCGCGGCGGCGCGGCCGGCTCTGCTCCCGCAACCGTGCTCGCAGAGGGGGATACAGGGCGAGCAGCGGGGCGGCTAATGGAGCGAGCAGCGGGGTAGCCAGCGAGATGGCCAGCGGGGAGGGCCTCAGCGGTTGCGGAACGCTCGGCGGCGCTCTTGCTGCCAGTCGGAGCGGGGTCGCTCTCGGCTGATGACGTGCCCAGCAACTGCGCGACCCGCTGCTCGACGCGCGCCGTCAGTTGATCCAATCCCTCTACCGCCTCCTGAATCAGGCGCGCGCGCGTCTCAGGGCTGGCGCCCACGGGCACTGGCACCTCTACCTGCATGACATGCAGACGCTCCTGCACTGTAAACTGCGTCCGATAATGCAACCAGATACAGGGCCTCCCATCGGGGGCCTTCTCGTTGCGTACAGCCTCATCCATAGACACACCTGCTCTTCTGAATAGCCCGCCAAGAGCGAGCGACGGGGCAGCGGGTCCGGAACTTGCAGATCACAGACCTACACATAAACCGCCTGTGAGTGCCCCTTGCTTCAGCTACGGGGGGTGAAACAGGCGTTCCTTATTTGGGGCTTGGGCATCGGGGCACCCTTGCCTCTTGACAGTACAATACTAATTCATTATAATTAG
>JBHOQN010000090.1:0-4668 GCA_042408965.1 Ktedonobacteraceae bacterium
CCCTCTTTCAACTGGAGGCCACCGAGCTGCGCTGTCTGCTCCTGGCCATAACCGTCCATGACATTAACAAGCTGCCTGCCTATGGCCAGGATAGCAGCGGCAAGGCTGTCCGCTATGCCAACGCGGCCACCCTGGAGCACCTGACCAGCGAGCTAGCAGCCCTCCAGGCAGATCATTTCTTTCCCGAGTGGCGGGAGTACCTGCGCGACATCAAATTTCTGGTCGACAGCCAGCAGGATCAAGCAATCCAGATCTCTCAGTTTTCCCTCTCTTTCTTGCAGCAGTGCCGTCTTCCTCGATCGCGCCTCGAAGGGCCGCTCAGAGCGCTGCTGCGCACCGCGGACGTGTTGGACCTGTCTCACAGTTCGGACCTGGCCAGCCGTCATGAACGACATATTCACCAGAAGGCGCTTGAGCGCCTGAATGAGGGACTCCATCTCAGCGGGGCACGGCAGCGGTACCGCTTCATCGGCCACCGCCTGGCCGAACTGCGCGGCCTGCTCTCGAACACGATCCATAACCAGGTCGCCGAAATGCTGAAGGGACACTACGGGGAACAACACTGCATTCCCCTGCTCTTCCATGCTGAAGGCATCGACTATCTGCTCGACCGGAGTATGCGTTTTGAATGGACGCGCGAGCGGCAGCGCGAGCTGGCCCGGCGGGTGGTCAGAAGACTGGCGGAGATGCAGCAGCAAGGGCTGACAGAGTTCATCAAGGCGCGGCCCTCCGGGATCAGCGTCGACGAGGCGGCCCTCCAGAGCGGCGCACCCATCAAGCAGATCTTTGTCTGCATCACCAACGTGGTCAGGCGCAAGCAGTACCGCGATGAGTGGCGCCAGGAGCGGGAGACAGCGGCGCGCCAGGACCTGGAGACCTTCCTCAACTCGCCGCAAGTGGCGGCTGATCCAGCCCTGCGGGCCCAGTGCCAGGCGCTGCTGGCGGAGCAGCAGCTGCTGCCCACTGATCCCGAGGCGCTCAAGCGGGGCGAGTTTCTCATGGCCTACCGGAACTTCCTCGATGCCCACCGGGGTGAGGAACTGAAGCGCCTGCACGAGGATGCCTGGCAGCGAGTGGCGCGTCTCTTTGGGGTGCCCGAGGAGCGACAGCCGCTTTACGCCCTGATCAACTCCTATCGGCGTGGCTACGTTATGGCTCGTGATCTGCCCGCGACCCCGCTTCCCGAGATGGAAGCCGCCGCCCTGGCCGATCTTGCCCGTCTGGAAGAGCAGACACAGCGAGCCGCTCCCCAACGCACTGGCCGTGGCGGCAAACGGGGGAACAGAGCGTCTACCCCACTCCAGCCCGCCGACAGCGACAACCAGCGGGGTTCAGCAGCGGGCAGCAGCGCAGCCTCGGCTGCAGATACTGGCCCGTCACCGCTGACAGTTGCGGGAGACGACACGCAGGCGCTCTCAGCGAGCAATCCCCAAGAGGAGGCACTCCTTGACTATCTGGATCGCCATCTCAGCTTCTGGGATCTGAGCAGCGGAGAGCTGCAGCAGCCGATCGACTTTCGGGCCAACCTGCGTCACTATGCTGATCCGCGCTATACCGATCGGCAGTGCAGCTATTGCAGCAGCCCCTTGCCTGCCGAGGAGTGGATGGCGCTGCAGGTGCCGCCGAGCATTGGCGTGCAACAATTCTCGAACCGACTGGAGGGCGGCAGTCCACGCGAGCCGAAGCGCAACATCTGTCCCATCTGCCGCGCGCAGTTCCTGCTAGAAAAGCTGGCCTGGCCATCACATCGCGACAAGCAGGGCAGCGAGTTGCAAACCTTCTATCTCCATCTCTTCCCATACAGCTTCTTTCCTGAGCCGCTGCTGCGCGCCTGGTGGCAGACAGTCGAGAGCATTCGTGGGGAAGACACGGTGGCGATCGACCCGGAGACGCGCGACGAGGAGCAGTGGCAACGGCTGACTGCTGGCCAGGTCCTCCACAAGTTGCACTGTCGGAAGGAGAAGGACCTGCGCCAGGGACTGATCCTTCCGCGCTATGCGGAGGCACTCGGCCCCACGCCTGTCCTGCCGTTGATCATCAACCAGCAGGGCTACGGTCGCCAATACCTGGTCGCGCTGGAGAAAGCTCTCGTGCTGGCGGCCTGGTTTGACTGCCGCGTCCTGCTCTCGCGCCTGCCAACGCCACTGCTCAATCTGGAGCAGGAAATGATCGGGTCGGAGCCAGTGGCCTTCATGGCGGAAGGGATACCCCAGGCGCTTGCCTGGTTATTGCCAGAGCAGGTACTGACCCGTCCCCAGGTGCGGGCCCTCTGCTGGCACCTGGCCCTCCTGCATCAGCTGGCCCATAAGCTGCAGCCTGACGCCCTGTCGACCGTGAAAGTCCTCTACGACCTGGTCACCGCGGCAGCCCAGGACCCACTGGCGCTTTACCACGAGGTGGATCGCCTGATCGAGGAGAAAGCCGGCAAGCAGCGCCAGAATCCTTTAACGCTCAGTTACCAGGCTGCCCCGCTGCTGGAGCAGCTGCTCGGGGCAGCGGAGGCGATCAGCTAGTGCGTCCATCTGTCACTTGTTCGCAGCTCAGATCAGAAGAGGAGGTTCATTGTGACGTCCACACCTTCCCAGGCAAGCCTTCACCAGGCCAGAGGGGATCTACTGGCCCAGGCGCTCAAAGAGGTGGCCGTCTACGCGGCCAGACAAGCCATTCGAGGCCGCTCATTCAAGCGCAATTCCCTACTGAAGCCCCTAGACATCATTCTGGCCGAACTGGGACGCTATCCGAAGGAGCTGGAGTTTGCCCGAGATAGCAGCAAAGGCCTGATCTTCGACCACCTCCAGCGCATTCGCGGCTGGGTCTCGGAGGCAGCGATCTATGAGTACGTCGACCTGTTTTTTGAGAAAGTCCTCCAGCAGGCCCTTGGCAACCATATAGGGAAACTGCTCCAGCGTGAGCGCTCGCTGCGCAGCGCCTACCTGGTCTACGTCCGCCAGGAGCTGGCCCGCGTCTTGCTGGAGAAAAAGCAGGCCGCATCACCGGAGGAAGCGCTGCAGCAGCTTGAGACAGAGGAAGCAGAGGAACCAGCGGAGGCCGGTCCAGCCTTGGATTAGCCCAGGCTGCGCTGCGTGAGCAAGGCCACCCCGCATCGAGGTCGCACCTTGCTCAGAAGAAGAGATTGCAAGAGAAGCAACATGCCCAGCTTATCCATCACCGAAGAAAGGATGGTATTCGTCCATGAGCGTCACCTCAACATTCACCGTGCTCAACCATTACCACGATTATTTGCTGGAGCGCTACGATAACTTTCCGCATGGCCGCTATGTCAGCGTCATCTTGATCCGCAAAACCGAGTCAGAGACAATCTTCCGTACGGAAGGCAGTGGCGAGGGCCTCGTCAAAGAGCTGGTGACCGCCGGTCGCCGGGAGGCCACGCGCGAACCGATCCAGCGCGTAGTGATCAGTAAGCGGAAGCAGACCGCTGTCGAGCGCCGCGTCGGGCGCGAGCTGCTGCGCGAGCATGGTCTGCTAGGAACGGTGACGGTCGGACGCGAGCAGCGCCCCTGCGCGCTCAACACCAATGCCCCTTGTGGCAAGTGCATTGACTGTATGGTCTATGGTTATGCCGCCGGCGGCGGTGGCGCGCAGAAGAGCCGCGTCATGACCGATGACGCCTACTCGCTGGCTCCGGCCAGCCTGGTTACCGGCACGCGCACCTTCAACGCCACCTTCGATAACGGGACGATGCGCAATCCCTTCGACGGAAAGCCCTCGACCTCCATCAACGAGGATGAGTATGTCTTGCCCGAGACGCATTTCCTCGATATCGAGACGCTCAAGGATGTTACTCCCGGCGAGCTGCAATACGCGCTCGGCAACATCCTGCGTAGCAGCCGCTACGGAGCCATCAGCAGCCGCCAGGGGCGCGTGCGCAATATGATTGCGTCCATGATCTTCAGCGATGCCGAGATCTTTTCGAATCTCGAACTGACCCAGGAGGTCTACGATCTGCTGCTGGAGGCACAGGGGCGCACCGAATTGGATGTTCCGCTCAACGACGCCCTCGTCGAGCGCGCCGTCCAGCAGGCCACCGACACGCTGCTGCGCGACCTGGTCGGGCGTCCGCCGCTGGTCGTGCGCGGCGAAGCCCTGGGCCGCCTGCTGGAAGAGACCCTGATGCTCTATCGCGAGCCGGAGCGGTTGAAGGGCCTGCTAGAGGAGGTCACGGCGAGCTACAAGGATCTCCCGTAAAGTGCGTGGGCGAAGAGGGGCAGAGAGGACCGCCAGCGGTCCAACCAGAGACGCGCAGGCCTCGAGAATCAGGGTGGTCACATCGCTGCTCCCCTCTTCCTGCCAGGAGGATTGCTATGACGCTTGCCATCTATCAGGTTGACCTGACCCTGCTGGAGCATACCTTTTTTGCCAGTCGGGAGGTGGGCCTGCTCTACGAGACCGAACCGGTGATCGGCAACTATGCCCTGACATATGCCCTGGGCTGGTGTGTGTCTCCCTACAACTGGGATGGTCCGCCACGCTATAAGCAGGATCTGCTGCCGCTGAATCGCCAGGGTCGCTACGTGACGCCGGCGACCTTTCTGCCCGGTCGTTTGCGCTTCGCCTTCAGTCAGTTCAACGCCCAGTCGGATAGCTACTACTTCCGTTTTGATCAGAACGCCATTGCTCTGGAGCGCAGCCGCAAAGCGCGGGCCATGA
>JBHOQN010000093.1:0-10921 GCA_042408965.1 Ktedonobacteraceae bacterium
CCCGCTCGAACGTCGGGATAGAGGACGCATAAGAGGCCAGTCGGCGCTCCAGCGGGCGGCTCCTCGTCCTGCCTGACCTGATACCCGACGGTCTGACGGAGGAACAGGACCAGATGATCAGGAGGGAACAGGTCAAAGGGGCGGAGGGGCGGAGCGCTGACCACAAGCCGTGGGCTCGATCTCCTCCATGCACGCGAGTTGGAGATCATGTCCCAGAATGCCGATCTATCAACAGCTGAAGGAGCCTCGCATCCTCTGGGTGCTCTTCAGCGGCCTCTTTGTCAACCGATTCGGCGATTTCGTGAGCCTCGTTCTGGTGCTCTATCTGATTTCAGAGGCTCTACCCTGGAGCAGGCCGGAGCTGCCGCAGAGATGGAAAGAAAGATGCGCTGGTTTGTTGATTCGATAAGGGAGAGCGCTGTACAGAGGCGCTGAGGACCACTGGTCCCACCGGACAGGTCAAGGAGAGGTGCGACGGTGAAGCGCCTCTCCTGATGGATGACACTCAGGTTAGCCAGGAGGTGAGCGAGACGAGGACGCTGTGGAGCTGGAAGGAGTCGGAATTGCCCTTGCGGGAACTGCCGCCAGGACCCGGAAGATCTCATGGCGAGCGAGTGAGCCACTGAAGACCAGGGCCATACCAGCGCAGATCGATCGCTGGCGTCCTGACGACACCTCCGACTCCTCTCAGCTTCGCAACATCCTCTCTTGCTCGCTCACCTCCTGACCACCCTGAGTACCATCCCTCAGGAAAGGCGCATCACCGTCCACCACTCCTCGACCTGCCGGGCGGGACCAGTGGTCCTCAGCACAGCGCTCTCCTTTATCGAATCAACAAACCAGCGCACCTCTCTTGCTATCTCTCAAGCAGGCCGCCTGCCAGCTTTGCGGCGGCAGGCGAGCACGTGCGTCTGCTGCCACCGCAAAGCTGGCTGTGAGGGCCTCACGAGAGGCTGCAGGCCACACCATTCAGCGTAAAGGCCGTGGGAGGGTTGTTACTACCATTCCAGGTGCCGTTAAAGCCGGGGGCTGAGTTCAGCGTAGTACCAGCCGGTATGGAGGCGTTATACGAGAGATTCGTGATGGTGACCGCACCACCGCTCTGCGTAAACGCACCATTCCAGAGCTGCGTAATCGTCTGGCCATTGGGGAAGATGAATCGTAGTGCCCAGCCATTGATGGCCGTACTTCCCGTATTGGTGATGCTCAGCAGAGCACTAAAGCCACCGGGCCACTGGGAGGTGACCGTGTAATGGACAGAGCAGGCCGCACCGGAGACAGGAGTCGGCGTCGGCACCGGCGTGCGCGTCGGCATCGGGGTGGGCGTCGGGCTGGCCGTCGCCGTGGGAGTCGCGGGAGGAGTCGCCGTGGCCGTCGGCCGCGGTGTCGGCGTCGGCGTCGCCGCGGTTCCAGCGGCGATGCTGTAGGTCACCAACTGGCGAGCGCCAATGGTGGAGCTGAAGGTTCCGTTCTGGATCGGCAGAGCCGCCTGTGGCGTTGTGCTATTGGTAGCATCCGTAGCGTAGGGCGTGGCCACGGCGCCGGCAGGCAGGGTCACATTCTGCAAGGAGACCGTCAGGGGAACAGCGTTATAGGAGGTATTGAGGACGACTACCGCCAGCGTTCCGTCGGTATTGCGGTAGGCGCTCACCTCGAGCGCGCTATCACCGGAGGTCGCGCCAATGCGCACAGCGCCCGGATGGATAAAGCGGCTGTAGTTGGCAAAGCTCCACAGTCGTTTGGCCGCGGTAACCGTGCCATTGCTATCATTGATCAGGTAGCCATTATCAGTGCCGTTAAAGCTCACGCCCCACCAGTAAAAGAAGGCGCTCAGGTTGGCTGCCGTGAGGCCGGTGTAGATCTGCTGGGCCCAGTAGAAGCCGGAGCCATCGCCACCGTCATCCCAGGTGTAGTCGGCGGTATCGAACTTGGACCACTCAGTCTGCCAGACATGGCGGCTGCCCAGTCCAGTGATGGCAGTCGTCGGCGGCGCTGTGTAGCCGTGGCTGGAGAAGATACCCAGATAGCTACTGGCAGCGGCGTTGCTGATGAGGCCATTGGCATAGCTCTGGGCGGTGTCCCACCCTTCGCCATCGCAGCAGACGATCTGGGGATTGACGCCGGCGGCCTGCAACGTGGGTCCAAGCACAGCCACGAAGTCGGCGGTCTGCGTGGGATTCATGACCATACTGGAGTAGGAGGTAGAGAGATTCGGCTCATTGAAGGCGCCGATCTGGGTCAGCTTGATGCCATCACCAAGATAGTCCTTGTAGTACTGCAGCAGATAATTGGCGTAGGCCTGCCGCCAGTCGCCCGTGCTGCAGGTCGCCGCACCCGGCGAGCCACAGAGCGCGCCCCCATTGGATTCGCTACCATTGGTCTTCATAAAGCCTGGAGCGCTCCAGGCATCGCCGTAAAACTGCGTGACGCCATAGCTCTGGGCCTGCTTCGCCAGCCAGACCTGCCCCCAGCTATCGTGATCCCAGGTGTAGGTTGGTGTGGCCGTCGGGCTGCCAGGGCTGTTCGGCTCGATGGTATGCGACGGATCGGAGGGCAAGAGATTGCGCAAGATAGTGAACCCCGCGCCACTGGTCCGGCTGAAGAGCAGATCCAGAATCTGCTTCTGCTCGCTGCTCGATGAGAGCTGCTCCAGCTCCAGGGCGGGACCGAAGGCATCGGAGAAGCCGAAGCCGTCGATGGTTTGATAGTGCGTTGCACCGTCCACAGTGATCGAGGAGGCGGCGTAGGCAGGGCGGCCGATGAAGACACTGCTGATCACCAGGGCCACCAGCGTCACCACCACACAGGTGAGGAGCCCGGCGCTCCATGCCGGTCTGCGAGAAGTCATTCCGCACATCCTTCCTTGCTTCATTCAAGTGAGTGACAGTTCCTGCAAGCGAGTGACACAGCGCGCAAGAGAGGGCGGCCAGCGCAGCGCCCCCGCGGCACGGCACCTCCAGCCGCTGCGCGCGCTACCTCCACGGCATGACACAGACACAACTGCTCCCCATGCCATTCATTCTGCTGAATCAGAATGCGAGGTACCACTGAGGATATAGCGTAGATCTCTCCGGGCTGTCAATGGCCGCGCTAGACGAAGAGAGGGCAGATAGCAGTCAGTCAGAGAGCAGCGATGCGCGTCGCCCCGGCTGCAGTGCATCATCAACACAAAAGGGCACTTCGGGGAGTTGACATTCAACAGGCTTGAGGTACAATGATTAGGAGACAGGGACGTCCACAGAGCACCGTCCGACTTTCCGACTCCTGTACGGTGGCGCACCCCTGGTGCCTCACTGTCCTGTTCCGTATCTGTCACCAACATCTACACGAGACACACAGGAAGGAGTTCTCATGAAAAGGATTTCGCACCTATTCTCACCCGTCCTGATCGCCTGTTCCCTCTTCCTGACGCTGGCGCTGGCCCTCAGCCTGGGGACGGCCGTCCACGCCGCTCCGAGCGCTGGCGGGTCCTCGCCAGCGGTGACGCTGCCCCCCGTCACCTGCCTCTCAGCGGCGCCGCCGTCGCAGCAGGTCGCCGTGGGGCAGACCGCAGTGGTCATCATCAGCGTCACCTGCTATCCCACCAGCCTGCTCTCCTACGTCAACATCGCCTGGGGAGACGGAAGCAGTTCGCGCTACCCCATCTGTATGGAGGTCTGTCACGTGCCCCCCATCGTCATCAAAGCACCGCATATCTATCAGCTGGCTGGCCTCTATCAGCCAGAGATCTGCCTGGTGGGTCTGCCGTCCGCCGGGCCGGCGGCGCTGTGCACCAGTGTGAAGATCGCCGTCGTGGCCCCGACGCCCACCCTGCAGAGCTGATCGGATGAGCTGAGCGCAGGGGTGCGGCGCGACGCATCGGGCCTGCCCATGACCCCCTTGAACCTGCCAGCGGGCAGTGACAGAGAGGACGTTCCTGTACGCAGGGATCGTGGGCAGCGCCCCATCTTCTCCGGCGGCCCGGCTGCCCCCTCATACCAGGCGGCGCCGGCCCCAGATGATGACGTGCAGCTGGGGCAACACGCGCACGTTATAGCGCGCCCAGAAGGGATCACGCAGGCGCCCGGCCAGCCAGTCCAGGGCGGCCGGGTAATCCTGCACGGCCTGCGTCCCCTCCGGCTGCAGAATGAGGGGCAGTCGGCGCTCACTAAAGGCCGGATGGCGCTCCAGCAGGGCTCGCAGGCTCTCCTCATCGGCGGCGTCCTGAATGACAAACTTCCACTGCTGCTGCGACGGCTCCAGGGCCGCAAGAAAGCGGGCGATGACCTCCTCGCGCAGGTAATTGCGCGTACCAGCGCTCACCAGCTTGGGCGAGAGGCTCCACAGATCGATCTGCGGGACCAGCGCCTGTGGAAAGATGGTGGCGTTGGTCTCCACGGTCAGATGGTGGCCCTGCTCCTTGAGGAGGCAGGCGAGCTGCGCCAGCTCCTTCTGGAGCGTCGGCTCGCCGCCAGTGAGCACCACATGCCGCGCGCCCAGCGCAGCGACACGCTCTGCGACGACCTGCGGCGCGAGACGTTCCCAGGTGCCGCCCTCGCGCACGCTCCACGAGTAGGTAGTATCGCACCAGGAACAGCGCAGGTTACAGGCGAAAAAGCGGACAAAAGTAGTGGGGACGCCCATCAGGGTACCCTCGCCCTGGATGGAGCGATAGATTTCCATAACAAGCAGCGCCACTCGCGTTCACCTCAACAGAACAAACAGGATCAGAGCGCTCAGCCTCACGCGGGCCACCACGGTCCTTCCTCCGGCAAGCCATCGGACAGGTGCAATGTCGTAGGTCTCACTCGCCCTCCCCAGGGCGCTCTCCCCTAGATTCTCTCCGCGCTGTCAACTCCCCGCGCGGAACCGCGCCACGCGGCCACCAGAACGAGCGCCGCAGCGAGCAGGCCCAACGCGGCGCAGGCCAGCCACAGAGCACGCGGACTCCAGGAGAAGACGAGGGCGCCCAGCAACGGCCCCAGGATGAGGCCACTGCCCCAGGTCAGTCCCCAGATGCCCTGATAGCGACCGCGCAGGTGGGGTGGCGCCAGGTCAGCCATGTAGGCTGCCGCTACAGGGGACAGCACAATCTCCCCCAGCGTCCAGAGCACCACGCTCACAATCAGCAGCGGCAGCGTCGAGGCCAGCGCCAGCAGGCCAAAGCCCAGGCCAATCAGCAGAATGCCCACCGCGATCACCGGAGCCGCTGGCAGGCGCTGCGTCACTGTGCTGATCGGCAATTCGAGCAGCACAACGATGAATCCATTGAGCGAGAGCAGCATCCCATAGAGGATCGGAGAGAGGCCAGCGGCATGCACCTGCAGCGCGAGCGAGGACTGGTTCTGAAAATAGACCACGCCAGCCATCAGGAAGGCCGGCAGGAAGAGCAGCAGCAGGGAATCGCGCGAGAGGCTCTTGAAGAAGGACTCCTCCGAGAAGCGACGCTTCAGATGGGCGGGCAGATCGGCTGGCAGCACCATCAGGATCAGCAGGCCGAAGATGATCGAGGTCAGGGCATCGCCGAGAAAGATCAGCAGAAATGAACGGCCAGCGAGCAAGCCCGCCAGAGCGGGGCCGAGCGAGCTTCCCAGATTGATGGAGAAGCGGGAGAGGGCATAGACGCGCACACGCTCGCCGGGTGGAATGAGATCGGCGATCAGGGCGGCGGAGGCTGGCCTGTAGAGTCCAGCCGCCAGGCCCGCCAGAGCAACAAGCGGGATGATCAGGGACAGCAGCATCACCTGAGCAAGCAGCAGGACGATAACGGCCGACGAGAAGGCCGAGAGGAGCATGGTGGAACGCCGGCCCAGGTGATCGGCGCAGTAGCCCCCCACAAGCGAGGCGGCGAGGCTGCCAAGCCCATAGAGGCTGGCGGCAGCCCCGGCCTGCCCCGGGGTAGAGCCTCTGGAGATCAGATAGAGCACCAGAAAGACACTCACGAAATCGCCAAAGCGGTTGATAAAGAGGCCTCCGAAGAGCACCCAGAGGATGCGAGGCACCTTCAGCCGTTCACGGGTCGGCATCGCAGGTCATGATCCTCCACTTCGCGTGCGTGGAGGAGATTCTAGCCCACGGCTCGTGGCCAGCGCTCCGCCCCTTTGACCAGTTCCCTCCTGATCATCTGGTCCTGTCCCTCCGTCAGACCGTCGGGTCAGGCGGGGCAAGGAGCCGCCCGCCGAAGCGCCGACTGACGTCCTGTACATCCTCCCTCCCGACATTCGAGCGGCGGCCCCGATCCCACCTGCCCAATCAATAGGAGCGCGGCAGGCCGAGCACGTGTTCAGCCACATAGGAGAGGATGAGATTCGTCGAGATAGGGGCCACCTGATAGAGGCGCGTCTCGCGAAACTTGCGCTCGATGTCATACTCGCTGGCGAAGCCGAAGCCGCCATGCGTCTGCAGGGCGACGTTGGCCGCCTCCCACGCGGCGCTGGCAGCCAGGAGCTTGGCCATATTAGCCTCAGGGCCGCAGGGGGCCGCGCGGTCGAAGAGCGCCGCCGCCTGGAAGCGCATGAGGTCGGCGGCACGCAGATGGACATAGGCCTGCGCCAGGGGAAACTGAATGCCCTGATTCTGGCCGATGGGACGCCCGAAGACCTGCCGCTGCTTCGCATAGCGCGTCGTACGCTCGACAAACCAGTAGCCATCGCCAATGGACTCGGCAGCGATCAGAATGCGCTCGGCGTTGAGGCTATCCAGCAAGTAGCGGAAGCCCTGGCCCTCCTCACCGATCAACTGCTCGGCCGGCACCTCCACCTGTTCAAAAAAGACCTCGGCCGTGTGGTGGTTGATCATCGTACGGATAGGCTTGATGGTGATCCCTCTGCCAACGCTCGCGCGCAGATCGATGAGGAAGATCGAGAGGCCCTCCGTGCGCCGCGTGACCTGCTCGAGGGGCATGGTGCGCGCCAGCAGAAGCATGAGATCGGAATGGGCCACGCGCGAGGTCCAGATCTTCTGACCATCGATGACGTAGCGATCCCCGACACGCACGGCCCGGGTGCGGATGCGCGTCGTATCGGAGCCGGCGTCTGGCTCGGTTACGCCGAAGGCCTGCAGGCGCAGCTCCCCCCTGGCAATGGCCGGCAGGTAGGCCTGCTTCTGGGCCTCCGTTCCATGCCGCAGCAGCGTCCCCATGATGTACATCTGTGCGTGGCAGGCGGCCGCATTGCCGCCGGAGCGGTTGATTTCCTCCAGGATGATCGAGGCTTCGGTGAGACCCAGGCCCGCACCGCCATAGGCCTCAGGGATCAGGGCCGCCAGATAGCCTGCCTCAGTCATCGCGCGGACAAATTCCTCAGGATAGGCCCGCTCCTGATCGAGCGCGCGCCAGTAGGCATCACCAAAGCGCTCGCAGAGACGGCGAACTTCATAGCGCAGGGTCGCCTGGAGTTCTTCCATGGGGTCAGCCTCCTTCGTTCACCAATGAGGATCAGCATCTCTCTCCCTCTCTTCATACCGCCAGCCGGAGTCCGAGTGCAAGGGCCGCGCCTCCCTGGAGCCGAAACCTCCCGCCAGAAGGCGCTCAGGTGCACAGCCGTGTTTTGTTGCGTCGAACGGTTTCCCTTGCCAGCAGCAGCTGGCGATGTTATCCTGGTAGTGCCGGCACGGCAGAGCAGAAGAGGGAAAACAAGCCTCTACCGGCCGCCTGGCTGTGAGGTTGCACAGCCAGCGAGCACTGACGGGTACTAGCATAGAAGAAGATCAGGAGAATCACTTACGTGCAACCCCACGACGAAAACACGTCTCGACATTCGCCGGCTCTCAACAACACCTACATCATGGACGCGGAGAACGCCGGCGAGCTGGCGCGTCTGATGCAGCAGGACCGCGTGATCACCGAAGGCATGGGCGGTCTCTTTCCCGAAGGGCAGAGTCTCCCCGATGGCGGACGCGTGCTGGACCTGGCCTGTGGTCCCGGCGGCTGGACGCTGGAGGTCGCCTTCACCTATCCGAAGGTCGAGGTCATCGGCGTCGATCTGAGCGCCAACGTCATCGAATATGCGCGAGCCCAGGCCTGGTCCCGCGGCCTGGAAAACATCCAGTTTCACGTCATGAACATCATGGAGCCACTGGACTTCCCCGACGCCTCCTTCGATCTGATCAATGGCCGCCTGCTCTTCGGCTTCATGCTGCCAGCAGCCTGGCCACGCCTGCTGGCCCAGTGTCGGCGCCTCCTCAAACCGGGCGGCGTGGTACGTCTCACGGAAACGGAATGGCCGCTGACGAACAGCCCCGCCTTTGAGACGCAGATGAATCTGCTGTCGCGCGCGCTCAAGGAGGCCGGACAGAGCTTCTCGGTCGATGGGCGCCACGTGGGCATCCTGCCAGTGCTGCCATGGCTGGTACGACAGGCCGGTTTCGTCGACGTGCGCACGCGCGCCAGCGTGATCGAGTGGTCGCTGGGCACACCAGCGCACTACAGCGTCTTCAAGGACTGCATGCTCGCTCTCGAGCTGGTGCGGCCCTTCCTCCTGAAGATGGGAGCAGGCTCGCGCGAGGAGCTGGAGCGATTGTACCAGCAGTCGGTCACCGAGATGCAGCAGGAGGGCTTCTGTGGCGTCTGGACCCTCCTGACCGCCTGGGGACGCCAGCCGGAGCAGACCTCGTGACCTGCTGGCTGGCTGCATGGCGGGATGGGCGACGGCGGCGCTGATGGCAGGCAGTGCTGATGGCAGCGCTGACGGCCGTCGCAGTGGCGTCCCTCCGGAACACAGAGGAGGCACGCTCTCCCTCACGGGAGCAAGGTCTCCAGCGGCGCCCCGACGACGACGGTCGCCCCGCTGGAGAGGGCCGCATCGCCGATGGCCGCGACGATGGCGCGCCCCATATCGCGAGCGGTCGGCAGCGCACCCTGCGTGGCGCGACGCTCCGCGATCAGGCCGGGCGCGCTGCGCTCCAGCAGCCTGGGGGTCACCGTTCCCTCGATGAGATCGCCCGTCACCACCAGCAGGCGCAGGCCGCGCGCGTTGAGCGCCGGTTCGCGCGCACGCAGAGCCTGCTCACCAGCGTGCTTGCTGGCAGCAATGGGGGCGTAGGCCGGGAGCTGGACGATCCGGCCATAGAGATGCGCCCAGTGGCTGGTCACAAAGACGATCGTCCCGCCAGCGCGCAGACGTGGCAGCGCCTCCTCGAGCAGCAGCAACTGAGCGTCGCGATTGATGCGCAGTGGATAGTCGGGATCACTGGCGAGGAGGTCGCGCTCCAGGCCGCCAGAGGCATTGAGCACCAGCACGTCGAGCGCTGGCCTCCACCTATCCAGATGCTGGAAGAAGGCGGCCACCTGCTCGGCCTGGGTAATGTCGCAGGGGAGCGCGAGAGCCGCGCGTCCACGCGCGCCGATGGCCGTAGCCACCTCCTGGGCGCGCGCGGCCTTGTTGCGATAGATCAGGGCGACATCGTAGCCCTGGTCGGCGAGGGCCAGGGCGGTCTCGGCTCCGATCCCCCGCGAGCCACCGCTCACGAGGGCCACCGGGTATGCTGGCATAGAGTACGGGCCTGCTTTCTTTCTCGCAATGGTTGAGCATGACAGGCGGCAGCCCGACCTGCCATGCCTCTCCCTCAGTGTACCAGAAAAACGGGTCCAGGAACAGTGCGCCGACGGGCGGCCCTGTCCGACCGCAGCTCAACGGGCCTGCACGTCACGGCGTGTCACGGCCAGGTAGGCGACGAAGCCAACGATGAGAATCAGCAGGGCGAACGATACTTTGTCGTCGCCGAGGCCCAGGCCTCCCAGATAGGGCTTACCCAGCCAGTCAGCGATCGAGGCGCCCAGCGGCCGCGTCACGATGTAGGCGAACCAGAAGGCCGCAATCTCGTTGAGGCCAAGCAACCAGTAAGCCAGACCCGGCAGGGCGAAGAGCACGGCAAAGAGGATGATGGAGGGGAAGTAGCCCAGACCCAGGGTGGCGGCGGTCATATCGCCGGCAGCGGTGCCCAGGGCGAAGGTGGCCATCACCGTGGCCCAGTAGAAGAGTTCGCGCCGGCCACGGTAGATGCTGTGGATGGAGAGCGTGCGCTCGCTGAGGTACCAGATGGCGAAAATGACGGCCAGGGCGGCGGCAAAACCGGCGGTTGAGGCCTCATAGGAGATGCCCAGCACGACATGGGCGACATCGGCGGCCATGGTGCCGAAGACAGCGACCATGAGCACGGCCAGCCAGTAGATCCAGGCGATGTAGCGCCGCACCAGTAACTGCAGGAGAACGGCGGCTGCCAGGCCCAGGCAGCCGAGGGCCACAGCGACATAGGGGTTGATCTGGTAGACCAGATAGTCAGAGGTGGATTCGCCCATTGCTGTGGTCAGTAGCTTGATGAAGACGTCGTCCTGGTCTGGCGAGCAGCTACAGGCCAGACTCTGTGGCGTCAATTGCTCCACCCGCGAGTAGTCGCCTGGTCACCAGACGGGCGCTCCCTGGCTGTGAGTAGCATGAGCTATCCCGAGCCCGAATCCGTGAGTCTCTGGCAAACCTCCAGTCTCTCGCCAGCCTCCAGCGGGAAGCTGCTGCAGAGCTACAACCATCATCGGGGGCAAGTCAATGTCTTAGCCTGGGCCCCGAATGGCCGCTGGATCCTTTCGGGTGGCAATGGCAATGTACAGATTTGGGATGTCCAGACCGGGCGGCAAGTGCAGACCTATCCTGCCAACGGCGCGTGGGAAGATACGGAGACAGCCGCCTGGTCTCTCGATAGCCGGTATATCGTCGTGGCAGGGACCACGGCCGTAAGGCTGCTGCGTTTCAAGCCCTGGCCCCTGGCGAACAGGCTGGTATGAGTAGCTGGCAGCAGCAGGGAGCAAAGCCTCCGGAGAGCTGCGAGGCGCGACGCAGGGACCCCGTTGCGTCTCCGTCGCGCCTCCCCGAAGCAGACCCGCGCCGCAGCCGCCTCAGCAGAGGAGGGGCAATTGCCCCTCCCGCTCGGCGCGCAGCACCCGCTGCAG
>JBHOQN010000097.1:0-11817 GCA_042408965.1 Ktedonobacteraceae bacterium
CTGCAGCGGGTGCTGCGCGCCGAGCGGGAGGGGCAATTGCCCCTCCTCTGCTGAGGCGGCTGCGGCGCGGGTCTGCTTCGGGGAGGCGCGACGGAGACGCAACGGGGTCCCTGCGTCGCGCCTCGCAGCTCTCCGGAGGCTGATCGTGGTCGGGACGCGAGGCCTGGGCGCTGCTGCTTCCCCTTTCCTCGGGGCGCGATGATGACGCAGCACGACGTGCACTCCGGCGAGCCGACCACTACCAGTAAGAATTGACCAGAGCAGAGGGGTCCTTCACTCGAGCAGACCCTGGCGGATGGCAAAGACAGCGGCCGCCGCGCGGTTGTCGACTCCAGTTTTGTTGAAGATGTTGCTGAGGTGATTGGCCACCGTGCGCTCGCTGATCACCAGAATCTCGGCGATCTGACGGTTACTCTTCCCCTGAGCCACAAGTCGCAACACCTGGGCCTCGCGTGCGCTGAGGCCGGCCGGAAGGGGGCGCCTGGACGCAGGGAATGGAGCACCTGGCTGACAGCCTGCCCCCTCAGACGACCGTAACCGCTCCTGGAGCTGTTGCTGGAGAGACTGCGCGAGGGTATGATTGCCTGTTCTGATACTTAATGCCACGGCCTCTTCGAGGAGCGCCCGAGCCGGAGCGCTGTCCTGAGGACCATCGCGGACGAGCACGAGGAGAGCCTGCGTTCCCAGGGCGGCGGCCAGCTCGAAGAAGCAGTTGAAGCGCCTGGCAGCCGCTTCAGCGCTCGCGAGGTGGCTCTCAGCGACGGCGACGTCTCCCTTCAGGACGGCCAGAGCGCCAAGCAGGCGATCGATTGAGAAGGAATGGAACTGGCCACGAAAGGGAAGCAGGCGTGGGTAGAGGCGCGCCGCCCAGGTGTGATCTGTGAGCACCACACTGGTGGCGGCCATAAAGCAGAGAGCGTGGGCCAGAGGCATGGACTCTGCTGGAAGAGGGAGCACGAGCGCCTCCAGCTCGGCAAGGCAGGCTCGCGCCTCCTGGTGCTTGCCCTGGACGGCCTGGACAAAGCCGAGGCCGCCAAGCCACCAGACCAGCGACTGAGGAGAGAGTCGACGGTACGAGGCAATAGCGGTCCGGATCAGCTCCTCAGCCTCGGCCAGATTTCCGCGTGGGGCCAGCAGCATGCCGCGGGTCCACTGAAGCATCGCGAGCGGCTCAGGACTGGCAAGCTGCTCAATGATGGACTGGCTCTCTGCCAGGGCCGCATCGACCGCGGACCACTGGCAGCGCAGGGCCAGGCTGGAGGCGAGGTGCGTCTAGAGGTGCCGCAACTGATAGGGATCGTGACAGCGGCGGGCGGCCTCGAGCCAGAGGGGGAAGAGCTTCTCGCGGCGGTCCAGCTCGCCATGCCAGCCGTAGGCCATTGTCAGACAGGCGCAGCATTCGGCCACTTCCATGACCTCGCCGAGAGAGGTCGCCAGGGAGAGGGCTTCCTCCAGCAGAGAGATGCCTCGCTGCATCTGATTGGAGCGCACCAGCAGGTTGCCCAGGGCACGACAGGCGGCAGCCTCGAGGCGCTGCTCTCCGAGCTGCCGAGCGAGATCCAGTGCGCGCTCAAGACAGGACCGCGCCTCGTCTTGCTGGTGGAGGCTGAGTACCAGCAGCGATCCCAGCTCCACCAGAGCCTCGACGGTGTCAGCGGAGGGCTGCGGCGAGAGGACCGCAACGGCCTGAACCAGGGCAGCGCGGGCCGGGGCAATCCGTTCCTGGCGCCAGTAGGCGCGGCCCAGGCCCAGCGCGGCGCGCCCGACCACATACTGGTCTCCGGCACGGTGTCCCCATTCCTGGGCAGACTGGAAGGTGGCAATGGCCTCCTGCCAGGCAGTTGCCAGGAGGGCCGCCGTGTCCAGTTCGAGGAGCCAGGCCCCGCGCCGGGGATCGTCCGCGCCGAGCAATTGCAGGGCCGTACGCTCGTGGGCCATGGCCTCTGCTGGAGCATACGTCTGTAGAGCCTGCTGGGCGGCGCGCCGGGAGTAGGTGGCACCGCGACCGGCATCGCCGCTGTGCGCAAAATGGAAGGCCAGATCTGCCAGCTGCTGAGCGCTGGCCTGGGCATCCGAGCGAGCGAGGCGCAGCTCCAGCTCCTGGCCAATGAGCGTATGCAGACGAGTGCGGCGTGCTGATCGCACCTCATGATGGCTCTGCTCTCCGCTCATCCTTAACCGCGTACGTGGTCGTGTTACCTTCAAGATGCAGCCGGTGACCCGTTCTGCTAGAAAGAGCGTACTCGATGTTGGCCCGAAAAGCAAGTCGTGCGTCCCTGGTGCAGGAGCAGAGGGCGGTCCTTTCCATGGAAGCGGTGATAGATGTGGGACTGGATCACCAGGCACGCATCCGGTTCGCCAGCGATGCACCTCCTGCGCTGTTCTCTGGAAGGAGCGACGACGTCTGTTCGAGAGAGCGATGGCAACGAGCAGGGTAAGCCTTCTGGACAGGATGAATCCCGCACACAGCAGGGGTCAGAACGCCAGCGGGAAAAGAACCCTCCAGGTGCGTGGTCCCAAACGGCGATGGAGGCGAAGCCCGATCGCCAGGATTAGAAACGCACTCAATCCCACCGCAAGCACCCAGGGAGATGGTTCCGCATGACCCGAGGCTTCGAGCAACTCAGCAGGTGTACGCCATTTCTGGCGATGCAGGGCAATGAAGTGCGCTTTGGGACAGGTGCGTAATCCCCGGCAATAGTAGCGTCCAGGGTGCTGGGGATCTTCATGGAGGAACCAGGCCCACTTCTTCGAGAGATAGATACGTGCTGTCCCCGGAGTGTAGCCAGTCGCCTGACAGATATCGTCCAGGGTAACACGCTCCTGCGAGGCTTCCAGGCGAGTGAAGTACCTGTATGCCTGCTCAATCTTACGAAAGGGAGAGGGAGATCTCGGTGGGATCGACCTGCGCCGAGGTGACTCTGATGAGAAGGAATGGGCGGCCAAGCTGCATCTCCTTTTCTCACAGGGCTATGAGACATTGAGAGTGAGTCAGGGGAGTGCGCTACAGAAGATACACATGCATTATGAAGAGTGTACCTTTTATGTGGTGAAAAGTCAACGCGATTTCACTCTTCAACTGGCGGCTGGCTGAGGACCTTTCCAGGTCACGGTCAAGAAGGTGGCGGGGAGGCTTTCAGCGGGAAGAAAGGATGGAAGGCTCGTTCAGTTTTTCCTGAAGACATCCAGATGTAGAAAAAGGTCGAGGCGAGAGAAGGCCGCAATCTTGCGCTCAGTGGGTCGCTGGCCTGTTGAGCGCAAGATTGCCACCGTTGGCAAGCGCCAGCTAGGACGCTGACGACAGCAGCGCCTGCAAGAGCAGCGCGCCATCGGGCGTGCCCAGACCGGTGCAGGCGTCCCAGCCGGGACCGGCCGCATAGCCACCGTTGTTGCCGCTGGTCACGTCGCGCAGGGCCTTCTGCTGGGCAAGCTGCGTATAGTGCTGATAGAGAAAGGGATTGAGATAGCCAACGGGCTGGCCGCGCCGCTGATTGAGCAGGGCAATCAGGCCAGCCCAGAGCGGAGCGACCGCGCTGGTCCCGCCGACTGCAGTGCTCTGGCTATCGACGTAGATCTGATAGCCTGTCTGCGGGTCAGCGTTGCCCGCGACATCGGGCACGCCTCGCCCCTGATGGTGATCATTGATCGAGGGAGGAACATGGGCGTTCGCCTGCCAGGAGGGTAGCGGAAAGACATCGCTGATACCGCCGCCTGTGGCGCCATCGCCTGCCGCCGTTTCGTTCCAGACCACCTCGCCGGTCACCTGCGTGCCCTGCACCTCCAGACGTGTACCGCCGCAGCCAAGCACATAGGGACTGGAGGCCGGAAAGTCGACATGGGCCTTCTGATCGTTGACTCCATCGCTCGAGCCGTTATCACCCGCAGCCACGCAGACGGTGATGCCGAGCGAGGCCGCGGCCTGAAAGGCCTGATTCATCGTGGTCATCGCCTGACCGGTCCAGCTCGCTTCCGGGGCACCCCAACTGATGGAGATGACCGCCGGGGCGTTGGTGGTATCGTGGACCGCCTGGGTGATGGCGTCGAGGAAACCACGGTCTGTGTTGGGCGCGAAGTAGACGGCGATGCGTGCCCCGGGCGCGATGGCTCCGGCGATCTCGATATCCAGGGCCACCTCGCCGTCGGCGCTATTGGGATCACCGGTCGGGCTATTCTCTCTCCCATCGACGGAGATGCTGACGACCTGGGGCTGCGCAACGCCGAGCTGCTGGAAATAGGTGGCCAGATCCTGTTCGTTATAGCCGCCGCCCAGCTCGATCAGAGCGATACACTGGCCGCTGCCATTCAAGCCCGTGGGCATGTCATACAGGCGGGCGATCTGCAGCGGCGTATAACTGGCCGCGCGCGTGCTCACCGGCGTATGACCACCAGAGGGAGCGCTGGCAAAGCGCAGATGTGGCTGAGCCTGCGGGCGATCGTCCAGCCCGAAGACCCCCACGATGACCGACTCAAGCTCTCTGGGAATATGCAGATAGCCGGAGCGCCCACGGAAGGTCTGGCCCTCGTGCTCGTAATGATGCAGCTCGGTGGAGAAGGCCGCGGAGAACTGGGCAACCGTCCCACCCAGAACCAGCCTGCGCGCAGGACGATCGACGGCGAGCACCTCTAGCTGATGCGCGTGCGCGAAGTCCTCGACTCTGGCGACATCTTCCAGACGTGCGCTATGCCTGGCCAGGTACTCCTCGCGGCTCATCTGCTGACCCGGCTGACTGGCATGGAGGTCAAGCTGGCCGCCAGGTTCGCTGTCGCCGGCGGGGTCTCGCAGGTAGACACTGACCTCAATGCGCTCGTGGGGATCAGCCGGCTTGATCCGGCGGACATGAGCCGGCAAATGGCGTTCACTGCCGGCCAGTCGTGTCAATCCGTTCGGAATGTCGGACATCGGTGTCTCCTCCCATGCCAGTGTAGACGTTGCCTCTTCCGCCAGGGAGAGCGGCTCGCCGCCCTGGAAGCAGGCGATTCGCTCGCTACCAGATCCATGCCCCGGCTGGTCCTCCAGAGAGGAGGTGAGCGACTCTCCCTTTGCTGCCACCATGGCGCAGGCCCGCACCGGGCCATCTGTCAGAGGCTGCTCGCGTCCAATCCAGGCCGCCTCGCCAGCGCCGCCAGGGCCTCCGCCGGAGATCTCAATGACCAGGGCCGAGCAGGATGAAGACGCGGGTCATGCAGGCAGGAGCGCGCAGCAGAGACGCAGGGCTGTACAGTGGGGTCTCCTGTCCTTACCGCAGAGAGGTCCAGCGGAGCACTCCCGTCCACCAGATCACGTCTGTCACCTTTTTCTCTCTATGCTCAGGAAGCAGTGTAGCATGCACGAGTCTCTTGATCAAGAGGCCCACCACAGCCCTTGCTCTCGAGGACTGGCACCCTGTCACCGTCGCCCGCGGCGCGTGAGGCACCACGTCCCGCTGACAAGGAAAGTGCCCCCGGGCCGGGTGGGCGTGACCTTTTTCTAATCACAGTACTCTCATCAAAACATAACCTTGACAATCATAGTACTATGATGTATCCTTCTACCAGGAGGGAGGTGATGAGATGAGCGAGAACAAGTTGACCTCTGACCTGCTCCGTGGCCATACCGATACGATGATCCTGCGGCTGCTCCTGGAAGCTGATCGCTATGGCTATGAGATGATCAAGCTGATTGCCGAGCGCTCGGGCGGCGAATACGAATTAAAGGAAGCCACCATGTATTCCAGCGTCCGGCGGCTTGAGATGGACGGTGACATCACATGGTACTGGGGCGATGAATCTCAGGGCGGAAGGAGGAAATATTTTAGAATCACCGAAAAAGGGAAAGCAACCTACTATCGCAACAAAAGCAACTGGGAGTACGCGAAGCGTGTGCTCGACACTCTGCTTGGCGACTGTGTCCCAACTGGAAAGGAACCTCACCAGAATGCATGAGCAACTACTGAGCTATGTGACGAGTGTTTTTGCTCCCTACGAAGGCGTCAAGAGCGTCGCTGACTTGAAAGCCGATCTGCTCGCTGATCTGCAGGAGCGCTTCCGTGAACTCAAAGCGGAGGGGAAGGATGATGAAACCGCCTTGCGCCTGACCATTGAGAGTATCGGCGATATCGAACAAACCCTCCAGGAGATGGCCAACCTCTCCCACACCCTGGAGCGACAGGTGGCAACCAACCTGAGTGCGAGTAATTTGTCAGAAGGCGACTTTGCTGGGGTCAGCGCGCATCAGGCCGATTTTCAGGTGAGCACGCTGCACAGAGCGAACTTTGCCGGCGCCGATCTGACTGGCAGTCTGTTCCGCAGCAGCAGTATCCGCGAAGCCACGTTTGCAGGCGCCAACCTGACCGACTGTGACTTCACGACAGCCGACCTCACGGATGCCGACTTTCGCGAAGCCATTCTTGTTCGGACCAACTTCAGCATGACGGGGCTGGCTGGAGCGCGCTTTGTGAACGTCAGGCTGACCGATGTCACATTTCACTACACCGATCTACGCAAGACGATCTTTGAGGGCTGCACGTTTCTCGGCGTGCGCTTCAAATATGCCGACCTGCGCGGCTTGCGGCTCGATGGACAGACCCTTATCGGCATCACGTTTGAACTGCCAGCTCTGAAGGATGTGTCGTTCAAGGGTGCGACCCTCAGGAATGTCTCGTTCCGTCCGGTCGGCCTCTGGTCGATGAAGCGGGCCATCCAGGCCATGCACGTTGATGGCGCGCTGATGGATAAGCTCACCTATGCCGCGCTCAAAGGCCTGGGGGTTGATGTGTCACAGGTGACCATTCTCTCATAAGGTTAAAGATGATGCATAAGATTTCTATTCAGGTGACAGACCTGCAAAAATCCTACCAGAAGCTCAAGGTCTTACAAGGTGTGAGCTTCAGCGTGGAGCAGGGCAGCATTTTTGCGCTGCTCGGCTCCAACGGCGCGGGTAAGACCACCCTGGTCAAGATCCTCTCTACGCTGCTCACACCGGACGCGGGAACGGCCATCGTCAACGGATGGGATGTGACCCTACAGCCTGCCCGGGTCCGTCAGGCGATCAGCCTGACCGGGCAATTTACTGCTGTCGATGAATTGTTGACCGGACAGGAAAATCTGATCATGATCGCCCGCCTCCGCCACCTCCAGCAACCGCGTCGGGTGGCCGACGACCTGCTGAGCCGCTTCGGCTTAAGCGATGCCGCAACGCGCAGGGTGTCTACCTACTCAGGGGGCATGCGCCGCCGCCTGGACCTCGCCATGAGCCTGGTGGGCAGGCCGCCGATTCTCTTCCTCGACGAGCCGACCACCGGGCTTGATCCCGAGGCGCGTCTCGAGGTCTGGCACATGGTGAAGGAGCTGGCACATGATGGCGTCACGGTCTTCTTGACCTCCCAGTACCTGGATGAGGCCGAACAGCTTGCTGATCGCATCGCTATCCTCCACGAGGGAACGATCATCGCCAGTGGCACCCTGCAGGACCTCAAACGGCTCCTGCCGCCGGCTCGGGTGGAGTATGTGGAGAAACAACCAACGTTGGAGGAGATCTTTCTGGCCATCATTGGCAAACAAGCAACTGGATAACATCCGTTCAAAGCCTGATCGCTGCAAAAAGGGGTCAGGCCGGTACAGGCACCTGGGCCAGGTCTACAAGCGCGTTTCCCAGAAGAAGCGCAACAAGCAGCAAGACTCGCTGCACAAAGCAAGTCTTCTGATCGCCCACAAGCTGGTTGAAAGAACCGCTGTGGTGGGAGATGTATCTCAGCTACAGATGGTCATAAAAGAACATAGAGAGCGCAACAAGCATCTCAATCGGGCAGCGTTTCATGATTGGGGCTTGTACATGTTCACACAAATGCTTCTCTACAAGTGCCAACTGTACGAGAAAGACCTCCAATTCTTAGATGAGCGCAATACGTCCAAAGCCTGCAGTGGGTGTGGCAACCTCAAGGCCATGCCGCTCTGGAAACGGACCTCTCATTGCGAAGCATGCGGACTCATGATGGATCGAGGCGAAAATTCCGCTGTCAATATCCTGATGAGGTTCCTTGCCCGGCCAGGGCCACACACGGGGGATCCCGTGCGGTGTGCGGATGTTTTCACCGCAATTGAAATGATGTGCGATTCCTCCTCACTAGTCGTCGCGTTCGAGTGCCTGCAGTCCGGTGAGCAAGCCTGGTGCCTGCTCCCCCAGCACGGCCTGCAGGTCCTGATCCTGACGGGCGTCTTCGACAAATTGGGCACGAACCTCAGCCGGCTCCCGGTGCAGTGTGGTCAGCAGGTCCTGAGCCATCTGCGCCAACTCGGTAGCTTCCAGGCTGAGAGCGCTATGGTAGAGCCATTCGTGCAGCGAGCGGAGGCGATCGGAGCCGGTCACGCGCTCGGCCAGACGTCGGTTGAACGTGGCCAGCCAGCGATGCAGCTCCACCAGACGTGCCGGCTCCTCCACGTGCCACGCCAGCAGCAAGAGCCGGCGCACTGGTGTCTCGAGGGCATAGCCGGCCCGCTCCGGGTACCAGCGCAGCACATTGGTGCGCGCACTCAGGGCGCGAAGGAGAAAGAAATAGGCCAGAGGGGTCGTCTGCACTAGTGTAGGGGCGAAGCGTTCGGTCAGCTCCTGGAACAGCAGAGCGGTGAAACGCCGTGGCACGGCGAGCAGACGCAGCAGGGCCTCTGCATCTGCTCGCTCAGCCGAGGGCAGGGAGTCAAGGACCCTCTCGCGGATGATGCGCCTGATCAGGAGCTGGAAGAGCTGGCGCTGTTCAGTCGGCTGATGGGGATGCAGGCCGGCGCGTATGGCCTCGGTGAGCACTTCGAGCGCCAGCGGATAGCCCTCCGTCCACTGCCAGAGCAAGGCGCGCTCCTCGGCAGAGAGCGCCAGGCCAGAGGCATCCAGATAGGCCCCACAGCCGGCTCGGTCCAGCCCATGCAGATCGATCAGAGAGACACCGCCCGTGATGACGCGCTCCTCTTCAAAGGGCAGTGGACGCCGCGCCGTCAGCACCAGCAGGAGAGAGGCCCCCGGTCCCACCTCTCGTAGCAGAGTCGCCAGTAAGCCTGTCAATCGCTTATCGCCGGCCTCCACGGCATCCAGGAGCAGCAGTGCGGCGCCGCGCTGTGCCAGGAGGCTGTGCAGACCGTCCAGGACCTGCGGCAGCATGCGCTCCGCTGTGGCACGCTCCACGCTGGCGGTCTCTTCTTGCGGCTCTGCTGCCTGGACCTCCGACGGTTCCTGCCGAGGGAGTTGCACCAGGAGCTGAGAGAGCAGCGTTTCAGGGCCGGCTCCCGATCCCAGGCCGACCCACAGCACCGGCAGGCCACGCGCCAGACCACGTAGCCGGATCTGTCGCAACAGCGCCGTCTTCCCGATGCCGATCACACCGCACAGCTCGATCAGCGGTGTCTCCTCAAATGGTTGCTGCTCCTGCAGCGCCTGCAAGACGCCATCGATCTGGCGCAGCTCGGCCTCTCGATTGACAAAGACCTCACGTTCCATGTAATCACACCTCCTGGTAGATGCGTTTCTCGTGGGAAGCTGATCGCTGCGCTGCGCTCCCGCGATGGGCCGGGGCTTCTTCCCCCAGCGAGTCAGCCAGAGCCAGCGCGCGCAACCGTTTTGCAGCCGTCTCTCAGTCAGGGCAGGTCGGTCTGACCATTCCACTCCTTGCGCGACTACGATCCCTCTCATGCACGGGGCCGGCGGCTGCAGCCCCGGGTCTATCACGCTGCCCTCGAAGACGAGATCACACGTCGCTCTCCTCAGCGACCTCTCGATGGTGCTCGTCCGGCGCTCCATCGCGGCCGAGGAGAACCGCTGAGGAGCGTTGTGGTAGCACAGTCCTCTTGCCGGGATGCCGGCTATTTGCCGTAACGTCATCCGCTGCTCCATTGTGCTCTGCTGAACCCTGCAGGTGACGAGCAGGGCGCGCTGGGGCATCGGGCGCGCTGAGACGCTCACCTGCGCTGGAACTGCGAGAGAGGATGAGTAGCGCGGTCGGCGATCGTCCTCATGCCAGTGGCTCATCAGACCCTCCCGTGGCCATTTCCAGCGGGCCGGCTCCTGCTCGCATCGCCAATCGTCTGATCTTGCTCGTCTCCCTGGAAACGCACCAGACGGATCGGCCGCGGTCGCCTAGCGCCGGTCGGCTCGAGCAGGAGTAGGAGCCGGCCAGGTGCGGCCAGGGTCTGCAGCAGCCGCTCGCACTGCAGGGCCGGGCTTGCCGACTGCCCGGCTGCGCATGCCAGGACAAGTAGCAGCGGGCCTGTCCCTCGAAGCAGGTGCCAGAGCGCCTGCCAGCTCAGCGTCGCCTCGTCGAGGGTGAGCATTCTCCCTCCGACGAGGGCTTCTCCCTGCCGCAGATCTGCGTGCAGGGGCAGCCAGAGCCAGGGCAGCGCCCTCCGCTGACAGTACTGCTCCAGCGCCCGCCGCAGTGCGGTCTGTTCCTGGGAGGTCGCTATCGTGAGACGACAGAGGAGTGGCGTCTGGCCAGACTGCTGCAGCTCCTGGAGGGCTGCGGCGAGGCGAGGAGGCAGGGCCGCATCTGGCTGCGACTCGTGGGTCTGCCGCGGATCATCGCTCAGAGAGGCGCTGGTGTTCACGTCAGGACTCTCCTGCTTCTCTCACGCTCGCTGGTGTGCCGACACCAGGGACGGCCGCCGCCACTCGCAGCCCGAAGGGGGCCAGTAGCACCTGCCAGGCGCGCTCGGGCGGCAGGCGGTCTAGCTGCAGCAGGGCCTGCTCGAGTGCCTGCCAGGCCTCCTCCACCGCCTCGCGGACAATCGCCGCCTCCTCCGGGCCCTGGCTCGCCTCGGCCAGGGGGAGCTCGACGGCAAGAATTGGCTCGCTCATTGATTGCTCCTTCCTTCCGGCACACTCCCTGCGGCTCTCTCATCGGCCGCAGCCGGCTGTGCCGGCCATCGAGATTGGCTCATTCATGGTGCTCTATCTGCCTACATGGCCGCTTTCTGGGAGCGGCTCCTGGCGCCGCTCGACCGCGGCAGACATCTCATGGCCGCTCCAGGGTCTCATGGCTGCTCCAGACGCTGCTCCACCGCCTCCAGGACCGCAAGCCAGCGGGTCCTGGGATCGGGCGCCGGGCGTGTCTGCTGCGCCCGGACCGCCGCCAGGAGGGAGCGCAGCCCCGCCTGCTCGTCGACGGTGAGGACCAGGGTCCGCTGTCCTGCTGACAGGGACGCCGCCGCCAGCAGCTTCCCCAGCAGGTGCTGGGCCAGGCGCAGCCGCGCATTGCGCTCGGCGGTGGGCAGCTCGTGCACCAAGGCCTCCTGCCGATAGCCCTGCAGGGCCTGCTGCAGCGCCTCGACCTGCGCCGCCGTCAGCACCAGCGACGCGCTGGCCGCCGGCGCGCGGCCGGGTGTGGGGTTCCAGGAGCTCATGGGTCGGCCCTCCTGCCATAGGCGGCGTGAAAGACGTAGCGCGCCTGCTGCTGCTCCCACTCCTGGGCCGCCTCGCGCAGCATCCTGTCGAAGCTCTCCGGGGGCGTGTCCGTGCGGGCGCAGTAGGAATCCTTGAGCGCGCCCAGGCCGTGCAGGACGTCGGTGAGCAAGAGCTGGCCGGCAGCGCCCGCCCAGCGGCCCAGGGGGACGGGAAGATCCTGGCTGGTGACGTCGACGCAGCCGGCTTGCTGGAGCAACTCGCCCAGCCGGCGCACGATCTCCATCTCGAAGCCGAGGGAGCGGCTGATGGCCGTCAACCAGTCGAACAGGCGGCGGGTGGCCGGCCCGGCGGGCTGGATCACATCACTGAGTTCCAACAATTCGATCCAGCCGCCTGGCTGCGTGACGCGGACCAGTTCCTGCACCACGGCGGGCCAGGAGCGGGCCGGGATGGCA
>JBHOQN010000103.1:0-6498 GCA_042408965.1 Ktedonobacteraceae bacterium
TTCAGGGAGATCCGTTGAGATGCTGCTGACTCTGGATGCCTCGTCCCTATGGCGAGCGCTTACCATCCACCCCTGCTTGATCTCATCGATGGTGAGGCCAAGCCTGATAAGCATAAACACATCTGCCGAGAGCGTGAGATACTCGACATTGAGCGAAAGGGCTTTGATATCCTTGACCGCATCTTCTGCTATGGCGAACTCTTCATCGAGCCCTCGGAGCGCACCAGCGAAGAAATCCGCATCGCCTTTCTGTACTTGCTGATTTTTTGCAAATCCAGGTGCATTCATCGTCTCTTCAAACGAGGCTGACCAGTGATTCGGGTAAAACGCGACAGAGAGTGAGCGTTGAACAAGCAGGATGCGCTGGTCTTCTGTGACGACAATGCATTGAATGCTGACAGGTGCAGGAATGAGCAGTGTCGGGCCAGCTTTCAGCCTGATCTTCCTGGTTGGCGCGGCCTGGATTGCGGTGAACGTAGCCGCTGAGCCGCTGGTGCTACGCCTGACGGCCCGCGACTTCGTGGGGCGCGTCACAGCCGTACTGACTCCCGCGGGCACTGTAGCCTCTATCTTGAGCGCTGCCCTGGCGGGATCACTGGTCAGTACGCTGCTCCACGGCTTTCACGCAACGATTCTACACATGCAGGTCGGCCCCGTTGATGCCTGTCTGGTCGGCAGCGTCGGTGTGCGGTTGCTGCTCCACGATGTGCGCTTCGCGGACGAGCCACCAGTGGCCTCCTCCAAGCGAGATGCAGCCAGAACGCCACCACGTGAGTCCAGGAGCCACACGAAGGATGATCAGCGATAAGCCGTTAGCAGATCCTCTAGCGAGCGGCGAACGCTGGCGGGATCAACGGGCAGAAAATCGCGATCCAGCGCTGTCCCGGCGTGGTCGAAGAGGTAATCCAGCCGCAGCTCGCCGCTCCTGGCGATGCCCGCGACCGGAGCGACATAAGAGTGTGTCATCTGCATCTGCGTGCGATAGCAGAGCAGGACTGTGTCTCCCACGCTGCAGCGAGAGCCTGGCTGGAGTACGACATGATAATCGATAATCTGTTGAATGTCATGCAGATAGGTGACGCTGTTCGTGCGCGCCTCTTCCCAACTGGCTCCAACCAGAGCGCCTGGGCCGTCGTCATCGATGTAGCCGTCATGGAAGAGCCCGCCTCCGTAGGCATAAGCGCGTGCGCCCACGTGGTGGGAGATCTCGCTGACGTAGACATAGGCAGGACGCTCTGGCAGGTCTCCCCGAAAGGCATGATTGGGAGTGGTGCCCAGCAAGCCGTGGCCTGGCTCGACATGAGTGGCTCCGTGCTGCGCCAGCAAGGGCATGATCATGCTGGAGGTATTGCCCGGAGCGTTGATCTGCCGAACCTCCAGGCCACACTGGCGCAGGGTAGCAGCCACGCGCACGATGGTATGCAGGTTCGGTGTGACCTCGACGCGCTCTCCAGGGCGATGATTGTAGCGGACACAGGGGAAGGAGGTCACCCCGACCAGCCTCACGTGAGGGAGGTGTGCCAGGGCCTCCACGACGGCGGGCACTTCCTGCTCAGCAAAGCCGCCCTCCTGGCCGTCAAAGAAGATGTCACCCGGCGCATAGACCCGAATCAGCAGATCCTGAACCAGACCCAGGGCGGCCGCGGCGCTGTCGATCCAATGCGCATGCTCCAGGTTGTAGATAGTGATCACTTCTGGGCGTAACGCCACCAGAGCAGGGATCAGATGGCGGGGAAGCTGGTTGAGATGCCCCATATGCCCGACAGGCAGCCCATAGCGCTGTGCCAGCAGGGCACAGGTGGCATCAACGGCGACGATCTTGTGCAAACCACAGGCCAGGGCCAGAGCACTGACATAGGGCACACGACTATATTGCTTGCTCATCAGATAGGTCGTCAGACCGAGCCGGCGTGCCTCAGCAGCCAGCACACGCGCATTATCGGCGATTGCATCCAGATCGATCACCCAGGTGTTCGGCGGAATACGGCCACTCTGATGCAGGCGAATCGCCGCCTCGATGAGCTGTGGGTTGCGCTCGATCAAGCGCTGTAAGTACATGGTGACCCTCCCTCCCGGTCGGCTACTCAGCAAGAGCCGCATCGGCTGCGGTCTGCACATGATCCGCTGGCGGCCCCTCGCCCATCACGCGGCCCATGGCGTCCAGCACAGCGGGCCGACTCCTGGCCACAACCAGCAGGTAGACTCCTCCGAGGAGTACCCAGCCCAGCATGATATAGGGCACCAGGTTATTTGGATAGGATGGCACCGGCCACAGCAGCCCATAGATCGGTAAGAGCATCAAGATACTGGCCAGCACTGGCAGGAGGGCATGACGCACGAGAGAGAACTCCGCACGGTAATCGCGCCAGTAGAAACGCATCAAAGCCAGGTTGATCAGGATATAGGTGATGACAATGCCCAACCCTAGAATGGTGCCAAAGAAGCCGTAGGCGCCCAGAGGGGTCCAGAGCAGACCGCCAATCAGTGCCAGCAGTAGCGCAACGACCATATAGGCCGTCAGCGCAACCACCGGATTGCCGCGCACGGTTGTCACAGCCAGACCCTGTGGCAGAATGCTCTCACGCCCCATCGCAAAGAGGACACGGACGGTCGCATTGATGCCAGAGATCAGGTTGGCGAAAATGCTGTTGAGCACGGTCAGTGAGACCAGCCAGCTCAGGCCACCCCCCCAGTAGCGCCTGGTCAGCGTCATCCAGGGGGCCGCATCCCCCACAAAGGCGCTCACATGGCTGCTGCCGAAGCCAAGCGCGCTCACCCAGGCAGAGAGGACATAGAAGACCCCGATGACCGCCACCGCGGTAAAGAGGGCGATCGGGATACTGCGACGGGCGTTACGGGTCTCCTCGCCAAGGGTTCCGGCCGACTCGAAGCCCACGAAAAAGAGAATGCCCCAGAGCAGCCCAATGCCCAGGCCAGAGAATCCTCCCAGCGAGTTTGCCGGATTGAAGGGCTGCAAGGAGATCCCTTCGGCTCCCCCGCGCACCAGAATGGTCGCGAAGAGGGCCAGCATCACTCCTACCTCGAGCGCCAGGAAAACCAGGGCCGTTGCTGCAGTGCGGCTGATACCCAGCACGCCGATGATCCAGACAATCAGTGCATAGGCAATGGAGAACAGCCACCAGGGAACGGCCAGAGCAAACTGAGTCTGGAAAAATTCGGCGGTGAGCGCCCCAATGGCGGCCAGCAACATCGGTCCGACCATCGCATAGGCAAAGGCCAGAATCCAGCCGGAAATAAAGCCGCCACGCTTACCAAAGCCATGCGTGTTAAAGGTATAGGCGAAGCCGGCCGTCGGGAGCTTCTGCGCAAAGGCGCCAATGGCAGAAGCGACCAGGACACAGACAACCAGGGCCAGCAGCAGTGCCAGCGGGAGCGCGTAGCCCGCCCCACTCGCTGCCGGCTGGGTGTTAAAGAACACACTGGTCGCCGGACCCATGAAGGCCATCGCCAGGACCACTGCGCCAAGCACGCTGATTGCATCTCGACGTAGCCGCCCAAATCTACCCGTTCGCTGTTGGAGAGCCATAGACCCCTCCTCAGAGAAACTATCCAGCGGACGCCAGAAGCCAGGGAGACTTTGTTACTCTATGTAACATTTATCATGGTACCATAGGGGGAAGGCGCTGTCAATAGAGGGGATCTCAGGAGAGCAGTTCTTGACAGGACACGATAAAGCGACTACACTTTGTTTTGATATGAAAGAAAAAGCGCTGATCGAGGGGTGTCTGCGCACCCCTGGCTGATTGATAGCTGCACTATGACGACTCCATGGACATCTGAGGGGAAGATCTCTGTCTCCAATCGCACGCTGACCTTACAACTGCTGCGGGAGGAAGGGCCGCTCTCACGGGCAGAAATCGCCAGGCGCCTGCATCTCTCGCGACCCACTGCCTCGCGAATTGTCGATGCGCTGGAGAGGGATGGCTGGATTGCTTGCAGCGGGAAATCCCAGCCAACTGGCGGCAGGCTGGGAGAACTCTATAGCTTTCGGGAGGATGCCGGCTTCGTCCTGGGTCTGGAACTGGGCACGCGCGAGGCGCGTGCCGCCATCGCTCGCCTGAATGGGGAGATGCTCACCTCTGTTGCCCGTTCGCTGGAACTGGAAGAGCACGAGCGTGTGCTCCCACAGTTGCGCGAGCTGGTACTGCAGACGCTGAGGAGGGCCGAAGGGCACACCCCTGAACCTCGCGTCCTCGCTATAGGTGTGGCTGTGCCAGGCGTGGTGCACAGTGCCCCGGTGCCAGGCTACGTCGACGCCGCCAACGTCTTCCGGGGTCTCAACCATCGTCCGCTGCAACGTGAGCTGGAACAACTCTTCGGTATCGCCGTCGCCATGGATAACGACGTCAACCTGGCGGCCATCGGCGAGCATCTCTGCGGCTGTGCGCAGGGCTACCGCAACGTCGTCTATCTCTTCGTCGGTCGGGGCATAGGCGCTGGCCTGCTGCTCGATGGCCAGCTCTTCCGCGGGAGCAGTGGGGCAGCAGGCGAGGTCGGTAACATGCTGATCGATCGCGTCCACCTGTACCATGAGTCCAACCCACGTGGCTGTCTGGAGAGCTATGCCGGTATCGACCGGCTGGTTGTGGCCTCGCAGGCCCTGGGAGATGCTTCCCCTTCGGCGGAACAGACCTGTGAGCGCGCGTTCGCGGGGGAGTTCCGGGCCTGCGAGGAGATTCACACGATGAACGAGTATCTGGCTGCAGCCCTGATTAATCTCGTGGCAGTCGTGGACCCGGAGATCATCGTGCTGGGAGGCGATCTGGCGGAACTGCCCCACGCAGAGGAGCTCTTTCTTGAGCCGCTCAGGGAGCTCCTGGCACGGCACACGAGCGGCTCGGTACGGCTCACGCTTTCGCAATTGCAGGGCGATGCCGCGCTCTACGGAGCGATCCAGGCCGCCACTGGCATCGCCTTTCACAGCGTCGGCAACGCCCATGCGCTGACGCACCGCTCGCTGGCCGCACGCACCATTCCCCAGACCAGGGCGAGACCAGAGGCCGCCAGTCCTACGGTTGAGAACTACCTGCCAGGTTGATCGAGCCTGGCCAGGTCTTCCTCCAGCTTCTGCATACGCTGGCGGCGGATGCTGGCCCGCTCAATGATCGCCCGCTCCTCGTCGTCTGCGGGCACCAGTGGGGGCACTGGCGTAGGCCGGCCATCGTCACCCAGAGCCACGTAGATGACACGGCTGCTCGCTACATGGCGTACCTCGCCGGTCAGCAGATCTTCTGCGGTGACCCGCACACCGACCTCCATGCTGCTCCGCCCCACATATTGCATCTCGCAGTGGACGGAGACCAGATCCCCCAGGTAGGCAGGAGCCAGAAAATCGAAGCGCTCCACACGCGCCGTCACAACGTTGCGACGCGCATGTTTGATGGCGACAACAGCCGCCGCCTCGTCGACCATCCGCATGATGACCCCGCCGTGGACATTACCACTGGCGTTGGCATCGAGCACCCCCATGAGGCGACTGGTCGTACTGCGCGAGTAGGCAATGCTATGTCCCTGGCTGCGATCAGGCTCCGGCAGCGCGCCAGGGCGGGCCTTCGATTTTTCAAAGAGATCCATCACGTGCTCCTATGCAAATCAGATGATCAGGTGAATTTGAAGGATTGGAGCATGGGCTGAAACTCTCCCTCATACGCCAGATCAAAGACTGCCTGGGCGGTCGCATAGGCAATCGTAAAACCGACGGTCGTGGGCGCGTTGGCCGGGTGATTGTCAGCAATCACCACGACCTTCGCCGGTACAGGCGCAGGCTGTCCTTTGACTGTCAGATCACCAGTCGCTCCGCCCTGCGTCCAGGACTCTCCGCCTACTGTGGTCGTGGACGCCATGTTGATGCGCTGATAGTGTGTGACGCGCGACTTGAAGAGTGCGAGGCCCAGAGCCACTTGATCGCGCGTTGAAACCAGCCCGTTGGGATTCGCCTGGACATGTACCGACAGGTAAGCGATTCCCTGAGGATCTGAGAAGGTGACGAAGCCTGGCTGGCTGGTATCGACATGCCAGTCCTTAGGATAGCCGATCGTGTAGCCGTCTCCGGTATAGGTCGCCAGATTCAAAGGCGACGTCGACGCTGCGGTCGCCGTTGACGTTGGCGAACCTGGCGATGCCGCCGGTGTCGCTGGTGGCGAGCTTGATCCAAAGAGATCGCAGGCAGTCAGCAGGAAGATGCATGAGAGACAGCTCGCAAGGACGCCCAGGAGATGCCTGTACTGGATAGTAGGTAATCGCATGGGTGCGCAACCCTCCACGTTGTTGATAGGCCGCATCGAACACAGAAGGCTCAGCAGGCTCCGCTATTATAGCAAGAGAGGAGTGACTCTTAGTGAAGTACCCCATGCCTAAAGGCAAGGGGCTTCTACGCAGGTTTCTCCACGTTGGCTTCTTCCAAGCCTGAGTATGTTTATCGCAGCGTTGGTATCTCTGTCGAGAACGACCCCACAGTGGATACAGATGTGTGTTCGT
>JBHOQN010000065.1:0-3928 GCA_042408965.1 Ktedonobacteraceae bacterium
GCGATCAACGCGGGCCGCGATGGCTCGGTGGTCGTTGAGGGCGTGCGCCGCGCTCAGCAGGAGCAGCAGAACGAGAACGTTGGCTACAACGTGCTGGCTGATCGCTACGAGGATATGGTCGCCGCCGGTATCATCGACCCGGCCAAGGTGACCCGCTCGGCCCTGCAGAATGCGGCCAGCATCGCCGCCATGATTCTGACGACGGAGGCCCTCGTCACCGATATTCCAGAGAAGGAGAAGGCCCCTGCGACGCCGGCTCCTGAGTACTAGTCGTCTCTAGCAGATGGGCTGTCCATAGCTCTAGCGCTTCCGCTCTGGATACCTCAAGGAGACTCCCTGAAGCTTGTCGCCCCTTCCCCCGCCAACCGGGGGAAGGGGCTTGTTTCTTGCTCATACGCTTGCTCTCTCTCGAGCGCTCGCTGCACCAGCGCTCTTCCCTGGCCGCGGCGGCGGCGAAGCAGCCATCCCCTCCTCTTCCTCTGTCTCTGCTCTGTCCTTCCCTTCCCTGCCCTGCCCTGGACAATGCAGCCTGCTGGCTTGCTTGACGCCTGCCAGCGGCAGTGAGTAGACTACTCGTGGTAGCTGGATAGCCCTGTTCCCGGACAGGCTGAGCTGCCCGGGCCGCGCTATCCGCAGAACTCGTCATCACCTGCCCGTGACGTCTTGCCCTCCGCTGCTATGAGGGCTGGGTAGGGGTCTTTCCTGACTGGCTGATCTGATCAATGCCGAGATCAGAAAAGCGAGGGCGAGCGGCCCGCGCCTGGATCGCGTACGTACGATCTGAGAGCAGCCAGAGCAGGATGACAGAGAAAGGACGAAGATGTCATGGCTACGGTTGTTCTGGTTGGCACTCTTGATACGAAGGGCCAGGAGTACGCCTATCTGCGTGAGCGCCTGCGAGCTGAGGGCTGTGATGTGCTGCTCGTCGACGCCGGCGTCAAGGGCACACCGTTGACGCAGCCGGACATCAGCCGCGAGGAAGTGGCGCGTGTCGCGGGGGCGGAGCTGGCGGAGCTGGTGACGCGCGGCGATCGCGGCGCGGCCATTGAAACGATGGCCCGCGGCGCCACTGCCATCCTGACCGACCTCTTTGCCCAGGGCCGCCTGCATGGGGTACTCGGCCTGGGCGGCTCCGGCGGCTCGGCCCTGGTGACCCAGGCTATGCGCGCCTTGCCCATCGGGGTCCCCAAGCTGATGGTCTCAACGCTCGCCTCGGGTGACACCCGCCCCTATGTCGGGGCCGTTGACATCGCGATGATGTACTCGGTTGTCGACATCGCCGGCATCAATCGTCTCTCGGAGCGCATCTTGAGCAACGCTGCCGCCGCCATCGCCGGCATGGCTCGCACCTATGCCTCCTTCCAGCCGACGCCGAGCAGCCGCCCGCTCATCGGCGCCACCATGTTCGGCGTCACCACGCCCTGCGTGACGGAGGCGCGGCGCTACCTCGAGGAGCGCGGCTACGAAGTGCTGGTCTTCCACGCCACCGGTACCGGCGGTCAGTCGCTTGAAGCTCTGGTCCGGGGCGGTTTCCTGGCCGGCGTTCTCGATATTACCACGACCGAGCTGGCCGACGAACTGGTGGGCGGCGTCCTGAGCGCCGGCCCCGAGCGCCTGGAGGCCGCTGGTCAGGTGGGACTGCCACAGGTCGTCTCGCTCGGAGCCCTCGATATGGTCAACTTCGGCCCCATAGAGACGGTTCCCGAGAAATTCCGTTCGCGTCGCCTCTACAAGCACAATCCAACCGTCACCTTGATGCGCACCACTCCCGAAGAGTGCGCCGCTCTCGGCCACATCATCGCCCGCAAGCTCAACCAGGCGCGCGGTCCAACGGCCCTCTTCATCCCGCTGCGCGGCGTCTCACTCATCGATACCGAGGGGCAACCGTTCTACGATCCCGCTGCAGACCAGGCTCTCATCAGCGCACTCAAGGCTGATCTGCAGCCCCATATCGAGGTCCATGAGCTGGACATGGACCTCAACGACCCGCGTTTCGCTCGAGCAATGGCTCGTCGCCTCGATGAGCTGATCCAGCAGCAGCGGCCTCCGGCCAGTGAACAGACAGACAGTGGGCAGGCGCAGACTCAACAAACTCAGGCGCCCCACGAGGGAGGAGCAGTCTCATGAATCGAGCAGAGGCACTTGCGCGCTTGCGAGAAACCGTTAAGCAGGGAGGAGTGATTATCGGCGCTGGCGCAGGGACCGGCCTGTCGGCCAAATGCGCTGAGGCTGGCGGCGTTGACCTGATCATCATCTACAACTCGGGCCGCTACCGCATGGCTGGACGCGGCTCCCTGGCGGGTC
Source organism: Ktedonobacteraceae bacterium (assembly GCA_042408965.1). GTDB lineage: Bacteria > Chloroflexota > Ktedonobacteria > Ktedonobacterales > Ktedonobacteraceae > Thermogemmatispora. Next base: position 2,305 of record JBHOQN010000065.1, read on the forward strand.
TGCTTCACTATGGAGATGCCAACGCCATCGTCGTTGAGATGGCGGGTGAAGTGCTGCCGATCGTCAAGCACACGCCCGTGCTGGCCGGCGTCTGCGGTACCGATCCCTTCCGCGTTATGCCCTACTTCCTGCGCCAGCTCAAGGAGATGGGCTTTGTTGGCGTCCAGAACTTCCCCACCGTCGGCCTGATCGATGGAGTTTTCCGCCAGAACCTGGAAGAGACCGGCATGGGCTTCGCTCTAGAGATCGAGATGATCCGTCAGGCGCACGAGCTGGATCTGTTGACGGCGCCCTACGTCTTCGATCCCGAACAGGCGCGCGCGATGGCCGAAGCTGGAGCCGATGTACTGGTCCCTCATATGGGACTGACAACCAAGGGGAGCATCGGCGCCCAGACCGCCCTGACGCTGGACCAGTGCGTTGAGCGCATCCAGGCCATGCACGATGCCGCCAAGGCCGTCAACCCCGATGTCCTGGTCCTCTGCCACGGTGGCCCGATTGCCGAACCGGAAGATGCCGCCTACGTGCTGGCACGCACGCGCGGCGTCGTCGGCTTCTTTGGGGCCTCCAGCATGGAGCGTCTGCCGACCGAGACGGCCATTACCGAGACCACCCGCCGCTTCAAGGCCCTGCGCCCCGGCCAGGCCGTCTAAGTAGCGCTCGGTGGACACAGCGGGGCACCGACCCGCCCCTCTGGCAATAGCCGGGCAGAGCGGGAGCGAGGCGGAATCACCTGGCCATGCAGGCGGGCGTCAGGCTCCGCTCCGCCTCTCTCCTCTGCTTATCCTCCTGCTCGGGCGGGCGAATGGCCCGGCGCGCTGTCCTCAAGGCGATAGACGCGGCGCGCAGTCTCCGACCACAGCAGGCGCTGCTCGTAGAGCGGGTAGGCGCTCAGCATGGTTCGCAGAGCCTCATACCAGCGTCGGTAGCTGGAAGCCAGCAAAACCACTGGCCAGTCGCCACCGAAGAGCAGGCGCTCGGGTCCGAAAGCTGCCATCACTGTCCCCAGATAGGGAACCAGGTCGTAGGCGCTCCAGCGCTCGTGGTCGGCCTCCGTCACCATGCCGCTGACCTTGCAGACCACGTTGGGCAGCTCGCCCAGAGCCTGAATGTGCTGCCGCCACGGCTCCCGCTCTCCTGTCCGAATGGGTGGCTTGCCCAGGTGATCCAGAATGAAATGCGTATCGGGGCAGCGCCGCACCAGCTCGACCACGCTGGCCAGCTGCTGGTGACGCACGCACACATCACAGGATAAGCCATAGTCGGCGAGTAAGCGCACGCCATCGACGAAGGCTGGGCGCAGGCAGAAGTCGTCTTCTGCCTCGTTCTCGATATTGCGCCGTACCCCCTTAATCAAGGGGGAGAGCGCTCGCAACGCCTCCAGATGCGCGCGCACCCCCAGGCCCTGCTCCAGGGGGGCCGCAGCGACAATGGCCTTCAGCCGTGGCTCCTCCCGCGCCACCTCAACGATCCAGGCCGCTTCCCGCAGCGCCTCCTCGGGCGCCACCACGACCTCGACGTAGACCAGCGCCTCGATCGGCAACCCCTGCGTCTCCCGCCGGTAGTCCTCCGGCCCAAAGGCGCGCTTGAGCTGCGGATGCCCCTCTAGCCAGGGCATGCGAAA
>JBHOQN010000116.1:0-6197 GCA_042408965.1 Ktedonobacteraceae bacterium
GATGGTACCAGGGTCCATGCCAGTGCCAGCCACAAGCAACTCGAACTCGTCCAGAAAGCGAGGGCATACCTTGTGGAAAGGAGGAGCGGCATTCCTCCCACGGCTGAACCCGTGGGTATCCTGCCGCCGAAGTCATGAAGAACTGTTCCAGGTCTTGGACAGCATGCTTCAAAAGGCGTGGTCGCTCTTCTATTACCACATGGCCTCGACCAATCTCCAGCCCATTGTCCAGGGCCTTCTGCAAGCCGGGCAGCTCTTACTGCAGCAGGCCCGCTCCAACATCCTTCGGCAACGGGCCAGCGCCTTTCTGAGCGGTGTTTTCCTGCTCATGGGCAGGATTGCCCTGGATCAAACAGGTGTTTCCTTGGCTGTACACGCTTATCAGGAGGCGCTTTCCTACGCTCGTGATGTAGCATCTGCTCCACTCGAAAGTTTGGTCATTGCCCGGATCGGTGGCGATCTGCACGAGCATCATCCCCAAAAGGCCCTCTCCCTCCTGAGTGAAGCGCGTCGCCTTTCTTCCTCCACGTCTGCTCAGCTTGATCAGAAGCTGCAGGCCTGGATCGCTCTTCACGAGGCAGAAGCATATGCCAGGCTGCAGCAGAAACAACGTTGCCTTACCGCTCTGGGCCAGGCAGAAAACCTGGACCTGCACGAGGCTGCTGATCCTTTCTGGACTGCTGTCGACCCGGCATTACTCTGGGGCTTTAAGGGGGCCTGCTTGCTCACGCTTGGCGAGCCAGCACTGGCAGCAGAGGCGCTAGAACGCGCGAAGCAGCTCGCCGCCCCTTCAAGGCGACAACAGGCGATTTTCTCCACAGATCTCGCGCTGGCTCGCGCGTACCAGGGAGAGATCGATATGGCTTGCGCGGCAGGAGAGGAAGCACTGCTGCTGCTTCTGGAAACCCGTTCTTCTCGCGGCCTCATACGACTGCAGCAGTTATTACCTGTCTTGAGCCATTGGTCTGGAGAAGCGTGTGTCCAGCGTTGGTGGAGCACGTGGCGAGAGGGAGCCGCTCTTCTCGATCACCTGGGCTAGCCAGATCAAGACAGAGGAGGGGAGATCCATGAACCTGGGCTTAACAGGGAAAGGGGTCCTCATCACGGGAGGCAGTCGAGGGATCGGGCGCGCCTGTGCCATGGCCTTTGCCCAGGAAGGAGCACATGTCGCTTGCTGTGCGCGGGGAGAGCCGGATTTGCGGCGCACGCTTGAGGAATTGCGTTCCTATCCCATTCGCGCCTTCGGCCAGGTGGCCGATGTGACCCGCCTCGATGAGGTGGAGCGCTTGGTCCAGGCCAGCGTCGCAGCCCTGGGGCAGCTGGACTGTGTCGTTTGCAATGTCGGCGGATCAGGAGGCAAAGGGCTGCTCCATTCCCGCGATGAAGAATGGCTGGCCACCCTTGATGTGAATCTCTTGCATGCGGTCCGGGTGATTCGGGCAGCCGTTCCTGCCCTGCAGCAGCAGCCAGAGAGTGCCATCGTGATAATCTCCTCGATCTCAGGAAGGAAGCCCTCTCCATCCGTGCAGTATGGCACAGCCAAGGCGGCAGAGGTCTTTCTCAGTCAGGCGCTGGCGCTGGAACTGGCGCCCTTGCGCATTCGTGTCAATACCATTTGCCCCGGGTCGATCCTGTTCGCCGGAGGAGGTTGGGAACGCTTTCAAGCACGTCATCCCGAAGCGTTCGCACGCTTCGCGCAAGAGGAGTTCCCGTTTGGGCGACTCGGTACGCCCGAGGAGGTGGCTCGCGTCGTGGTGTTTGTGGCATCTCCAGCAGCGAGTTGGATCAATGGGGCGGTGATTGCTGTCGATGGAGGTCAGCAGCAGCCTTCGGCGTTCCAGCGCGGCCCGGTGTGGCGCTAGAGAGGAGGCTGAAGATGGATGTGCAGCAGCGGGAGGTTCTCTACATTATCTCTTGTGCCAGTCGTGCGGCACAACAGGTTCCCGAGCTTGTCGCGACAGCGCAGCGGGGCGGGTGGGTCACCTGTGTGATTGCAACTCCCCAGGCGATCAAATTTCTCGACCGATCTTTGCTAGAGCATTTAACTGGCTATCCTGTCCGCAGCGAGTATAAGCACCCCGATGAGCCGGATGTGCTGCCCCGCGCAGATGCCATGATTGTCTTCCCTGCTACCTTCAATACGATCAACAAGTGGGCCTTAGGGATCAGCGACACCCTGGCGCTGGGCTTGCTGTGCGAGTATACCGGCCTGCACCTGCCGATTGTAGCAGTCCCCTGCGTGCTGACCCACTCAGGACTCGACACGCACCCGGCTTTTCCGCACAGTCTCGAGCGGCTCCGATCGTATGGGGTTGAGGTGCTCTACGAACCCGAGACCTATCCTCCCAAGAATGAGGTTCCGCCGCCCGTCATCCTGCAGCGTCTGGAGCAGGTCCTGGCTGCCAGACGTGCTCGCCCAGGTCCAGGAGCCGCAACAGATCAGGCGCATGGTGCCCGGTAGCCCGCAATCGATGCGAGAGATCGGCTGCTCCAGGCCCTCCCTTCGGCTCTTGTCCTTGCCTTCCCTGCCCTGCAGAGGCCCGCTTTTTTCGGCGCTCAGCACGAGGCGCGTGCGCCTCTCCCCTCTCTGCTTCTCCTGCGCACGAGCGAGGTCCCGGTCGCAGGCTGAGCCAGCGAGCCTCTCCCTCTGACCAGTGCGGCCCTCCGTCTCTGGCTGAGTGGGGGATCTGAGCGTCCGCCACTCTCCCTCTCTCTCCCTCCATTCTCCCATGGATCGCACAGGATTCTCCCCTGCTTCGCACGTTCCTGGTGCTAGGCTTTCGAAGGAACGAATGATCACATGTGGCTCACGGGGATCTGTGGATCAAATCCCCCAAGGGATCAAGACCCCGATTGAGAGAGAGGACAACAGGCCACCCAGAGAAAGGAGTGCGAGCCAATGGCGACCTTTCCGCAACCGCTGACTGACGTGCAGACGCTGCCCCCGTCGCCCTGCCCCCGCTGCTGCCGGCGGCAGGCCCAGCCCGAGGCGGCTGCCCTGTCCGACAACCCCTGATCAGCTCATCGGGGGTAGTCCCTGGTTTCCTGTCCCACTACTGCCGGCAGCGGGGGCAGGCCCCAGCCCCACAGGCAGCTCACGACCGTCTGCGACCGACAGCGACCCATGCTGCCCTTCCAGGAGTGGGCACGATGCCATATGGCCGTCAGAATGATCTGTTGTCTGCCTGTGACACCCTGATCCAGTATCTCCTTCTTACCCCAGCATCAGGAGGGAGAGCACGGTGGTGCCCTGGTAGAGACTTCCCCGACACACGGAACTGGCCCCCACCCCGCCAGGCGAGGAGGAGCAGGACACCGGCCTGGGATCGAGCATCGTCGCGAGCCGATGTTGACGTTAGCCAGTCACTGGCTCCACTTCAAAGACATACACCCCCAGGGCTTCTTTCTCTGGCGGGTAGATCTCTCGGATCAAGCGTAACGCCGTGCTCGCATCACTGGCGTCTGGGGCAATCTTCTGCCATTCCTCGGTCCAGCGTCCGTCGCTCCTGGTGGTATGCAGATGGAGATCGATGCGGTCCTGGGCCGCAAGACGTCGTAGCACGTGACTCCTCCCTGGTGAAGATAGCGCTTGGTTCCCTTTAGTCCAGGAGATCCTGTCTGAAGAGGAGGGAGCCAAGAAAGCAGAGAGCTACTCTTCTGAAATTGACTGGCGCAAGAGGTCCTTCGCCATTTGCACGAGACAGGGGTGATACTGCTCCGCCTGGCTGATGACCTGCTGCGGCTCGACCCAGCGCGCTTCTCCATACTCTTCATTGAGGACCAGCTGCGCTCGCTCTTCCTCAGTCAAGGACACCGCGACGGTGATCGAGAAGAGCTGGCACCCATTGCTCACCGGCTCTTGCGCTCGCGTCTCCCACATCAGGTTGTAGTAGCCAATAATCCGGCGCAGCCGCTCTTCTGGCAGATCCAGATGGACCTCTCGACGCAGCGTCCGGCGCAGAGCTTCCTCAATCAACTCCCCCTTCCGCATGCGTCCCCCAATCACCCACCAGTCGGGATGCGGCTCCTGGGCGCGCCTGGCAATGAGCCAGTGCCCTCGATGGAGCAGGGCTGCATCTACACAACAAATTACCAGGGCATCGAGCGCCTGCGCGTAGATGTCCTCTGGCAAGAAGCTCCCTGGTTGGGGCCTGGCTCCTGTGACAAATTGTCGGTTCGGGTAGATGTGGACTGGCCGTCGGCCCATCGGTCCCTCCTTTCCGATTGCACTATCACACCGAAGCGGATCACCTCAAGATTGCTGCCATCTAGCTGACTGAGCTGGGCATGCAAGCCTCGCAAACGGTAGAGATGCAGACGCGACCTGATCTGCTTCATTTTGACAGCGGCCTCTTGAGCTGACGGAGCGGCTGCCTCACTGCAGCGGAGATCGGTATAGGCTTGTGCCCAGAGATACTGGCTGTAGGCATTTTGCCGCGTCATGGCTTCATCCGCAGGAAGATCCATCAGCGCTGTCAGAATCTCCATTGCTTCCCGTGGCCAGCCCAGGGAGAGGAACGCCGCTGCCTTGGTATTGCAATACGTCCGCTCCGTAATACGAATGGCAAACTCTTCTTCCAGTGTGGCTCTGGTCGCCGCAATAATTGCTTCGGACTGTTCCAGCAGAGAGACAGCGTCCTGTCTTTTCTGACGATCTTGCCAGGCCAGCTGTGCTTGCGCATAGCCCTCATCAAACCAGAGGACCCCTTGTAACGCCGCAGGGAGCTGCTGAAGCAGACGGATTCTCTGGTAGTGAGCGAGAGCGGCCTGATAGTCAGCAAAGGCTTGCCGAAGCTGGGTTTGTTCGGCTTCATGGTCCCCTCGGGCAGCTTCCATCTTGGCAAGTGCCTCATAGACAGTGCCTCGGTCACGCAGCACGCTTCCGATCCGAAGGTACGTGACAGCGAGGAGGGGGCTGTTTTCCGTTCTTTGAGCGAGCCTCAAAGCTTTCTCCAACTCTAGAAGCGCAGCTTCATACTGACTTTGATCACGCAGGATATGAGCGTAGAGATGATGATATCGGCAGAGGAGAAAGTAGATCTTTTTCTCATCTTCTCCAGCTTTATAAGGTAAAATTCCCTTAAGCTTCTCCATAGCAGTGACAAGATCTATTATCCGATCTTGCGCGGTAGTCATATGATTGCGATTCCAGAGTGTTTTAAGATGCGCTTCATAGTAGCCCGGATCGACCTCCAACCGATTCGTGTTCACAGCACGAATAGAGAGCAGATGCAATCGTTGAGCATGATGACGCCATGCTTCCTCTAGAGGAACGATGCCCAGTGCCGCAGGAGGAATCTCCAGGAGCTGGGCAAGGAGACGGCGGCGCGTGAGGGAATCCAGCCCTTTCTTGTGATGCTCCATTTCTCGCACTGCTTTTTCCGAAACACAGAGGGCGTGTGCCAGCCCTCGTTGAGAGCGCAAAGGGTGGCCCTTTGGCTTCATCAATCGGTACTGTTTGATCAGTTGTCCAACATCAACAGGGTCCTCAAGGGAGGCCAGCCCCAAGAACAAGGGAGGGATCATCAGAAGCCGTGCCAGTCTCCGGCGCAGCGAGATGGAGTCGAGCCCTACATCTTGGCTTTCTAAGTAGTAGACAGCCCGTTCTGTCAGCTCCAGTTCCTGGGCGAGACGTTTCTGGGTCCAGGTCGGATCGAGCTGTTTCGCGCGCGCGCGCGACCACTGGATCAGTGCGCCAGGACGGGGAAAGCCATCCTCTCCCACCTCTAGAGTAGCAGGAAGGCCGAAGGTCGTCCAATCAACGCATACCATCACATCAAGCATACTCCTTTCTTCGCCTCATTGTCTTCCACTAGTATAAAGGGCAAGTTCTCGGCCTGCAACTCCCCAACCGCACCTCAAATTTCATGATCTTGTTCGGACGTAACAGCACACGATGCAGTTCTGCTACAGTTGCTTCTGGCACAGATGAAGAAGACAGACCCTCAGAGGAGAAGAAACAGCACAGTGAAGAAGCTCTTGCTCTGATGGGACAGCGGAGGAACCAGCGCGTTCGGATGTTGATGGTACCAACAAAGGAGGAACGATCAAGATGGCAACATCTCTTCAACCACTGACTGACGTGCAGACGCTGCCCCCGTCTTCCTGCCCCCGCTGCTGCCGGCGGCAGGCCCAGCCCGAGGCGGCTTCCCTGTCTGGCCTGGCACCGACCATCTCCCTGGTTCCAGCCAGCAGGC
>JBHOQN010000127.1:0-29588 GCA_042408965.1 Ktedonobacteraceae bacterium
GCCTCTGGACCCCCGGAGGGCTGTGCATGATAGATGTCGCCACAGCCGCTGCGTCCGGCCCCCAGGATCGTGCCGTCCAGGGAGGCCACCAGGGCAATCGTTTTGGTGTTGCCCCCATCGACGCTCAAGACACAGTGCATCGACGTCTCTCTCCCCTCTCGTGTAGAAGGCGCTCGGACCATTCCTGATGGGACCCCCACGTGATCACCAGCGTGGCCTGCAGAGGTCCGCCATGGCAGAGAGCACCGCAGCGGCTCATCCCAGCGGACGACCCGTAGTGTCTGAGCGCCACCAGAGAGGGCGCCCGAAGATGATCACACGAGGCCTATGCGCTGCCAGCCAGGCGGTCTGGGAGCAGACCGTGGAGCTGGCTGGCTCCGACCGCGCAGCCTGAGCCTGGATGGCATCCGCAGCAGACCAGGTTGCTGCAGACAGCGAGGCGCATCGCCATCAGTGTCCCGCTGAGATTACCCGACGCACGAGACCTCTGTCAAGCAGCACTCGTGCGGCAGAGCCGTGGGGGGGACCCGTTCCGGCGGTCGATCACACCCTGCGCCTCAGCATCGACAGAGCAGCCCCCCCGCGACCATCGACCGGCGGGCGGCAGGCGAGGCAAGCCGGTCTCGCAGCCAAGCAGGAGAAGACCAGACCTGCCTGCCGGGAGACAGCTCCCCCTCCCTGGTCTGCAGCTCACCATCATGAGCAGCCTCGCTGTCTTCTGCCAGCTCAGAAATACATCTCCGGGTGGGGAGCGCCCAGATGGAAGCGCCGACAGGCGAGGTCTGGCAGAATGACCGGCTCATCCTCCTCTCCCAGATCAGCGAGCCAATCGTCATAGGAAGGACGGTCGCCACCACCTGACCATCCACGACTCCAGAGGCAGCTCCATATCTCAGCGGCCCGTTCATAGAGCTGGCGAGCCTCCTGGGCAGCTCCCTGGGCACGCCGGCATTCCGCCAGACCACAGAGAACATACATCATGTGAGGATGGCCAGCAGGCGAGACCTGCTCCCAGATGCGCAGGACATCCCGGTAGAGAGCGGCGGCTTGCTCCAACTCCCCCTGCTCCCTGGAGAGGACGGCCAGCCCCTGAAGAGGGTAAGCCATCTGCGGATGAGCCGGATCGAGGGACTGCTCCTGCAAGGAGAGCGCACGCCGGTAGAGCAGCTCCGCCTGCTGATACTCGCCCTGCTCCACATAGATAGTGGCGAGGTTGGCGAGGGGAGAAGCCAGCACCGGATGAGTGTGCCCCAGGAGGCGCTCCCTGCAGCGCAGGACATGCAGGCATAACTGCTCCGCCTCAGCATAGTGGCCAAGCTCCCTGGAGAGGAGCGCCAGATTCATGATGATGGTCAGCAGCAGCGAGTGCTCCGCCTCCAGCGCCCGTTCGCTCAGTTGGAGTGCGCGCTCAAAGAGGCTCTTTGCCCGCAGATAGCGCCCCTCCTCCAGGCAGAGCACCGCCAGATTATTGAGGGGAGCAGCCAGCAGCCAGTGGTCCCGCCCCAGCGCCTCCTCACGGATGCGCAGAGCGCGGAGATAGCAGAGCCTCGCAGCCACGAGGTTACCGAGATCATAGGAGAGATTGCCCGATCCCAGCAGCGCTTCTGCCACCAGGAGGTGCTGCGGCCCCAGGACGCACTCAGCAGAGCAGAGAGCCTCGTGAAACAGCCGCTCAGCTCGCGCGAAGTGAGCCCGCTGCGCCAGATAGGTGGCCACACGAGAGAGGAGGCCAATGCGCTCCACCAGCGCCGCGGGCCGCTGATCCTGGCGATCGAGGCAGGCCAGCGCATGAGGGAGAAGCGAGGAACCGAGACGCCAGTAGGACCTGGTGAAGCGCTCAGCGGGGAAGACATGAGCCATGGCCCGCAGCACCCGCAGCCGCCAGTCAGAGCAGGCCTCGGCCGTCAACCAGCCCCGGAGCGTCAACTGAACCAGGCGGTGAACGCTGATCGTCGACGCAGCGGGATCACGCTGGAGCAGCGAGCCAGCCAGCAGCTCTCTGAGGGCGGCCTGAAAGCGCAAGGGATTGGCCGCCAGGTCCTCAAAAGGGGCACCCAGATAGGCAGATCCAGCACAGAAAAAGGCTTCAGGAATGGCCTCCGGCGCAAGATAGGCACAGACCGTTAAGACCGCCAGAGCCGCACCACTCACGCGCTCGAGGTCCTCGAAGGCCCGCTCGAAGGTCTCAACCAGCGATCGCGGATACCCCGAATGAGGATCGCCCTCCCTCAAAAGGGTGCACGGAGCACTGCGCAAGAGGCGCAGATAGGCCGAGAGGCTGCTCTGCGTTGCCGCAATGTAGGCACCGGCCTGATCCAGAGCCAGCGGCAGGCCTCCTAGCTCCGCTACAATCTCACGCGCCGCCGCCTCCTCACTCGGAGCAAGCTGCTCCTCCCGCAGCCTCTCGGCAGCAGCGAGCAAACCGGCCCTGCGCACGAGGAGCGCAACCCCCTCCTCAACCATCAGCGACTCCAGCGTCATGACGCGCTCGGCAAGGGCCAGCGTCCGCATGCGGGTCGTAAAGAGGATGGAGCCACAGCGGGCCGCTGGCAGCACTCCCCTGATGAGTTCAACATCACAGACCTGATCGACGATCAAGAGCCAGCCACCATGGCCGTTGAGCCACTGCACAACCGCCCTCCTGACCTGCTGCTCATCGGCCTCCTCATGCTCCAGAAGATGCAGCACAAGAGCAATGGCACGCAGACTGGAGGAGACTCCCTCCAGCGACCCGGCATCAATCCAGAGCACAGCAGCATAGGCATCCGCATGGCGGTAGGCATATTCCACGGCCACCTGCGTTTTGCCAACGCCAGCCAGACCAGCCAGAGCACACGAGCGCAACCCACTCGCCTGCTGACCACTCAGCCAGGCGTGGAGGTCATCCAGAAGGACGGTCCGGCCACAGAAAAAAGGATTGCGCGGCAGCGGCACACACCAGTAAGGAGAGAGACCACACAGACTGGCCTCCAGCAGACGCCGCGCCTCAGCGCTCCCCAGAGAGAGGCAGCGCCCCAGCTCCAGCACAATGCCCCGACTATCAGGTAAACAGACGCCGCGCTCCCATTTACTGATCGTGTTGTAATGGACCCCCAGCCTGGCAGCAAGCTCCCTCTGAGCCAGGCCCTTACGCTTACGGAAAGCCTGAACCAGCTCCCCAAAAGACAGCAACTCAAGAGCATCCATGCAAGACAGTCCTCTCTCTAAAAGAGGTCTCAAGATTCATACCTGAAAGGTGTATAGCTCATTTTATCATAGAGCTAGTTGCATCGTATGGAGAGCGAGCCTCACCTTCGGGCGATAGCGGAAGGTCACCACTTACCGCTGCTCAAGCAGTAGTGGCGGCACCAGCGCTCTCCTGCAACTCGTCGACGGGCCTCAGCACCTGTCTGCCGCTCCCGAGAGCACAACAGGCCATTGGCACCTCTCTGTTCAAACAAAGGAGGAGGACTGATGCACACACACAGCCTGTTCGCCGCCACCGCCGTTGAGAGGGCTGGCGCCAGCAGCAACGACGACTTCGAACTGGACATCCAGCAAGAAGCAGCGGAGCAGTGGGGGCCTGCATGCTGCAGAAACAGAGCCATTCAATTGGCGACGCTCTCCTGCAGTTGTGGCTGCACGATCAACGGCAACACCTGCCTGAGCACCTGCAGCGTGCAATGGGGCTGCTGAGAGCACCCTGGTCTCTCATCAAACAAAGCAAAGGAGGAAGACTGATGCGTCACAACGACCTGTTCGCCGCCACCGCCGTTGAGAGGGCTGGCGCCAGCAGCAACGACGACTTCGAACTGGACATCCGGCAAGAAGCAGCGGAGCAGTGGGGGTCTGCATCCTCCGGGAACGCTTCCATCATATCCGCAACGTTCTCCTGCAGCTGTGGCTGTTCAGCCGGCGGCAACACCTGCTGGAGCACCTGCAGCGTGCAATGGGGCTGCTAACGTTCTTCGTCCAGTGACAACGTGTGGTCACGCCTGGCCTGCAGCGCTGCCGGGGGTGACCACACGACGCCGGCGCCCATGCTATCACCACACAACGAGCACAGGGGTAGCGTCTCCATGATCACGACCAACTGGCAGCCACTCCTCACCCCTCCACTGCGCCAGCGGGTGCTGGACGTCGTGTCCGCGGTCGCCGCACGCTTTACCGACCCGGAGCAGACCCTGGCGATCGCCAGAGAGGCCATCCACCAATCGGCCGCGCCGCTCCAGCCCGCGCCAGAGGCCCTGACCTTCGGGCCAAGCGGTCCAGCACTGGCCTGCGCCTATCTGGATCGCTGTTTTCCCGACCAGAGCTGGGATCTCCTCGCCCATCACTATCTCGATACACAGCGCGTACCCGGCGTCTTCAATTATCCCTATCTGCACGGTGGTTGCAGCGGCCTCGGCTTCATCCTGACCCTCCTGAGCCGCAATGGAACACGCTATCAGCGCAGCATTCAAAGCATCAACCAGAACCTCTGCCGCTTCGCAGAAACGATCCAGCCAGGGCGCCCATCCATCCTCCGCGAAGGCGATTACGACGCGATCGCCGGCGCCAGCGGCCTCCTGGCATATTTCCTCGCGCTGCGCAGCAGGGAGCCAGCGATCACCCGGGCCATCGAGCGGCTCCTCACCTACCTCATCTGGCTCACCGGCAGAGACGAGAGCACCCAGCGAGCGCGCTGGTACATCGCACCAGAGGCCCTGATGACAGAGGAGAAGCTCCAACTCCATCCGGCCGGCTACTACAACTGCGGCCTGGCTCACGGCATCGCCGGGCCACTGGCAGCCCTGGCCCTGGCCTGGCTCGAGGGTTACCGCATCCCAGGCCAGCGCGAGGCCCTCACGAGCGTGAGCAACTGGCTGCTGGACCACAGCGTCACAGACGCCTGGGGCATCAACTGGCCCGACGTCGTACCGCTGCCAGCCTCCTTTACCGCTCGGCACTGGAAGCAGCTTCCCCCAGCACGCGCCGGCTGGTGCTACGGCGCCCCCGGGATCGCCCGCGCCCTCTGGCTCACAGGCGCGGCGCTGGAGTCGGCCAGCCTGCGCCAGACAGCCATTGAGGCCCTGGAGGCCGTGCTGCGGCGGCCCATCGCCGAGCGGCGCATTGCCTCACCAACCCTCTGCCACGGCATCGCCGGACTGCTGACCATCTGCCTGCACTTTGCGCAGGAGGAGACGAGCACGACGCTCGCCGCCCACATTCCCACACTGGTCACCCAGATTCTCGACCTGTTCAACCCGGACCTGCCACTGGGCTTTCGCGATCAGGAGCGGGATCAGGTCTTCGTCGACCAGCCAGCCTGGCTGAACGGCGTCCCAGGAATCCTCATGGCCCTGCTGGCCGCCGCCACGCCCACCGAACCGCTCTGGAGCCGCGCGCTGCTGCTGGCATGAGGCCAGCGACCGTTGCCCAGTCCCGCTGCGAGGAGACACGATGAGAGAGCACGCTCAATCACACGACACCGGTCTTTATACACCCGCCGATTTCTATATGCTACGCGCCCCGGTTCTACCTGCAGAGACCTTCTTTGACCTCGCTGGTCACGACGAGGCCAGCGAGGACGAGCAGCCGCTCGGCCAGGAGAAGATCCCCTACGAGACTGCCCTGGCATCCTGCCGCCAGGCCCTGGACACGCTGCTCGCGCACGGTCTGCTCAAGCAGGCAGTGGCCATCGCCAGCACCTCACTCCTGGAAGGGCTGGAGCGCGCTCACCACCGCGAGCACTCACGGCGCGCGCAGCGAGCCTACTCCCGTCTGCTACGCTACGCCATCCGTATGTGCACACGGTCGACCCCCTTCGGCCTCTTCGCTGGCATGGCCGTAGGACGCTTCGGCGACCAGAGCGACGTCGCCCTCGCCAGTCCCGTCATCCAGCAGACGCGCACCCACCCCGATCTACACTGGCTCTTCCTGCTCCTCGAGGAGATCGAGCACAACCGCGAGCTGGTGGCCCGGCTGCACGTCAGAGCCAATCCCTTGATCAAGCAGCGGGGAGGACGCCTGCTGCTCCCCACCACGGATATCTACGGGATCGGCAAGACGCAGGCCTGCTCGCTGCGTGCAACGCCTCCTGCCCTGTACGCCCTGCAGCAGGCACGCCAGCCAGTCGCCTGCTCCGAGCTGATTCAGTCCCTGCAGCAGGCCTTTCCCACGGCGAGACAGGAGCAGGTGGTGCGGCTGATCTGGCAGCTCTGGGAGCAGCGCTTCCTTCTGAGTACCCTCCTGCCTCCGCTCTCTCACAGAGCACCAGCACACTTCGTGCTCGAGCACCTCCAGGATCTGACAGCCAGAGACTCACCCAGTGTCCAGGGACTGCAGGAGATCCTTGAGGAGTGCGAGGCCATCGACCGGGCAGAGCCAGGCCAGGCCAGCGAGCGCATACGCGCCCTGATTCGCCGCCAGAGCGAGCTGCTCCCGCAAGACCGGCAGCCACGCGCCTTCCTCCAGGTCGACACCACCCTGGCCCTCAGCGCCAGCACCCTGACGCGCCAGGTAGGCATGGCCGCCGCCGAGGCTGCCGAAACCCTGCTGCGGCTCGGCCGCCTGACCCACGGACTCCCGCATCTTCAACGCTACCTCAGCGCCTTCATCGAGCACTACGGGACGGATCAGGAGGTGCCACTCCTGGAACTGCTCAGCCCAGAGCAAGGCCTGGACGCGCCCGAAGGCTACCAGTATCCGCCGCGCGTCCATCCCCTGTTTCCCGCTCCCCCAGAGGAGCCATCCGCGGCGGAGCGACGAGACAGGATCTTATGCCACCTGGCCGCCAGCGCCATCAACGCGCGCCGCCTGGAGGTGGAACTGACCGATGAACTGCTACAGCAGCTTGAGCAGTGGACCCCCAACCGGGAAGCAGCCCCCGCCTCGCTGGACCTCTATCTGCAGCTACACGCGCGCTCGCGCGAGGCCCTGGACCGCGGGGAGTGGAGAGCCGTCATCGGGGCCAACGTTGGAGCCATGGCAGGCGGCCGCTCGTTCGGGCGTTTCTTCCACAGCCTGGAGGCCCACCAGATCGAGGCGCTCAAGACGCTCATCCAGCAGGAGGAAGCCTGCGCTCCCGAGAGCATCTTCGCCGAATTGAGCTATCTGCCACCCGATGCCCACATCGCCAACGTCACCGCCCAGCCAGGCCTGCGCCACTACGAAATCCCCGTCGGCACCACGCCCTCACTGCCTCCCGAACGCACACTCGCTCTTGAGGATCTGGTAGTAGGGGTGCGCCGCAACCGTTTCTACGTGCGCTCGCTGCGCCTGGGCAAAGAGGTCGTGGCCTGCCAGAGCCATATGCTCAACCCACAATACGCGCCCAACACCTGCCGCTTCCTGCTGGAGGTCGCGCAGTCCAGGAGCGTCAGCCTGGGTCCCTTCCACTGGGGCCTGGCCTCCTCTCTGCCCTTCCTACCGCGCGTGGTCCGTGGGAAGATCATCTACAGCCCGGCCCGCTGGAACCTCTCCGCTGCCATGCTCCGCTCCCCAGAAGCACCCTCTGACACTGCCGCGTGGCTGAGCCGGGTGCAACAGTGGAGAACCGCCTGGCGGGTACCCCGCTACGTCTATCTGGCCTACCTGGATAACCGCCTGCTGCTGGACCTGGAGCATCCCGCCCTGCTCAGAGAGCTGCAGACAGAGCTAGCCAGGCTCTCCGACGACGCCTTCCTCACTCTGGAAGAGCTGCTCCCTGACTTTGATCATCTCTGGCTGGAGGACAGCCAGCACGCCCACTACTTCTCAGAAATCGTCGTCCCCCTGCTGCGCAGCGAGCGCCAACCAGCTTCCGCGACGGTCCTCCCTCGACAGGAAGGCGCTGTGCGCACGCACCCGATCACGCAAGGAGAGCGCAGCATCTTCCCCGGCGGCCAGTGGGTCTATCTGAAGCTCTACGCCGGCCTGCCGCTGCACGATGAACTCATCAGCGGAGCGTTGCGCGACCTCATCACCGACCTGCAGAGCCGTGAGCTACTCGACATCTGGTTCTATATTCGCTACAGCGACACCTTTCCCCATCTACGCCTGCGCCTGCGCAATCACGCAGCCAGAGCAGACCAGGCCCTGCTGGAAGCAGCGCTGCGCTGGGGCGAGAAGCTGGCCAGAGAGGGACACATTCGCCACTTCAGCCTTGACACCTACGAACGGGAGATTGAGCGCTACGGCGGCCCAGCCATGATCGACCTGATGGAAGAGGTCTTCTGCGTCGACAGCAGGACCACCAGCGAGCTTATCGCTGCCCAGCAGCAGCGGCGACTCGATCTTGAGAGCGACGCCATCGCCGTGGCCAGCCTCGATCACTTTTTTGCCGACTGGGGACTCTCAGCCAGTGATCGGCTGCGCTGGCTGCAGCAACACACGCCCGCCAGCAAAGGCGAGCAGGATTTTCACCAGCAACAGCGCTTCTTCTGCGACCTGCTCGCACCCTGGGAAGGCACCCACGATCGCCGGCTGCTGGAACAACGGGCGCTCCTCGATGAGATCCTCACCACGCGCCGCCCTGCCCTCCAGGCGATCGTCGCACGTGTGTGGACCCAGGCCGAGAGCGCCCCACCCTGGACCCCTCTCGACCAGATCCTGGGCAGCCTCGCGCACATGCATCTCAACCGCCTCCTGGGCCTGAACCGCCAGCGAGAAGAGCGCGTGTATGCCCTCTGGCGAGCAACGCTCACCAGGCTCCAACATAGACCCGATTTTCATCTCAGTCACACGAGACAGTAATTATCTCTGGCAACGGAAAGCAACGAGAGAGAAAAGCGAGGTGCGCCTGTGGAGGATCAATGGAGCCGCTGGCTGCTGAACGACCGCTATGGGGTGAATGAAGACGCCCGACGCGAGATGATATCCACGCTGCATCAGTATCGCGCGCTCGTCCTCGAGCACGCTAGCATCACCTCGGGTGATACCGTGCTCGATATCGGGTGCGGCGATGGATTAATCGCCTTCGCCGCCCTGCCCCTGGTGGGGGAGCGCGGCACTGTCATCTTCAGCGATATCTCTCCCGCCCTGCTGGAGCACTGCCAGAAGCAAGCACACCAGCAGGGAGTACTGGCCAGGTGCCGCTTCGTACAGGCGGCAGCGGAAGACCTGGCGGGGATCGCGAGCCAATCCGTGGACGTCGTGACGATGCGCTCAGTGCTCATCTACGTGCAGGCAAAGGAGCAGGCCCTGCGAGAATGCTACCGCGTTCTCAAGCCGGGCGGACGGCTCTCCCTCTTCGAGCCGATCATTCAGCACCTGCTCCCCGAGCCAGCGCACCTCTTCGGAGGATACGAGGTGAGGCCCATCAAGGAGATCGTGCAGAAACTGCGCGGAGAGGAAGAGAGCACGCAGACTCCGGCCGCCAGGGACAACCCGATGATGGATTTCACTGAGCACGATCTCTTTCGTTACGCGGAAGGGGCGGGCTTCTCGGAGATTCACCTGGAGCTGCAGATGACCACAGCCCCCTCTCGGAGAGAGGGCGACACGCAGCCCGCAAGCTGGCGCTGGGAGAGCTTCCTCCACTCAGCACCCAATCCCCTGGCGCCTACCCTGGAGAGCGTCCTCAGAGCGCGGCTGACAGAGGACGAGATCCGCCAGTTCACAGCCTATCTGCGTCCCCTCGTCGAGAGAGTGTGCAGAGTCGAACGCTCGGCAATCGCCTGCCTCTGGGCCCGCAAATGAGCACCCATCGCCCGGGAGCAGGCGCCTGGCTGGCGTGCAGTCCATTCTCTGCACCCAGGCAGTCCCTTCCTCAACAGCCAGGATGTTTCTCACTGGCGAGAGCAACGCCCCGGTCGGGGCGCGGCCCCCCGCTGGGGCGCCGCAGCAACGAGCGGGTCCAGATCCCGAGCCAGAGCAGTCGATCCCAGACACCACGAGCCGCCGGAGGTCATCCTCTACGAACAAGAGCTGACCCCCCTTGAAAAGACGCCCTCAGAGCGGTAGAATAGGACCACCGTGAGCTTTACGGAAACCGGGGATTGAAAGGGAGCATATGTCCTTGCAGGATGAGACAGGACTCAACGATGGTGGTCGGGCCTCACCCTCTATCTTCCCACTCACCCTCTTCACAGGTGCAACAGATGCAGTGTGTACCGCACGCGCTGCTGCAGCCAGCAGGCCGCTCTTCCTCCACATCACCCCAGAAACAGCCTCTTCCTACGCCGAGCGCGAGCGCCTCTACCAGCACTTCAATCAGCGCATCAGCACCAACATCCTGCTCAATCGCTCGCTGGTCAGCAACCAGTTGAACCGCAGACTTCCGATCTCAAGCTGGTTCAAGTACAAGGAGAGCTTCTCAGAACCCTTTGTGCGCTACATCCTGCAGAGCGTCCTGCGCTCCCCCACGCCAGGCACCCTGCTGGACCCCTTCGCCGGCGTGGGATCGGCACTCTTCGCAGCTCGGGCCGAGGGCTGGAGGACAAAGGGCATCGAGCTGCTGCCCGTGGGCATCTTCGCAGCCCGCGCCCGCCTGGCCGCCGAACGGATCAAGCGCGAGACCTTGCGCGCGATCGTCGAGGAGCTGCTCTCGCTCAACTTCGCAGACTACTACGCCCCCGAGTATGCGCTACAGCACATCCCCATCACACGAGGCGCCTTCCCCGCCGCAGAGGAGCGCCAGCTCGTCGGCTACCTCGCCTGCTGCCAGCGCAGAATCTCCGGCGAGCACGCGAGAGTGCTTCTGCTCTTCGCAGCCTTCTGCATCCTCGAAGACATCAGCTACACCCGCAAGGACGGCCAGTTCCTTCGCTGGGACGCGCGCTCCGGAAGGTCGTGCGGGCGCATCCCCTTCAACAAAGGAGCCATCCCAACCTTCCGCGAAGCCCTTGAGAGGAAGCTCACACAGATGATCAGGGATCTGGAGGAGGTCAGCCCGCAACGCTCCCTGTTCGAGGAGGTCCAGCAACCCGATCAACCCGGCCCAGACCCTGAGCTCCTGGCTGGCTCCACACTCGAACACCTGCCCCGCATGGCCGACGCCTCGATCGATGCCGTGATCACCTCACCACCCTATGCCAACCGCTACGACTACACGCGCACCTATGCGCTGGAGCTGGTCTACCTGGGCTGCAGCCAGGAACAGGTCAAGGCGCTGCGCCAGGCCATGCTCTCCTGCACCGTGGAGAACAAAACCAAACAGGACGACCTCCTGCGGCTGTACCGCTCCCTGGGGCGCGAGGCTGCGTTCCAGCGCGTCCAGCGGGTGTTCCTGGAGCAGGCAGCGCTGCAGGAGATCCTGGCCATCCTCGACAGCTACGTCTCTCAACAGAAGTTGAACAATCCAGGGATCGCTACCCTGGTGCGCAACTATTTCTACGAAATGGGCTTCGTGATCTACGAACTGGCGCGGATTATCAAGCCCGGCGGCAGCATCGTCATGGTCAACGACAATGTGCGCTACGCAGGCGAAGAGGTGCCAGTCGATCTGATTCTCTCAGCGATGGCTGAAGCGTTCGGCCTGAAGGTCCGGCATATCTGGACCCTCAGCCGTGGCAAGGGAAACAGTAGCCAGCAGATGGGAGAGCACGGCCGAGCAGAGCTGCGTAAGTGTGTCTATCTCTGGGAGAAGTAGCGCTCATGCCCTGCGCCAGAGCGGGCGGCGCGACCCGCTCTCACCGCGCGTCACCCCACCCACCACAGCCGGAGTCGGGCGAACGCCGCCCGTTCGCCCCGAGCCCGGTACAGGCAGCACAGCGTAGAGGCGCACACTGATATGCCCGGCAGACGCGACCTGCCCCAGCAGCCGGTAGTGAGCGTCAAGCCAGGCCACAACCTGGTTCACACGGTCGGCCCCCTGCTGGTCAGGAACCCGGCCCACGATATAGAAGAGACGGGTATGCTGGCGCGCATAGGCGGCAACGGCCCCAATGTCGAGCGCCGCATCAGCGGAGCGGCCGAGTGCCGCAAAGCCACTGCTGGTCTGCCAGGAGAGGAGATTACCCGGCGCATCATCCGTGAAGTGAGCCCCGCTGACGGGATAAGCAGCAAAGTAGTACTCCAGCGAGGTCTGACAGCCCTGGATCGTATCATAGCAGACCAGGCCATCACCCGGCTGGTAATGATGCTGCAGCCAGAGAGCAGCGGTGCGCCAGTCCTCAATCTGAGCGTGTCCGTAATAGCCGAGGCCCGTCATCAACGTCAGGGCCAGCAGAAGCACCGTGAACAGCCCCTGCAGGAGACGCAGGCGCAGCGAGACCAGGCCCAGAGCCATCAGCAGGCAGAGCGGCGGAATCACCACCACCAGATAGCGCGCCGAAAAGAGACGCAACGACCCCTGTGAGACAACAAAGCTCATCAGCACAGGAAGAGCAAACCAGCAGAGCAACAGCCAGAGCAGAGGCAGACGCTCACGACTGGTCACCAGAAAATCCACAGCCATGTCCCGCTGCCCGGCCGGCGGAGTGGGTTGACCCAAGAGCAGCAGCGCTGCCAGCGGGATCAGCATGACCGCCAGACCACAGACCAGCAGGATAGAGAGGCTCAGCCAGGCATTGCCCCCCACCATGAAGGGAAGAAGATTGAACAGGTCATGCAGATGCGGCGCAGGCAGCCAGCCCGTGCGAGAGCCTTGCAGGCTGACAAGCAGCAGAGGGATGACGGCAGGGACGCAGATCAACAGGGCAGCGCCGAGACTTCGCCAGCAGCGCCGCAGACCCTCCCGCCAGTCGCTGGGTAGCAGGAGCAGGCCGACGACGGCCACCACCTGCGCCCCAAAGACCAGCAGACTGAAGAGCTGGGCATAGCAGGCCAGCACTGTGGCAGCCACATAGAGGCACCACCAGCCAGGTCGCCGCCGGCCAGGGATGAGAAGATGGACCAGCTCATACCAGGAGAGCAGCAGTAGCAAGAGCTGCAGAGCATACGCGCGCGTCTGCTGGGCATAGACCAGCGTCGAATAATCGAAGAGGTAGAGGAGCGCCGCGACCGCGCCGGCCAGTGAGCCAAGAAAGCGCCGGCCAAGGAGAAAGAGCACAGGCACACTGCAGGCAGCACACAGGGCAGAAGGAAGGCGCACCACCAGCTCAGTTGGTGCCAAACCCAGGAGCGCCGCTCCCCGGAGCCAGACATGTAGCAGGAGATAGTAGAGTTCCATATTGGGTTCGGGACCCCAGATCGCCTGCCAGAGGCGCGGCAGCGGCTGGCGCGCAAGCTCGACGGAAAACGCTTCATCAAACCAGAGGCTGGGAGCACCCAGCGCATGCCCATAGGCAACCAGAGAGGCAAGCAGGAGGAGCAGCGGGGGCAGCCAGCGACCCGCTGAGGTCCACAAGAACCTGCCGAGACTGCCTCTGGCCGGAAGGACCGGGACCACTTCAAGCCTGGAGACACTCACGAGAACACTTCCTTGCAAGAGATTCCAATAGACGTAACACCGCTAGTATAGCATGCTTGCTTGCGCACGAGAAGCAACCAGGTAGAACGTCACACCCAGAGCCAGCGGCAGACAGAGAGGCAGAGCAGGAAGAGAAGAAGCACGAGAAGAGAGGAGGGGGGAGCGGAGCACCGGCCCGCCCCAACGAGGAAGGAATCCCCCTCACCTGGAGGGAAGCGGGCCCCGGCGCGGCGGCGCACACGACTCGCGCACCACCAGCGAGGTCGCCAGCTCGACATGGTTCGAGTCCAGCGTCTGCCCCGCGATCAGGCGCAGCAGCATATGCGCCGCCATACGCCCCATCTCCTCCAGCGGCTGACGGATCGTCGTCAGCGGAGGCGACATATGAGCAGCATACATCACATCATCAAAGCCAATGACGCTCATCTCCTCAGGAATGCGAATACCACGCTGATAGAGCGCCTGATAGACGCCCGCAGCCTGGGCATCATTGCCAGCGAAGATAGCCGTTGGAGGCTCCGGCAGGTCAAGGAGCGCCCTGGCCTGGAGAATACCATCGCCCAGCATATAGCTCCCCTCACAGATCAGCGCCGGATCGACCGGGATGCCCGCCCGTTCCAGGGCCTCGCGATAGCCCGCCAGGCGCGCCCGCGAGGTCGTCAGGTGCAAGGGACCCGTGATAATGCCGATCCGACGATGACCAAGCGAGATCAAGTACTCAGTCGCCGTGTAGCCCCCCAGCCAGATCGTCGAACCAATCGTCGGGAAGGCCGTGGTCGGCTCATTGCGATCCCCAATGGCCACAAAGGGGATGCGCTGCTCCATCAGCGTGTTGGCGATCCCCACCCGTTCGTAGGGCAGCAGCAGGAGCACACCATCACTCGACTGATCGAGAATACGGCGCAGCCAGCGCCGCTCAGCCATCTCATCCTCGTTCGTGGCAAAGACCACCAGGCGATGGCCACTCTTCTCCAGCCCCTCCTGGACACCGTGCATGATGCCAAGATCGTAGCCACCCTCCAACCGCATAAAGACCAGATCGATCAAGCCGCTCTGGCCCTTGCGCAGGTGGCGCGCAGCGTGATTCTGGACATAGCCATTCTGCTCGATCAGACGCAGGATACGCGCGCGCGTCTTATCGCCCACGCCAGGGCGCTGGTTCAGCACCTTAGAGACCGTAGTAGTCGAGACGCCGGCCTCCCTGGCGATCTCAATCATGGTGAGACGTTTTGACGGTCTGGGTTCCAGTGTCCTGCCCCCTTACATTCAGGTAAACGATAACCTTGCTTTAACGCCTCAATGGTATCACGCGGGTCTGCTGCTTGTCAAGGAAAGGCGCCATCAGCGCCGAGCCAGCGCAGCCATCCACGATTGGCAGACCCCGCCTGAGAAGGAGCAGGAAGAGAGCGAGAGAGAGAAAAACCTTGACCCTTGACAAGGGGCAGTTTCTATGCTACCCTCTTCGTAAGAAGGTCAGGTAAACGTTAACCTTGATTTTCCTCTTGTCCTTCGCTCGTCAGTGTTCGACGACACTATACGTAAGGAGGTCTGTCAGCTATGGTGCTCCTCGATCCTTCACAGCGCGAGCGGCCATAAAGCGCCGCGCTGACCATCCCACGCTAGAGCGCTCGCCACACTGAGGCGAGGGAATCATTGTTTCCTCACATGATCACCGTCGTGTTTGAAGCAGGGCGTCTTTGTCATGACGTCCTCATGACATGACGCAAGGACGTCATGTCTATCTGCCAAGGAGGTCTTCCTATGGGTATGACACCAGGAACCGAGGCCGTGTTGAACCGCCGGAGCTTCCTGCAGCGTGCGCTCGCGCTGGGGACCGCAGGAGCCGGCATACTCAGTCTGGAGACACTGGCGGCGTGTGGCGGGCCAGCCACGAGCAGCGCGACCACGGTGACAGCCACCGTGAACACCCTGCCACCCGCGACCAACGCCGGAGCCGTCTACGTCTTCAATCAGGTTGTGAAGGACTTCGAGCAGGCCTATCCCCACGAGAAGATCGTGGGGAAAAACGACCCCTACGATCCCACAACCTACTTCGCCAGGCTGGCAGCCGGCCAGCTCGAAGACGGCGTCGAGAGCTATTTTACCGAGCCCCCCCTGCTGATCGCACGGCACGCAGTTGCTGACATCACCAGCCTGGCGAAGAGCTGGCAGTATTTCAGCGACTATGTACCGAGCATCGCCTCCATTGTCACCAGCGGCGGCAAGATCTACGGCATCCCCGTGAACGGCTACGTGCTCGGCATCTTCTACAACCGCAAGCTGTTCAAGGCAGCAGGCCTTGATCCCGACAAGCCCCCGACGACCTGGGAAGAGTTCCGCGGCTATGCCAGGCAGCTTACCAGCTCCACAGTGGCCGGCTATGCCGAGACGAGCACCTCCAACCAGGGCGGCTGGCACTTCACAAACTGGATGTACACCGCAGGTGGCGACATGGAGTCATCCGACGGCACCAGAGCGACCTTCAACAGTCCCCAGGGCGTCAGCGTCCTGCAGCTGCTCAAAGAGATGCGCTTCACAGACAACTCGATGACCCACCAGCAGCTCTTCACCCAGGCCGACACACTGCAGTTGCTGGCGACCAACAAGGTCGCGATGGTCATGATGGCCCCAGACCAGCTCAACAGCCTGCAGGCCCAGTATCAGGCCAACCTGGAAGACTTCGGTATCGGGCCGATGCCACAGAACGGCGGCAACGCCGCACTCACCGGAGGCAACGTCTGGGTCTTCAATCCAAAGTCCTCCCCGCAGGCCATCAAAGCTGCCTTCGACTACGTCATCTACTCCAACTTCAACCTGGACGTCGTTGAGCGCAGCCTCGCCCAGCAGGCCGCGGCCGGGCAGGCCGTGGGAGCCCCCACCGTAGTACTCTTCCAGGGCGACTTCCAGCAGAAGCTTTCGGCGCTCTACCGCAAGTACGCGACGGTTCCCCTGCAGAACTACACGGCCTTCATGAACGCCACACTGACGCTGCGCCCGGAGCCACGCAACCAGACCCAGAAGATGTACGCCACCCTCGATCCCGTGATGCAGGCCATCCTGACCAACCCCAAAGCCGACCCGCAGACCCTGCTCAATCAGGCGGCACAGCAGTTCCAGCAGATTCTGGATCAATCGGCCTCCTCGTAAGGCCCTGGCGCGGTCGCAGCTCTGCCCCGCGTCAGGCCAGTCAGGCTGATCCCTCGCCTGCACGGGGCAGGGCGCTCCGCTGGAGAAGGAGTGCGCAATGACTCTATCATCGCCATCCTCGCTCCCCCGGGGAGAGACGCCGACGGGAGAGCGATCCTCGCCAGCAGCGCCTTCCCGGGGACTTGAGCGAAGGTCCAGGCTGGGGGTCTTGCTGCGGCAGCAGCTGCAAGCCTATCTCTTCCTGCTGCCCGCGCTGCTGATCTTTGGCCTCTTCGTCTGGTACCCGATCGCGCTGGGCATCATCATGAGCTTTCAGAGCGTGGACATGATCAACCCGGCCACCTGGGTGGGCCTGGCCAACTACCGCCACGTGATTGCGGACCCCCTCTTCGCCATCGCCTGGCGCAATACCCTGGAGTTCACGGCCTACGCGCTGCTCTTCGGCTACCTGGTACCAATCGCCCTGGCCCTGGCCATCAACGAGATGCGCCACGCCCGAGGCTACTTCCGCCTGGCCTTCTACCTGCCCGTGATGCTGCCACCGATCGTGACGGTCTTCCTCTGGCGCTGGATGTACAATCCCGACTCCGGGCTGCTGAACGCCCTGCTCGGCCTGGTCCACCTCCCCGGCCGACTCTGGCTGGAGGACCCCGGTACGGCCCTGCCGGCGCTGGTGGTAGTGGCCACCTGGAGCGCGGCCGGCTCGACGATGCTCATCTACCTGGCAGCGCTCCAGGGCGTGCCAGCCTCGCTCTACGAGGCGGCCGAGATCGATGGCGCAAACCTCTGGCGGCGCCTCTGGCATGTGACTCTGCCAACCATCCGTCCCATCATGGCACTGATGCTCGTTCTGCAGATCATCGCCACCATGCAGCTCTTCATCGAGCCGTTCACCATCACAGATGGCGGCCCCCAGAACGCGACGCTGAGTATTCTGCTGCTGATCTACAATTACGCCTTCCAGAACGCCGATTTCGGCGAAGCCAGCGCCCTGGGTGTGATGCTCTTCCTGGTGCTGGCGATCTTCGCTCTGATCTACATGCAGATGACCAGACGCTTGATGCAAGGAGATTGAGGTATGGCTCTGGACACGCAGGATGCTGCGCCCCCGCGGCGCTGGCGCTGGTTCCGGCGCGCCGCCGCAGCCGTCGCGGGCGAGCCAACGTACGAGCGCTCGCTGATCTCGCCGCTGATGCTACGGCGGCCGGGCGTACGCATCAGCTACTGGGCGCTTTTCGCCCTCCTCCTGCTCGCAACGCTGAGCACCCTGGGTCCTCTCTACTGGATGTTCAGCGGCGCGCTCAAGTCGAACGTGGAGATCTTCCAGACACCCCCGACCTTCTGGCCGGCGCGGCCGGTCTGGAGCAACTACAGCAACGCCTGGAGGATTCTCCAGTTGCCGCTCTACTTCGGCAACTCACTGATTCTGGCCGCGGGGGCCGTCCTCCTGCAGATTCTCGTCTCGGCCACGGCGGCCTACGCCCTCTCCAGGTTGCGTCCGGCAGGCAAACAGGTGATCCAGTTCATCTTCTTCTCTACGCTGATGGTCCCGCCTGTCGTCTACCTGATTCCCCAGTTCGTCAACATCAGCGACCTGCCGCTGCTGCACATCTCGCTGATCAACTCCTGGGCGGGCGTCTGGTTGCCGGAGGCGGCCAACGCCTTCAACATTTTGATCCTCAAGAGCTTCTTCGACACTATTCCGATGGAATTGACCGATGCAGCCCGCCTGGATGGGGCCAGCGCCTGGCACCTGTTCACGCACATTGTGCTGCCACTCTCTCGTCCCGCTCTGGCGGTGGTCACGATCTTCACACTGATCGCCTCATGGAAGGACTTTCTCTGGCCGCTCCTGGTCCTCTCCAACAGCGATCTTCAGCCGCTGATGGTGGCCCTCTACCATGAGTCGGGAGTCAACGCCGATCTACCTTTTAGCTACCTGATGGCGGGCCTGGTCTTCGCCAGTGTCCCCCCCATTCTGCTCTTCCTGCTCTTCCAGCGCCAGATCATCCGTGGGGTGAACCTCACAGGTCTGAAAGGCTGAGATGAGCAGAGGCGCGGGCGCGCATGAACGCGAGCAACGCAGCAGATCACGCACACCGCGCCGGATTGTCTGCTGGTTACATCGTTGTACAGCGCCGTGCTGCGGACAGGCGGCAGCACGGTTGATCAGAGAACGCCTGGAAAGGAAGGAAGCTGCACGATGCAGGATGCAATGCGAACGATCGGTCACAGGCTGCGCAGCACGCTGCGCACACGGGCGCTGGCGCTTGTCACCACCCTGGTGCTGCTCAGCAGCGCGCTGGGTGTCGTTCTGCCACACGTGACCAGCGCTGCTCCCTACCAGAGCAACGCCGTCAGCGGTGGCACAGGTGCCACCCTGCCCTATGTCGAGATGGAGGCCCACAGCGCAACGACGAACGGCACGATCATCGGACCGGATTTCACCCTGGGCAGCCTGGCCTCGGATGCCGTGGATCGCCAGGCCGTGCAACTGACCCGCGGTCAGTACGTGCAATTCACGTTGACGCAGCCGGCGAACGCCCTCAACCTGCGTTACAGCATCCCTGACTCCTCCAGCGGCGGGGGAATCAACGCCACGCTGAGTATCTATATCAACGGCGTCAAGCAGGCCAACGATCTCCAGCTCACCTCGAAATATAGCTGGCTCTACGGGCAGCCGAACTTTTCGAACTGCAACGCCAACGACTGGAGTGATACGCCCGGCGGCACGGCCCATCACCAGTTCGACGAGGTGCACATGCTGCTCCCGCAGATGGCGGCGGGCACAACGGTGAAGCTGCAGGTTGACTCCGAAAACACGGCCTCCTGGTACGCCATCGACGTCGCCGACTTCGAGCAGGTGGCGGCGCCCCTGACGAAGCCCGCAGGCTATCTTTCGATCACCGACCCGCCCTACAACGCCGATCCCACAGGCAAGACCGACGCGACAACGGCCATTCAGAACGCCGTCAACGATGGCGCTGCCCAGGGGAAGGGGGTCTGGATTCCCCAGGGCACCTTCCTGGTGACGAGCCACATCCTCGTCAATAACGTGACCCTTACAGGGGCCGGGCCCTGGTACTCTATCCTCACAGGCGCACCGGTCGGCAGCGGCACCGGCGTTGGCATCTATGGCTACGACGCCTACGATGGCAGCACCAGCTCCAACGTCACGCTCTCCAACTTCGCCATCGAGGGGCAGATCACGAACCGCATCGACTGCCTGCAGGACAACGGCATCGGCGGCTCGCTCAATAATTCTAAGATCTCCAACATCTGGATCGAGCACACCAAGGTCGGTATGTGGTTCGACGGCCCCTTCAGCGGCCTCCAGATCACCGGCTGCCGCATCGATAGCGTGCTCGCCGACGGCATCAACTTCCATCGCAACGTGACCAACTCCAGCGTGACGCAGACCATCATCCGCAGCACCGGCGACGACGGCCTCGCGATGTGGTCGGCCACGGACAACGTGCCCGCCACCGGCGACAGCAACAATACCTTCGACCACGATACCATCCAGTCGCCCTACCTGGCGAACGGCATCGCCATCTACGGCGGCAACGGCAACAGTGTCACCAACGACCTGGTGACCGGCTCGCAGTACCGCGGCGGCGGCATCATGATCGACTACGAGGACTTTGGCAACGCCACAGCCCCGTTTACGGGCACGACAACCGTCTCCAATGATACGATCAAGCAAACTGCTGGCATCGGCGACCAGGGCATCCAGCAGTTCGGAGCGCTGATGTTCTGGGCCGACAGCGGCTCCATCAGTGCCACCTTTACAGTCTCAAATGTAGAGATCGACAACAGTCAGTACGCAGCAATCTCCTTCGACGGCGGCAACCCGATCAGCACCGTCAATATGAATGGGGTCAACATCAGCGGGGCTGAGTTCGCCTTCTCCAATAAGGTGAGCAGCATCACGGGGTCGGCCAGCAACGTCACGGCCAGCGGCCTGACCGTGGGCGGCATGGAGAGCTGCGAGGGATCGGGATCATGGAACGTGACGCTGGGTAGCGGTAACTCTGGCTGGAGCCCGACCCCCCAGACCTGCGGCTTTCCCACGGGCACACCCACTCCGACGCCCTCGCCAACGGCCCCGCTGCCGACTCCAACGCCCACGACGCCCGCCACACCGACTCCAACGCCCACCCCGGTGCCGGCGCCCGGCGGGAAGCTGATTCTGGCGATTAATGCCGGCGGCGGCGCCAGCGGCTCCTTTGTGGCCGACACGGACTACGACCAGGGCAACCAGTACTCCGACACCTCAACGACCATCAACACCAGCGGGGTGGCTGAATCCATTCCCCAGGCGGTCTGGCAGTCCTGTCGCTGGAACAGTTCGTTTACCTACACGATCAGCGGCCTGACGGCGGGCACGACCTACACCGTGGCGCTCGACTGGGCCGAGCTGACCTGGACGGCAGCCGGTCAGCGGCTCTTCAATGTGGCGATCAACGGCTCGACGGTCCTGAGCCGCTTCGATGTCTACGCCACAGCAGGCTATAAGACAGCCCTGCAGAAGCAGTTCGCTGCCGCAGCCAACAGCAGCGGCCAGATCGTCATCGCCTTCACCCAGGGCGGCGCTGACAACCCCTTCATCAGCGGCATCGAGATCTGGAGCCCGACGGGCAGCACGCCCACCCCGACCCCAACGGCAACGGTGACGCCCACACCCACCCCGACGAGCACGCCCACACCAGCAACGCTGGTGCTGGCGATTAATGCCGGCGGCGGCGCCAGCGGCTCCTTTGTGGCCGACACGGACTACGACCAGGGCAACCAGTACTCCGACACCTCAACGACCATCAACACCAGCAGCGTGAGCAATCCCGCCCCCCAGGCGGTCTGGCAGTCCTGCCGCTGGAACAGTTCGTTCACCTACACGATTACCGGCCTGATAGCGGGCGCAAACTACACGGTCAAACTGGACTGGGCGGAACTCACCTTCCAGGCAGCCGGCAAGCGCCAGTTCAATGTCGCCATCAATGGAACCTCCGTACTGAGCAACTTCGACGTCTACGCGACGGCGGGTTACAAGACGGCCCTGCAGAAGCAGTTCACCGCGAAGGCCAACAGCAATGGCCAGATCGTCATCACCTTCACGCAGGGCGCAGCGGATAACCCCTTCATCAGCGGCATCGAGGTCTACCAGGCCTAGGGTGCACGGCCCTTTCACGAGTCACAGGCAGAGCGTTGAGGAACTGGCCTCCCCGGGAAGGATCCTCCAGAGAGGCGGAGCCTGGCTCCGTCTCCGGGGAGGTCAGATCTACGCCCAGGCACCTCTGTCTCGCTGGACGGGGTTGACAGCGATACAGCTCTCATGCATATTCACGGCTACCTGGCAACACAGGAATTGAAAGGAAACCACATCTATGGAGATGGCATTGCCAGTACGTACAAACACGCAGCGTTTCTCCGAAACACCCACCGGCTATCAGGCGCTTGGCGCAGCAGAGGTTCTCGAACGAGGCTCTGCCCATGTGTGCTTGCGTGCTGGCTCGGCAACGGTCGAGGTGACAGCGCTGGCTCCCGATCTGTTTCGCGTCGGTCTCTTCGCGCACGGCCGTCCCCGCTGCTACGAGTCCGAGGCAGTGGTGACACAGGAATGGAATCCGGGCGCGGTCACGATCACAGAGGACGTGGGAGAGGAGGGAACGGTGAGCCTGAGCCTGACCACCGCCATCGCGACGGCCCATCTCTCACTGAATCCCTTGCGCATCAGGTTTCGCGATCGAGGAGGACGCAGCTTCGCCGCCGATGACGAGGAGCTGGGCATGGGCTGGTTCTCAGCGCCTGATCCGGCAGCACAGCTCCCGCTGGCGAATGTCGTGGGGACGCTGGGGACGCCCCTGCGTGTCTACAAGCAGTACCAGGCCGGCGAGCACTATTTCGGCTGCGGCGAGCGCACCGGGGGCCTGGACAAAACGGGGACACACCAGCTCTTCTGGAACGTCGATCCCCCACCCGATCCCGGCGCGCTGCAGAACAATCTCTATGTCTCCATCCCCTTCACGCTGGTCCTGGCCGACGGCCAGGCCTGGGGTCTTTTTCTGGATAACCCGGGCCGCGTCGAGTTTGATCTGGCACACGAGGACGCGCGGCGCTGCTGGTTCGGCACAACCACGGGCGATCTGGTCTACTACCTCTTCTGCGGTCCCAGCCCCGAGGCGGTGGTGGGACGC
The DNA here is from genome assembly GCA_042408965.1 of Ktedonobacteraceae bacterium. GTDB lineage: Bacteria > Chloroflexota > Ktedonobacteria > Ktedonobacterales > Ktedonobacteraceae > Thermogemmatispora. Next base: position 22,633 of record JBHOQN010000127.1, read on the forward strand.
TATACGGAGCTGACGGGACGCACACCGCTGGCCCCCCTCTGGTCCCTGGGCAACGGCCAGAGCCGCTTCAGCTACGAGACAGCGGACGAGGTGCGGGCCATCGCGCAGGCCTTCCGGGAGCGCGATATTCCCTGCGACACGCTCTACCTGGACATCGACACCCTCGATGGTTACCGCGTCTTCACCTGGAACCGCACGAACTTTCCCGATCCCGCGGGCCTGCTGGCCGAGCTGGAGGAGCAGGGCTTTCACGTCGTGAGTATCGTAGACGCGGGGGTGAAGGTTGACGAGACCTACGCGGTCTACCTCGACGGGAAGGCGCGGGACTACTACTGCAAATCACCCGACTGGGATGACTATCAGAACGCCGTCTGGCCAGGCATGTGTGTCTTTCCCGACGTGACCAACCCGCAGGTGCGTGCCTGGTGGGGTGACCAGCACCGGCAGCTGGTCGAGGCAGGCGTGGCGGGCATCTGGACGGATATGAACGAGCCGGCGGTCTTCATCCCGCTGCATGGGACACTGCCCCCGGACACGATCCACCCCGGCGGGGGACGGGCCCGCCTGCATCTGCAGATTCACAACGCCTACGGGTCATTGCTGGTGCAGGCCGCGCGCGAGGGCCTGCTGCGCCTGCGTCCCGACCGGCGACCGTTCGTCATTTCGCGGGCCGGCTATGCGGGTATCCAGCGGCACGCCCTGATCTGGACGGGAGACAACTCGTCGACGTGGGAGCACCTGGCGATGAGTGTGCCGCAGTTGCTCAATCTGGGGATCTCCGGCGTGAGCTGGTGCGGTACAGACATCGGCGGCTTCTACGGGGATGCGACGGGCGAGCTGCTGGCCCGCTGGACCGAGTTCGGCATCTTCCAGGCTTTCTGCCGCAATCATTCGGAGAAGCAGACACGCCGGCAGGAGCCGTGGCTCTTTGGGGAGCCATACGAGTCGATCTGTCGATCCATGCTCAAGCTGCGTCAGCGCCTGCTGCCCTACCTTTACACATTGTTTGAAGAGTGCCAGCGGACAGGCGCGCCGGTGCTGCGTCCGCTCTTCTGGGCCTATCCAGAGGATAGGGAGACCTACGCGCAGGACGATGAGGCGCTCTGCGGCAATGCTCTGCTGGTGGCGCCGATCACGCGGCCGGGCATCGCCTACCGGCATGTCTATCTGCCGGCGGGGACCTGGTTTCACTTCTGGAGTGGTCAACGCTTCAGCGGGCCTGTGCATATGCTGGCGCACGCGCCGCTCGGCCAGCCGGCGCTCTACGTGCGGGCCAATACGGCCATTCCGCTCTGGCCGGCCATGAACTATGTCGGTGAGGAGCGACCTGATCCGCTGACGCTGCTGCTCTATCCCTCGGATGGCAGCGGGCAGGCGGAGGTCTACGAGGATGCGGGCGACGGCTATGAGCATCTCGACGGGGTGTACGCACGACGGACAATCGGCTGCGAGATGGAGGATGGGGTGATCCGCGTTCACCTGAGTGAGCGCAGGGGGTCCTTCCAGCCTTGGCGTAGCCGGGTTTTGCTGGAGCTGCGCGAGATTGCGGTGGCTCCGCAGAGCGTGCTGCGTGGGGGTGAGCCGGCGGAGTGGCGTTACGATGCGGCGGTGCGCACCCTGGTGATCGAGCTGGAGGAGACGGCTGAGGCGCAGGAGGTAGAGGTCGTTCTGCGATAGCCGTACGCAGGTGCGAAGTGGCGGAGGGAGATCCCTGGCCGCATAGCGGGCCAGATGAGCTGCACGAGATGAGAGAACCGAGTTAAGATGAGGGGCGCACCGGGCATGGCCGCTGGATAAGTCACTTCACGGTGGTAAATGCGCTGCCAGGGGCGCCCTTCTTCTCGCCTGCTGGAGCGCGGTCCGGTCTGATGCGTATGCTGGTGCCGTGGAGAGCGTGGCCAGGGAGTAACATGCTGGCGGCTAAGCAGGAGTCGTCACACGCTGATGGGAGGATAGGTAGAAGAGAGGCATGGGAGCGCCTATAATAGGCATGGGTGACGGCGCAGTGGCCGTCCGTCACCGTTTGTCGCACAACGATCCAGGGGATTCCACTATGGTCACATCGTTCTGGACTGAATGGGTCATCCTATCCGGCGCGGCGGTGTTGAGTGTTGTCAGTGTTACCCCGTACACGCTGGAGCTGAACCAGGAGCTGCTCAGAAAAGCACGGGAGCGGATGCGGCGGCCAGTGTGGATGCTGGCGCTGCTCCAGGTCGTGCAGAGCAGCGTTCTGCTAGCTGTGGCGACGGCTCTGGGCTTACTTATGGCGCATCAGATCGGCCTGGGGGCGCCAGTGCTCGAGGGGGTCCTGGCAGGGAAGCCGGTGGCGCAGCAGGCGGAGGCGCTGATTGGGCCGGCGGTGCTCTACGGCGTAGTTACTGCAGCCCTCATGCTGGGACTCGAGATCACGTTTTTCTGGCCGCGGCTGCCAGAGGGAATGCGCAGAGCATTCCCGATCCCAGTCCTGTGGAAACGCTTTCTGGCCTGCTTCTACGGTGGCATCGCTGAAGAGTTGCTGTGTCGGTTGTTCCTGCTCTCGCTGCTAGCGTGGCTGCTCGGACGGATCTGGCAGGTGCCGGGGGGTCTGCCGGCGCCGGGGGCTTTCTGGTTGGCCAACGTGCTGGCGGCGCTGCTTTTTGGTCTGGGGCATCTGCCGACGACGGCCTCGCTGATGAGGCTGACGCCCCTGCTGATCTGGCGAGCTTTGCTGCTGAACGGGGTTGTTGGCGTGGCTGTGGGCTATCTCTTCTGGCGGTACGGCCTCGAGGCAGCGATGGTGGGACATTTCAGCGCAGATCTGGTGCTGCACGTGGTCGGGGATGCCATTGCGCGCAAGATCCGCGCGCAGGAGGCCGGAGAGCAGGGGTAGGACATGGCAGACACAGGTCTGAGCTGCATTGCCCTCCGCTCTCCACCGCCAGGACCAGATGCACGCTTGCATACCCCGTAAGCGCCAGCGTGCAGAGACCCGAGGCCGCCAGGTCCCAGGAAGAGAAGAGCAGAGCGACTGACATGTGACTGTACTGGCCAGAGAGGCTCATCGTGACTGGCAACAGCGTGATACAGAAGAGAAAGTGCAGCGTCAGGCGCATGAAGACGCTATCCACGAGATCAAAACCATCCACCCCATCAGACGCGGACGGGCCAGCCAGTACCTGGCAATCACCAGGCAGCTGACGATCTCACTCAGCAAGCGCCATCAGAGATCAGGAAACGTCTGATCAAAGCGCACCGGCGAGAGATGGGCAAGCGTAACCGAATGTTGATCACCAGACCAGCAGGGTTATGGCAATCGAGCGACCTCATCGCTGAGTGTGACCAGACGCTCCTGCAGAGGAACACCCAACGCCGGTTCCCTGAAGAGTCAGACCCCATCAAAGTCCTCCCGTCGTGTGTCAGCAGTTCCCGACCTCATAGCAGCGCACTGCCCTCCACATTCTCAGCGAACCCCTCCCTGCCCCACAGCTATCTCTGTTCCCGGCCTCACAGCAGCACGCTGCCCTCCACATTCTCAGCGAACCCCTCCCTGCCCCACAGCTATCTCTGTTCCCGACCTCACAGCAGCACGCTGCCCTCCACAACAGCCAGGTCAACGCCGCCAGCGCCACTCCTCCCACTACTGCGATGACGGCCCGGCAGCCGACCCACCCTGGCCATCCTGATCCCGACCCGACGGTGGTGCCGGCTCCTCGCTGATGGCCACCCGATGCATGAGCAGCGCATTCGGCAGCGAGATCAGGCGCCGGCTACCATCCTCAACAGTAATCTCCAGCGTCGTATAGGCGCCGGTCGTGGAGCGCAGCGTGCCGCTGTACTCCCCAAGGGTGACGCGCTGCCCCCGACGAAACTGCTGGCGCACATAGTAGCCAGCAATCACGTTGCGCGCCACCTCGCGCGTCCCCAGCGCAAAGGTCAGAGCAACGGCAATGCCCGCCGACGCCACGATGATCGTAAAGCTGGTTGTGAGAATGGTCGTTTCAATACCCAGGGTCGCCAGTGCCAGCACGACGACAAAAGCCACGATCGTGTACTCGATGATCTTGCCCAGCGCACGCCCGTAGACGATGTTGACGTTATCGGCTACCGCCGTGACAGCATCACCCAGGAAGCGGGCCAGCAGCGAGCCAAGCAGCAACAGAATCGCCGCACTGATGGCCCGGGGCACAAAGAGCAACACCTCCTGCAACAGAACCGCCACCGGCGTCAGCCCCATCAACGAGACCGCCTCAATGGTAAAACTGAGGAGCATAAAATAGAAGATGGCCTGCACCAGAATCTCGGTCAGCGGCAGCCTGATGCCCAGACGCTGCAGCGCGCGCGTGATCCCGATGCGCCCAAAAGCCTGCTCCAGATGGGTATGGCGGAAAATAAAACGCAACAGCCAGCGAATCAGCCAGCTGATCAGATAGCCAGCGATAAAAATGATCAGGCCATTGACCAGACGGGGAAGAAAGGCCAGCAAACTGCTGCCCACGCCGGTCAGCGATTGAATGAGCGGTTGAAAATTCATGCATACGCTCCTGCAGCAGAAGACTTTACGCGGGCTGCGGACGCACTTCGGCGGCCCCCGGATCGAGCAACGCCCCGATCAGGTTGAGCAGATCGACCAGCCACTGGGCAAAGGTCAGCGAGGAGAGATCCAGCAGCTCCAGCCCCGTACGCTCCGCCTGGATACGCTCCAGCAGACGGGCCTCAAAGCCCGGCGGGACACGCACCCCCCTGTACTCGGCCTGGATCGTCACCAGCAGAGTCCTGATCTGACGCGCAATCTCCAGATCGCGCTGACAGTCAGGACAGCCAGGCAGCGCTGCCTCCGCCTCAGCACGCACCTCTGGCGCCAGCGTGCCATCGACGAGATCGGGCAGCAGACGAGCCAGCTCCTCACAATTCATCGGCTCTTACTCCTTCGGACCGGCGCCCCCTCTCGAGGAGGCCAGCGAGAGCGCCATGTAAACTTTGCCACAGAATTCGCCAAAGACCTCCTTGAAGGCCAGACGCGCACGGTGCACCCGCATCTTGACAGCGCTGAGCTTCGCCTGCAGGACCTGCGCAATCTCATCATAGCTAAGATCCTCTATATCGCGCAGCAGCAATACTCGCGCCTGGTCGCGATCGAGACGACGCAGCACCCGATTGATGCACTCGCGCAGCTCACGGCGCAGGACCTGCTCCTCCGGCTGCGGCTCCGGCGAGGGTAGCTCGCTGAGCAGATCCCCTTCCTCCTCTTCTCTCCTTCGGCGCGACAGGCCGAGGCGCAGCGTCTGCTGGCGCGCGCGTTGCGACTTCTCGAGCGCATCCAGCGCAGTATTGGTAGCGATGCGATAGAGCCAGGTGGCAAAGGTGGATTGCAGATCGAAGCGCGGCAGACCACGATAGACCTTCAAAAAGACCTCCTGGGCGATGTCTTCCGCCTCCTCTCTATCGTTCACCATGCGGTAGACCAGGCCGTAGACCCGCTGCATATGACGCGCCACCAGCTCCTCGAAGCTGGCGGTAATATGTGGCAGCTCCGTCTTGCAACGCCTCACCAGCTCCTCATCTGAGAGCGGCGTCTCTGTCATCGTGGTATACATCGTTGGATGATACGCCCTTATCACTGCCCATCTATCTGCTGCCGGACAGCATGGCTCTGTTGCCTTCAAGCAACCTCAGGGAGCACTCATCGGCCGTCCCGCGAGGACCATTATAGCCGCGTCCGCGCCACCTGTCCAGGCCATCCACCAGCAGAGCGGCGGCCGGGGAGCAGGACGAACAACGGGCAAGGGACGAGTATGGCCATCCCTCGCCATCCGTCTGCCACCCCGGCCAGCCCTTCCAGAGCGCCACGGCGGGCGTGGCTGCCAGGCCACATCTCCGCCGGGGCTCACACAGGCCCGCACACGGCGGTCACTGGAGACCAGAGCCGGCCTCTGGCTGCTCCTGGGCGCTCTTGAGCTGCCCACCGGTGGCCGGCGTCGCCAGCTCAGCCGTGCTGCGATCCAGCAAGCGCCGCGCCGCATCCTGTCCCCCGAGGCCAAAGGCCAGGCCGAACGCCAGAGCCGCGCCACCAATGACAGCCGTGAAGAGAATATTCAGCAAGGCGGGAGCGATCTGCAGTTGCTCCAGGGCGATCAGCCCGGCGAAGGCAATAATGGCGTAGCGCGCAATCGCAGCGAAGAGATGCGGGTTTCCCACGCCAGCGGCCGCCGTCGCCCCACGCACGATATCCGCCACAAAGCTGGCCGCCAGCATCCCCAGGAAGAGGACCAGCACAGCGACGAAGACATTGGGGATATAGGCGATCAGCTCGTTGAGAATGCCACTCACCGCCGTCAGCCCCAGAGCATCCACCGCCGGCACCAGGAAGATCAGGAAGACGAACCAGTAGACGATCCTCCCCAGGATCGTCACCGTGTTCAGCTGCATCCCCGTGCTCTGCTCCAGACGATCGAGGCCGATGCGCGCCCCCAGCCGCTCAAAGCCGATCCTGCGCAGCACGAACATCACCGCTCTGCTCAGCACATTGGCGATGATCCAGCCGATCAGCAGAATGACCAGAAAACCCAGGAACTTGGGAACAAAGGTCAGTACGAGATTTAAAGCGTTCGAGAGTGAGGTCAGAAACGCCTGACCAATATTGTTGACAACCGGCATGCCTTCTACCCTCCTTGTGGAGACCTTTCGTGATCATTGATCGGTACAGCATCCAGAGGGAACCCTCGCGCTGCACACGTCCCCCTTAGACGGCAAAGCCAGAAAAAAGTCACATCGGCGTCAACTCACCCCACGGCGGCGCAGACATGCCAGATCAGAGCGGCCCTCACCGTCATGTGGTCATGCCAGCAGCATGACCAGGGCAAACAGAGAGGGAATGATCCCCACAATGAAGGCGAGGGGCCGGCGCTGCTCCCACGGCAGGGCCGCCCAGATGGCCGGACTCAGGTAGAGACAGGAGAGACACTCGATCAGGATCTTCC
>JBHOQN010000129.1:0-2966 GCA_042408965.1 Ktedonobacteraceae bacterium
GTCATCAGCTCGCTCTCCTTTTGCATAAGATCCACGGTCTCCCTTAGCTGGATGAAGTAGCTTCGAGTTCAGCCTGTCCGCCTCCCACCGGCGTAAATCATAGCGAGCTTTCATCTCTGCGCATCGCTACACATCCCTGAGTACATCTCTGCTTTCCTATGCATCGCTATGCACTTCTAAAGCAGTCTAATCCTAAGTATAGGTGACAACATTAGGGCAGGCAACCGTACAGCAATCACCTACCCTCGCTTACCTTCTCATTACTTCATCAACTTTCACTAATAAGCACCTATGTGCATTGCAAAAATTTCCAAAATGTTCTATACTAGGGCCAGGAAAAGTTGAAGCAGGCCGCAAGGGCCAGCGAGTGACAGGCGAGGCAAGGCGAGGCGAAGCAAGCCAGGCCAGGCCAAGTCGAGAGAAGGAGAAGAAGAGAAAGGAGAAGCTATAGAGATGGGAAGTGAAGTCGCAGAGCTGCGCAAGCGGCTGGAAGAGGAATACATCGCCGGGCGGCGAGCGCTCTACGCGCCGGCGAGCGGGTGGTCGAAGCATGCCTTCATCGAGGCGCGGATGCGCAACATGGAGCGTTGTCACCAGCGGCTCTGCGAACTGGTGGGGCCGGAGCAGGCGCTGAAGCTCGTCTTTGAGGTCTTTGAGCGCGGCGAGAGCCTGCTACCGGAGCGGGCAGCCAGTCAGGGTCAGGGAGCAGCGCCGGCGGAGGCGTTGTCAGTGACAGAGGTAGCTCCGTCCTGGACGGAGGCCGGCCTGCTGGAGCAGGAGCAGGCTGGTACCGGGTTGGTGGTGAGCGACGGCGCCGGTGGAGATACGGAGCCGCTGCCGGCGCTGCAGGCGAGCGGCGCCTCCGGCGAGGATGAGCCGGAAGGGCCGAAGACGCTCTGGCTGCTGGCCAGCAGCGCCGGAGCCACCTCGGACCTGCTCTATCTCTTCTATGCCACCGATGAAGAAGAGGCGCAGGCCCTGGCCCAGGAGTGGCTGCACCAGTTAGCTCCGTGGGTCAAATTGCGGGCCTTGCAGCCTTTGCCCACGGGCCTGACCCTCGTTCATGGCCACTATCGCGGCCTCATCCATGTCCGTCCCGACGGCAGCCTGGTCGAGGGCCAGTATTTCCTGGCGGCGGAGAGCATGGCCAGCCAGGAGAGCGAGTCAGCGGGTCAGGCCGCCAGCTCCTAGCAGATTGTTCATTCCTTTCCTTTTCGATTCCGCGGGTGATCTCGTCCCTGGACCTCTCTATCCCTTGAGCAGGGGGGCGATGGGAAGCGGCTACGCACCAGCCGTCTCATCCCATCGCCCTTCCTGCCCTCTCCCAGCGGCCCATCATCAGCAGATGCTGCTCCCCGCCAGCCACGCGGATCTCCGCCCTATCAGCACAGCAAGGGCGAGCCGCCAGAGGAGGCGGGGCTGCAAACGCCAGCAACGAGCCTCTGGGCGCTTGAACGACAAGACAGCCAGCCGGAGCCGGGTCAAGCCGGAGCGCCACGCCAGCAAAGCGTCAGGCCAGCCCGACGCAGTCGCCCAGCCTGGTCCCGATCCGACGACCCGGCGCAGCCAGACCCCCCACCCCGACTCGACTCAGCCCACCCGAGACGTCGAGGGCCGCTCAGCCAGCGCCGCCTGCAATGTCTCCTCTACCACCGACGCCAGCGCCGCAATAAAGTGTGGCTCCACATTCAGAGACTCGATACGCGCAAACTGCAGCCCGGCCTGCTCAGCCTGCTCCCGCGCCCCCACATCGATATCGTAGAGGATCTCCAGATGATCGGCCAGAAACTGCACCGGCGCCATCAAAACATGCGTATGGCCCGCCGCCTTCAGCTCCGGCATCACATCGGCAAAATCCGGCTTCAGCCACTCCTCCGGCGTATGGCCGGCGCTCTGGTAGCAGAAGAGCCAGCGCTCCGCTGGCAGTCCCACCCGCTCGGCCACGGCCGCCGCCGTCTCCTTGAGGGCCGCAATGTAGCCCGGCTCCCCATCCACCACGCGCTTTGGCATACTATGGGCCGTAAAGAGCACCGGCACCCGCGCCCGCACCTCCGGCGGGAAGCGATCCAGAGCCTGGCGCACCCGCCCCGCCAGCGCCTCGATAAAATCGGGCTGCAGATGCCAGTCCTCAGCCACCTTCACCAGCAGATCGGAGCGCCCCAGGCGCGCCGCCGCCTCTGTGAGCGCCTTAATATAGCCCCCCATGATAATCGGCGAATACTGCGGCGACATAATCAGGCCGATCAGCGCCTGAGCCTCCGCCGCCGCCTCGGGCACCACCTCGGCCACAAACGGCGGCGAGAAGCGCATCCCCGCCACCGCCCGGAAGCGCGGCCCCGCCGGATGACGCCGATTCAGCTCCTCCTCCAGGGCCGCCGCCTGCTGCTGCGTAATGCGAATCAGCGGCGAGCCCCCGATCAGCTGGTAGCGGCGCCGAAACTCCTCAACCAGCTCCGGCTCGGGCCTGCGCCCTCCACGCACATTCGTCATATAGGTCTCAACATCATCGAGAGTGGCCGGCGAACCATAGGTCATCAAGACCACGCCGACACGCTTGACGCTCTCCATCGCAGTCTATCCCTCACTCTTCTCTTGAGATCAGTCTCAGCTCTCTCGGCACCCGGTGGCGGCCCCAGACAGTCAGGAGCCTTGAGCGTCCCCTTGCCGCAGCGCCCACTCACCTGCCGACTGCCGACCGCGAAACCAGGAGCGCAGCCAGTGGAAAGTGAGCCGCTGCACGTCTGCCCCAGACAGCAGCGCCCGGGTCGGCCAGGCCAGGTCGTCGTCAGCGGCGACGCGTCTCCTCATGCACGAAATCGACGAGCCGGCGCAGTACAGAGGGATCGGCCTCCGCCGGCACACCATGCCCCAGATTAAAAATGTGACCAGGCCGGCCAGCCGCCCGACGCAGCACGTCGCGCGCCCCCTCTTCAAGAATCTCCCAGGGCGCCAGGAGCAGCACCGGA
>JBHOQN010000133.1:0-61724 GCA_042408965.1 Ktedonobacteraceae bacterium
GACGAACGCTGGCATTCCTGTTCGTGTGGCACAGAGTTGGACCGCGACCACAACGCCGCCATCAACATCAAACGGGCAGGGCTCCTCCTGCTTGCAAAAGAGTTCCAGGCTCGGACGGAGCCTTCAGAGGACGCGCCTCTGAGAAGCCCCCGGCTTTAGCCGTGGGGAGTCGTCACAGGCGAACTCCTGGGAACCAGCCCTGGAGCGCTGCTTCGCGTTCGCATCCTCCCACCGCTCGCAGCGTCTCTCTTTCTCCCACTGCTCCCGTGTAATAGAAGAGGTCGGGTCGGGTTGGAAGCGGAGAACTGCTTACAGCTACCTATGATGTCTGAAGGAGTGTGTGGAAGCTATGTGTGCGCATCACAGCGATCCATCGTCATCGGAGGAGCCACTTGACGATCTGCCTGCCGATGTTGAAGCTTTTATTGACCACTTTCTTGGTACCATGTGTGATCCCAGCCGGCGGCAGATCCTGGCGCTGCTGGCTGCGCCAGCTGTGGAGGTTGAGAAGCCGGTAGAGATGCGCTCGGGGGAGATCGCGCGGGCGCTCAAGCTGACGCATGCGACCGTCTCTGGCCACCTGCGTCAGCTTGCCAGAAGCGGCCTGCTGCATGCTCGCCGCAGCGGCAACGAGGTCTACTATCGCGTTGCCAATCATCTGCTGGTGAGTGCCTTCCATGATCTGGTTGCTGCGCTGCAGCGCGAGTATCAGGAGCGTTTTGAGCGCAGAAATGGTGACACCGACCGCAGTGCCTGATGGATAGCGCACCGATCGCCGGGCTCTCTCAAAGCAGGGACGTCTCTCTCATCTGGCAGGAGGAGGGAGGCGTATCTCTGCTTTCGCTCTACTACCTCTGGATGTTATACTGCACTGGGAGGCGTCAGCAAACCTGTACAGGAGAGAGAGCGACGATCATGCCAGCCATGCGTGTTAATCAAGGCCACAGGCCTTTTATCCTGGTACGCCTGCGCCAGAGTGCGGAGGTGCGCAAACTCTACGCCGCGCGGATTCCCTGGTGGCGGCGCTCACCGATTGGCTATCTCCTCTCTGTGCCGTTCGCCGCTCTCGGTCTGGTGATCGTCTATCTGGAGCATTTCTTCGCGCTACATGTCTATGTTCCCGACCTGCCTCTGGTGTTGCCGGTCTTGCTGGTGGCCTTGCTCTGGGGAGTGGGCCCGGCGCTCTGTGCCGCCCTGTTATGTACGCTGGCGCTGATCTACATCTATGTGCCGCCCCAGGGAGCCTTTCCAGTGTTGCCGCGTGTGGGCTGGCCCGCCGTGGGTGATCTCGATCGGATTGCTGAGATCATGCCTTTTTTCCTGATAGAGATCGGCATTGCCGTGATCGCCGGCCAGCGCGAGGCGGCACGTCGGCGGGCCTTGCTGGCCGAGCTGGAGGCTGAAGCTCGTGCCTACGAGCTGGAGCAGCTCAACGAGGAGTTAAAGCAGGCCAGCCGCTTGAAGGATCATTTTATTTCGATTGCTTCACATGAACTGAAGACCCCCATCACTACCATCCGCGGTCAGGCCCAGATCGCCCTGCGCCGTCTGCAGCGTCTGTCAGAGTTGCCTTCTGAGTTTGAGAGCGTGCGTGTCGCGCTGCAAAAGATCGACGAGCAGACCTATCGCCTCAGTGCGCTCATCGACGACATGCTTGCCCTGAGCAGCATTCAGACGGGCAAGCTGAAGCTGCGTCCGCGCTCCTGCAATCTGGTGGAGATCTGTGCCGAGGCTGTCGAGGATCAGCAGCTCGTCTCCGGGCGTACGATCGTGCTGGACGCTCCCTGCGAATCCATCAAGGTCAGGGCTGATTCGGACCGTCTACATCAGGTCATGGTCAACCTGCTCAGCAACGCCGTCAAATACTCGCCGCCGTCCACGCCTGTCGAGGTGACCCTGGCAACTCACGAGCGCCTGGCCGAGGTGCGCGTCCACGATCATGGGAAAGGAATCGCGCCTGATCAGCAGGAGCAAATTTTTCAGGCCTTCTACCGCACACCTGAGGCGCAGGCATCGCCGCAAGATGGCTGGGGACTGGGGCTGGCGATCTGCAAAGACATTGTTGAGCGGCATGGAGGGCGTATCTGGTGCGAGTCTGTACCTGGCGAGGGAACGACCTTTGTGGTAGAGCTGCCACTCGAATAGAGGCAGGAGCGCTCAGCGCTCAGCGCCCGCTCCTGCGCTCACTACTTTGCTAGCTGGCGCTGGCCCGCGCCGTAGCCCGTCGGTAGCGGGCGGCTCCCATCTCACCAAGGCCGATGGCGATGACTGCCACCAGCAGGTGAGTCACCTGAATGACCCAGTGTGATGGGTTGAGCATCAGCGAATTCTGTGTCAGGCCGATAATCGGCAGCAGAATGGCGACGAGAATTGCCAGCGCGGCCACCATCCAGCTTCCGGCGCTGGTGAGTGCCTGGCCGATGCCGATCACCAGCAGCGCGAGCACCACCAGAAAGCCGAGCAGCATGTGTATCGGCACCAGCTGTGTGGCGTTGCCCGACCAGAAGAGAATGCCCAGCACCAGCGCCAGCAGGCCGGCGATGCGCAGAACAAAGGACGCGATCCTGATAGCCATCCGAATCTCCCTACAGGTTGTCTTCTCTATCAGAGTGCGCCAGGAGCAGGTGCCAAACCTGTCCATAGCGGCGCCTGACGAGGCCAGCGGGTTGCTACCTCCGCTCCCCCGCACCTCTACTATCATAGCACCGCGGACGTCTGCGATGTAACCGTAGGCCGCCTGGCTGGCGCTCTCCTTCTGGTGAGAGGAGAGATCAATGGGGCATGAAATCCTGCCAGAAACGGTGCATGCGTTCGCGCAGGGGTGTATGTTCGGGCAGACGCAGGTAGGGATCGCGCTCCCAGAGCTGTGCTGCAAGCCGGCGTGTCTCCTCGATCAGGGGAGTATCGTTGAGATCGGCCATGCGCAGCTCCGGCATACCACTCTGGCGCACCCCGATGAAATCGCCTGGCCCACGCAGGCGCAGATCGTGTTCGGCCAGCTTGAAGCCGTCGTCGGTGGCCTGGAAGATCGCCAGCCGCTCCTGAGCCTGGAGGCCGGCGTCGGCGCTGAGCAGATAGCAGTACGACTGGTGGGAACCGCGTCCGACGCGCCCGCGGAACTGATGGAGCTGGGAGAGGCCGAAGCGATCGGCATCCTCGATGACCATGACAGTGGCGTTGGGCACATCGATGCCCACCTCGACCACTGAGGTACCGACCAGGATATCCAGGTCATGGTCGCGGAAGCGCCGCATCACAGCATCTTTCTCAGCGGGCTTCATGCCGCCATGCAGCAGGCCGACGCGCCGCCGGGGAAAGACCTCGCGGCTGAGGCGCTCGTACTCTGCGGTCACAGCTTTCGCTGAGAGGCTCTCCGACTCCTCAACCAGAGGACAGATGATGAAGGCCTGGCGGCCGGCGTTGATCTGCTCCTCGATCAGCCGATAGGCCTCTTCGCGACGGGCCCCTGTGCGCCAGCGGGTGATAATCTTCTGGCGGCCCGGTGGTAGCTGGTCGATCACCGAGATATCCAGGTCGCCGTAGAGCGTCAGGGCCAGGGTACGTGGAATGGGGGTTGCCGTCATGACGAGCATATGCGGGTAGTAGCCCTTCTGGCGTAGAGCCTCGCGCTGCTCCACACCAAAGCGATGCTGCTCATCGATGATGACGAGACCCAGGCGGCGAAAGGTCACATCCTCCTGGATGAGGGCGTGGGTGCCGATCGCCACAGAGGCCTCGCCGCTCTCGATGGCGGCCCGTCCCAGAGCGCGCTCCCGCGGACGCAGGCTACCCGTGAGCAGGACCGTGCGGATGCCGAAAGGAGCGAGCATCGCACTGATGCTGCGTGCGTGCTGCTCAGCGAGCAGCTCCGTCGGAGCCATAATCGCCCCCTGGTAGCCGTTGAGGGCGGCCACGAAGAGCGCCGCGGCGGCGACAGCCGTTTTGCCAGCGCCGACATCTCCTTGCAGCAGACGGCACATCGGGCGTGTGCGGCTCATATCCCTGAGGATCTCCCCCAGAACGCGCCGCTGGGCTGCGGTAAAACGAAAGGGGAGGGTTGCCTCGAAGGGACGCTGGTCGGCCAGCGCTGCCCAGAGCGTCGCCGAGCCAACGCCGGCCTCACTGCTGCTCGTCTCTGGTGCCTCTCTCTCCGTCGAAGCTGCCACCGCCAGGTCGCGTTCGGCGGGGGGCGGGTCGAGGAAGACACGCGCCACGTCGACCTTGAAGGCGTGGCCATGGGGGATGTCGCGCTGCCAGCGTGTACGGCGCTCCTGCATACCGAGCTGGATCAGGAACAGCTCGTCGAAGGCCAGGCGGCGGCGGGCCTCTGCCAGGGTCTCTTCGTTATCGGGATAGTGGATCTGTGCCACAGCCTCCGCCAGGGTGGGCAGGTGCGCTGCTGAGCGGATAGAGGCCGGCAGGTGTTCAGGGATCATAGCAGCGTAGCGATCGACAACCCAGCGTGTTAAGCGACGCATGGTACGCGCATGCAGGCCCTCGGTCAGCGAGTAGATCGGCACCAGAATCCCGGTGTTGAGCAGCTCGCCCTTCTCGGGCAGTTCGTGGCTACGCACGGTGAAGGTCACCTTGTTGCCGAAGCGCTGCTTGACGCCGGTGACGACGAGCCATTCGCCGCGTGCGGCCGCGAGCTGCTTCTGGAGGTACGGCTGGTTAAACCAGACGACGTTCAGCCGGCCGGAGTCGTCGCTGAGCGTGGCCACTGTACGTGTGCGCCCGCTGCTGGTGCGGCTGGTCTTGACATCCCAGATCAACCCGCGCGTAGTGACCAGTTGGTCGAAGGGGATGGCGGCGATGCTGGTCAGCTTGCTGTAGTCGCGATGCTCGCGAGGAAAATAGAAGAGCAGATCGCCAACCGTATGGATGCCCAGGCTGCGCAGGCGTGTGGCCACCGTCGGGCCGACACCATGGACAGCGGAGATGTCGGTAGTGAGCAGAGTGAGAGCCGCATGACCCTGAGAGACGCCAGCGTCGATGTAGATCTCGTCCCGCGGCGCGGTCTGGTCTGGTATGGTGCCCTGGCCGCTGCTCGCTGGAGACCCGCTGGTACTGGCGGCGCGAGGTGCCAGGCGATCTGGCAGGGAATCGGCAGCCGGACGGCTCTCGCGTGCGTTCATGCTGCGTGTCGGGACCGTAGTCGGGGTGGCTGCCGCTGTCGAGCTGGAGAGATCCGCCTGCTCCAGCTCCTTGAGCAGGGCCAGGGCTGTTCGCACGTTCGTAGCGCGTTGCAGCGGGTCCTGATGGCGGTAGCCTTCCAGGCAGGAGGCCAGTCGGGAGAACGGACGCAGGTCATGGCCGGACCCGTGGCAGACGTTGCCGACGTCCGCCAGCCAGCGGCTCACAAACGATTCCAGGCCCCCGGGTCTGACGGCCTGGTCCTGATGGTTCGTGCGTTGTTCGTGCTGGAGTACCTTTCGTGCGCGCTCGATATAGGACTTCAGTACCGTATGTGCCTCTGCTGTCATAGGTTGCCGATTGTACTGCTTTTCCTCTGGCTCTTGCTGATGCTTCCCTACTATAGTCGCCGTGCCGGGGGAGTGTCAAGGGAGGTACCGTGCTCATTGTGAGGGGAAGGTGGTCCGTGCCGTCGCCTTTGCTGCTGCGTTGTGCGTATCGTTTCATAGAGGCGTCTGGCTCCAGAGCTGGGATGGGCTGTTGGCGAGCCGCGCCAGTTCGAGTAAAATAGAGGCGAACCTGTGGCTCAGATGGATTGTGACGCTCTATCAGCGGCAGTCTCGCCTGCTGGCTTGCTGGAGAAGCAACTCGGATATGAGCATGTCTGGCGGCTAGAAGGGGAGTGCAGGCTGCTGCGTGTGAGCGTCGATCGTCTGCAGGAGGCTCACAGGGGGATAGCTTCGGGCAGGGGACTGGCCGTGTCACTCTGCGCTCGCTGCTCCGCGAGCAGCTCGTTCCTGGGGGGCTTGCTCCCCCTGTTGTAGAGGATGAGCAGGACGGTCAGTCTCTGGGGTTGGCTGAGGAGAGAGCCTTGATGGCAGACAGTGAAGATGCATGACTCTGTGAGTCAATGTCACATCCTACGTGCTGGAGGAAGCAACTGGTATGGCAATGATCGGATACGCAGCCGTCGTGGGTATTTTTGAGGACCGCCTGCAGGCGGAGCGGGCAGTAGATGAGTTGAAGGCGGCTGGCTTCAGGGACGATCAGATCGGCTATCTGTTACGAGAGCGTCCGGTGCTACGAGACATCGGGCTGGCGGGCCAGCTCTTTGCGTGGCTCGGCCAGCGGTGCGGTCTGCCGCTGGCGGGGGCGATCGTCGGAGGCCTGGCCGGTGGTCTGTTCACACTCAGCGTGGTCTTCGTCCTCTCCGTGGTGGGCCTGCAGGTCGGTGGAGACACTGCCATGGCGCTGGCTGGCGGCGTGCTCCTGGGGGCCCTGGGGGGAGGGTTTCTCGGGGGACTGGGTAAGAACGAGACCCTGGGACGTGGCTCACAGCAGGCGGAGCAGGAGCCCTCTGGCGAGCGCACCGTCATCATGGTGAGAACGCAGGAGCGTCAGCTCGAGGCGGCCAGCATCCTGCGTAAATACGGGGCCCGCGATGCCCTGGTGCCGCGGGCAACCGAGACGGCGGCGATGGCAGCGCTGCGTCTCCCGGAAGGGCGTGAGTTGAGCGCGGCGCGCGTGGCTACCTCGTCCGGAGCGGCGCTGCCAGAGTCAGTGTCTTCCGAGGGGCCAGAGCCGCAGGCAGACTGATGCAGGCGCTGGTGAGTTGGCCAGGTGGAGCAGCGCTGCCAGCCCCTCTGACGAGCAAGCGACTGCTCAGCGTTCAACTCTCGCCTCCTGTGAAGGTCCGGCGATGACATCCTCGTAGATGCTGTGCTCTGGCTTCCAGCCAAGCAGACGTCTGGCGGCTGCATTGCTGCAGCGGAAAGAGGGCGGGCAGGGCAGGCTCTTGTCGCGTGGTGGGGCGGGCAGGTGCAGCAATGAGGCAATCTGGTCCACGTAGAAGCCGTAGCGCACAGGCTCGGCGACGATATTGAAAATGCCGCCCGCGGCGGCGGGTTGCAGTGCGGCCACGATCGCTGTCGCCATATCGGCGACGTGGATGGGTGAGATGAAGTTACTCCCGTCGCAGATGACCACCAGGCGGCCGGCGCGCAGGCGCTCGATCAGGGTATCCTGGGCGGTGCCGCGTCCGACGAAGCTTCCGCCGCGCAGGATCGACCAGCGCAGTTCGGAGGGAGGCACGGCGCGCACCAGCTCCTCCATGGTGATCACCGGACCACAGATCGTCGCCCGCTGCGGTGAGCGGTCCAGGGGCGTGCTCTCATCAAGCAGTTGCTCGCCACCATCAGGGTAGGCGATGGCGATACTCTGCTGAATGTAGTAGCGTGCCCCTGTGGAGCGAGCCGCATGCAGTAGCAGGCGCGTGCCTTCCGTGCGCAGCCGCGTCGTCGTCTCCCAGGCTGAAGAGTCCGTAGGATTGCGTGGAATAGCCGTTGCAATGTGCACCACCGCGTCGCAGCCGCTCACCAGGGCTGTGAGACGCTCAGCCGTCGCGGGGGCGAGCAGATCGCCGATGACGCTTTCAACGCCAGCAGCCTGAATCAGGCGAGCCTTTTCTGGTGTGCGCACGAGGGCGCGCACGGTATGCCCGTGTTGAAGCAGCCGCGGGACCAGCGCCTGTCCCAGAACACCAGTGGCGCCCGCTACAAAGACTTGCATTGTCTCTTCACCTTTCTCCGGCGGCATGCGCTCATACCGCTCTTTCCAGAATCCTCATGGGCAGTGCATGGTGTGGCGCAGAGGCGCAGATAGACAGAGAGACGCACCATTGCATAGTGTTATCATACATCAGGCGTGGTGAAAAAGCATCCGGCAACGTGACGCGGCGGCCCGGCGATTGCGTCGCTGCAAGCGTATCAGCGATGACGCCAGAAGCGAGCCTGGCAGGTGCTTTCCTGGAGACGGACCACCGCGTCGCTGCGGCCGGGCCACCCGGCGCTCAGGCTGATTTCTCACTCTCTGGCTCTGCTGTAGGAGCCGCGAAGTGAATTTCCAGGGCCTTATCGACGAAGCGGGCCACCGTGGCCTCCTGGTTGGCCAGAACTGCCGGCAGGGTGATATCGCGTTTGAAATTGCCGATCTCGATGATCATCTCATCGCCCTTCTTCGTCATCACGACCTTATCGAGTTCGACATGCGGTAGTGGGAGGCGCAGGATGTAGGTGTCGCCCTGCTGAAGCACCTCCTGGACGGGACCGCGGTAGAAGACCTGTGTGGGGTCCGCGTCGCCGAAGATCGCCTGGGCAAGTGCAGCCAGCTGCTCAATCCCCAGCGGCTCGTGGGCGTAGTAGGGAGCTTCCCAGACCGGTAGGGGCGCGAACGTCTGCTCGATGTGGTGACGCAACTTCTCCTGGCTGCGATAGAGTTCCTGCATAAAGCTGTCCTGGTAGGGGCCGGCTGGCAGCACGCGGTTGCAGACCACACCATCGATGGGGTAGCCGAAGAGAGCCAGGTAGGTTTCGGCACGCAGGGCCTCTTTGATGACCATGCGCTCCGGATTCACCACGGGGCGGTAGGAACTGATATCAGGATTGCTCAGCACCTCGCGCAGGCCCTTTACCCGCTCGCTGAGGATCTGCACTGCATCGAGGACCTCGGCGGAGGGCATGAAGGCTTTGATCAGCGGACGTGCCAGGTTGAGCGTACTGCTCTGCAGGGCCGAGATGCGCCCGGCATACCACTGGAAGGTATCGGGCATACTCAGCAGACGCACTGTTTCACCGGTGGGAGCCGCGTCGATCACCACCACCTCGAAAGCCCCATCGCGCGCGTTGCGGTAGATATTCAGCAGGCTGACGATCTCGTCCATGCCGGGAATCAGGGCCAGTTCCTCGGCCATAATACTGTTGACGCCCTGGGCGCGCAGCAGGGTGCTGAGGGTCTGCTGGAGCTTGCCCCAGCTGCGACGCATCTCGTCGAGAACGTTCACCTCCTGGGCCCAGAGGTTGGGAGCCAGCTCACGTGGTTCTGAGGTCAGTGTTCGCTTGAGACAGTCTGCAAGGCTGTGGGCCAGATCGGTGCTCACCACCAGGGTGCGTTTTCCCAGCGCGGCTGCGCGTACGGCGGTGGCTGCTGAAACCGTCGTCTTCCCCACGCCACCTTTGCCAAGGTAAAGAATGATTCGCATGGCAAGTCCTTACTTACTCTGTTGCTAGAAGAATTCCCCCTGGAAGGACCGTGTCCTGCCTGATGATGGGCCTTCTGGAGGTATCCCGGCTGCGCTGTGTATGTAGATACTACGTACGCTGGCCGTGGCGAGTTAGAAGGAGGCCTTCCGCCAGCCGGGCAAAGAAATCCGGTGGAGTGCTGACCGCTCTCCACCGGAAGGAAGCTCACTCTCTATTTCAGGCTGCGCCGCAAGGCCAGCGGAGCAGGATCACAGCACTACAATTCAATTGTACCATTCAGTACGAGCAGTTTGAGAAACTCCAGCCGGCGTACAATCTCTACGCGATCGCTGCCACCACTCTGGTACCACTGCCGCAGCCAGAGCAGGGAAGTGATCTCGTCCTGGGTGAAACCGCAGTCGATCAGGGCCTCGGCCTCGCCTGTCAGTGTATCCGTGGCTGATAGGGTTTCAGGATGTCTTTCCTCATCGATTTGTGGGTTCATCATAATCGGTCCTCTATCGTTTCAATCGCGTGCCGCGCCGATATTCCACTTTTTAGGATTCACCGACCGCTGCCTCTAAATTACGGTAAGTATAAACGTGAGGTGCAGTCATTTTTCTAGATATCGGTCAACCTGTCGGTGCAGGTGCTTTAATTATATCAACGTTGTACCACCTCCACTTTTTCCGTTCCACCTGCACAGAGCATAAGCGGAAATGCTTCACGCGGCTATCTGCCAAGTGACAATTTCCCTGTGAAATATCTCACTGTGTGACATCTGGAGATGTCTGCTCTTAATACGATTGAACGTTGCCTGAGGTTCCATCCTCGAGGTGGAGGATGGAGAGCGGAGGCAGAAGAGGGTGGATATGCTATAATAGTGGCCGGGACTGGAACCGGTCAGGAGCGAAGAGTGGCCCAGTGCTGCACTTCACTTCAATTGTTGTCTCCTCTCCTCTATCTATCTCTCTATTCACGAACTGTCAGAAAGTCGAGGGGGTGAACTATGCATTTACAGAGAAACATGCTGGCCCAGAACTGGATCATAGACTTCCGGGGAGACAGTCGCGCCAACCTGTATCGGGTACTGCAGACGGTGGCGGCGACGAAATCGCAATACCAGGAGATTCTGATCGTTGACACGCTCGGCTTTGGTCGGGCGCTCTTTCTGGACGGTATTCCTCAGTCCTCAGCGCTTGACGAGCACATCTATCATGAGGCGCTCATTCACCCGGCACTGGTGGCTCACAGAGCGCCGAAGAAGGTCTTCATCGTCGGCGGTGGAGAAGGTGCGACCCTGCGCGAGGTGCTGCGGCACAACACCGTTGAGCGGGTGGTGATGGTCGATATCGATGATGTGCTGGTAGCGCTGGCGCGGCAGCATCTGGGAGCCTGGCACCAGGGGGCCTTTGATGATCCGCGCGTTGAGCTGGTCCACGCTGACGCGCGTGCCTATCTGGAGCGGAGCGAAGAGACTTTTGACTGTGTGATTGTCGATGCGACCGATCCTCTGGAGGGTGGGCCGGCAGCGTTGCTCTTCACCACTGAGTTCTACACGCTGGTCAAGTCACGGCTCAACCCGGGTGGCACTTTCGGTATGCAGGCTGAGACGACTGACATCGGCTCATGCGAGGCGCACGCCTCGATCATCAAGACCCTCAGGCAGTGCTTCAAGTCGGTCTTTTCCTATCAGACGGTGATCACCTTTTACGGCCTGCCCTGGGCCTTTGCCGTGGCAGGCGATGAGGATCTGGCGCCGCGCTTTGCCCCTGATGCGCTCACGGCGACGCTGCGCGAGCGGGGGTGTGCGGACCTCAAGTTCTATGACGCAGAGTCACATCAGCACATGTTTGCGCTGCCGAAATATGTGCGCGAGGCGATTGAGGATCCCGAGGTGGGGATCATCATTCGTGATGACCGCGTGCTGGTGGTGGAATAGAGGGGACCCCCAGGACCAGCGCAAGACCCACCCTGACCATGCCTCGCGCATTTCTGTGCGGGGCGTGGTGGTGGGCCTTGCACGAGCAGGCAGGCCATACTCGGTTCTGAGCAGCCCTGTCCACTCCTGTCCGTTCGGCCTGATGACCTAGCGAGCGAGACGCCGGGTCTCCACCTTCCCTGGCCCGAAGTACGAGACCAGTGCAGCATGAATGCGCTCCGCGGCGTCTGAATTATCGCGCTGATAATTGCAGAGGTAGACTTCGAGCGTCGCGTAGCGCAGCTCTGGCCAGGTGTGGATGGCAATGTGTGACTCAGCCAGAGCGATCAAGCAGGTGATGCCACCTCCATCGAACTGATGACAGAAAGCCCCCAGTTGTGTGAGGTGGTGCTCTTTTGTCATCCTGGAGATGGCGGTGCGCAGCGTATCGCTATCCAGCTGAGCCATCAGGTCGCTGTCGCAAGCATACAGTTCTGATAAGATGTGCTTTCCAACCGGAGGGGGTGCCATCGATTCAGAAACGCTTCCTTTCCTGAATAAATGTACCACTTCATCAGCCCTGGTCGGTGCAACCAAACTCTATCGTATCGCCAAAGCGATATTGTTGAGGTGCGCAGTTGAATGTAGATATTTCAGCCCAGATGGCTCCAGGGCGTTTTGTCATAGCGGCCATACTAGTTTAGCATATTTCCTGCCCCGTGACAATGGTTGTGTTTTCCAGTGGATCTTATTGTGCCAGTGAGGCACAAACTGTATCGCTGCCAGGTCAGAAAAACGTGGTGGTTGTACTCAGCAGGGGACAACCACCACAGCATTGTCAGAGCATGGCCCGGCATTGACGCCCCTCTGCTACAAGGCAGGAGATTCGGCGTTCGGCCAGCCCACAGCGTTGTGCGTCATCAGCCAGACCCTGGCGGGAGGCCATCTCGACCGATGCGCTCCGGTCTGGCCTGGCCGAGCCTCAGGCCTGACGGGTCACGACGTTGGCGATGCGCCCTGGCACATAGATGAACCTGGCGACGGTGGCCTCGCCGATGTGGGCGGCCACTCGCGGGTTACTCAGCACCAGCCGGCGAATCTCCTCTTCGCTGGCGTTCTGCGCAATCTCCAGGCGCTCGCGCACTTTCCCATTGACTTGCACGACCAGCGTGAACGTCTCGTCGCGGGTCAGGCTCTCATCGTACTCTGGCCAGTCGGTCAGGTGGATGCTGCCCGTGTGACCGGTCATATGCCACAGCTCCTCGCTGATATGGGGAGCCAGGGGGGCCAGCAGGTGCATCATCGTCTCCAGGGCGCGCCGGTAGGCAGCGCTATGGGCCACCGGCTCCTGCTGCAGCTTGAGCAGCGCGTTGTTGGTCTCCATCAGCGCCGCCAGAGCCGTATTGAAGCGGAAGTTGCGCAGATCCTCCGTCACACGCTTGATCGTCTTATGGCGCAGACGCTCGACGGCCCGCGTGGCCTCATGCTCCTCCTCACTGACGGTCTCACTGACCCAGCTTTCCGTCACCAGGTTCCAGAAGCGGTTCAGGAAGCGCCAGACGCCCTCCAGGTTATCGGCCTTAAAGCTACCGCCCTGGTCGAAGGGGCCAATGAACATCATATAGCAACGCACGGTATCTGCGCCGTACTTCTCGACGTACTTATCAGGCGCCTCGACATTCCCCCGAGACTTCGACATCTTCTGGCCATCGGAGCCCAGCACCATCCCCTGGTGGTACAGGCGCAGAAACGGCTCGTCGAACTGCAGGTAGCCCATATCGCGCAGGGCCTTCACGAAGAAGCGCGCGTACAGCAGGTGCATTGTGGCATGTTCGGCCCCGCCGACATACTGGTCGACCGGCAGCCAGCGCTGCAGGGCCTCCTGGCTCCAGGCCTGCTGCTCGTTGTGCGGATCGGCGTAGCGCAGGAAGTACCACGAGGAGCAGATGAAGGTATCCATCGTATCAGCCTCGCGCGTGGCCGGCCCGCCGCAGCTGGGACAGGTGGTATTCAGGAAAGTCGGCTCGTAGCGCAGGGGTGACTCGCCGGTGGGCTTGAACTGCACATGTTCGGGCAGGTGAACGGGCAACTGTTCCTCGGGAACCGGGACCATGCCATCCTGGGGGCAGTACACGATCGGGATAGGCGCGCCCCAGTAGCGCTGCCGGCTGATCAGCCAGTCGCGCAGGCGGTAGGTCACCTTGAAGTGGCCGCAGCCCTGCTCCTCCAGGTAGCGTGTCACGCGCGCGATCGCCTGATCGCCGGGCGTGCCGTTAAAGGGACCGGAGTTGATCATCGTCCCGTAGGCGGTCCGGGCCTCTGTCCAGGTGGAGGGATCGCTCTCCTCCTCGCCCTCGGGCAGGATCACCTGGCGGATGGGGATACCGAAGGCACGGGCGAACTCGAAGTCACGCTGGTCGTGAGCAGGCACCCCCATGACGGCGCCGGAGCCGTAGGACATCAGCACGTAGTCGGCGATCCAGACCGGCACCTGATCACCGCTGACCGGATTGGTGACGTAGCCACCTGTGAAGACCCCCGTTTTCTCCTTCTCGGTGCTCATCCGCTCGATCTCTGTCATGCGGCGTGTGCGCTCCACGTAGGCCTCGACCGCGGCACGCTGTTCTGGAGTCGTGATGCGCTCCACCAGGGGATGTTCCGGGGCCAGCACAAAGAAGGTCACGCCGTAGACCGTGTCCGGGCGGGTGGTAAAGACGGGCACCTCCACGCGCTCGCCGTTGATCTGCGCGAAGAAGCGAATCTCGGCCCCCTCGCTGCGCCCGATCCAGTTGCGCTGCATCGTAATGGTTTTCTCAGGCCACTCGATGCCATCGAAGCGCAGCAGCTCCTCGGCGTAGCGAGTGATACGCAGCAGCCACTGTTCGATCTCCTTGCGGATCACCGTCGTGCCGCAGCGCTCGCAGGTACCATCCGCCAGAACCTGTTCATTGGCCAGCGTGGTATTGCAGCTGGGACACCAGTTGGCGGGGGCGCGTGTGCGGTAGGCCAGGCCGTGCTTGTAGAACTGCAGGAAGAGCCACTGTGTCCATTTGTAGTAGTCAGGCAGGCAGGTGACGACCTCGCGCTGCCAGTCCCATTGGGCGCCCATCATGCGCAGCTGCTGGCGCATGCGCTCGATATTGGCCAGCGTCCAGTCGTGGGCCTGGATGCCGCGTTTGATGGCGGCGTTTTCGGCGGGCAGGCCGAAGGCGTCGAAGCCGATCGGCTGCATCACGTTGTACCCCAGGCGACGCATGAAGCGGCCATAGGCGTCGAAGGGCGAGTAGTTGTACCAGTGGCCCATGTGCAGATCGCCGGAGGGGTAGGGGAACATCACCAGATGATAGAATTTGGGCCTGGGTGAGTCATCAGGCGCGTGATAGATCTGCTCCTCTTCCCAGCGAATCTGCCATTTCTGCTCGATAGCTTTTGGCTCATATTTGGTTCGTGTAATCATTCCAGGGTCCCTCCCCTGATAGCGAGTCAGGTCAGGTCACATCACATCACATGAGATCAGATCGATCGACTGGTGAGCGCTGGCGAAGGCGGCCACCTTCGCTGCGTGTTCGCAGTGGCGCGTCCGGCTCGATCGAGAATGCGGCGCAGGCCGGGAAACGGACTGAGCTGAGCGTGGAGCATACCTAATAGCAATAAAAAAACCTTTCATCCGCTCGGGACGAAAGGTTTTCCGTGGTACCACCCTGTTTTTCAACCACCTCAGCGACCGTGCACGGGATAAAAGGTGGACCTGAGGGGACTCGAACCCCTGACCTCCTCCATGCCATAGAGGCGCGCTACCAGCTGTGCTACAGGCCCATGTAAGGTGCTCGCACTGCGAGAGTGGTTGACACTCATTGCATGCGCTAACGGGCATACCGACAGGTGTTACTCCCGAGTTCACACCTGCTGCTCACAGGCGAGTTCAGCCGCCGCTCCCGTATAGCCTTGCACCTGCCGGCTACTCTCTGTACAGGCTTGCGGCCTACTACTCCTGCTCATTGCGATCATATACAGGTCTGGCATTACTGTACCACAAATCTTTGCGATTTGCAAGGTACTCTCTCGACCTGGTGGAGATGAGGGGACTCGAACCCCTGGCCTCGACAGTGCGATTGTCGCGCTCTACCAGCTGAGCTACATCCCCGTGTCGCCAGCAGCTAGATGATAGCACACTGCCGACGACTTGTAAAGACCCTTTTGGGCTGATTCTCCGATCTCCTCATGAGAGGAGTGGGATGCTGGCGATAAATTCGCTCAGCGTCTCACGTCCGTCGACGCGGATGCGCAGCAGGGCGAAGGGCTGGCTGCTTTCCTGGAACCAGCCGGTGCGTCCGGGGTCGGTGGTGGCGCCAACGTAGCCGTCAGCGGCCAGCATGGCGCTGATGCGTTGCTGTTCCAGCGGCGTGCCGTTACGAAATGGCTCGCCGGAGGGATAGCAGAACTGCTGGATCGCGATCCCTAGCTGTTGTTGCAGGGTGGCCTGAGAGACCTGCAGCTCCTGCTGGGTGAGTCGGGGAGCGCCGATGATGATCCAGCCGAGGCTGATGTGATGAATCGTATGTGAGCCGATCTGCATACCCTGGGCCAGCAGGTCGCGGATCTGGCCCCAGCGCATGTAGCCTGGTGCGCCCACAGCGCCGGTGATGATGTAGAACATGCCGCTGAAGCCGTGGCTGCGTAGCAGAGGCAGGGCATACTGGTACACGTCTTCGTAGCCGTCGTCGAAGGTGAGGATGATTGGCCGCGCTGGCAGGGGAGCTGCGAAGTAGAGGGCGTTGAAGAGCTGGTTAAAGGTGATCGTGTGGTAGCCGTGCGCCTTCAGATAGTCAAGCTGGGCGGCGAAGATCCTGGGGGTGACGGTGAGACTCAGGTCCAGCAGATTATGTGTGGGTGCAGGGGAGATATGGTGATACATCAGAATCGGCACGGCGACGCTCTGCACCGCTGGGGTGAGCGGCGGCAGGATGGGGGCTTCGGGATCGGCGGGACCGCCATTCAGGACCTGCCAGCTCGTGGTCTGCTGGGCCACGTTGAGCTGCGGCTGCAGGATGAGGGGAAGATTGCGGTAAATGCTGGCTGGATGCTGGTCCTCGGGGGGAAGCTGTGGCTGTTTGCTCAGCGTTGTATCGGGCTTGAGCTGCAGCGAGACGGGCACTTCGACGACGTTAGTATAGGTGGTCATGGTCTCTGGATCAACCCAGCGGGCCAGAGGCACGGGCATTCCAAGGCTGAAGCTCTGGAGCACGAAATGCTGAAAGCGCAACTGCCAGAAGTGGGCGAAGGCTGGCTCTCCTGGCCAGAGCGCCCGCCGCTGCTGCGAAAGCAGTGGCCACATGCTCTCGTAATGGTGTTGCAGAAAGGCCGTCAGATAGCGCTGAGCCAGGACCACTGCCTGCTGCTGGTAGCCGCTGTCCAGCGGGCGCTCCGGCGCGTAATTGCCGGTGGTATGCGGGGCGGTGCTGCCGCTGCCGGCTGGGGCAAGGAGCCAGGTGGAGAGTCCCCAGAAGGCCAGGGCTCCCAGGATCAGCAGGCTGAGCATGACCGTCAGGAGGAGCCAGGGTTGCTTTATAGCACGCCGTCGCGCTGACGGCGGTGGGGCCTGGTATGGCGTACCCGGTGGCGTCACATGGCCATAGTAAGGCCGTCCTTGTGGATCAAGGTTGCTGGTCTGCCTCATGATAGTGAGACCCTTATCATTGTGCTATGGTGTTGTGTGTTCCTGCTATAGATGTAAACCACTGCCCTGTGATTGCACCAGCATTTAGGTAAAAATACCTATTCAGGATACGCATCTGTTGACCAGAAAGTCCCGGTGGAGATTCAGCTTTTTCAAACGCTATTGCTGTGTATGGCTATTGGGGGAGGAGGGATGAACTGCAGCGAGGTGGCCGGGAGCGTGAAACCGCTGCTGATGGGGGATTCACGCTCCTGGTGGGCTGGTCCGCCTCCGATGTGATTGATCGAAACCGGTCGAGTGTGCGGAGAGAGTCGGGATGATCCCGATCTGTGGCGGCCTGGCTGAGAGAGCAGGGTCTTAGCTCTTCTCGTGGTGCCCGCCGAACTCGAAGCGCATGGCGGAGAGCACTTTGTCGGCGAAGTCGGCCTCGCCGCGGGAGGCGAAGCGCTCGTAGAGCGCTGTGCTCAGCACGCCGGCTGGTACGGCCTCATCGATGGCTGCTTTGATCGTCCAGCGACCCTCGCCAGAGTCGGAGACACGGCCGGCAAACTGGCTCAGGTCGGGGTCCTTGAGCAGTGCGCTGGCGGTCAGGTCCAGCAACCAGGAGGCAATCACGCTGCCGCGGCGCCAGAGCTCGGTGATGTCGGCCAGGTTGAAGTCGTACTGGTAGTGTTCGGGATGGCGCAGGGGTGTGGTCTCGGCATCGATTTCCTCAGGGTGCTTCCCGATGTTGGCGTGGCGCAGGATATTGAGGCCTTCGGCGTAGGCGGCCATTACGCCGTATTCGATGCCGTTGTGCACCATCTTCACGAAGTGCCCGGCTCCATGGGGTCCACAGTGGAGGTAGCCGTGCTCGGCGGTTCCTCCGACCTGCTCGCGTCCAGGGGTGCGCGGCGCGGCCGCGACGCCGGGAGCCAGGGCCGAGAACAGGGGATCGAGCCGCTGCACGATCTCAGGCTCGCCGCCGATCATCAGGCAGTAGCCGCGCTCCAGGCCCCAGACTCCGCCGCTGGTGCCGACGTCGAGATAATGGATGCCGTGAGCCTTGAGTTCGGCGGCGCGGCGAATATCGTCGTGGTAATAGGAGTTGCCGCCGTCGATCACCACATCGTCGGCTGCCAGCAGTGGGATCAACTGCTCCAGGGTGGCGTCGACCGAAGCGGCAGGGATCATCAGCCAGATCGTGCGGGGCGTCTTGAGCTGCTGTACCAGCTCGGCCAGCGAGGTGGCTCCTGCCGAAATGGCTCCTTCCTTGATGCGGCCCTGTACTGTTTCGGCGTGGCGCGCGTAGCCAATGCAGGTGTGGCCGGCGCGCTGGAGCCGCAGGGCCATGTTGGCCCCCATGCGTCCAAGTCCAATCAGTCCAAGTTCCATTGAACAGTCCTTTCTTCTCCAGCCGTGTATAAGAGTGTCTGGATGGCGATCGTTCTTGCCCTCTCTATTCTACTACGCGGTTGGCGTGAGCCTTGTGCCCCCTCTTCCCGCTGCCTGGCGGGAGGATGCTGCACGCCAGATGCTCGGATCGAATCGGCGCCCAGGGAGCGTGGGGCCCTCGCTGAGCCTGTGGCGACGATAGGCCTGGCTGCCACGGCGCCGGTCCATCGCTAAGTGTATCATATCGCGGCGCCGGTGGGGGAGGAGAGAGGGGCGCCGATGAGGGGACGAGGCCTACGCTGGTGGAGAGCAAACGGCTGGATCTGGCTGTTGCACAGGGCTTTGAGAACGTAGGAATCCCTTTCCACCGATCCTGTCTGCAGTTGACCGCTCGCTTGTTAGCGAGATGGCCGGCGAGCAGCGTCGACCGTGGGTCTCAGGGGCCTTCTCTCTCGCAGGTGATGGGGGGGAAGCAGCCTGCAACCAGAAAGAGAACGGCCTGTATGCTCTGCTGCATGGCCTGGATGGCCGCTAACCGCCGCTGCGCTGGCGACTGCGGCGCATCAGCACATAGCCCGTTTCGAGAATGGAGAAGATATCGATGTTGAAGGTGTGCAGCTTGATGCGCGTGCGCGAGAGCACGTTGCGTACTGGCCGCATCTCTTGATCCCACACGCCTTCTGCCTGAGCCAGACTGAGGCGCCGGCGGCAGCGCTCAACTTCCTCCTCCAGAATGTGTCCGCTGGTGAAGCTGGCCAGCAGCACCTCATAAGGACAGTAGTGGGGATAGGACTCCAGCAGTGGTGCCAGCACACAGATCTCGCTGTTGGTAAATTGCTGCTCCGCGACCAGGCGCGGCACACCCTCTTCGCAGGCGATCTGTGAGAGCGTGCCCAGCGTCGAATTAAGGGCCAGCAAATGGTTGGGGGGCAGCAGGTCTCGTAAAGAGAAGTGCCGGATCTCAATCGTCGCCGGTTGCGTGGAACGCGGGGAAGCTTTCGCCGTACGAAGGGAGGTTTTCTGCATGGTGGTGCTCCTTCTGATAACCTTGCTGCTTACTGATCGGCCGAACCCGGCAGGGCGCTCACCTGCTTGAGCTTTCGCTCTTCAAACATCTTCGTTCGCCTTACACTTCCTCGTTCGTGAAGACTTGCCCGATACACGTAGATATGCCTTCCTGAGCAGGATCGAACAGTAGGGTCAGAGCTGCAACGCCCTGCATGGCCTGCAACACCTCTGCCAGCCCGCTCGCTGATGCCCTCTGACCGGACGAACATCTTTAGCAACTACTCTACCCTGTTCTCTGGCTATCACACTCCTTTCGCCTCTCGCCCTGCTGCAGATCGGCACCTGTGATGTTGACGAACGGAGCGTCAAGCTATCAAACATGTACCTGGTCGCTCTTCGCTCCTCCGAGCCACCGTCGCGCAACGGGTGCTCTCGCGGCGCCTCCGCGGTACAGCATGGGTCATGATTATTCAATGGATGATATATTTCTGCCTGTCTATATTTTAGAGTACCTGATAGCGGCTCAAAAATCAATACCTTAATTGGCTTTTCTACCTCTACTGCCATAACTGAGAGTGGCGCCCTGCTGCATAGGATATTCGGGCTAGTGAGCACCTCCTTGCCCCTCAATCGCCTGATTCTGTTCCATACTGCTTTACGTAGCAGCGATTCAGGGAGCGAGAACCGCTGACCTGTCAAAAAGCAGTCTGCTCTCATCAAGCCTCTCTCTACTCTCCTGCAGTTTTCCCATCCTATCACCATGATAGTGGAAGAGGAGAGACTTTTTGCGCCTGTTCCTCGAGGTACAAAGAGCAACTGCTTCTATCAGGGTAAGGACATCTTGAACGGAAGAAAGGGTGCGCTTCAAACATGCAGAATACCGCCCAGCCGGTCTGGGCCGGCGGCCCACGAATCTACGCGAGCGCGGACATTGTGATCGTCGGGAACGGGATCGCCGGCCTGACTGCTGCCATCGAGGCCCGCCGCTTTGCCTCGGAGGCAACGATCATAGTTCTGACCGAGCAGTCTCATCCGACGATCAACACGCCCGCACTCAAGCAGGTGATCAGTGGCAGAATCAGCCGTCGGCAGCTGCTGGCCTATCCCGAGGGGACGGAGCGAGAGCGGGGGATCAAGGTGGTGTCGGCTCGTGTGGATGGGATTGATGCCTGTGCACGTGTGGTGCATCTGGCGAGGGGAGGGATGGTGCACTATGGCAGGCTGCTGCTGGCAACGGGCAGTGTGGCCGCTGGACTGCCGCCGGAGCTGCCCGGAACGGCTCTGGATGGCGTCTTGACGCTGCAGCGCCTGCCCGACTACCTCGATCTACGGCGCCGTCTGCGTGAGGTGCGCGAGGTGGCCGTGATCGGCGGTGGTGTGCATGGGGCGGAGACCGTAATGAGCCTGCTGCATGCTGGCAAGCGTGTTCACTGGTTGATCCGTGAGTCGACCTGTCTGTCGCGTCTCCTCAATCGGGCAGCGGCGGAGGTCGTCCTGCGTCATGTGCAGCAGGCCGGCGCCCAGGTCTTTCTCGAGAGCGAGGTCGTGGGGATCGGCGGCAGCCTCGGGGCGGTGACCGCGGTGGTCACCGCGGATCGGCGGACGATCCCCTGTCAACTGGTGCTGGCCTGCACGGGGACGCAGCCAGCGCTGGAGCTGGCCGCCCACTGCAATCTGCCGCTGGTCCATGAGCATGGGCGTGGGATTATTGTCGATGACAGCCTGCGCACCAGCGTGCCCTCTATTCTCGC
Organism: Ktedonobacteraceae bacterium; assembly: GCA_042408965.1. Lineage (GTDB taxonomy): Bacteria > Chloroflexota > Ktedonobacteria > Ktedonobacterales > Ktedonobacteraceae > Thermogemmatispora. The sequence goes on from JBHOQN010000133.1 coordinate 20,881, forward strand.
TGCGGGCGATGTCGCCGCCTGCAGAGATCCGTTGACGGGTCAATATCGGCCGCAGCCGCGCTGGCATGCTGCCGTCATTCAGGGACGAATTGCGGCGGCTACGCTGACCGGCCGCACTTCCATGCTGCTGCCTGAGGCCCTGGGCGTTCCCTGGCACGCCACCCGTCTGGGGTCGCTCTCGATCCTCTCGGTCGGTGCTCCCCTGAGCGAAGAGCAGCAGGTGACGGTGCTGACCGAATCTGGCAAACATGCCTATCGACGGATTGCGGTCGTTGATGATCGGCTGGTGGGTTATCTGGCTCTTGGGGCAGCGCAGCCCGATGCGCTGGCGATCAAGCGCCTGATCGATGAAGGCCTGCCAGTCACTTCTGTGAAGGATGCGTTGCTCAAGGGAACGTTTGACGCACGGACGTACTTTGCGCAACTGCGTTCATCTCGTTTCTCTACCCTGGCGGCGCCCAGGAGGCTGGCTGTTGCGCCTGCGCAGCCGCTGACCCCTCCGGTGCGTCCGCTCTCGCTGATGGGAGAGGCACCGCTGACGCCACCAGGGAGCGGTGAACCCTTCCTGCAAGGAAGCATGCTAAGAAGGAGGTCCCAAACTGAGCCACTACGGAGACTGACTCCCGCGCAGCGTTGTGCGGAACACACAGATGGTGCGGGATCGGACGCCTGTGCTGATCCCGTAAGGTCGTGCAGCGAGCCGCATCCCAGGCGGTTATCGCTGCCGGCCTCTCACAGCCCGCGCTCCTGGCGGAGTCTGTGATGCCCTGCCTGCACAGGACCCTCACCGGGCGGAGAGCGCGCCGACGTGTCGTCTGATCGGATCGGCCGGGCCGGCCCCTGGCGACCGGCGAGGAGCAGTGGATAGATGTTCGTCGACTGAGTGAAGAGCCTGCTTGACTACGGTATCGGGGGAGAACGATCATTATGCTGTGTCCACGTTGTCATGCGAAGTGGGATCACGAGAAGAAGGCCTGTCTGCGTTGTGGACTGGCGCTGCATATTGAGCAGAGCGAGCTGAAGGGGGTGGATCAGATGCAGCCCTCGCTCTGGGAGCGGCCGGCTGCCGCTGTGCCGCGTGAGCAGGGGGCGCGGGTGCTGCAAGGGGGACGGGCTGCTGCTGCGCCAGAGACACCGCTGCCGCCCTCGGCGTTTGTAGACGCCCTGCCGCCGCTGGGGCCAACGCTGGCGGAGCATGGGCGTCGTGCTGCTCCAGACCATGCGCGTGAGGAGCCGCGCCGCTCGCGGCTACAGAGCGAGGCGCGGGCGCGGCCGGCCGGGGGACGTCCGCCGTCCTGGGGGGGGTCCCCGGCCTCTGCCGATGGTGGCCTGAAGGCTCTGCGTCCTGGCGAGCTGCTGCAGAGTGGACGCTACCGCCTCAGTGAGCGTCTGGCGCGCCATGAGTGGCAGGCGGGGGCCTGTGAGACGTTCTGGCTGGCGCAGGATGCGCGCCGTGGGGGTGCGCTGGTCCGTATCTGTGAGTTCGTCATACCGCGCAGTGATGCCCTGCTCAGGTACTCGCTGGTGCGCTCGGCGACGATCGCTCTGCATGCCGCTGGCCGGCATACCCAGGTGCCGACCCTGCTGGACGTCTTTTACGATCACGAGCGCAGCTTCTTTGTCTTTGAGCATATCGAGGGGAGTCGCTGCTGACCCGCATGCGCCGTCGCGGCCATCCGCTCAGCGAGCGCGAGGTCATCGAGTGCTGTCTGCAGATGGTTGATGTGCTGGAGTTCATGGCCAGTCAGACGCCGCCGGTGGTCCACGGCCTGATTCGGCCGGACTATATCATCGCCGGGCGGACACGCTCTCACTACTATCTGACGGGTTTCTCGGTGGTGCTGGCCTCGGGGGCGACGCAATTCACGGCTGGAATGGCGCGCAGTCAGCTTTCGCCCTACACCGCCCCAGAGTTTGCGCACGGGGTCATCGAGAGTGGCTCTGATATCTATGCCCTCCTCGCCAGTGCCTACCATCTGCTCACGGGGAGTCCGCCGACCCGTACCCATGGCCGCATCCTGCCGGCGCGCCAGTTGAATCCGGCCGTCAGTCCGGCTCTGGAAGCTGTGCTGGCCCGGGGCCTCTCCTCCGGCCAGGGGTTGCGCCCCGACCTCTCGCAGCGCTATCGCCATCCTGAGCAGCTACGTCAGGCGCTCAGCGAGCGCGAAATCGTCAGTGGCACGCTGGAACATACCACTGCCGCCGCGCTCTCTTCCTCTGCTCCATCCTCGCCCGCGCCGGCAACGCCTCCACCACAGCCGTCAGTGCTGCAAACGCCAGCGTCTGCTGCAGTGGGACTCTCGCCCTCGCTCAGTGGTCTCTTGCAGGACCATCCGATCCTGCAATCGCTGGCTCCCGCGGAGCTGGTCGAGAGGGAGGCGACGCTCCTGCCAGCGCCCGAGGATCTGCCGCCGCTTCCTGACAGCCATGACCATCTCCATGCTCTGGCATGGACGCTGACCCTCTTTCTTTCGCTGATCCTCACGATCGCGCTCGCGCGTGGCTGGTTCTGAACGGGACCTCTGTGGCCTGTGCTCTCCTGCCCCACCCTGCTCTGCCCTGTCCAGTTGCGGCGGGAGAGGGGCCAGACGAGACAGTGTGAGGGGTGTGGTGCGTGTGGTGCGGCGCAGTCGTCCTGCGGCTCTGCTATGGCTATGGGCCGCTCGGCGTGGGGAGGAGAGCCAGGTCCAGGGCCGCGCCGCACTCCTGGAAAATCTGCTCGGCCTCGCGCAGATGGCTCTTGATCCTGGCGTGCTGCTCCCGTGGGGCAGCCTGCAGCAGGGTCTGCGCATACAGCGTCAGGGTGCGCGCGTACTCCAGGGGCATGACACGTGTGCGAAAGGTCTGCAAGGCCTCCTCAAAGTGGCGCCTGGCGGTCGTCAAGGGATCTGGATTCGCCTGATTCTGGACCTCAGCCATTCCCAGGACAGCCAGGGCCTGGGCCTCGAGCCAGTGCAGCTCCATCTGGCGGGCCTGTGTCAGGGCGTTGAGGGCCTGCAGGCGGGCGCGAGCAGGCTCGCCGAGCAGCAGGGCGGCGCGCGCCAGTTCCAGCTCCCCGCAGGCGCGCATGTCTGCAGTGATCCCGGTCTGGGCCAGTGCTAGGCGCACACTGGTCTGGGCCCGCTGCAGCAGCAGCTGGAAGGCTCTGGCGAGCTGCAGGCGCGCGTCCTCGTTGAGAGGTGGAGAGGTGGGCCTCTGTGCGCGCTCCTGCTGTGTCTGCAGCAGGACGCACTGCAGGACGCGCGCCTGTGTGATGCGCTGGCGGCCCAGGGCGACGAGGGCGGAGCTGATGCAGGGACTGCTTTTGATGTTGCGGGCTATCTTCAATGCACTATGCAGGGCCAGACCGGCGCTGTGGAGCAGGCCGCGCCCCTGAAGCACGCTGCTGAGGTGTGTGTTCCAGTAGCTCAGGTAGACCTGATCCTTGCCCTGTTCTCCCTGGGCAATGGCGCGCTGGAGGTGCTGCTCCGCCGTGGTCAGAGCGCCCTGGCGTTCTGCCAGCAGGCCGAGGTTGCTGAAGACGACGGCCATCAGCGGGAGATCCCCGACCTCGTCGGCCAGATTCAGGGAGCGCTGGCAGTAGGTGTGTGCCTCGCCATGCTCGGCCAGCGCCAGGTGTACGTGACCGAGATTACAGCAGATGTGCGCGATTTCGCGCTTGTGGCCCAGCTCCTCGGCCACCCGTAGGGCGATCTGGAGGTGTCTGAGGGCCTCCTGGTAGTGGCCCATGTTCGTTTCCAGCGTGCTCAGGAAGCGGTGGGTACGTGCCAGACCGATGGGATCACCGCTGATCAGCGGATCGGCCGCGCGTGGCCCGCCCTGGGAGTCGCCTGCTGCGCGCCGCTGGTGAGCGTGGAGTCGCTCGAAGAGGCGCAGTGCCTCCTGGCCTTCAGCGCGAGCCTCGTCGTAGCTCCCCTCGTCGTTATAGATGTAGCCGCGCAGGTAGCGCAGCATGGCCCAGGCCATACCCTCGCTGAGGCCGGCCCGGCTCAGGATGGCCTCGGCGCGGTCGCAATAGGCGTGGGCGCGCGCGAAGTCGCTCATGTAGAACCAGGTGCGTCCGATCTCTGTCAGGAGGCGGGCCTCGAGCTGCGCCTGATAGTGTCTATCGCTGACCTGGTTGAGGCGCTCGCCACGCCGGGCGACCTCCAGGGCGCGCTCATAGAAGCGGCAGGCCTCTCTGTAGTGCCCCTGGATGCGGATACATTCGGCGTAGCGCCCCAGGAGGTTGGCGCGTCGGTCGTAGGGGAGTTCGGCGTAGCTGGCCTCGCCGGGCAGGCTCTCGAGAACCTCCAGTTGTTCGACGGCGATGCGGTAGAGACGTGTGGCTTCGGTATAGGCAGAGAGCGCGTAGGCAGCCTCGGCGGCCAGGGCGGCGTAGTGAATGATCGGCTCTGGCTCTGCGCCCCCAGCGACGAGATGATAAGTGATGGTGGCGGCGCCTTTCTCCTCGCGTGAGGCGTAGAGACGACGCAGGGTCTCCGCGGCCCGTCGATGCAGCAGAACGCGCTTCATGGCCGACATGCTCTCGTAGAGGTGGCTGACCAGCAGCGGGTGCCAGAAGTGGTAGCTGATGCGCAGGCCGCCCCCGGCCTCGGTCAGAACGCCGGCCTGCAGGGCCTCGTCGAGCAGGTCGAGGACGTGCTCTTCGTCGAAGGGCTGCGGGCCGGCGGCCTCCAGAGCGCAGATGACCTCGAACTCGAAGGCGCCGCCCAGAATCGCTGCGTCGCTCAGCAGGCGGCGGCAGTTGCGGCTGAGCCGCTGGATGCGCATGTCAAGGACGGCAGCGATGGTCTCGGGCAGGCGCTGCAGGCTGGCCTCTCCTCGTTCCTGGGAGGAGGGTGTGAGGAGCTGCACCTCGAGGCTGCGCGCCAGCTCTTCGGCGAAGAAGGGATTGCCGGCGGCGTGGGTCTGAATATAGTGCCGCGCTGGCTGTGGGACGTGGCTCACGATCTGCGCGATCTGCTCCTCGGTGAGCGGGGGCAGGTCGAGGGTGATCACGCTGTGTTCGCGATGCAGGTGGGCGATGAGTGTTTGCAGCGTGGTGTTGGCGGCCAGATCGCTGTCGCGGCAGGTGCCCAGAAACATGACGGGCTGGCCGGCGAGGCGGCGGACAAGGTAGCCGAGCAGCTCGCAACTGCTGGCGTCGGCCCACTGCAGATCGTCGAGGACCAGCAGGAGTGGGGCTTGGCTGCTGAGGCGTAGAAACAGCTCCTGCAGGGCCTCTTTGAGGCGCTGTTGCTCGTGCTCTGGCGAGAGCGCTGAGGGCCGGGGCAGGCTCTCGTAGAGCTCGGGCAGGATGGCGCTCAGCGGTGCGTAGAGCGTGGGATGCTGGCGTAGCTCCTGCTGCTGCCAGCGTTCGTGGCTGATGATGGTGCGCAGTGGCTCGATCCAGAGACGGTAGGGGATGGTGCTCTCCTGCTCGTAGACGCGGCTCCAGATGACGGTCCACCGGCGCTGCACGGCTTCGCGGCTGATCTCTTCGGCGAGGCGTGTTTTGCCGAGACCTGGGGCGGCCAGCAGTACAACGTACTGGGGATGGCGCTGGTTGTCAAAGGGCAGGGTCGTGGTGGTCCTGGTGGAACCGGGGCGACCGTTGCCGGCGCCAGTGGCGGTGGAGGTCAGCAGGCGCTCCTCGGCGAGTCGCTCGCTGCTGACCAGCATCTGGCGCAGGATGCCCAGTTCTTGCTCGCGTCCTACGAGCGGGCTGCGATGGGTGCGTCCGATCGCTGGCTGTGGCAATGGAGATGGGCCGTCGCCGGGATCGCTCTCCTCGTTCTGTCGTGGGGGGAGCGTGTGTATGAGTAGTGGCAGGCTGAGGGACTGGTTCTGGCGAATGGCTTCGTGAAGTGTCTGGAGCTCGGACGTGGGCGGCTGTCCGCTGGTCTGCAGAAACTGCTGGTAGAGGCGCAGGGCCTCGCTGCGCCGCTTGAGGTTGGCCAGGCAGAAGAGGACCAGGGCGAGCGCTTCCTGGTTCTCGCCCTCGCTGGAGAGCAGGCGCTCTGCCAGGTTGAGAGCGCTCTTGAACTGCCTGTGCTGGATGCGCAGACTGGCCAGGGTGAGCAGCGCCTGGCGCCAGTGGGCGCGCAGGGCCTCGCGCCGTGAGGTGATCTGCGCGAGATGGGTGGGAATGTTCCAGCCGCTGAGCAGATCGCCTTTGTAGAGGCGCAGGGCCGCGGCGAGCGTCTGCTCGCGCCGCGGATCGCGCTCGCTGCTGCTGGCCTCTGCGACCAGCCTCTCGAATTCGTCGGCGTCAACCCAGAAGGTGTCCTGCTCTGGCAGGCTGAGGAAGTCCTCGCTCTCGATCAGCGGTGTTCGGACTGGTGTCTCCCTCTCGTGGGTGAGCAGCAGCCAGTGGCGCAGGCCCTGAATGGCGCGCTCCAACCGGCGAGCGGCCAGCGCTGGTTGCAGGTTGGGCCAGAGCGTGCTGCAGGCCTCCGCGCGTGTCAGGCGGCGCTGGGGACTGCAGATCAGCAGGGCGAGCAGGGCACGCCCTGCCGGTTGCAGCCCGGAGCGTCCGGCGCTCTCTTCTGGCTGGCCTGCGGCTTCGGGCCGCTCCAGGCGAAAGGTCCCCAGCAGGTAGAGTCGTCGCGGAGGGGGGGCTGGCAGGTCGCCACCGGATGAAGCGAGTGTCTCTTCGGCAGCAGCGAGGGCCTCCTGCGGCAACGTACGACCGATGTAGGTGCGTGTCGTGCGCCCGCCCTCGCTGCGGTAAGCGTACCAGTAAGGTCCATGCCCCCGCCCTTCGCGACATTTTTTGCACTGTGGCTTGCCGCAGAAGCTGTATTGCTGATAGTAGGTGACCTTACTGCTCATCGCGCGCACTCCTTGCTGCTACGCAAGATTACGAAAGGGGGTTTTATAGCTAAGATTACCCTATAAAGATGGACGCTGCAACCAGGAATATGGCAAAAAACTCTCCTCAATGGGCGCGAGAGGTTCCTCCTCATTGAACGAGCAGCATTTCGTTCTGATTAAGGCCCGTTCCTCTCTCTGTGCTATGAATTCTTGTCTATGCATTGGTAAAAAGCTCTGTATGGAGTATCTATAGAATGAAGCATCTGAACTGCGTTCTGTCGTCTGATACAGACAGTATCTGAGAAACCCGTCAGGTCTGCGCGGCGGCATGGCTGGCATGGTGGGGGCGCTGGCTTGAATGGGGCTGCGGGGAAGATGAAGGAACGGGCCTGCTGCACGGCGCTGTGCCTGTCTGGCCCGTCCTTGATCAGGGGCGATACGGCTGTCCTGGCGTACGCAGGGCAGCGAGGATGCTCGTTGGCTGGCTCTGGCAGGGCGGGATGGGCACGCCTGACTGGGTGTGTCCTGCCTGCTGTGCTGCCTCGCTCGCTGCTCTGCGCGCCTCTGTTTCAGTCAAAGTGTGACATGGGCACTGTTCCTTTCACAGGGACGCTGGCTAGGCATGTGGCCGCGCTTGCCCCGCTGTGGCGCGCTCAGCCCATGCGACCGACAACGATGGCTCTATCGCATGCTGCGGGGCTTAGGGACCAGCTCGGACCTGAATGTCGGGGATGGCGTTGCTGTTCTGATGGATGGGCACGATGTAGTGCGCGCCGTATCCATGCGTGACGAGCACGAATCCCAGGGCCAGCACCAGCAGCAGGACCAGCAGGCAGATAAGGGCGATCAGTTGCTTCCTGTACAGAGCGATACTCATTCTGGCTCTCTCCTTTGTTGGTGGCGTATGTAAGGACGACAGAACAACAGTACGACTGGCTGACATTTCGCGAGCAGCCCGGCCTCCTGTGCGGCACGAGCCGCGGGTCACTGTGGGCGCGAGGGATCCCAGGGGATCACACCTCACCGGATCTCGGGTGCTACCTGTCTGGTTGAACTCACCTCCAGTGGCATACACTGAACCGCAAAACAACCGCCGAGAGCGCACCGGCAAGGGCGATACCGCCGTTTCACGCGCACCGCCGCGGGAGCGATGCCGGAGAGTTGCTTGCCAGGGCCTTGATTTATTTCTATAGTAATCGAAGAGCGGCCGGCGGCGCCGCCTCTTTTCATCTGTGTGTGGGGGCATAAAACGCAGCGCGGCTAGAGGGACGTCTCAGGGATTCTGGATGTAGGGGATGTTCAGGCGAGGGCGCCATCTTTGTCAGAACATGCGTCAGACGCTGCGATATCATCTGTGGCGCTCTTCGCCGGGAACGTGGCGACATATGTTGATTCCGGCCAGCTCAAGGCGGCTAGCGGAGGCGCGTGTAGCGCCTGAGCAACTGCTCGGCTGCCTGCAGGTCCAGGGCGGCGTGGCACTCGGCGAAGATGCGCCGCGCCTCGCGCAGATAATCGAGGCCGCGCTGCCGATCCTGCTGATCGCGCTGTCTCTGTTGAAGGAGCATCGCGCCATAGCTATGGATGGTACGGGCATAATCCAGGCGCATGTCATGGGACTGCAAGATCTGCAGCGCCCTTTCAAAGCGCCGGGCTGCCGCTTCGTAGCGCCTCTGCGCCGCCAGAATAGTGCCCAGGAGCTGCTCGGCGCGGGCCTGCTCCCAGAGCAGTTCGTGTCGCTGCGCCTCCGCAAGCGTGGAGCTGGCCTGTTGCTCGGCCTCCTTCAGCGAGCCAAGCAGCAGGAGCGTATGTGCCAGGGCCAGGCTGCCCTCCGTTCGCTTATCCTCCTCCAGCTCGTCAAAATTGAGGGCGCGCTGCAGGAGGGTTTTCGCTCTATGGAGTAGCATATGCTTTCTGTGTAGGGGCGATCGACCATTCGATTGACTGGCGGTGAGTGAGTCCCCCATCCCTAGATGGGTGGTCAGATAATTCGTGATATGGAGGGTGGCCAGGGCTATCAAGGCTGAGCCAAAGCATGGGATATTCTTGATCGCTCTGCTTGTCTTTAAGGCCAGCATGACACTTTGCTCGGCTTTGGAGATCTCTCCTCTGTTTAGATAGACGTTGGCAAGATATGTATGACATATAGCGAGATATACCTGATCATTGAGGGTCTCGACCAACTGGATGCAGCGCTCGAACCAGGCCTCTGCTTCAAGGAGATCCCCCGATCTGGAGGCCAGGATACCCAGATTGCCAAAGATGATGGATCGTAGCGGATTGTTACTGAGGTTTTCGGCGAGGTGCAGCGAGCGGCGAAAGGCCGCCTGAGCCAGTTTATATTGGGCACTATTGAGATAGGCATGTCCCATATTACAACAAACATATGCTATCTCTTGAAAACAATTGTGTTGCTCGAATTTTGTCAGAGCTATGTTAAGATGAGCTAACGCCTCTTCTCGGCGACCTACGCTGTTGGCGATCGAGCCGATGAGGCGGTGGGTGCGCGCCGGATCGACTGGATCGCCCGCAAGAATGCTGTTGACGTGCGTCAACCTTCTACCGGTTGCCGGGAGATCCAGCCTGAGCTCTGGATGGTCCAGCATCTCCTCAAACATGGCCAGGGCGGCTCTGGCCTCCTCGAAAGCCGTGTGGTAGTTCCCGTCCTGCCAGTCGATATACCCTTGCAGGCGCCGGATACTGGCCCAGGCCGGACTTCGCTCCACGCCGGCCTCGCGCAGTAGATGCTCAGCGCGTTCGCTGCATTCCCTGGCGTGTACGTTATCCCCCATCAGGTACCACGTCCAGCCGATCTCCCCCCAGATCATGGCGCGGTACTGGGCCTCATAGCGAGCCTCATCCTCAGATGGAGGGGTCTCATCCTGGCTGTGGAGGGCCAGCACGCGCTCGTAGAAGGGGCGCGCCTCCTGTGACTTCCATCTCGCACGCAGGCAGTAGGCCAGCAGCTCCATCAGGTCGGCGAGGTGCAGGCGTTCCTGGGGGCTCCAGGCCTCCAGAGAGCGCGGGCGGGCCTCCTGCAGGTACTGGATGGCGAGGCGGTAGTAGCCCTCAGCCTCGCCATAGGCCGAGAGCGTGTAGGCCTGGTCGCCCGCCAGCTCGGCGTAGCGCGCCGTCGTGGCAGCATCGCCGCCGCCCTTGACGAGGTGGTTCGTGATCGTCGCAGCGCCCTCCGCCTCGCGTCCCGCGTACTTGCGCTGCAGCACGGCAGCCGCGCGGCGGTGCAGGCTGGCGCGACGAGCCGCCGAGAGACGCTCGTAGAGGTGGAGGCCGAGCAGCGGGTGCCAGAAGTGATAGCTGATGCGCGTGCCCGTGCCCTCTTCGACCAGCACGCCCTCATGCAGCGCCTCCTCCAGCAGCTCGAGCAGCGTGGCCTCATCCAGAGTGCTACCGCCAGCGGCCTCCATCTGCAGGATCTCGTTGAACTCAAAAGCCCCTTCGAGCACCGAGGCGTTGCTCAGCAGGCGCTGGCAGGGCGAGCTGAGCCGTCCCATGCGCAGGTCCAGCACAGCGGCGATCGTATCGGGCAGCGGCATCGTCGGGGGCTGGCGGTTCGGGCCGCGGCCGCTCTGGCCGCTCACACCCTCGAGCGTGCGCGCCAGCTCCTCGGCGAAGAAGGGATTACCGCCAGCCTTCTCCTGAACGTAGTGCACCAGTGGCTCCGGCAGATGGGCCACCAGCGAGGCGATCTGCTCATCGCTGAGCGGCTCCACGCCCAGCCGCAGCGCCGCCTGCTCGCGCTGCAGGTGAGGGAGCAGCGTACGCAGGGGATGTTCGGCCGGCAGCTCCGTATCGCGGTAGGTGCCGATCAGCATGATCGGGCGCTGCTGCAGATGGCGCACCAGATAGGCGAGCAGCTCACAGCTACTGGCGTCGGCCCAGTGGAGGTCATCGATCACAATCAGCAGGGGGGCGCGCTCACTGATCGTCGTCAGCAGATCAAGCATCGCCTCCCAGAGGCGGCGCTGCTCGTCCTCCGGGGAGAGCGGCGTCAGAAACTCCACGCGCGGCAGGGCATTCAATTCGGGCAGGAGCACGCTGAGCGGCTGGTAGAGGAGGGGACGGCGGCTGATCTCCTGGGTCTGCCAGAAACCGCGGCTCTGAGCATTGCGCAGCACCTCGGTCCAGGGACGGTAGGGGACGCTGCTCTCCTGGGCGTAGACGCGGCTCCAGGCGATGGCCCAGCCCTGTTGCTGCGCCTCACGTCCCAGCTCCTCGGCGAGGCGCGTCTTGCCGATGCCCGCCTCACCGGCCAGCAGGACGCACTGCGGCTGGCGGGGCGCGTCGAGGAGGGAGGCACCGGTGCGGCGGCGGTTGCCGAGGCGGGCGCGCCGCTGCTGGTCGCAGATGGTGAGCACCTGGCGCAGGGTGTCCATCTCGCGCTCGCGTCCGATCAGGGGACTCTGGTGAGTGCGTCCGATCTGCACATGGGGACGGCTCTCGCGTCCATCATAGAAGCCACTCTCGAACGAGGGAGGAACCGCCGGAGGCACGGGAGTGACGGCTGGCAGGTTGCTCACGTTGATGGCCCCGCGGCGGGCCTCCTCGTAGAGACGGCTTGTCTCCTGCAGAGGGGCGATGCCGTAGGAGCGTTGCAGGGCCTCGGTGAGCCGGTGATAGGCGCGCATCGCCTCGGCGCGGCGTCCCAGAGCCGTCAGCGCGATGATCAGGCGCTGGACGGCGGCCTCGTTGGTGTCATCTGCGGCGAGCAGGCGATCCAGCGGCTCGATCACGGCCGCGAAGGCCTGGCGCGCCAGGCGCAGGTCGGCCAGTTCGAGCAGAAGTCCCATCCAGTTGCGCCGCAGCACCTCGCGCCGAAGCTGGAGCCAGGAAGGGCCCTCCATCTCCGGCAGAAGATCGCTCACGTAGAGCGCGGCCGCCTCTTCGAGGAGCTGTTCGCGCTCAGCGGCGCTGCGCTGCTCGTCGTGGGCCTGGGCGAGGAGGGACTCAAAGGCGTCGCTGTCGACCCAGATCTCGCGCTGGTCGGCCAGGGCCAGTCCCTCGTGTTCGCTGCGCAGCAGACGTGAGGCTGCCAGGCGTGGCAGGGAAGGCTCCAGGACCTTGCGCAGCGAATGCACAGCGCGGTCCAGGCGGGCGGCAGCGGTCTCGGGCTCGAGGTCGGGCCAGAGGGCCTCCATGATCTGTTCGCGTCCGAGCTTGCGGCCGGGGCTGTTCAGGAGCAGGGCCAGGAGTGTGCGCTGGCGTTGATGGCGCCAGGGACCTTCCTCGACGCTCTGCCAGCTACGTCCGCTGCGGCGCTCAAGCTCGAAGCGCCCCAGCATAGAGATGCGCACCATGGCAGGGTCGCTCTCCTGCGCCGGGCGCTCGGCGATCCAGGTCTGCACCTGCTCTGGCTGGACGTCGGGCGGGAGCCGCTTCCCGATGTAGGTGCGTGTCGTGCGCCCGTTGACGGTGCTGTAGGCGTACCAGTAGGGTCCGTGACCGACGCCGATGCTGCACTTGCGGCAGCGCGGCTTTCCGCAGAAACTGATCTGTTGATGATAGGTAACCTTGCTGCTCATCTGACAATCCCTCTCGACTGCGTTCCTTGCCCTGAAACCTGAGATCTGGGAGCCGATGTGGGCATGCGCAACAGGAGTTTACCGGACCGCGTTCAATAACGTCCTCATTATATCTTATACCTTGTATTGTGCAAGCTAGCAGTGAAAATGGCCGGGAAGAGAGCGCCTCTCCCCCAGATGTCCCCCTTTGCTCTGTTGTGGCTTGTTGTCTGCCGCTGAGGAGGCCTGTGGAGAAGACTGCCCCGTCGAGAGCAGGAAGGCGCCCATGGGAATCTTCGCCTACTGGCTCTGCAAAGATGGTGGCGGTCGAGAAGAATTTCGTCGCGGCGAGCGAGGGGATTGCCTGCCTGGAACGGCCTGGGAAGAGGAACGAGCCTGTACTGACTATGCTGCGATCATGAAAGACCGCTGAGTGCTTTACATAAGACTGGTATAAGACAGACGCGGGCCGGTGGGGGGAGCAATGCTCGCTGCCGGCCGCTTCTGCGAGGAGGGGGGGACTGCTGGCAGTCGAAGCCTGGGGTGGAGGTCGTGTTCGTGTCGGAGGCCTGTCGATCTGCTGCGAGGCGTCCATCCCTGAATTTTTGGGCGTCTGTAACGGAAACTGGTCGCCCCTATCAGCGTACGTGGGGACGCTTTTGCGCGGCTGCCCGGCCGAGAGAAGAGAATCGCGGTGGCATCCGTGTGGCTGTAAGCCTGGCGTCAGTGATGCGGAAGATTTTCGGGAGGTAGGAAAAACTGCGTGACGCTATACTCCCCAATGTCAGTGACATGTTGTTGGTTTGTCATAGACGCTCTGGCGAAAGGGAGGATTCCCCGCGATGTATGAGAGCGAAGTTGCGCGGCTGCGGCTGCAGATTGAGATGGAGCTGGAAGCGATGCAGCGTGGGTTGTACGGGCTGGCTCTGGGCACGGCCCGCCATGAGTTTATTCGCAGGCGCATGGATCGCCTCGGGCGCTGCCAGCAGAGGCTGGCATTGCAGGTCGGGGAAGAGCAGGCCACGCAGATGATCTATGCCATGTATGTGCAGGCAGTGGGGTAGCTCCGCAGGGATGCGAGGCGGGGCGTTGAGGGGTCGGCGAGCGCCAGAGCGCAGACTCTCGCCACCGGATTGAGCGGCTGTCATGCATGAGCAAGTGAACGAGCGAGGTGGCGCGGCTCCCATTGACCTGCTCATCTGGTGCGCGTTGATTGCAGGCAGCCCACGTTGCTGAAAAAGGCTGGATGGACGGACCCTGATGATGAGAGAGTACATGCAGTCAGACGACCGGAGCCTGCCGTTGAGGCAAGTACAGGCGTTTCCGGGGCTTGCAAAAGACCAACCGACAGGGCGTATCGTGACTCCCCACCGCTGGCAGCGGGAGCTACCGCTACGCCTGGAGGTCGGCACAGCCTGGGACAGAGGGGTGCGGCGCAGCGATAGCCCGAACGAGGATAGCCTTGTGGCTCTGCAGGGCACCTGTATTTGTAACGAGCGCCTGCAGCCCTTTGGCCTGTTTGTGGTTGCCGATGGTATGGGGGGCCATGCGTATGGCAAGGATGCCAGCTATCTGGCCGTTCAGACTCTGATCCATTTTGTGTTGCTCGGCCTGGCCGGGCGCAAGCAACTTGACGAGGAACAACTGCCCAGGCTGCTGGTCGAGGGCGTGAGACGCGCGAACCTGGCGGTCTATCAGCATAGCATCGATGCATGTGCATACATGGGCACGACGCTCACGGCGGCGCTGATTGTGGATATGCAGGCCTATGTGGTCAATGTCGGAGATAGCCGGGCCTATCGCTATCGTGAGCGCGAGGGCCTGGTGCAGGTGACGCGCGATCATTCCCTGGTGGCGCGTCTGGTCGAGACGGGGGTGATTACGCAGGAGGAGGCCTACAGCCATCCTGAGCGCAATCAGGTCTATCGGGGTCTGGGCAGCAAAGCGACGGTGGAGGTTGATTGCTTCAAGCTCAGCCTCCAGGTTGATGATCGTCTCCTGCTCTGCTCGGATGGTCTGTGGGAGATGGTGCGTGACCCGCAGATGATGGACATCCTGAGGCAGCCCGGTCGCCGGCCAGCGGAGATCAGCCAGCGGCTGGTTGAGGCGGCGCTGGAGGGTGGCGGGCTGGACAATATCAGCGCCATCGTAGTCCATGTGGCGCCGGTGATCGCTTGAATCAATGAAATGCACGATTTTTCTAGTTGAAGAAGGGGTTTTGATCTTATGGTAACAAAGGTTGCATGTCTGGTGATTGGTACCGGCCCCGCTGATGATGAGGAGGTCCGCTCGCGAGCCTATCTCGCCGGGGAGCACATATTTGATCCTGCTGATGACAGGACGTCCTCGCAACTTGAGCAGGACATGCTCTGTCTTCGCGATTGCCGTCAGATGTACAAGCGCGAGATCGGGCGCACGCGGCAGCTCTCGGCAGAGGAGGTTGTGGCGCTGGCACGTCAACTCGAGCGAGCGCGCCAGGAGAGCAAGAAGGCCGCGCCCGACGCGCGAATCATCGCCCAGGGAGAGGAGGCCAAGCGTCAGCTCATCGAGGCGAACCTGCGCCTGGTGGTGAGCATCGCCAGGAAGTACATCGGTCTGGGCATGGACCTGATGGACCTGGTGCAGGAGGGCAATATCGGGCTGATTCACGCGATCGATAAGTTCGACTATCGCCGTGGCTACAAGTTCAGCACCTATGCCACCTGGTGGATCAGGCGCGCGATGTCGCACGCCCTGGCACGGCAGGCGCGCACGATCCGTGTTCCCCTCTACAAGCGTGAGGAGATGAAGCGCCTGACGCAGGCCCGCCAGCGCTTGACGCAGAATCTGGAGCGCGATCCGACGACTGAGGATCTGGCGGAGGAGCTGGATCTGAGCGAGCGTCAGGTAGTGGCGTTGCTGCTGGCGAGCGAAGACACGCTCAGCCTGGATTCGCCGGGTGGCAGCGCTGATGATGAGGTCCCTTTCAAGGACACCATCGAGGACGACATTGCCTACTCACCGGAGCAGGTGGTGCTTCGCCAGATGCTCGAGAGGCATATCCAGGAGGTGCTGCAGAGCCTCACTCCCAACGAGCGCAAGATCCTCTGCCTGCGCTACGGCCTGGAGGGGGCGCGCGAGCACTCGCTCAAAGAGGTGGGGCGCAAGCTAGGGGTCACGCATGAGGCCATCCGTCAGGCCGAGGCCAAGGCGCTGCGCAAACTCGCCGAGCCGTGCCGCACGCGCATGCTCGAAGAGTTCCTGGTCCCCTAGTTCGTCCGACCGCCCATTTGTTCTGCCTGGGAGAGGTGGGGCAGGCAGAAGATACGCTGGCCGGTTGCGCCCATGCCACGCATCTCGCCTGCCTGCACCGCTCCCTGGGATGGCCTGAGGATGGCAACGGGTATCGCTTGTCGTGGGAGTGAGGAGAAGCGTGATCTGTTACGTGGCACTGCCACAAAAAGGCTTTGAGAGCTGTTTATTGCTCATGGAAGGCGCACGGTGGGCGTTGCCTCCGCTCTCTCCTTCTGACTGACGATGGCGGAAGGCGGCGTGACCGGCTCCTTCATTCCTGCGTACTTCAGGAGAGCGTCTGCGTAGCGCGTTCATGGTGAGGCATTCCCTCGGGGGCAGCTCCGTGCTCCGGGGCCGGATGGAGCCTCCTGCGAGGCCGGCGGCGCTGGCGGCGAGCAGGGGGTCTGCTGCCCGAGGCAGTCCTCGTGTCAGCGAGCGAAAGGGCAGGGTTCAATGGGCAAACTCGTCATGATCATTGACGACTCGCTGCCGGTGCGCAAAATTGTCGAGGTCTGTCTGCGCAGGCAGGGCATCGACTGTCTCTCCTTTGGCGATGGCGTGGAGGCCATGCGGGCGCTGGCAGCACAGCGGGATCTGCTTCCCGATCTGGTCCTGCTGGATGTGGCTCTGCCGCGCCTCGATGGCTATCGCATTGCTCAACTACTCAAAGCCAGAGATCCTCATCAGCCGGTCATTATCATGCTCTCCGGTCGTGATGGAGTGCTCGACCGCCTTAAGGGCCGCCTGGCCGGAGCGACCGCCTATCTGACCAAGCCGTTTCGCACCGAGGAGCTGCTGGCGGTGATCAGGGAATATCTTGGGCTGCCTGAGGCTCAGCGTGCTCAGAGCTGACAGGACCGGGCTGGGTGAGTGAGCGAACGAACGAGCGTCCGACGCTGGAACGGGGGGCGAGTGGGGGGCGACTGCCCTCCCGCGGAGGCTGCTGAGGAGGAGTGAGCACCTCTTAGCGGCAGCGTTGCAGCACCGCTATGATGTGCTCGATCTCCTCCTCTGTCAGCTCCGGGTAGCAGGGGATAGCCACCAGCCGCTCTGCCATCTGCCGGGCGACCTCTGCGGAGACCACACGACAGGGTAGCAGGCCGCGGCGGTAGAGGTCCTGGTCGGCGACCACGCTGTAGGTTTCGGCAACCTGGATGCCTGCCGCATGGAGGTGGGACTCCAGGAGACGGCGCGCATCCAGGGTGGGCGCTTTCACCATGTAGTGGAAGAAGGCGTGACGGCGGCCAGGTGCGATGTAGGGCGGCTCAAACGGCGAGCCGGCCAGGGCGGCGCTGTAACGGGCGGCTATCTGCTGGCGACGAGTCACCCAGACGTCGAGCATCTCCAGTTCGGCCAGACATTCGGCGGCCGAGTACTCATCCATGCGGGCGCGGATGCCCCAGGTCTGGTGACGATAGCGCTGAGCTCCCATGCGCCCGGTGTTGCGCCAGGCGCGGGCCTCGGTGGCGAGGACTGGCAGGCGCTCACCAAGCAGTCTGCCAAGAGTGAGCAGGCCGGCGTCGGTCCCCATCGAGCCGATGTTCTTGACGTCGCTCAGGGAGAAGCAGCCGAAGTGGCCCATGCTCCCGGCCTGATAGATACGCCCCGTGCGCGGATCGAGGTAACTGGCGCCGTGAGCCTGGGCGGCATCCTCGATCACGAAGAGCTGATGGCGCTCCGCCAGATCAAGCAGGGGCCGCATATCGGCCATCTGTCCCAGCATATGCACGGCAATGATCGCCCCCGTGCGCTCACTGATAGCGGCGCGGACGCACTCCGGATCGATCGTGCAGGTCCGCGGGTCAATGTCAACAAATACGGGGACCAGTCCCGCTTTGTTGAGGACTCCTGTCTCCTGTTCGACGCTGAAAGCATCGCTGACGGCGTAGGCAGTCATGACGAACGTGTAGGCCGGAACGATGACTTCTGTGCCGGGCGGCAGACGTAGGAGTTCGCAGGCGGCGCGCAGGGCCGAGCTGCCGCTGTTGAGGGCGATGGCCTCGGCTGCTCCCAGATAGGCTTTAAAGCGCTGCTCCAGAGCTGCCACCCTGGCGCCGTTGGTATGGCTCCCTGTCTCCACTCCGGCCACGACGACATCAGCGACCGCCTGCTGCAGGTGGGGCAGCCGCTGCAGCAGACGGCGGCCGTTGCCCTGGGCGGGGATCGTCATCTGCCTGCTTGCCCTGCTGGCCGGGATGGCCAGGGTGGCCGGAAGGGCGTAAGAAACGCGCTGGCTCATAAGCATGCCTCTTTTCTGCGTGATGCATGGACCACGGTGGACGCAGCCAGCAAGCTGCTGGCAATCAATGATCATCTTACGCCTGCGGGGCGTCGTCTTCGTATCCATAGCCTACCATAGGGAGATCGCGTGTGCCGCTCATAGACACACGCCTCGTGTGTAGAGAGTCGCAGATTACCTGGATGTTTCACCAGCGCCTCTGGCATGTGTGTTACAGCTTGCGCTGGCAATGGCTCTGATTGGAGAGGAGGTTCTTATTGCCAGCTCCCGCTGAGCACACTGCTCATCTCTGTTGGCCGGGTCGATCGGAAAGAAGGGATGCTGCTGTGGCTGGTGAGGGCGCGCTTAGAGGGCGAAGCTATAGATCTGGTAGGTGAAGGCCGTCCAGGCTGTGGCCGGGGCATCGCTCAGGGGACTGAAGACCAGGTGCAGGCTGAGGGTGCTCTTGCCGGCCGTCAGCGTGGCGGGCAGAGGGAAGTCCTCGTCGCGCCAGCAGCGCGGGTTGTGGTCCGCTGCATCCCCGTTGGAACTGGCGCCGCCGGCGCTGTACCAGAAGCCGGCGAAGGTGCCGTCGACGTAGACGGCGGCGCGCTGGTTGGCGCTGCAGTAGTCGAAGGTGCGCCGCAGGAAAGCGCCCGCGTTGTGGGGATCAACGTGGAGTGTGAAGTTGACGCTACCGTGAGTAGCGCTGCCTAGGGCGCTGATGCTGCTGCTTTGGCGTTGATAGAGGATGCCAGCGCGCAGAGTGTAGAGGCGCTCGTCACTGGCCTGGTAGGCGTGGCTAAGGCGGCTCGCCGGGAAGCCAGGCTGCAGTTCGTCGCTGAGCCGGGCGGTGACCTGTGGTGTGCCGTACCAGAGCATGAGAGCGCGGTAGGGGTAGGTGGTCTGATCAGCGCTGCCATGTGCCCAGCGGACGATCAGGTGTCGATTGAAGGGAATGCTATCGGCGACCAGGAAGCGGTAGAGCGCCGCCCCGTCGTGATCGCTGCCGCGCGGGTTGTTCTGGCTGCTCGGCAGGCCGCCCAGGGGGAGCGAGGTCTGCTGTCCACCGCGCCAGTAGTCGCCGCCCAGCCCCCACTCTTCGGTACCGGTGACCTCGATCTGGGGAGTGAAGCTATCGTCGATGTAGAAGCTCGGGTTGCCTTCAAGGGTGCCATCTGGCCGCCAGAAGTTCACGACTGTGCCCACCAGCTTCCCGCTGCCATGCACGTCCAGAAAGGTCATGTCCTCTCCCTGAGGAGGGTGGGCAGTGCTGGTGTAGGTCGCGTGGAAGGTTCCCCACCAGGCAGGAGGATCGGGAAAGGCCTCGTCGCCGAGGCTCCAGGCGATCTTTTGTAGGTTGGTTGCTGCCTGCAGAGCGATGCGGGCCTGCGCTCTGAAGGGCATGGGCCAGTAGAGGTCGAACTCCACCTCCTGCCTGCCGACCCTGTGGATACCTGCGAGCCAGCCACGCACAAGGGGCCGTCCGGCGGGCTGGTAGACGCCAGCGCCGTCGCCTGCCAGGAATTTGAGGGGCGCTGCGACCGCGGGCTGGCGCTGACCGTCCCAGTAGATCAGCAGGCGCGCATTCGCCAGGGCCACCTGCTCCCTCAGCGAAGCGCGGAAGGTCAGGGCGCGGATCTGCCGCGGTCCCGTCAGGGTGATCACCGGTGTGAGGCGGTTCTGCCGCAGAGTGAGCTGGCCGCTGTGGCGTCTGAGTGGCGTAGAGGCGATGGCGCTCCCGCTGCGCTGGAGAAGGGCGGCGACGGCTGGGGCATCACTGGGGTCGCTCTGGCAGGCGACCGGCAGGGCGCTGTAGGGGAGGCGCCGATAGAGCGCGTAGAAGTTGCCGTTGGGCCGGCTGGAGCTCCACTGCAGGCGCTGTTGAAAGGCGATGGGCAGGGCGATAATACTGCTTCCCTCGTCCTCGGAGGGAGTGAGAGAGAGCGGGTATGGGAAGAGCCGGGCTGGCTCCTCTGCTGGCTGGCGCTGGCCGAGGTCGGTGGCGCTGACCTCCGTCTGGCGGCCATCCACGTTGAGGGTCCAGGGGGCCCCGTAGCTCTCCTGCATGCGCATGAAGGTCAGCAGGCCGGGGCCGGAGGCGTCAAAGAGCACGCGCCCGCCGCCGGGCAGAGTGCGCAGATAGTGTGAGGAGTCGGCGTTGTGAGCGTTGATGTCGGCGGTAGACTGACCCATCACGCGATCGCCCACCTCCAGATAGGCCAGTTGGTCCAGGTGGCGATAGGCGGCGAGGCCCAGGTAGAGCGGAGGTGTGCGGCTGGCGGCCTGCGCCATGGCAGCGCAGCGCTCCGCGTCGGATGCCGGCAGGACCTGGCGCCAGACGAAAATACCGGCGCCGACGAGCAGCGCCAGCAGAGCCAGGGAGAGGAGCAGACGCCGATGCCTCCTGTGACCGCGTGGGCGTTGTTCCTGCCGACGTCCATCATGCATCCACATAGCCGTTCCATCCTCCAGATGCGTTATGTGGCTTCTCAAGGCCGCCGGTAGTGGACACGAAAGCGCCGTCTGGCTGGCTCCTCGTCGGCGTCGATCGCCTCGAAGGTAACAATCTGCAGCCCCTGCTCCTCGAAGCCCGCCAGCTCGGCGCGGCTCAGCGGGCGGGGAATCACGGTGCTCGTCTGCTCCTGGTCTTCGTCGCTGCCCAGGCAGATCAGCAGCAGCGAGCCGCCGGGGGCCAGACAGCGCGTGATGCTGGCGATCGCCGGCTCCAGCTGTGTGCGGGGCAGGGCCTGCAGAGTGTAGATCTCGAGGATAAAGTCGAAGTGCCCCTGCCAGGCCGCAGGCAGGGCCAGCAGGTCGGCGACCTGGTAATCGACGCGCGATGTGGGAAAGCGACGACGGCACCAGGCAATGGCGCTGGGGGCGATGTCAAAGGCCGTGACTGCGAAGCCACGCGCTGCCAGCTCCTCAGCGTCGTCCCCCAGACCGCAGCCAACCTGCAGCGCTCGCCGTCCTTCGCCACGCAGCGGGTGATGCTCCAGCCACGCCCTGAAGAGCGGGTTCGGCTCCAGGTGAGCCCAGGGAATGCGCTCGCTGTTCCCGCCGGCGCGCTCGTAGATAGCGTTAAAGAAGCCAGCGATGTCGCCCGTCTGGCGCAGCTCGGCCGCGAGCTGCTGAATCTCCTGTCTGGCGCGTTGTCTCTCTTCCGATTCCATGAGAAGCGGTCCTTTTCTGCGTGAGGTGCCTGAGAGTGGTCGTCGGTCGTGACCTTACGATAGTCTTTCTCTTCTTCACTGTCAAGAAGCGCTCGCTGAGCGCTCATCCCATCTGGTCTTACTCGTTGCCAGGCGGCCACCGAGAGGCAAAGCAGCGCCACGGCGACGGTGGCGAGACGAGCAGAGGCCACGTGGCCGGCGCAAGCGTTTTGTTGTATCATCACTAGCAAGCGTAAGCGTGTCTATAGGCCCGAAGGAGGGCTGCAGGTCACTGTCGAAAGGAAGGACCATATGCCCATCATCGAGTCAGGTATCAATCCCCGCAGCGAAGAGTTTGCCAGGAACCGCGCCTGGATGCTCCAGCTTGTCAGGGAGCTGGAGGAGCGTCAGGCTGAGGCCCGCGCCGGTGGTGGTGAACGCAACATTCAGAAGCATCTGGCGCGTGGCAAACTCCTCCCGCGTGAACGCATCGAACTCCTGCTCGATCCGGGAACCCCGTTTCTAGAGCTGTCGCCTCTTGCCGGCTATGGACTCTACAACAATGAGTCGCCCTGCGGCTCGCAGATCACCGGCATTGGCATCGTCAGCGGCGTTGCCTGTCTCATCTCGGCCAACGATCCCACCGTCAAGGGCGGTGCCGTCTATCCCGTGACCCTGGCCAAGACGCTGCGTGCCCAGCGCATCGCCGAAGAGAATCGTCTGCCCTGTATCTCCCTCGTCGAGTCAGGGGGGGCTAACCTGCTCTATCAGGCGGAGATCTTCGCTGATGCAGGTGGACGTATCTTTGCCAATCAGGCGCGCATGTCTGCCAGGGGCATCCCGCAGATCGCCCTGGTCTTTGGCTCTTCGACCGCCGGTGGCGCTTATGTGCCGGGCATGAGCGATTACGTCGTGATGGTGCGCCGTCAGGCCAGGGTCTTTCTCGGGGGACCGCCGCTGGTCAAGATGGCCACCGGCGAGGAGGTCGATGAGGAGACCCTGGGTGGTGCCGAGATGCATGCCCAGGTCTCTGGCGTCAGCGACTACACCGCCGAGGACGACCGCGATGCCATTCGCATCGGCCGCGAGATCGTGGCGCATCTCAATATGGTGCCCGCCCTGGCACAGCGGCGTCGTTCGCCCGTCGAGCCGCGCTATGATCCCGAAGAGCTGCTGGGCATTGTGCCCGCTGATCCGCGTCTCCCCTACGATATCCGTGAGGTGATTGCCCGCATCGTTGATGGCTCGGAGTTCTTCGAGTTCAAGCGCGACTACGGTCCAACGCTCGTCTGTGGCTATGCTCACCTTGATGGTTATCCGGTCGGCATTCTGGGTAACAACGGTGTCCTCTTCTCTGAGAGTTCGCTCAAAGCGGCCCACTTCATTCAGCTCTGCAACCAGTCGCGCACGCCTCTGATCTATCTGCAGAACATCACCGGCTATATGGTTGGCACGAAGTACGAGCGCGAGGGCATCATCAAGCACGGCGCCAAGATGGTCAATGCTGTTGCCACCTCGACGGTGCCTCAGTTCACTGTGATCATCGGCGGCTCCTATGGCGCTGGCAACTATGGGATGTGTGGCCGGGCCTACGATCCGCGCTTTCTCTGGACCTGGCCCTCCAGCCGTGTGGCCGTCATGGGCGGCGAGCAGGCGGCTGGCGTGCTGGCGATCGTCCAGATCGAGCAGGCAAAGCGGCGCGGCGTCGAACCTGACATGCGTCAGATTGAGATGCTGCAGGAGGCCACGCGGCGCAAGTTCGAGGAGGAGTCCTCGCCCTACTATGCCACGGCGCGCCTCTGGGACGACGGGATCATCGACCCGCGCGATACGCGCCGCGTGCTCAGCATCGGCCTGGCCGTGGCCCATAACGTCGATTTCGTCTCGCCGGGACCGCCTCACTATGGGGTCTTTCGCATGTAGGTCGCCTGGCATCAGAGAAGCGGCGATCTGACCTGATCTCATCTGATCTGTGCGCCTGCAATGGGGCAGGGCGCTTAGCAGTCAGCAGCACAGGAAGGTAGCATGGCGATACTAGAGACCATTTTGATAGCCAATCGGGGCGAAATTGCCTGTCGCATCATCCGTACCTGCCGACGCCTGGGCATACGCAGCGTCGCCGTCTACTCCGATGCCGACTCCGGGGCGCTGCACGTGCGTCTGGCGGATGAGGCCGTGCGCCTCGGACCCGCTCCGGCTGGTGAATCTTATCTGCGTGCCGACCTGATCATTGAGGCGGCGCGGCGTACGGCGGCCGACGCCATTCATCCCGGCTTCGGCTTCCTCTCCGAGAACAGTCTCTTCGCGCAAGCCTGTCTGGACGCCGGCCTGATCTTTATCGGTCCCTCGCCAGGTGCGATTGCGGCGATGGGCAACAAGCGTGCGGCACGTGAGATGGTGGCTCGGGTCGGGGTTCCGGTCGTGCCCGGCTATGGTGGGGGTGATCAGCATGACGAGACTCTGCTACGTGAGGCCGAGCGTATTGGCACTCCGCTGATGGTCAAGGCGGCAGCCGGTGGTGGCGGCAAAGGCATGCGCCTGGTGCGCAGTCTGGAGGAGCTGCCGGAAGCCCTGGCCTCGGCACGGCGTGAGGCGCAGCAGGCCTTCGGCGATAGCGAGCTGATTCTCGAGCGGGCGCTGACCGCGGCACGTCACGTTGAGATCCAGGTCTTTGGAGACCGTCAGGGGAACATCATTCATCTGGGGGAGCGCGAGTGCTCGTTGCAGCGCCGTCATCAGAAGGTCATCGAGGAGGCGCCCTCGCCCGTACTTACCGCCGAGCTGCGGGCGCAGATGGGGACCGCGGCGGTTGCGGCGGCGCGCTGCGTCGATTATGTGGGTGCTGGCACGGTCGAATTTCTCCTCGATCGGCGCGGTGACTTCTATTTTCTGGAGATGAACACGCGCCTGCAGGTGGAACATCCTGTGACCGAGTGCGTGACAGGTCTGGACCTGGTCGAGTGGCAGATTCGCGTCGCCGAGGGGGAGGCGTTACCTCTGCGTCAGGAGGAGGTGCGCCTGCAAGGCCATGCCATCGAGGCGCGGCTCTATGCGGAAGACCCCGCCAATGAGTTCCTGCCGGTCACCGGACGCATTGCCCTCTGGCGTGCGCCGCAGGGCGAGGGCATTCGCGTCGAGAGTGGCATTCAAAGCGGCGATGAGGTCTCGTTGTACTACGATCCAATGCTCGCCAAGATCATTGCCTATGGGCCTGACCGCGCTGTGGCGCGGCGGCGGCTGATGCGCGCTCTCGAGGCGACAACCCTGCTCGGACTGACCAGCAACCGTGGCTTTCTGCGAGCGGTGCTGGCTCACCCGGCCTGTCAGGCGGGAGAGGTCAGCACACGCTTTCTGGAGGAGCAATTTGCGGCCTGGCAGCCTCCTCTTGAGGAGCTGCCGCTGGCCCTTGTGGCTGTCACGCTGGCCCAGTGGGTGCGCCATGGGACGCCGGGAGCGGGCGCTGGCTACTGGCGCAATAATCCCAATCGGCCTGCGTTCTACCGCTATGCCTTCGCGGGGCGGGCGCAGCCGCTGGAGGTGGCTCTCACGCCGCAGCGTGTCGCGGGACGCTATACCCTCAGGCTCAACCTGGAGCCAGAGCAGACCCTGGATGTGGAGCTGAACACCTGGGACGCGGAGAGCCTGACGTTGACCGTCGCCGGTTATCGCCGTCGGCTGACGCTGATCCAGGTTGAGCAGCGCTGGTGGGTGCAGACCTCCGGTGGTGAGCTTGTGCTAGAGGCGCTCTCGCTGCTGCCCGAGCCCCGTCTGCCCGCGGATGCGGGGGGCTCGTTGCGTGCCCCCATGCCTGGCGCGGTGCTGGCGGTGCTTGTGCAGAAGGGACAGCGTGTGACGAAGGGCGAGGCGCTCCTCAAGCTGGAGGCCATGAAAATGGAGCACACCATCCGCACGGCGGCGGATGGTGTGGTCGAAGAGATCTACTATGGACCCGGTGACACGGTGGCCGCCGACGCCCTGCTGATCAGGCTGCGCGAGCTATAGCCGCACGCCGGCTCGCTTCGGGCGGTGGTTGGTGGTGCCGACCAGGCTGCGCCGTGCCGCCCGTGCGCGTTCGCGCATCTGTTTCAGTTTGATCGCTGGCACGACGCGCGCGGACAGCGTGGGGGGTGTGCGCCGTTGCCTCAACAGGCGTAGACCGATGGGCACGGCAATCACCACTCCCACCAGCGCCAGCCACAGCGCCAGATGGGGGCCATGCCGTGCTGTGCCCTCCACCGGGGCCGGCCTGCGGCCCTGGGCAACTGCGTCCAGGGTTGCGAGTATCTGATCGTAGATCCGCCGCAGTCCCAGTGGCGCGAAGGTGCGCTCGAAGAAGCCACCGATGCCGCTGCCGCCCTCCCACATCGTCGCGATACGCACCCGTGTCCCTACTCCTCCCTCTAGGGGCGTCAGCGTCCAGGTGGTCGTCAGCGAGGAGAGAAGATCGCTCTCTGTCAGCGTCTGACCCGGCACAGGCTCGCTGATGCGCATGCGGTAGGGGCGCTCGCGCCCTCCGGCCCGTAGCCGGAAGCTGATCACTGTGCCTGCCCCGTGCCCACCCTCCTCGACGCGGTAGTCCTGGAAGTGCTCTGTGAGCAGGTGTGGGTGCCGCTCTCTGTAGTCGGCCAGAATGGCGTAAATATCAGCCGGCTTGCCAGCGATCACTTTCTCACTCTGCACAATGATTCGACTCATGAAGCTCTTTCCCTTTCTTTGTGGAGCATGGCTCCTCTGTGGATGCATGCTGATCCATCGCTGTACGTTCTGATCCCAGTATGGATACGTTCAGGGACAGATAAATGTACATATCCACATCTCACTATTTGTTGTCTGCGGAAGCGCTATGCTGCTCAGGGGATGGAGGTGGGGACGGGGGTTGCGCCGTTGCGCCCGGCCGCGGAGGTTGGCGAAGCTGTGGGCATAGAGGCTGTGGGCGAGGCCACAGGAGCGGTAGGAGTGGTAGACCGGGTCGTGGGCAGCGGCGAGGCCTGCAGGCCCGTGACAGGAGCGACGCGGAGGGTGATTGCGCCGCTCGACTCCGGCAGCGTTGAGCCATTCCCGCCAGAGAGCATGATCGAGGCGCCGCGGATGCCAGGCTGCTGCTTCAGGAGCGTCAGCGCTGCATTGAGGCTCTTCCCCCTGATGAGAGCAGCCAGCGCATGCAGGCGTGCCCCATCGATCTGATAGACCCACAGTCCCTCGGCGCTCGCGCGCAGGGTGAGCGCCCCCTGCCGGTCGATGCTGAGGATGATGGGGAGTGAGGTCACGATCTGGCCTGTCAGGCGGTAGTATGGACCGGGGTTCTGCAGCGCCTCAGCTGCCAGCAGTCCGGCGGCCAGCGTTCGCGCGCCCACCTGGTCGTAGACCTCGGCGGTGCAGGTCTCGGCGAGGCTGACGTTGGCCCTGGCCACATGGTCGCCGGCCTGGTGGTCCGCCGTAGTGGTGGTGAAGCACGTTGGTGCAGCGACGAGGCGCTCGCCTGGCAGGATGCGGCTCTCAAGCGCCTGCTGCGCCTGCGGTGCGAGTGTTGTCTGCAGCGTGGCGCTGGCGTGGTCGATGTCGCTCTGTTGCAGATAGGTGTAGGGTTGAGGGTCCTGGCCGCCACTGAAGGCCTGCGGGTTCTGCACAGTGATGCCTGTGGCACAGCAGAGGGTGACTTTGAAGGCGAAAGGCGGGATATTGCCACTCGTGCCGGCTGCGACGGCATGGGCTGGGACCGTTGTGCTGGCCTCGAGCGGAGGCTGGGCCGCCTGAAGACTGGCCAGCTGGTCGGTGATCACCTGGACGCCCTGGTTATCGGTCAGAATCGTGCCGGCTGGCACCTGCTGAGGGATCGTGAGGGCGTTGTAGAAGGTCAGCGTTCCCCTGGCCTGGGTTGCCGGGGTGATGCCGTGGCCGCTGGCACTGGCCTGCAGGCTCTGCCTGAGCGTGGGCGAGGAGATAAAGCGAGCATCGACCTGGCGGCGGGCAGGGTTGGGAGGCGTGCCGGGCTGGGCGGTGAGCGTATAGGTGCTCTTGAGCAGGCGGCTATCGGGAACGATAGTGACGCTGGCCGCGCTGGCGGCGCCGCCGAAGAGATGCCCGGAGAGACTGGCGAACGCCAGCAGCAGACCACCTCCCACCAGCAGGCAGAGCAGCAGCAGGAGCACCACGCGCCGTCCGAGGTCGCCGCCAGTGACCACGCGGTTAAGACGCCTCCCGATCATGGGAGGAACGCTCTGTACGCGCACTGCCAGCGGTGGCAAGCCACCTGTACGGACCGGTTCCTGTCCGGCCTCAGTGCGCACTGCTGAGCCTGCGGGAGAGGGTGGTGGGCTTGTCGCTGCGGGTCCGGCGGGAGGCCCTTCGCTGGCGGCGGTCTCCGTTGCTGGCTCGCCAGGGACCGGGGAAGCGTTCGCTGGCTCCTCTGCACTCGTTGCGCCCTTGAGAAACGACTGTGCGTAGGCCACATAGCGCTCGAGCGAGACGAAGACGGGGAAGCGCTGCTGACGGGCGTAATCGGCCACCCGTGAATCGGCCGCGGCGATCACGATGATCTGAGTCTGCAGATTCTGCTGTGTGTGTTTCAGACCCTCAAAGTCGATCGGACGCCAGAAGGACCGGTTGCGAGCTGGTAGGATGAGCACGGTCTGCCGGCGGCCGAGCTTCTCCTGGGTCATGATGGCCGTCAGTACACTCTGGCGATCATCCTCAGGATTGACATCGATGACGCCGATGGTTTGCCCACGCAGGTCATCGGCGCCGAAGAATTCGCTGCCGTCGCGCTCTCTCATGATTCCACGCTCCTTGTGTCCCGTCAGAGGAGAGCCTCGCGGGTTCTGCTCGTCTGGATTATCAGGCCGGACGCTTGCTTTGTCAAGTAGTGGAATCTACGGGCTGATCTCGTGCCACTGCCAGAACTGCAGTCGTCGGGCAGACCCCTCTATTGCCAGGGCAGCGGCGTATGTGGGAGCAGGATGCAGGGCCAGCAGCGACCAGCGTCGGGGGGCTTCTGGCTCCTCGCGGCTCGCCAGCAGAGCGGCTGGCTCCTCGGGGGTCAGGGTCACGTCGAAGGAGGAGAGTGGGATCATCAGGCCCTGGCCCCGGGCTTTGATGTAGGCCTCCTTGCGCGTCCAGCAGGCGAAGAAGGCCTGCAACTTCTCTCTGCCTGGCAGGCTCTTCAGCGTTGCGGACTCATAGGGCGAGAAGTGGTAGGCTGCCAGTTGCTCCAGTTCGCTCTCCTCCAGCGGGCGGATATATTCCACATCGATGCCGAGGGTCTGCTCGCGTGCAAAAGCGTAGAGCGCCATCTGGTGAGAGTGCGAGAGGTTAAAGGAGAGCCAGCCCTGCTCATTGGTGAGGTTCAGTGCCGGCTTTCCCCAGGGGTTGTAGCGAAAGCGCAGGGATGCGGCGGGCAGGCCCAGGTAGCGGCCCGCGATGGTGCGCAGGATGCCGCGGGCGGCGATAAAGCGGCGGCGATCACGCTCGAAGCGGAAGCGCGCTGCTCGTTCTTGCTCGTCGGCCGAGAGCGTCGCCGCCAGACGTTCAAGTGTCTCCGGCGGCAGCTCCAGAGCAGCGCGCCAGACGTGCACCTCCTGCGCCGCCAGATCCTGTGTGCCTCCAGGGAGCTGCCACTCGATCTCTCGTTGCATGGTTCTCTCCTTCCCTCCACGGGAGGGCTATCTCTGCTGGTCTCTTTTCTGCATGGGGCAGATCCTCCTGACCGCTGGTGGCGCTTGCAGCTCGCCGGCTCCTCTCCTCGACCAGCGGAGCTGGCCCTCACCTCTCTATTGTTGGCGAAGTGCTGTCAACTTGCAAGCCTCGCTCTGGGAATACAGCCCGCCGGGCTGGCCTCACGTCGGGTAGGGGACCAGCTCATTCGGCGGGGGTGATCCTGGCGGGGCTTGACAACCGCGGCAGGAGATGTTATAACTCTCCACAAAGGAAGCACTGCAAAAGGCGTTGCGGGATGAGTAACGGCCCGGCCACATCCAGAGAGCGAACGCTTGGTGGAAAGTTCGTATGCAGGCAGGTCGTGAAGAAGGTCCCGAAGCCGCGAGAAGAAATCGCCCTGGTGCGAGAGTAGACCTCAGCCGGAGCCCCCGTTAGCGGGCAGAGTGCAGGCAGCCGTATCTGCTGTGCACTCGCCGAGGCCGCTGCTGTGAAGTAGCGGCGAATGAAGGTGGTACCACGAGAGCCGCCGTGATGTGTATATCGCGCTCTTCGTCCTTACGAGGATGAAGAGTTTTTTTATGGCCAGCACGGATGGGCTTAAGGAGGACTGAGGTTCACCAGTACAGAACAGAGGAGTGTGCGGCCCCGAACGTCGGCCGCGGTCGAACGTTCTGAGAAGCCAGAAACGCAGAACAGTTGCATAGTGAGAGGCTGTGAAGGGACGAGTAGCGACTGCTCCGATATCCAGAGAGCGAGCGTCTGGTGGAAAGCTCGTATATCGTCAGCCGTGAAGAAGGACCCCGAGCCACGGGAAGAAATCGCCTGAGGCGAGAGTAGACCTCGATCGGAAGCCCCCGTTAGCGGGCAGGAGCACGCAGGTGTGCTCAGAGAGGCCGGTGCGCTGCAGTGCCGGTGAATGAAGGTGGTACCACGAGAGCCGTCAATTGAGAGAGATGACGCTCTTCGTCCTTCGGTCATACGAGGGGCGGAGAGCGTTTTTTATCTGGATGTATCGCGCTGGTCGTATTGTATTGCGCAGATCTGTCAGTGATGTCAGGAGGAAAGCAACCATGAGTCGCGTGATCGCCCTGTGTCCTGAGTGTGAGGCAGAGATCGATCTTCAGAACACTATCGTCGGTGAGATCGTCTTCTGCCCTGATTGTAACGCCGAACTGGAGGTCACCAGCCTGGAGCAACCTGCCCTGGCGCTGGCGCCGCGTGTTGAAGAAGATTGGGGTGAATAGAGCCATGAGGCTGGCCATTCTGACCTCGCGCATCCGCGTGGAGGAGAAGCTGCTGATCGAGGCGCTTCACCAGCGTGGGATTGCCTTCGATATCATCAACGACGGCGAGGTTCTGCTCGACCTGGAGCGGCCCGCTGAGCGCTGGCTGGCCTATGACGCTGTGCTCTGCCGCAGCGTCAGCCAGACCCAGGGCCTGGCGATTGCCCAGGTCCTGGAACACTGGGGCCTCCCTGTGATCAACAGCCCGGCGACCACGGCCATCTGCAACGATAAGCTGCAGACCACGCTTGCCCTGCTGCGCGCTGGTGTACCCACGCCACGCACCTTGCTGGCCTGCAGCGCCGAAAGCGCGCTACGCGGCATCGAGGCCCTGGGCTATCCGGCGGTGATCAAGCCGACGACCGGCTCCTGGGGACGCCTGCTGGCGCGGGTCAATGATCGCGATGCTGCTGAGGCTATCCTCGAACACCGTGAGACGCTCGGCTCCTATCAGCACCATATTCATTACATTCAAGAGCACGTCAACAAGCCCCGGCGTGACATTCGCGCCTTCGTCGTTGGCGAGCGTACCATCTGCGCCATCTATCGCACAAGCGAACACTGGATTACGAACACCGCGCGTGGAGCCCAGGCCAGCAACTGTCCCCTCACTCCCGAACTGGATCGTCTCTGTGTGCGCGCGGCGCAGGCGGTCGGCGGCGGTATTCTGGCCATCGACATCTTCGAGGATGAGCAGCGCGGTCTGCTGGTCAACGAGATCAACGCCACGATGGAGTTCCGTAACAGCATCGCGCCAACCGGCGTGAACATCCCCGGTGCCATGCTGGACTATATCGAGCAGCGGGTGCTGCAGGGGGTGCTACCATGACAAACGGCCAGGAACGGCTGCGCGTAGCCATCGTCGGGGGCTCAGGCTACACGGCCGGCGAGTTGCTGCGCCTGCTGCTCTTCCATCCGCAGGTAGAGATCGCTCAGGTGGCGTCGAGCAGCCATGCGGGTCAGTATGTGCACAGCCAGCACCCCAACCTGCGCAAGCTCTGCTCGCTACGTTTCTGTCATACTGATGACCTGTCGACCTGCGACGCTGTGTTCCTCTGCCTGCCGCACGGAAAGGCCGCGCAGGTCATCGAGCGCTATCGCGGCCTGGCGCCGCTGGTGATCGATCTCTCGGCCGATTTTCGGCTGCGCTCGCCCGCCCTCTATCAGCAGTGGTATGACGTGCAGCATCCGCAGCCGCAGCTCCTTGGCGAGGCCGTCTATGGGCTGCCGGAGCTGCATCGCGAGGCACTGCGCGAGGCGCGTCTCATCAGCGGCACCGGCTGCATGGCGACAGCGGCCATCCTGGGGCTGGCTCCGCTCTATCGTGCGGGCCTTGTCGATGTGACTCTGCCGCTAGCCGTCGAGGCCAAGGTTGGCTCCTCAGCAGCCGGCGCCACGCCGGGAGCGGGCAGCCATCACCCTGATCGCAGCGGTGCGGTGCGCTCCTTTCAGCCCACAGGCCATCGTCACAGCGCCGAACTCATCCAGGAGCTGGGGAGGCTCAGCGGAGGAAACTGGAGTCAGCGTCTGGCCTTCTCGGCCACCGCCGTCGAGCTGGTGCGTGGTGTCCTCATCACAGCCCAGGTCTTTCTCAACCAGGACCTCGAGGAGCGCCAGCTCTGGCGCCTCTATCGCGAAGCCTATCGCGACGAGCCATTCATCCGCCTGGTCAAAGAGCGCAGCGGTGTCTACCGCTATCCCGAGCCCAAGATCCTGGCGGGCAGCAACTACTGTGATATCGGCTTTGAGCTTGATGCCGCGCAGCGACGTGTCGTTGTCCTGGCGGCGCTTGATAATCTCATGAAAGGTGCGGCGGGAAACGCCGTACAGGCGCTCAACTGTCGTTATCGCTGGGATGAGTCGCTGGGGCTGACCTTCCCGGGACTGCATCCCATCTAAGAGAGGAGGCGCAGGTCATGACTCTGGTTGTCAAAATCGGCGGTGGCGCGGGCATCGAGTTCGCGCCAGTGGTAGAAGAGATCGCGCAGTTGAGCCGTCAGGGGGAGCGCTTGGTGATTGTGCATGGGGGCTCGCAGCTCACGACTGAGCTTGGCGAGCGCCTTGGCCATCCCATGCAGGTGCTGACCGCACCCAACGGCATGACCAGTCGCTATACCGACGCCGAAACATTGCGCATCTATGCCATGGCCGTTGCCGGACAGCTCAATACCGAGCTGGTGGCTCTCTTGCAGCACCAGGGCGTCAATGCCCTGGGCCTGGCGGGTGTCGATGGCGCCCTGCTACGAGCGCAGCGCAAAACAGCCTTGCGGGCCGTCATGCCCGACGGGCGCCTGCGCGTGATCCGCGATGACTATAGCGGCCAGATCGAGCAGGTGAACGCTGCGCTGCTGCGTCTTCTCCTCGAGGCTGGCTATACCCCGGTGGTGGCGCCGCTGGCCCTGGGACGCGAGGGCGAGCGTCTCAACATCGACGGTGATCGCGCGGCCGCGGCGGTCGCTGCTGCCCTTCAGGCCGAGACGCTGGTGATCATGACCAACGTGCCGGGTCTGCTGACCAATCTTGCTGATCCCGCCAGCGTCGTGCCGGCCATTGCCACCGCCGAGCTGGAGCACTACATGCAGTATGCCCGTGGGCGCATGCGCAAGAAGCTGCTCGGCGCCCAGGAGGCTCTCGCCGGTGGGGTGCAGCGCGTCTGTATCGGCAGTGGCTCTCTGAGGGCCGTCCTGGCCGGGTCTGGCACGCACATCAGCGCCGCGCAGCAGATGCAGCCCCGGGTCAGCCGCGCGCAGGTCGTCGCTGCCCGGTGCCTGCAGCGCGAGGAGGTGCGATCATGAGCGCGTTGCTCTCTGCTCAGATTAGCAGCACGCGCGAGCTGGAGCAGGCCCATGCGAGCGGCGTCTATACCAAGCGGCCTGTCGAAATCGTACGCGGCGAGGGAGCGCTGCTCTGGGATGCGGAGGGTCGCTGCTATATCGACTGCGCCGCCGGACACGGTGTGGCCAGCATCGGTCACGGCCGCAGCGAACTGGCGGCCGTCCTGGCGGCGCAGGCGCAGCGTCTGATCACCTGCCACGAGAGCCTCTACAACGACGTACGTGCGCGGCTGCTGGCCCGCCTGGTGGAGGTCACACCGCCAGGTATAGAGCGCTTCTTTCTCTGTAACAGCGGGACCGAGGCTATCGAGGGCGCCATCAAGTTCGCCAGACTGAGCACGGGCCGACCAGGGATCATTGCCATGCTGCGTGCCTTCCACGGCCGCACGCTGGGTGCACTCTCTGCCACCTGGGAGCGCAGCTATCGCGAGCCATTCGCCCCCCTGCTACCGGGTGTGACGCATGTGCGCTATAACGATAGCGCCGCCCTCGAGCGTGCCCTGGACGATCAAACGGCGGCTGTCGTGCTCGAACTGGTGCAGGGCGAGGGCGGCGTGCATGTCGCCGATGCCGCCTATGTACGCGAGCTGGCTGCTCTCTGTCGGGAGCGGGGCATCCTGCTGATCGTCGATGAGGTCCAGACCGGTTGTGGCCGTACGGGCCGTTTTCTCGCCTGCGAGCACTATGGTCTGGAGCCAGATATCCTCTGCCTCGCCAAAGGCATCGCCGGTGGTCTCCCGATGGGTGTGATTGGCCTGGGCCGGCGCGTCGTTGAGAGTGGACGCATCACGCCGGGCAGCCACGGCAGCACCTTTGGCGGCAATCCGCTGGTCTGCGCCGCCGCCCTGGAGACGCTGGACATCATCGAGCGCGAGCGGCTCGTCGAGCGTGCCGCCACCCTGGGAGACCGGGCCCTCGCGCGCTTGCGTGCCCTCTCCTCGCCGCTCATTCGCGAGGTACGTGGGCTAGGACTGCTGATCGGCCTCGAGTTACGCACGCGCGTGCAGCCCTATCTGGAGGCGCTTCTGGAACGCGGCGTCCTCGCTCTGCCGGCCGGTCCCAATGTGCTGCGTTTACTGCCACCGCTGGTCATCAGCGAGGAGCAGCTGGACCGTGCCCTGGACTGCATTGCCGAGGTGCTGCACGACGGACGCTCGACCCGCGCCGTTGCGTCGCGTTCCGTGGAGCCGGCAGAGCAGCCTGCCGTGCCGGCTGTTGCTGCGGGTGGGCTGGGGCCAGAGCTTGAGCTGCTCTTTCGGATGGTGAGCATTCCAAGCCTCTCCGGGCAGGAGGGGACCCTGGCCGCCGCTCTACGCGAAGAGGCCGTGCGTCGCGGCTTACAGGCCGAGATCGACGCCGCCGGTAATCTGATTGCCAGCGTGCCCGTCACCGGCGAGGCGGCCGAGCGCGCCCCCGTCGTACTCCTCGGCCATATGGATACCGTAGCCGGAGCCATCCCCGTCACACTGCGCGACGGCCAGCTCTATGGACGTGGCGCCGTCGATGCCAAGGGTCCCCTGGCAGCCTTCCTCTGCGCTGCGGTCCGGCTGGCGCAGCAGGGGACCCTGCGGCGTCCGCTCGTCGTTATCGGCGCTGTCGAGGAGGAGGCGGCCACCTCGCGCGGCGCCCGCGCCGTCCTTGAGCGCTATCGTCCCTATGCCTGCATCATCGGCGAGCCGAGTGGTAGCCGCGCCGTGACCCTGGGCTACAAAGGCCGCCTGCTCGTCGATGTCCACGTTGCCCGTCCCTGTGGACACAGCGCCGGTCCGCTGCAGACCAGCGCCGCCGTTGCTGCAGCCTTCTGGCAGCGTGTCTGGACGCACGCCGAGGAGTGGAACCGCCAGCATGCTGGTGCCTCAGCCTTTGCAGCTCTCCAGCCCTCTCTGCGCAGCATGCAGAGCGGTAGCGATGGGCTGCACGAGTGGGCCACCCTGCGCATCGGCTATCGTCTCCCCCTCGCCTATCCAGTTGACGAGCTATGCGCCCTGCTGCAAACCTGGGCCAGCGAGGCCGATCTCGTGCTCAGCTTCAGTGGTCGAGAGGAGGCGGTGCAGGCACCGCGCAACACCGCTCTGGTGCGCGCCTTTGTGCAGGCCATCCGAACGCTGGGAGCGCAGCCCACCTTCAAACTAAAAACCGGTACCTCAGATATGAATGTCGTAGCGCCGCGCTGGGGCGCGAACATCGTTGCCTATGGTCCCGGCGATGCGCGTTTGGATCATACGCCGGAGGAACATCTTGCTGTGGAGGAATATATGGAGGCCATCGCTGTGCTTGAGCGGGTGCTGTGGACCCTGACGCAGGAGGAGGCGCAGGTATGAGAGGCAGATTACACATTCTTGATACCACACTGAGAGAGGGCGAGCAGTTCGCCGGCGCCTTCTTCAGTCTGGAGCAGCAGATCGCCATTGCGCGCCTACTCGACGCTTTTGGCGTCGATTTCATCGAGGTGCCCTCGCCGATCACGGCACCGCGCATCCGCGATATGATCGCGCGGCTCTGCACTCTGGGTCTGCGTGCTCGCATCGTGACGCATGTACGCTGCGTGCCCGTCGACGTCGAGGCCGCGCTGGACACCCCCGTTGCGGGTATCAATCTCTTCTATGGCACCTCGCCAGAGCTGCGCTCCTACAGCCATGGCCGGCGCATCGAGCGCATCATCGCCGACGCCGTGCCGCTGATCCGCCGTATTCGCGAGGAGGGGCGCTACGTGCGCTTCTCGGCTGAGGATGCCTTCCGTAGCGACCTGATCGATCTGCTGACCGTCTTCGACGCCGTGGTCGAGGCCGGCGTAGAGCGCATCGGGCTGCCCGACTCCGTGGGTATTGCCACGCCGCGCCAGGTGGAGCGCCTGATCCATCTCTGCGCCGAGCGCTATCCCCATGTAGGGATCGAGTTTCACGGCCACAACGACACTGGCTGCGCCGTGGCCAATACGGTCGCCGCCTACGAGGCCGGAGCCGATTGCCTGGATGTCACTGTGCTCGGCATCGGCGAGCGCAACGGCATCGCCTCGCTCAGCGGTCTGGTGGCCCAGCTCTATTCCCATCATCCCGAGACGCTCGCCGACCGCGATTTAACGCAGCTAGCGCCTCTTGATTCCTACGTTGCGCAATGTCTTCATCTTCCTATTCCATTCAATAATCCAATTACAGCGCCGTCTGCCTTCACCCATCGCGCGGGTATCCACACGCGCGCCATTCTGAACAATCCGCGGGCCTATGAGAGTCTCGATCCCGCCGATTTCGGTCTGGCGCGGCGTGTCGACCTGGGCTCGCGCTTCACCGGCAGCCATGCCGTCGCCCATCGCGCCGCCGAGCTTGGGCTGACCCTCAGCGAGCAGGAAGTGCGCGAACTCACCTGGTCGCTCAAGACCAGGGCCGAGGAGGGACCGCTGACGCCAGAGGCCGTCGACGCTTTTATTCAGTCCTGGTATCAGGAGCAAAGGAGTACCGCATGGGAACACTGACCGAAGAGATCTTCAGCTACAAACTGGGCCGGCCCGTAACGGCAGGTGAAACAGTGATCGTCGACATTGATCACGTCATGAGCCATGACACGACCTCGCCGCTGGCCATTCAGGCCTTTCGCAAACTGAGTGCCGAGAGTGGTGGGCGTGTCTTCGATCCGGCGCGCGCCCACATCGTCTTTGATCATATTGTGCCTGCCGCGACCATCGCCGCCGCCACCTTACAGCGCGACATTCGCAGCTTCGCCCGCGAGCAGGGCATCCAGATCCTGCAGGAGGGTATCTGCCATCAGGTAATGCCCGAGCGCGGCTTTGTGGTGCCGGGCGACATCATCGTGGGGGCCGACAGCCATACCTGCACCTATGGTGCGCTGGGAGCCTTCGCAACCGGTATGGGCTCGACCGATATCGGCGTCGCCTATGCCACCGGGCGAAGCTGGTTCCGCGTGCCTGAGACCATCAATGTGCGTCTGACCGGTGAGCTGCAGCCAGGCGTCTATGCCAAAGACGTCACCCTGGAGATGGTCAGGCGTATCGGCGTCGACGGGGCCAACTACCGCGCCCTCGAGTACAGTGGTCCCCTGGTGGAGCGCCTCTCCGTCAGCGAGCGCTTTACCTTTTGCAACATGGCCATCGAGATGGGCGCCAAGGCCGGACTGGTCGCCCCCGACAGCACGACCGAGGCCTGGCTGCGCGGGCGTGTCACCCGCACCTATCCCATGCTCGAGCCGCGCAATCCGCGCTATGAGCGCGTCGTCGAGATCGACGTCTCCGATCTCACGCCCCTGATCGCCTGCCCGCCCGACGTCAACAACGTGGTGCCTGTGGAGCAGGTCGAGCACGTCCAGATCGATCAGGTCTTTCTGGGAACGTGTACCAATGGCCGTCTGGACGATCTGGCGATCGCTGCGGGCATTCTGCGCGATCGGGCCATTCATCCTGGGACGCGCATGGTCGTCGTGCCCGCCTCGCGCGAGGTCTATCTGGAGGCCCTGCGCCTGGGCTACATCGAGACCTTCATCCGCGCGGGTGCCTCGGTTGGTACGCCTGGCTGTGGCCCCTGCATCGGCAGACACTACGGTGTCCTGGGTCCCGGCGAGCGTGCCCTGACCACCATGAATCGCAACTTCACGGGGCGCATGGGTGATCCTACGGCCGAAATTTATCTGGGCAGCCCGGCGACCGTGGCTGCAACGGCCATCACCGGCCACATCACCGATCCACGCCACTTTCTCTAGAGAGCAGTGGCCCGGCTGGTTGGCCGAGCCCGGCTTGTGGACCCGACGGAATGAAGGTATATCTGCAAAAAGAAGAGTGTCGAGCATAAGAGCAGAGCTAGACGAGAAGGAGTAGAGACGATGGGGCGTATCTGGATGCTGGGCGATAACATCAACACTGATGTCATCATCCCTGGACGTTACAATGTCACCACCGACCGTGCACAACTGGCGAAGTACTGTCTCTGTGAGATTCTGCCCGAGTTTTCAGCTCAGGTGCGTGCCGGCGATATCATCATGGCCGGTCACAACTTCGGCTGTGGCTCCTCGCGCGAGCATGCGCCAGCGGCCATTCAGGCCAGTGGCGTTCGGGCGGTGGTGGCGCGCAGCTTCGCGCGTATTTTCTACCGCAACGCTGTCAACATCGGGCTGCCTGTGCTGATCTGCGAGGAGGCCGTGCTGGCGAGTGCCGATGGCCAGGAGGCCGAGGTCGATCTTGAGCGTGGTCTGATCACGAATCTCAGCAGTGGCCAGCAGTTTCAGGCGGAGCCATTGCCGCCCTTTGTGGCGCGCATCGTCGCTGCTGGCGGAATCATCGAATACATTCGCCGTGAGGGCACCCTGCGATGAGCGCCACCTGCTTTCGTCGCACCCTTGGCCCCGGTGAGGAACCACTGATCTGCGTGGTGGCCGGCGATGACGCCGCTCCGGAGGTGGTCTGGCCGACGGTGGAGATTCTGCGTCTGCTGGCCCCCGGGCTGCAGTTCGTCGCGGGAAGCAGCGGCCGCGAGGCGCAGGAGCGCAGCGGTGACGTTTTCCCTGAGGAGACACGCACGCTCATCGATCGTGCTGTTTGCACGCTCTTCGGAGCCAGCGGGGGGCCGAGCCGTCCGGTGCTCTGGTACCTGCGCTGGGGTAAGCAGACGCGGGTCAACATTCGCCCCGTGCGCTGGCGGCCAGGCTATCGCAGCCCGCTGCGGAGGCCGGAGCACCTCGATTATGTCATTGTGCGCGATAACCTGGAGGGGATGTATCCGCCGCGCGAGGGGGCCGTTGCCGAGCTGGCGGCGTTGCCGAGCAGTCGCGGCTGGTGGCAGCCGCCGCCGGTTGACGTGGAGGGCGCCTACGCGCTGCGCATCTTCACCGACGAGCAGATGCAGTATCTGGCCCGCGCGGCCTGTGAGCTGGCGCAGGAGCGGCGCGCGCACGGCTACCGTGGCCGGGTGACGCTGGGGGCCAAATATTCGATCCTGCCGCGCACCGACGGCCGTTTGCGCGAGATTGTGCGTGAGACCGTCAGGGAGTACGCTGACCTGGAGTATCGCGAGTACCTCATTGATGACCTGGCCCGGCGGATGATCGCCGAGCCTGAGAGCCTGGATGTGGTGGTGCTCTCGAACGAGCATGGTGACATCCTGGCCGATGCGGCGGCTGGCTGCCTCGGCGGCCTGGGTCTGGCGCCGAGCGGCTGTTATGGGAGCGGCTACGCCTACTTTGAGCCGGTGCACGGTTCGGCGCCAGACCTGGCGGGAAAGGGTGTCATCAATCCAACGGCCATGTTGCTCTCTGGCGCCATGTTGCTCGCCTATCTGGGGTATGAGGCAGAGGCCCAGCACCTGGAGGAGGCCGTGGCGCGTGTCTATCGCGAAGGGCAGGTGCTGCCCCAGGATCAAGGGGGCACGGCCAGCACCGCCGCCTTTCTTGCCGCCATCAGGCAGGTCCTCTGAACGCTGCCGGGTCGCATGACCGTGCCCGACGGCGCTGACTCTCGGCGGGTGTGGGGTGTGAGTGCGAGCATGAGCGTGGCGCGCCGGTTCTCGGCCTCGCAATGGCGAAACGCGCCGGGCGCCGCTCATGCCTGCCGTCGGTCTGCTCTCCGACGGTGTGCCGTGTGCCCTCGCTCGATCAGGTGACGAAGTGCAGAGGGGCCAGCAGGCGCTCACTCAGGCGCACGTACCAGGGCCGGCGCTCCCAGTCCTCCAGCAGCAGCTCGCGGGCGTTCGTCTTATCGTATTTAAACAGCACCTCCATCTGGCGTGCCAGGGCGTCGTTGTAGACTTCGACATTGATCTCATAGTTCCCGATGGAGCTAAGGCGGTCGAGGTTTGCTGTGCCGATGGTGGACCATTGTCCATCGATGGTGCAGGTTTTGGCGTGCAGCATGTGGCGGTAGCCGAAGACGCGGATGCCGGCCTTCAGGCACTCGCTGAAGTGGCTGCGCGAGAGCCAGTCGGCGATGATGTGGTTTGACATCCAGGGAACGAGGATCTGGACATCGACGCCGCGCTGTGCCGCTGCCTTGAGGGCGTCGAGGAGGATCGAGTCGGGCACAAAATAGGCATTGGTGAGATAGATAAATTTTTGTGCTCTGTCGATCGCTTCGATGTACATATCGCGAATCGGGAACATCAGCCGGAGCGCGCTGGTGCCGCGCACGTTGATCAGCGGATTGAAGCTGCGTGGGTAGCGGCGGGTGATGCGCTCGTAGGGTGGGGCGTGCTGGTTCCAGAAGTCGACAAATGACTGGGCCAGATCTGCGGCGGCGGGACCGCGGATGCGCAGGTGCGTATCGCGCCAGCTCGTGGCGTAGGTCTCGCCGAGGTTGTAGCCGCCGATGAAGCCGATCTTGCCATCGACGACGAGCAACTTGCGGTGATCCAGGGCGTAGCGGCGTGGATCGAGGATGTGCCAGGGGTAGCGGATGGCCTGGTACTGCAGCGTGTGGATGCGTGGAGGAAAGACCTTGAACTTGCGCGGTACGACCAGATTCGCGAACCAGTCGAAGATGACGTAGACGGCCACTCCCTGTTCTGCCTTGCATGCCAGATGCTCCTTAAAGGCGCGACCGACGGCGTCGTCCTTCCAGATGTATGATTCCAGATAAATGCTCTCCTGTGCGGAGTCGATGGCTGCAAGCATGTCGTCGTAGAGATCGCGTCCGTAGTCGTAGAGTTGTAGCCCGTTCTGGCCAACGGGTACCTCTTCCAGGCGTGTGTGGGGGAAGCCCCCCTGGGGCAGATAGCGCTTGCGTTGACGCGAAATGACTTGCAGCACGACGAGCGTGACGACCTGTGCACCGACGATCGCCCCAAGCGTCCGTAAGAGCAGACGCCTGAGCGAGAAGCGGCGCAGCAGGTCAATGATGACCTCGGCTGTGGTTCTGCTGCGCTTTCTATTCATGTGCTGTGCTCCGTTCCATTCCGCGAGGATGTCCTGCTGGCTGCCCTGATATGATACCGTACTTTGACAGACGAGGGAAGAAGGCTGCCAGGCAGCATCAGTGTGTGACCCTCCCACCTTCGCTGACGTGCACCATTGGCGTTCTGCTGTCAGGTGAACCCCACGCCTAAAGGCGGGGGCTTGCATCTGGCTCCGAAGAGCCGACACGAGAGGCCGCCTGACAGGTCGGCCCACTCAGGACAGATGTA
>JBHOQN010000134.1:0-3983 GCA_042408965.1 Ktedonobacteraceae bacterium
GTCACATAGCCCCCTGTGGGCAGCAACTCCTCGACCAGGCGCCAGACCGCCTCGTGCTCGGTCCGTCGCCCCACGCAGCTGCGCCGGCGGTCCTCGTAGAAGCCATCCCGACGTCGCACCAGTGCCAGCAGCCGCAGCCGCTCCTCGTCCTCCGCCCGAGCGCGTCGCCGCGCCTGAGCCAGCTCGGGATAGCGGGCCAGCACCAGATCACCGCCGGCCCCGTAGAAGCGCGGTGGCTGCTCCCGGAGCGTCTGCGCCAGGTGGGCAAAGGCTCGCGCGAAGGTCACCTTGCTCTCCTCATCCGCTGCCTCCGGCACCTCGCCCCGCAGCAGCTTGAGCAGCTGCCCCGTCAGCAGGCCGTGCCCATCCCGCTCTCTGGCCGGCTCCAGGCCGGTCGCCGTCAGCGCCAGCCGCACGCTACCCTCCGGCGCCGGACTGCGCTCCCCTGGTTCCCCAAAGGCAGCGCTCAGGCGCCGCTCCAGCTCGTCCCGAGAGGGATCGGGCGCGCTCTCAGCAAACTTGCCCCCATAGCAGCAGTCCAGGATGAGCAGCAGCTGAGCTGCCCGCTCATGCTCAAAGAGCACCTGCCGCAGCCAGCGAAACGAGAGGTGTGCCTGCCGATCGACCGTCAGATCAGCAGGATCAAAGTCCGCCGTCACCAGATAGACCTCATCCCGATCGGCGTCGCGCGGCAGGGCTTCGGCATGGCCGCTAAAGAAGACCAGCCCGAAATCGCCCGCCTGCAGCTCCCGGGCCAGCTGCACTACGGCCTTGCGAACCTGCGCCGTGGTGGCCTGCGCCCCCAACACCGCGGGAACCACCAGCTTGAAGCCACAACCGTCTTGTACCAGGACTTCCGCCATGCCACAGGCATCGGCCTCTGCCCAGGCCAGCGGCGCCCGGTGTGCCACTGGGGGTCCATTGACCCCGATCACCAGGGCCAGCCGTCGGCCTGACCCGGTCACAGGGAGCGCGGAAGAGGATGATGTGGACATCGTGAGCGATGGCCTCCCTCTCGGCGTATCAGTGCAAACCAGCTAGCAGCATCGTCTCTGTCGCGAGCCAGCTCACCCCTGGGGGTCAGGAAGAGAGCGGTGCATCTCTCAAGAGTATACGCCAGAACACGCCAATTGTGTACTCTTTCTCGCGCATGTAGAGAACAGACGATCGTTGGCCCCTCCGCTTGCTGGAGCAGGACAGCCCATCCTGCCCCTCATCAGCGTGCACGGGAACAAGCCAGCGGAGAGCCTCGTCCGCCCTGCTTTCAGCAGTGGAGCTGTGCCCTGTCTCCCATGATCGGGGCTGCAGCAGCTCCCCGAACGTTCCTGAGCGGAAGGGCCGGCCAGGCCTCCCAGGCGTTCAGCGCCATGTCCCTCGGCGGCCGCACAGGGATGGAGAGAAGGCACTCCCCCTGCATCTCAAGCGGCACTCGCAGACGCGATGCTGCTTGAGATGCAGGGGGAGGGTCGGGCAGCGCTGGGCGTGGACGGTTCGCCATGCTGCTCCCACTCGAGACAGGGGTCTCGCTGCGGGGTCGCCCAGACGCGAATGACCTTCGCCTGGCGCCAGCAGGCGGCGACGAATCTGTCAGCTCCGTCATGATGACCAGCCTGCTCGTCGCTCCAGGCGATGCTGCTGTTGGAGGCGGCCAGCTCGGGCGGCTGCAGCGCGCAGCCCGACCGTGGACGACCAGACCCTCCGTCTCGCTCCCACTGATCCAACGCCAACCGGGTGCTGAAGGAGGGCCAGCAGGCCGCGACAAACCAACGTCGCCGTTGGCTCTGGGGCGAAAGGCTGCGCCTCCCGCACGCTCCTCCGGGTCAACGCCACCAGCCTGGAGGCGTTCTCTGCCTCCTCTCGCAAGCTGGCCGGGCTGCTCTTGCCGGGCCACGATGACCCTGGTCCAGCTGCACGCTGGCGCCTCCTCCAAGTGCGAGTGACCTCATTCTCCAGGTGTGAGTTACCTCATTGCACGTGCCTCATCATTGGCATACCCTGTCTGGCAGCGATGACCTCACTGGCAACCGTTCTTGCTGGCTCCCTAGCTTGCAACAGGAGTGCACCATGAACTCACTACCTGACTTTGACACCAGATACGCGCGCGAGTATGCCAGATACGATGATCGAACCCCGCTGGAGCGGAGGCGCGGACGCTCCGGTTGCCTCCATCTGAAAGCCCTGGCAGCGGCAGCTCTGGCGCTCCTCCTCATATGGTCCTTTTTCGCGAACCAGACCCCTCCCACGTTTCACAGCGAGCTGCTCCTCAACAAGGGGTGCTTTCTTGCTGGTCTCCTATTGACAGCAGCAGGTAGCATCTGGTGGAAGGTACGGAACGACACCGACTCGCCTCCCACCTGGAAGAACTGGATCGTGGCCGTGATGACCTTGAGCCTCTTGTTGTTCCTCTCCTCGATCCTCTGGAACAAGAGCGCCTTTCTCAGCTGTTGTGATGGGGGGGCTGTCGGTATCCTGATAGCCAGCGCCGTCCTTGCCTCCCGCAGCCCCTCGTCGTAGGGGAGATCTTCATGGTCGCTCGCCGGGTGCACCAGCACCCGGCGCCCGGCGCCCACTCTCGGGAGCCGTGACCTGCGCTCAGTATCCCCTTTCTCTTCCTCAAGTGGGCAGCCCGATGCGACAAACGCCTCGTGGGGATCGATGGCCTTCTGGCGACAGCATTAACAACCATTGACTGCCGAATTGCAGCGCAGATGGTCTTGGGTATCGGCTTTCTCTGTGCTGGTGTCAGCCAGCATGATGGGTTCAATATCCGCAGCCTGAATACAGCGGGAATGCTCTGCTATGCGTCGGCGGCAGAGGTTGCTTGCTAGCTTGTCTAAGTGCCTTCACCATTTGTCGGTACCAATCTGATGCGGTGCCCTCTGGCATCTCTG
Source organism: Ktedonobacteraceae bacterium (assembly GCA_042408965.1). Taxonomy (GTDB): domain Bacteria; phylum Chloroflexota; class Ktedonobacteria; order Ktedonobacterales; family Ktedonobacteraceae; genus Thermogemmatispora. The sequence continues at coordinate 2,892 of JBHOQN010000134.1, forward strand.
ATCAATCGCCAGAGCAGGCAACGGCAGAGTGCTCTGGTCCTGCACTTCTGGTGCAGCTTGCCAGAGCACAAGCCACAGGTGTCGTACAAGCCTGGTGACGGCGTAACCAGCTTGCTCTGGCGGCCAGCAAAGCGTGTGGGTGCGTGTACGCAGATCGCGTGGCAGAAAGAAATAGGCGAACTGCTCGATCTGCTCCTGGACGAGCATGGCTGTAGGTAGCGTGGGGCGGCAGGGTGCCGAGGACCCGCTCATGCAGGACTCCCTCGCTGAGGCGCTGCAGCAGCTGACGGCGATCCGCCGGCTGGAACGGGTTGAGACGATCGTCGCGCGGGGCCACCGTCTCAGGATGAGCAGGGCCAGCAGGTACCCTCCTCCCCATGTCAGGAGCGGCTCACGAGCCTCGGATGAGAGGGAAGGTCCTGCGGCTTCCAGATAGGCCTCGCTGCCAGGATAGTCAAGCGGTTCCAGCCCAAGGACGATGACGGAACGACTTGCGGAATGTCCCTACTGCCACGTGAGAGGGTGACCCGCCTTCAGCACGACGAGCAAGGAGCTTCCGATCTCAGCGCCAAACGGGCCCAACTGCTGGCCTATCTCGCCTGGCTGCGCGGCGAGCAGGTCAGCCGTGAGAAGCTGCTGGAAGACGTCTTCGACCCCGACTTTCCCGATGAGGAAGCTCCCCCCAAGCGGCTGGGGGAGGCCTTCGATTCTCATCGCAAGTTCCTGGGCAAGGATGTACGGGAAGCCATCACGCATCTGAATGCAGCCGCGTTGCTCATGCCGACGGTCAATACCGCGGCCTTTTCCCTCGCTCTGGCCGCCTTCGTACAGGAACAGGGCGCTGGGCCGCACAAGCAGATTCTCCTGGTCCTGGAGCAGGCTGGCTGGCACAAGAGTGGTGATCTCGTGGTTCCAGAAGGGCTTCATCTGCTTTTTTGCCATCCCATTCGTCCGAGTTGCAGCCCGCAGAACGCTTGTGGCCTCTCTCCAATGAGCCGCTTGCCAATCGGGTCTTCTGCTCGCTTGACGATCTGCAAGACGTTCAAGCCGCGCGCTGCCGTTGGCTCCAAGCTCATCCTGATGTCGTTCGTG
>JBHOQN010000137.1:0-5853 GCA_042408965.1 Ktedonobacteraceae bacterium
GACCTGAATGCTGCTTATAACATTCGAGAGAAGTACCTGGCTTCTCTTGCTCAGGATGGTATAGCTGTCCTGAGTGGGCCGACCTGTCAGGCGGCCTCTCGTGTCCACCCTTCGGGGTGAGATGCAAGCCCCCGCCTTCAGGCGTGGGGTTCACCTGACTTCAGGGAAGCGGCAGGTAGTGCACTGTACCATCGGGATCGATCGCCAGCTCGTAGAGCGTGCGCCCCGGAAAGGCCGCACGCAGGCGGTTATACTGGGACGGATCGCTGGTCTCGGCGTAGATGATCCGCCCTTTGAGGGACGGATCGTTGAGCGGAAAGAGCACGAGCTGATAGATCTGGAGATCGCTGGTGACGACGAGGGCGTTCTGCAGCGGCGCGTTGTAGATCATCTGCAGGTTCAGTTGCGTGCCCGCCGGCAGAGCGCTGTAGTTGTGATAGAGGGCCATCTGGCGCGGAGTATAGTAGAGCAGGTTGCAGGCCAGCAGCAGCGCCAGCAGTAGCGCCGTAGCCGGGCTGCCCAGGAGCCTGCCGCCGCCTGCGCTCTGCGGCCCTGCCTGGACCGCGGAGATCGTGGCGTCGCCCTCCTGGCGGCCATGCGCCAGCCAGTGCGCAATCCATTGGCGGACTGTCGCGCCGCTCGTGGCCAGTGTCAGCAGACCGCGGGCCGTCAGCATCAGCAGGAAGGGCAGTGTCTCGTAGAGATAGCGCGGGCCGAGGTAGATCCCGTGGTAAAAGTAGCCGACGAAGGCCGCCGCGATGCAGGCCGTGCCCAGCAGCAGCAGCCAGTCGCGGCCGCAGGCCTTGCCTGTCACGAAGGGCAGCAGGGGTACCGCCAGTGTCAGGTAGAACGGCCAGCCGAAGAGGTCAATGGCCAGAATCGTCAGTTGCTCATCGAGATTGACCAGGCCGGCCGCCAGCGTATGCTCGCCGTAGAAGCCCACACCAGGGCCGAAGCCCCAGTGATCAGCCGCGAAGAAGAGCGAGCGCGGCGTCGTCAGCGGGTGACCCGTCAGCTGGGCATTAAAGCCCAGATCGAGCAGGAGCGCAACCAGCAGGATCAGCAAGAAGCCTGGCGCCACCAGCAGCCAGCGGCGCCACTCCTGACGCAGGCGCTGGCGGTAGAGGAGCAGCGTCCCCAGAGTCAGCAGGACGATGTAGAGCGCCGCCACCTCCTCGCGTGTCAGGTAGGCCATGCCAAAGAGCAGGCCAGCCAGCAGCAGATTCAGGCTGCTCCGGCCCTGCGCGAAGCGGAGCAAGGCCCAGCCTCCCCAGACGAGATAGAAGAGCGTCACCGTATGGCTGAGGTAGGAGGCCGCGAGGTAGCTGTAGAAAGGCGAGAGGCTGCCCAGAATCACCGCCAGCGTGGCCACCTGACGATTGTAGAGGCGGGCCGCGATCAGCCCGATTCCCAGAAGGGCCGCTGTCCCCAGCAGTGGCTCGACCGCGTAGGGCATGCCCAGCCAGAGGCCCGGCACCAGGGTCAGAGCTGTGCCGGGCGGATACTGAGCGAACCAGCGGCCGTGAAACTGCACCATGAAAGGCCCCGGAAAGAGGTCGGGCACCGGTGGCAGCGGCACCGAGAGCTGTCCCAGCGCGTAGGTCTTCGCTGCGAACAGGTAGGCTGCAGCGTCATAGATATGTGGCTCGCCGTGATACTCCACGCGCGCAATCCAGAGTGTATAGAGCAGCGAGCCGAGCAATGCCAGCAGCGCCAGCGGGTGCAGAGCCGTCGTCAGCGGCCGCGTCAGGCGTGCACCGCTCTGGATCACCCTCCGGGAGAGGCTTCGCAGGCCCTTGACAGCCTGACGAGCCTGACGAGCCTGACGAGCCTGACGGAGCGTCGCGAGGAGCGGCGGCGCCTGGCAGGACCACCGTTGCTGGAGCGCTGCCGTTGCCCCTGCCAGCAGCCCCTCGGCGGCCAGCACCGCGAGCAGCGCCAGCGTCGCCCAGAGCAGAGAGCGAAGCAGCGTATCCAGTACCTCGGCGGCGAAGGGGGCCGCCATGCGGGGAAAGAACGTGCTCGTCGTCTGCTCTGGTGTGCTGCCAGAGGAGGTGTTCCAGCGGGTCACGCTGATGCTGCGGTCATTGCGATCCAGGGTGATCTGCAGCGTGCTCCCATCGCTACCAAGCAGTATGAGAGAGCGCGGCGTCTCCGGGCGCTGCAGCTCCAGGGTGATGCGCAGTGAGCTGGTAGCAGGCAGAGGCAGGCTGGAGTTGTCAGTTGGCCAGGGCACTGTCTGCAGAAGATGATCCCCGCTCCAGATCTGCAGATTGCGCCAGCGGCTTGTCCCATTGAGGTCGCGCATCCAGCTCTGGAAGCGGTAGTAGAGCGAGGAAGCGATGCTGTGGATGTAGGCCAGATCCAGGGTGAAGTTATTGGTGCTATCGCTGCCATCGATCTGGTATTCATGTAGCGCGGGGTCCTGGTAGGGGAGTTGCAGCGCCTGGAGAGACGAGATCCGGCCCAGGGTGAGCGTCTGGCCATGGGGGCCATCAAGCGTCAGGGTGGCCGTTCCTCGCTGCAGCGTGACCTCCACGGGAAGCGCCACGCGGTAGCTGAGCGCATCGAGGGCGAGCAACAGCGGCAGCAGGAGACCGGGGAGCAGCACCAGCAAGGGCTGGGGGAGCAGTGTCAGCCAGGACCTGGAGTGAGTGCTCTGGCCGGGCCAGGGTTGGCGTTGCCTCATGGCGTACGTTGCATGCATCGCTTTCGCTTTTTCCTCTTGCTCTCCGCGAAGCGAGATCTGCTCTCGCCACATCTGCGTACGAGCAGGGGGAGTCGGTCCATGTTCCATCTGCGTATCCACCCTGCAACCCTCCTTGAAGTCAGGCCAGATCATCTACCGTTCTATACGTGGGCTGTTGGCAGCTCGGCAGCCGTTCAGTCGCCCTGGCGACGTTGCTGCTGCTGGCGACGCGCCTCGTAGAGCACAATGCTGCCAGCGACAGCGGCGTTCAGCGAGTTCAGATGCCCGTACATAGGGATACGGACCAGGAGGTCACAGTGCTCACGCACCAGGCGGCTCAGGCCGCGGCCCTCGCTGCCGACCACCAGCGCCAGGGGACCCGTGAGATCGACCGCTGTATAGCACTGGCGAGCCTCCCCAGCCAGACCGATCACCCAGATATTCTGCCGTTTCAGAAACTCAATACAGCGCGTCAGATTCGTCTCCTGCGCGATCGGCAGGTACTCTGTTGCCCCAGCGGATGTCTTCACCACCGTCGGCGTGATCTCCGCGGCACGGTGCTCCGGGATGATCACGCCATGGACGCCGACCGCCTCCGCCGTGCGCAGCAGCGACCCCAGGTTCGTGACATCCTGGAGCGCATCCAGGATCAGCAAGAACGGATCTTCCTGCTTGCGCGCCGCTCCAGCGAGGATCTCCTCCAGGCTTGCGTAGCGGCGTGCCTCCACGACCGCGATGCAGCCCTGATGGACCGCGCCGTTGCTGAGCTGGTCGAGGCGCTGACGCGGCACCGTCTCCACGGGGACAGCCTGACGATGGGCCTCCTCGAGGATAGCCCGCAGCGCCGGGGCGTCGCGCTGCCCCTCGGCCAGGAGAATGCGCCGCACGCGGCGGGCCGAGCGCAGCGTCTCCAGCACAGGATTGCGGCCCCATACGTAGTCTGGCATAGGGAGCCTCTCCGCAGGAATAGAATAGATATCAGTCCAGATCAGAAGCCTGCCCTGCCCCCTCGGACGCCCTGCCGGCGGCTCTGGGGTCCTGCTCCCCCTGCTCCTCAGTGAATCTGTTGAAGAGGCCAGCGATCAGTTCTCGGACAGGCGCGAAACTGCGACGGTGATGCGGGCTGACTCCGTGGCGGCGCAGAGCAGCCAGGTGTTCCTCGGTGGCATAGCCCTTATGCTGCGCGAAGCCATAGAGCGGGTACTCCTCATGCAGGCGACACATCAGGCGATCGCGCGTCACCTTGGCGATCACCGAAGCGGCAGCGATAGAGAGGCAGCGAGCATCACCCTTGATCAGCGAGCGCTGAGGGAGAGAGACGTCAGGCAACGTCAGCGCGTCGAGGAGCAGCGCATCAGGGGACACCTTCAAGTCAGCGAGCGCCTGGCGCATGGCCCATTTCGTCGCCTGCAGGATATTGCGCTGATCAATCAATTCCACCGAGGCGATGCCCACGCCCACGGCCACGGCCTGCTGCAGGATGATCGCGTAGAGGCGCTCACGCTGCGCGGGCGTCATCTGTTTCGAGTCGCGCAGGCCGGCGAAGATGCCCTGCCCAGGATCGGGAGCGGAGCCATGTTCGGCCGGGCAGATCAGGGTCTCGAGCGGCAGGATAACCGCCGCGGCCACCACAGGGCCGGCCAGACAACCACGCCCGGCCTCATCAAGCCCGGCGACGAAGCGATAGCCCTGGGCAAGCAGGGTCTGCTCTTCTTCCAGTGTTGGCTCCAGCATATCGTACGCTGCCCATCTGAAGCGAAGCTGCACGCGGCGCGAGGGATTCCCAGATTCCCCTGGCCCTGGCCAGACCAGGCAGTCGACGCACTCGATCCGGCTCAGTCCACGGGCACACTCTTGAGGCGGGCGGAGAGGCAACGGCGGACGAGAGGGCGATCCTGCCGGCTATTCCCGCTCGGCCTCTTCGCGGGCAGCGACTGCAGCGGCTCTGGCGGCGATCTCCGACTTCTTCATCGGACGGATCTCCTTCAGGCGTGCGGACTTGCCCGAACGCTCGCGCAAATAGTAGAGCTGTTTGCGGCGCACGCGCGCATGGCGGAGCACCTCGATTTTCTCCAGGCGCGGCGAATGCAGCAGGAAGGTGCGCTCAACGCCGATCCCGTGCGAGGCGATGCGGCGCACAGTGAATGTGCGATTGACGCCGCCGCCGTGCAGGCGAATCACAACGCCCTCGAATGGCTGCACGCGCTCGTCCTTGCCCTCACCAATACGCACCTGCAAACGAACTGTATCGCCAGAGCGAATCTCTGGCATATTCTTACGTAGCTGGGAGCGCTCAACCGCTTCAAGCAGGGCGCGCCCCACCGGCTTCGGTACTTCCAGTTTCTCTGCCATGTTCCCAGAACCTCCGCGGCGCCATCAGACCAGGCCAGATCGCGCCCTGCGCGTAGAGCAGCGCTGTCATCTGTGTACAGCATCTGAGGCGCACTGCAATAACCTGTTACTCTGTTGCACCGGCTGCTTTTGCGGTGTTGAACAGCTTCATCAGACGTGACTTGCGACGCGCGGCGTTGTTGGGATGCAGCACCCCCTTTTTCACAGCGCGATCAAGCGTGCTGATAGCGCTGCGAACTGCGCCGTCGGCCTCAGCCCCGCTGTGAATGGCCAGCCGCGCCTTCTTGATGGCCGTCCTGACACTTGACTTGACACTGCGATTATACAGACGCCGTTTGCGCTCCTGGCGCAGGCGCTTCTCCGCAGATTTCGTGTTGGGCATAGGTACTACTAAGCCTCCCCGCTCCTTGGCGATTCATCGCTAGGGACCCCTTCGATGCTCCTCTCTCGGCTCGGCTCGCTGCCGTTACAGAAAGAACCAGGCCAGCTATGCCGCAGGGAACGCTCCTGCGCGCCTGGCGAGGGGCCTCAGGGTATCCGTTCATGTCACCCCGAAAGACTGCCTGCATACCGGGTGATGCTTCTGTTTCCACCACTGGTGGTCCCGGTCTCACTGCAGACTCAGACGATTGTCTCCCACAATAGCGAAGCGTGCTGTGAATATAGGATCAAAACCACAAGATAATGCCGGCGCGTGAAGGCGCCGGACCGGGTTAGTGCTCAAGGATTGTAGCATAGCCTGCTCTAATTGTCAAACGCCGCGCGCGCCGTTCGGCCGAAAGGGCGGAAGGAGAGAGCCGGGCGGGCGTCAC